>NZ_JBVPGN010000020.1:0-29139 GCF_055816715.1 Enterobacter sp. PL_is514 | reverse complement strand
CCGTACAACTGACGTGACCGGTACCATCGAACTGCCAGAAGGCGTTGAGATGGTAATGCCAGGCGACAACATCAAGATGGTTGTGACTCTGATCCACCCAATCGCGATGGACGACGGTCTGCGTTTCGCAATCCGTGAAGGTGGCCGTACCGTTGGCGCGGGCGTGGTTGCTAAAGTTCTCGGCTAATCGCTGATAACATTTGACGCAATGCGCATGAAAAGGGCATCATTTGATGCCCTTTTTGCACGCTTTCACATCAGAACCTGGCTCATCAGTGATTATTTTTGTCATAATCATTGCTGAGACAGGCTCTGCAGAGAGCGTATAATCCCTAAAGGGATTATTTCGATTTGGCTCGCCTCGCAATCGCGGGGTGAAATTATTTGTAGAATTCTTCTGACAGGTTGGTTTATGAGTGCGAATACCGAAGCTCAAGGGAGCGGGCGCGGCCTGGAAGCGATGAAGTGGGTCGCTGTTGCCGTGCTGCTGATTGTGGCAATCGTTGGCAACTATCTTTATCGTGACATGATGCTGCCGCTCCGCGCGCTGGCAGTGGTGATTCTGATTGCTGCAGCGGGCGGTGTCGCGCTGTTGACGACTAAAGGTAAAGCAACCGTTGCTTTTGCACGTGAAGCGCGTACCGAAGTCCGTAAGGTCATTTGGCCGACTCGCCAGGAAACATTGCACACCACGCTGATCGTAGCGGCGGTTACCGCTGTAATGTCACTGATCCTGTGGGGACTGGATGGTATTCTGGTTCGCCTGGTTTCCTTTATTACTGGCCTGAGGTTCTAAGATGTCTGAAGCCCCTAAAAAGCGTTGGTACGTCGTTCAGGCGTTTTCCGGTTTTGAAGGCCGCGTAGCAACGTCGCTGCGTGAGCATATCAAATTACACAACATGGAAGAGTTATTTGGCGAAGTTATGGTTCCGACCGAAGAAGTGGTTGAGATCCGTGGCGGCCAACGTCGCAAAAGCGAGCGTAAATTCTTCCCGGGTTACGTGCTGGTTCAGATGGTGATGAACGACGCGAGCTGGCACCTGGTGCGCAGCGTACCGCGCGTGATGGGCTTTATCGGCGGCACGTCTGACCGTCCGGCGCCAATCAGCGACAAAGAAGTTGATGCGATTATGAACCGCCTGCAGCAGGTGGGTGATAAGCCGCGTCCTAAAACGCTGTTTGAACCGGGTGAAATGGTCCGTGTTAGCGACGGTCCGTTTGCTGACTTTAATGGCGTCGTTGAAGAAGTGGACTACGAGAAGTCCCGCCTGAAAGTTTCTGTTTCTATCTTCGGTCGCGCGACCCCGGTAGAGCTGGACTTTGCGCAGGTCGAAAAAGCCTAAGCAGCGATCAAAAAAGCGGCGATTTAATCGTTGCACAGGGCGCGAGATTGGAATACAATTTCGCGCCTTTTGTTTTTATGGGCCCCGGCCCGTAAAACGAATTTTATTCACGGGGAGCCTCCCTGAGGCGCTATCACCCAATCAGAGGATTTTAGAATGGCTAAGAAAGTACAAGCCTACGTCAAGCTGCAGGTTGCAGCTGGTATGGCGAACCCAAGTCCACCAGTTGGTCCAGCTCTGGGTCAGCAGGGTGTGAACATCATGGAATTCTGTAAAGCGTTCAACGCCAAAACCGAATCCCTGGAAAAAGGTCTGCCAATCCCAGTCGTAATCACTGTTTACGCTGACCGTTCTTTCACTTTCGTTACCAAAACCCCTCCAGCAGCAGTTCTGCTGAAGAAAGCGGCTGGTATCAAGTCTGGTTCCGGTAAACCGAACAAAGACAAAGTGGGTAAAATTTCCCGCGCTCAGCTGCAGGAAATCGCGCAGACCAAAGCTGCCGACATGACTGGTGCCGACATTGAAGCGATGACTCGCTCAATCGAAGGTACTGCACGTTCCATGGGCCTGGTAGTGGAGGACTAAGAAATGGCTAAACTGACCAAGCGCATGTCCGTGATCCGTGACAAAGTTGATGCGACCAAACAGTACGACATCAACGAAGCTATCGCTCTGCTGAAAGAACTGGCAACTGCTAAGTTCGTTGAAAGCGTTGACGTTGCCGTTAACCTCGGCATCGACGCGCGTAAATCCGATCAGAACGTTCGTGGCGCAACTGTACTGCCACACGGTACTGGCCGTTCCGTACGTGTAGCTGTATTTGCTCAGGGTGCAAACGCTGAAGCTGCTAAAGCTGCTGGCGCTGAACTGGTAGGTATGGAAGATCTGGCTGATCAGATCAAGAAAGGCGAAATGAACTTTGACGTTGTTATTGCTTCTCCAGATGCAATGCGCGTTGTTGGCCAGCTCGGCCAGGTTCTGGGTCCACGCGGCCTGATGCCAAACCCGAAAGTTGGTACTGTAACTCCTAACGTTGCTGAAGCGGTTAAGAACGCTAAAGCAGGTCAGGTTCGTTATCGTAACGACAAAAACGGCATCATCCACACCACCATCGGTAAAGTGGACTTTGACGCTGACAAACTGAAAGAAAACCTGGAAGCTCTGCTGGTTGCGCTGAAAAAAGCAAAACCAACTCAGGCAAAAGGCGTGTACATCAAGAAAGTTAGCATCTCCACCACCATGGGTGCAGGTGTTGCAGTTGACCAGGCTGGCCTGAGCGCTGCTGCAAACTAATGCCTTTACGTGGGCGGTGATTTTGTCTACAATCTTACCCCCACGTTTGCTAACGAAAGTTAGCGGCTAAAAGATTTGTTCGTTGGAGCCTGGCCTAATCCAGGCCTCCGTCGAAGACCGCAGGTGTTTCGCAAGAGACTTAATCCCCTGCGTAGACGGTGACAGAACGCTAAGATTATTTTTGGATACTCTGGCTTGTTTCTGCTCACCGTATTAAGACGCTCTTTCCGTTGGGAAGAGTGAAGTGAGTTCCGGAACATGAGTTCCGGCAAACATCCAGGAGCAAAGCTAATGGCTTTAAATCTTCAAGACAAACAAGCGATTGTTGCTGAAGTCAGCGAAGTAGCCAAAGGCGCGCTGTCTGCAGTAGTTGCGGATTCCCGTGGCGTTACTGTAGACAAAATGACTGAACTGCGTAAAGCAGGTCGTGAAGCTGGCGTATACATGCGTGTTGTTCGTAACACCCTGCTGCGTCGCGTAGTTGAAGGTACTCAGTTCGAGTGCCTGAAAGACACGTTTGTTGGTCCGACCCTGATTGCATACTCTATGGAACACCCGGGCGCTGCTGCTCGTCTGTTCAAAGAGTTCGCGAAAGCGAATGCAAAATTTGAGGTCAAAGCTGCAGCCTTTGAAGGTGAGTTGATCACGGCATCGAACATCGATCGCCTGGCAACCCTGCCGACCTACGAAGAAGCAATTGCACGCCTGATGGCAACCATGAAAGAAGCTTCGGCTGGCAAACTGGTTCGCACTCTGGCTGCTGTTCGCGATGCGAAAGAAGCTGCTTAATCGCAGTTATCTTTATAAAGCATTTGCTTACGTATAAACTTATTCTGATTTTCAGGAACAATTTAAATGTCTATCACTAAAGATCAAATCATTGAAGCAGTAGCAGCTATGTCCGTAATGGACGTTGTAGAGCTGGTTTCTGCAATGGAAGAAAAATTCGGTGTTTCTGCTACTGCTGCTGTAGCTGTAGCTGCGGGCCCGGCTGAAGCTGCTGAAGAAAAAACTGAATTCGACGTAATTCTGAAAGCTGCTGGCGCTAACAAAGTTGCTGTTATCAAAGCAGTACGTGGCGCAACTGGCCTGGGTCTGAAAGAAGCTAAAGACCTGGTAGAATCTGCTCCAGCTGCGCTGAAAGAAGGCGTGAGCAAAGACGACGCAGAAGCACTGAAAAAATCTCTGGAAGAAGCTGGCGCTGAAGTTGAAGTTAAATAAGCCAACTTTTCTGGTTGCAGCCTAAGTCATTAGGCTGATGGCTGGTGACTTTTTAGTCACCAGCCTTTTTGCGCTGTAAGGCATCAGTAGCATTTCACACTGTTTGACTGCTGATTGTCCTGACAATGCATGTTTCTATCGACGACTTAATATATTGCGACAGGGTGCTCGCTCTGTGTAAATCGCGACGAAATGATTTAAGCGTGATAGCAACAGGTATTGCGGAAAGTATTCAATTTTCCGGTCCACAAAATGGTGTTGCACAAACTGTCCCTTCGTCGGACAGATGGGTCGACTTGTCAGCGAGCTGAGGAACCCTATGGTTTACTCCTATACCGAGAAAAAACGTATTCGTAAGGATTTTGGTAAACGTCCACAAGTTCTGGACATTCCATATCTCCTTTCTATCCAGCTTGACTCGTTCCAGAAGTTTATCGAGCAAGATCCTGAAGGGCAGTACGGTCTGGAAGCAGCCTTCCGCTCCGTGTTCCCGATTCAGAGCTACAGCGGTAACTCCGAGCTGCAGTACGTCAGCTACCGCCTTGGCGAACCGGTGTTTGACGTTCAGGAATGTCAGATCCGTGGCGTGACCTATTCCGCACCGCTGCGCGTAAAACTGCGTCTGGTGATCTACGAGCGCGAAGCGCCGGAAGGCACCGTAAAAGACATTAAAGAACAAGAAGTCTACATGGGTGAAATTCCACTCATGACTGACAACGGTACTTTCGTTATCAACGGTACTGAGCGTGTTATCGTTTCCCAGCTGCATCGTAGCCCGGGCGTCTTCTTCGACAGCGATAAAGGTAAAACACACTCTTCCGGTAAAGTACTGTATAACGCACGCATCATCCCTTACCGTGGTTCATGGCTGGACTTCGAGTTCGATCCTAAAGACAACCTGTTTGTCCGTATCGACCGTCGTCGTAAACTGCCTGCAACCATCATTCTGCGTGCACTGAACTATACCACTGAGCAGATCCTGGACCTGTTCTTTGAGAAAGTGATCTTTGAAATCCGCGACAACAAGCTGCAGATGGAGCTGGTGCCGGAACGTCTGCGTGGTGAGACCGCGTCGTTCGACATCGAAGCCGACGGCAAAGTGTATGTGGAAAAAGGTCGCCGTATCACCGCGCGCCACATCCGCCAGCTGGAAAAAGATGATATCAAACTCATCGAAGTTCCGGTTGAGTACATTGCAGGAAAAGTAGCCGCGAAAGATTACGTTGACGAGTCAACGGGTGAGCTGATCTGCCCGGCGAACATGGAGCTGAGCCTGGATCTGCTGGCTAAGCTGAGCCAGTCTGGCCACAAACGTATCGAAACGCTGTTCACCAACGATCTGGATCACGGTGCGTATATCTCTGAGACTATTCGCGTCGACCCAACCACCGATCGTCTGAGTGCGCTGGTAGAAATCTACCGCATGATGCGTCCTGGTGAGCCACCAACTCGCGAAGCGGCGGAAAGCCTGTTCGAGAACCTGTTCTTCTCCGAAGACCGCTACGATCTGTCCGCGGTTGGTCGTATGAAGTTCAACCGTTCTCTGCTGCGTGATGAGATCGAAGGTTCCGGTATCCTGAGCAAAGACGACATCATCGAAGTGATGAAGAAGCTCATCGATATCCGTAACGGTAAAGGCGAAGTGGATGATATCGACCACCTCGGCAACCGTCGTATCCGTTCCGTAGGCGAAATGGCGGAAAACCAGTTCCGCGTTGGCCTGGTACGTGTAGAGCGTGCGGTGAAAGAGCGTCTGTCTCTGGGCGATCTGGATACCCTGATGCCTCAGGATATGATCAACGCCAAGCCGATTTCTGCAGCAGTGAAAGAGTTCTTCGGTTCAAGCCAGCTGTCTCAGTTCATGGACCAGAACAACCCGCTGTCTGAGATTACGCACAAACGTCGTATCTCTGCACTCGGCCCAGGCGGTCTGACCCGTGAGCGCGCAGGCTTTGAAGTTCGAGACGTACACCCGACTCACTACGGTCGCGTATGTCCAATCGAAACGCCTGAAGGTCCAAACATCGGTCTGATCAACTCCCTGTCCGTGTACGCACAGACGAACGAATACGGTTTCCTTGAGACCCCGTATCGTAAAGTGACCGACGGTGTTGTAACCGACGAAATTCATTACCTGTCTGCTATCGAAGAAGGCAACTACGTTATCGCTCAGGCGAACTCCAACCTGGATGACGAAGGCCACTTTGTAGAAGATCTGGTTACCTGCCGTAGCAAAGGCGAATCCAGCTTGTTCAGCCGCGACCAGGTTGACTACATGGACGTATCCACCCAGCAGGTGGTATCCGTCGGTGCGTCCCTGATCCCGTTCCTGGAACACGATGACGCCAACCGTGCATTGATGGGTGCGAACATGCAACGTCAGGCCGTTCCAACTCTGCGCGCTGATAAGCCGCTGGTTGGTACCGGTATGGAACGTGCTGTTGCCGTTGACTCCGGTGTTACTGCGGTTGCTAAACGTGGCGGTACCGTTCAGTACGTCGACGCATCCCGTATCGTTATCAAAGTTAACGAAGACGAGATGTATCCGGGCGAAGCAGGTATCGACATTTATAACCTGACCAAATACACCCGTTCTAACCAGAACACCTGTATCAACCAGATGCCTTGCGTATCTCTGGGTGAGCCAGTTGAGCGCGGCGACGTGCTGGCAGACGGCCCGTCCACCGACCTCGGTGAACTGGCGCTCGGTCAGAACATGCGCGTAGCGTTCATGCCGTGGAACGGTTACAACTTCGAAGACTCCATCCTCGTCTCCGAGCGTGTGGTTCAGGAAGATCGTTTCACCACCATCCACATTCAGGAACTGGCATGTGTGTCCCGTGACACCAAGCTGGGGCCAGAAGAGATCACCGCTGACATCCCTAACGTGGGTGAAGCTGCGCTCTCCAAACTGGATGAATCCGGTATCGTTTACATCGGTGCGGAAGTGACCGGCGGCGACATTCTGGTTGGTAAGGTTACGCCTAAAGGTGAAACCCAGCTGACGCCAGAAGAGAAACTGCTGCGTGCAATCTTCGGTGAGAAAGCGTCTGACGTTAAAGACTCTTCTCTGCGCGTACCAAACGGTGTTTCCGGTACGGTTATCGACGTTCAGGTCTTCACCCGTGACGGCGTTGAGAAAGATAAGCGTGCGCTGGAAATCGAAGAGATGCAGCTCAAACAGGCGAAGAAAGACCTGTCTGAAGAACTGCAGATCCTCGAAGCGGGTCTGTTCAGCCGTATCTATGCGGTGCTGGTTGCCGGTGGCGTTGAAGCTGAGAAGCTCGACAAACTGCCACGCGATCGCTGGCTGGAACTGGGCCTGACCGACGAAGAGAAACAAAATCAGCTGGAACAGCTGGCTGAGCAGTATGACGAACTGAAACACGAGTTCGAGAAAAAACTCGAAGCGAAACGCCGCAAAATCACTCAGGGCGACGATCTGGCACCAGGCGTGCTGAAGATTGTTAAGGTGTATCTGGCCGTTAAACGTCAGATCCAGCCTGGTGATAAGATGGCAGGTCGTCACGGTAACAAGGGTGTTATCTCTAAGATCAACCCGATCGAAGATATGCCGCACGATGCTAACGGTACGCCGGTAGATATCGTACTGAACCCGCTGGGCGTACCGTCTCGTATGAACATCGGTCAGATCCTGGAAACCCACCTGGGTATGGCTGCGAAAGGTATCGGCGACAAGATTAACGCCATGCTGAAGCAGCAGGAAGAAGTCGCGAAACTGCGCGAATTCATCCAGCGTGCCTACGATCTGGGTACCGACGTGCGTCAGAAAGTCGACCTGAATACCTTCAGCGATGAAGAAGTGCTGCGCCTGGCTGAGAACCTGAAAAAAGGTATGCCAATCGCAACGCCGGTCTTCGACGGTGCGAAAGAAGCTGAAATTAAAGAGCTGCTGCAACTGGGTGGTCTGCCAACGTCTGGTCAGATTACGCTGTTTGACGGCCGTACCGGTGAACAGTTCGAGCGTCCGGTAACCGTAGGTTACATGTACATGCTGAAACTGAACCACCTGGTCGACGACAAGATGCACGCTCGTTCTACCGGTTCTTACAGCCTGGTTACTCAGCAGCCGCTGGGTGGTAAGGCACAGTTCGGTGGTCAGCGCTTCGGGGAGATGGAAGTGTGGGCGCTGGAAGCATACGGCGCGGCATACACCCTGCAGGAAATGCTCACCGTTAAGTCTGATGACGTGAACGGTCGTACCAAGATGTATAAAAACATCGTGGACGGCAACCATCAGATGGAACCGGGCATGCCAGAATCCTTCAACGTACTGTTGAAAGAGATTCGTTCGCTGGGTATCAACATCGAACTGGAAGACGAGTAATTCTCGCTCAAACAGGTCACTGGTGTCGGGTTAACCCCCGGCACCGGATTGTGCTAACTCCGACGGGAGCAAATCCGTGAAAGATTTATTAAAGTTTCTGAAAGCGCAGACTAAAACCGAAGAGTTTGATGCGATCAAAATTGCTCTGGCTTCGCCAGACATGATCCGTTCATGGTCTTTCGGTGAAGTTAAAAAGCCGGAAACCATCAACTACCGTACGTTCAAACCTGAGCGTGACGGCCTTTTCTGTGCGCGTATTTTCGGGCCAGTAAAAGATTACGAGTGCCTGTGCGGTAAGTACAAGCGCCTGAAACACCGTGGTGTGATCTGTGAGAAGTGCGGCGTTGAAGTGACCCAGACTAAAGTGCGTCGTGAGCGCATGGGCCACATCGAGCTGGCGTCTCCGACCGCTCACATCTGGTTCCTGAAATCTCTGCCGTCCCGTATCGGTCTGCTGCTGGATATGCCGCTGCGCGATATCGAACGCGTTCTGTACTTCGAATCTTATGTGGTTATCGAAGGCGGGATGACGAACCTGGAACGTCATCAGATCCTGACTGAAGAGCAGTATCTGGACGCGCTGGAAGAGTTCGGTGACGAATTCGACGCGAAGATGGGTGCGGAAGCTATTCAGGCCCTGCTGAAGAGCATGGATCTGGAGCAAGAGTGCGAGCAGCTGCGTGAAGAGCTGAACGAAACCAACTCCGAAACCAAACGTAAAAAGCTGACCAAGCGTATCAAACTGCTGGAAGCGTTCGTTCAGTCTGGTAACAAACCAGAGTGGATGATCCTGACCGTTCTGCCGGTTCTGCCGCCAGATCTGCGTCCACTGGTTCCGCTGGATGGTGGTCGTTTCGCAACGTCCGATCTGAACGATCTGTATCGTCGCGTTATCAACCGTAACAACCGTCTGAAACGTCTGCTGGATCTGGCTGCGCCGGACATCATCGTACGCAACGAAAAACGTATGCTGCAGGAAGCGGTAGATGCCCTGCTGGATAACGGTCGTCGCGGTCGTGCGATCACCGGTTCTAACAAACGTCCTCTGAAATCTTTGGCCGACATGATCAAAGGTAAACAGGGTCGTTTCCGTCAGAACCTGCTCGGTAAGCGTGTTGACTACTCCGGTCGTTCTGTAATCACCGTAGGTCCATACCTGCGTCTGCATCAGTGCGGTCTGCCGAAGAAAATGGCACTGGAGCTGTTCAAACCATTCATCTACGGCAAGCTGGAACTGCGTGGCCTGGCCACCACCATCAAAGCCGCGAAGAAAATGGTTGAGCGTGAAGAAGCTGTCGTTTGGGATATCCTGGACGAAGTGATCCGCGAACACCCGGTACTGCTGAACCGTGCACCAACCCTGCACCGTTTGGGTATCCAGGCATTTGAGCCAGTCCTGATCGAAGGTAAAGCTATCCAGCTACACCCGCTGGTTTGTGCGGCATATAACGCCGACTTCGATGGTGACCAGATGGCTGTTCACGTACCGCTGACGCTGGAAGCCCAGCTCGAAGCGCGTGCGCTGATGATGTCTACCAACAACATCCTGTCTCCAGCGAACGGTGAGCCAATCATCGTTCCTTCTCAGGACGTTGTATTGGGTCTGTACTACATGACCCGTGACTGTGTTAACGCCAAAGGCGAAGGCATGGTGCTGACTGGCCCGAAAGAAGCTGAGCGTATTTACCGCGCTGGCCTGGCCTCTCTGCATGCGCGCGTTAAAGTGCGTATCACCGAATACGAAAAAGATGAAAACGGCGAATTCGTTGCGAAAACCAGCCTGAAAGACACGACCGTTGGCCGTGCGATTCTGTGGATGATCGTACCGAAAGGTCTGCCTTTCTCCATCGTCAACCAGGCGCTGGGCAAGAAAGCGATCTCCAAAATGCTGAACACCTGTTACCGCATTCTGGGTCTGAAGCCGACCGTTATCTTCGCTGACCAGACAATGTATACCGGCTTTGCTTATGCAGCGCGTTCAGGTGCATCTGTTGGTATCGATGACATGGTCATCCCAGAGAAGAAACACGAGATCATCTCTGAAGCGGAAGCCGAAGTTGCTGAGATCCAGGAGCAGTTCCAGTCTGGTCTGGTTACTGCGGGCGAACGCTATAACAAAGTTATCGATATCTGGGCAGCGGCGAACGATCGTGTATCCAAAGCGATGATGGATAACCTGCAGACCGAAACCGTGATTAACCGTGACGGCGTAGAAGAGCAGCAGGTTTCCTTCAACAGCATCTACATGATGGCCGACTCCGGTGCGCGTGGTTCCGCAGCACAGATTCGTCAGCTGGCAGGTATGCGTGGTCTGATGGCGAAGCCAGATGGCTCCATCATCGAAACGCCAATCACCGCGAACTTCCGTGAAGGTCTGAACGTACTCCAGTACTTCATCTCCACGCACGGTGCTCGTAAAGGTCTGGCGGATACCGCACTGAAAACAGCGAACTCCGGTTATCTGACGCGTCGTCTGGTTGACGTTGCGCAGGATCTGGTTGTGACCGAAGACGATTGTGGCACCCTCGAAGGTATCACCATGACCCCGGTTATCGAGGGTGGTGATGTTAAAGAGCCACTGCGCGATCGCGTTCTGGGTCGTGTGACCGCGGAAGACATTCTGAAGCCGGGTACTGCAGACATTCTGGTTCCACGCAACACGCTGCTGCACGAGCACTGGTGTGACCTGCTGGAAGCGAACTCTGTTGACTCAGTGAAAGTGCGTTCCGTTGTATCCTGTGACACCGACTTTGGTGTATGTGCGCACTGCTACGGTCGTGACCTGGCGCGTGGCCACATCATCAACAAAGGTGAAGCAATCGGCGTTATCGCGGCACAGTCCATCGGTGAGCCGGGTACACAGCTGACGATGCGTACGTTCCACATCGGTGGTGCGGCATCTCGTGCGGCTGCTGAATCCAGCATCCAGGTGAAAAACAAAGGTAGCATCAAGCTCAGCAACGCGAAGTCTGTTGTTAACTCCGCAGGCAAGCTGGTTGTGACCTCTCGTAACACCGAGCTGAAACTGATCGACGAATTCGGTCGTACCAAAGAGAGCTATAAAGTGCCTTACGGTGCGGTTATGGCGAAAGGTGATGGCGAGCAGGTTGCTGGCGGTGAAACCGTTGCAAACTGGGATCCACACACCATGCCGGTTATCACCGAAGTAAGTGGTTTCATCCGCTTTACTGACATGATCGACGGCCAGACCATTACTCGTCAGACCGACGAGCTGACCGGTCTGTCTTCTCTGGTGGTTCTGGATTCTGCTGAACGTACTACCGGTGGTAAAGATCTGCGTCCTGCGCTGAAAATCGTTGATGCTCAGGGTAACGACGTTCTGATCCCTGGTACCGACATGCCTGCGCAGTACTTCCTGCCGGGTAAAGCGATCGTTCAGCTGGAAGATGGCATTCAGATCGGTGCGGGTGATGCTCTGGCGCGTATTCCACAGGAATCCAGCGGTACCAAGGACATCACCGGTGGTCTGCCACGCGTTGCGGACCTGTTCGAAGCACGTCGTCCGAAAGAGCCTGCAATCCTGGCTGAAATCAGCGGTATCATCTCCTTCGGTAAAGAGACCAAAGGGAAACGCCGTCTGGTTATCACTCCAGTAGATGGTAGCGAACCGTACGAAGAGATGATTCCTAAGTGGCGTCAGCTCAACGTGTTCGAAGGTGAACGTGTAGAACGTGGTGACGTGGTTTCCGATGGTCCAGAAGCGCCGCACGACATTCTGCGTCTTCGTGGCGTACACGCGGTAACGCGTTACATCACCAACGAAGTGCAGGACGTTTACCGTCTGCAGGGCGTTAAGATTAACGATAAGCACATCGAAGTTATCGTTCGTCAGATGCTGCGTAAAGCAACCATCGAAAACGCAGGCAGCTCCGAGTTCCTGGAAGGCGAGCAGGTTGAATACTCACGCGTCAAGATCGCTAACCGCGAACTGGAAGCGAACGGCAAAATCGGTGCGACCTTCTCGCGCGATCTGCTGGGTATCACCAAAGCGTCTCTGGCAACCGAGTCCTTCATCTCTGCAGCATCGTTCCAGGAAACGACTCGTGTCCTGACCGAAGCCGCTGTTGCTGGTAAGCGTGATGAACTGCGCGGTCTGAAAGAGAACGTTATCGTGGGTCGTCTGATCCCGGCGGGTACCGGTTATGCGTACCACCAGGATCGTATGCGTCGTCGTGCTGCGGGCGAACTGCCAGCTGCACCGCAGGTAACTGCTGAAGATGCATCCGCGAGCCTGGCAGAACTGCTGAACGCAGGTCTGGGCGGTTCCGACAACGAGTAATCGTTGAGTCGCTAATAAAAAACCCGCCTCGGCGGGTTTTTTTACATCTGCATGTTTTCAATTCACCAGCGGGATCCGTCGATAAAGCTCAATCATATCGCCCGCCAGATCCTGAATGACCATCGCGTTCATCAGGTGATCCTGAGAGTGAACGGTGATCAGATTAACCGGAAGCTTCCCGGTTCCCTCATCAAGACCGATAAGCTGCGTCTGGATCGTGTGCGCATGCTTCACATATTCACGCGACTCTTCCATCGCTTTTTCTGCTTCGTCAAACTCACCTTTACGCGCCATCTGTAACGCCGTCAGGGCCGCACTGCGCGCCGCGCCTGCGTTGACCAGCAGTTCCATAATCGTGGTTTCTAAGTCTTCCATTATGACTCCAGAAGTTTGAGCGCTTTTTCCAGTACGGCATCACCTTTCATCATGCCGTAATCCATCATGTCGATCACCGCGACCTTTTTACCTAGCGGCTCGGCCTGTGCCTGGAGTTTGGCCTGCTCGTATTTAACCTGTGGCCCCAGCAATACGATGTCGGCCGTCGCGATGTTGTCTTTAAACTCCGCAACCGGAACGGCTTTAATCGTGACTTCAACCCCTTTTTTCTGCGCGGCGTCTTTCATACGTTGAACCAGCATGCTGGTTGACATTCCCGCTGCACAGCATAAAACGATGTTCTTCATAATCAGCCTCGATCTACATGTGTTTATTGATAATTATCCCGTGCAGACCGCTTCAACAACCGGTTTACCGCGATTGTGTGTCAGGCATCACAAAGATACCGGCGATTTTCTGAAACCGGTTACAATTTTGCATTGTCGGGTACCCGGCCTGTGGAAACGGGCAGGGTGAAAGAGGGGGGATTAGCTGATGGACGTTCGGTTGATGCGGTTTTTGCCCTGCTGTTTGGCGCTGTATAGGGCGTTATCAACGCTTCCGATAAAGTGCTCCAGCGGTTCAAAATGCCACTCCCCAAGACCGCCGCTGAACGTAACCCGCAGGTTTTCTTCCCGCCAGACACGTTTTTCAACAGCGGTACGCCATGCTTCCAGTAATGAGAGCGCAGAAGTCATCTGCTCAGCCTGGAAAATTACCGCAAACTCTTCTCCACCATAACGGTAAAGCGAGACGTGATGTGGCTGCATGATCTGGAGCCCTTCGCGGGCCACGTTACGCAGAACGATATCACCGGTCAGGTGGCCCAGCGTGTCGTTAATCGACTTGAAGTTATCGATATCCACCAGCGCCATCGTGAAAGGCTGCTGGGTATTTAGCAGCTCTGCTATATCGCTATCAAACGCGCGGCGGTTTTTACAGCCCGTCAGTGCATCGTGGGTGGCCTGGCGCACATAGGCCATTTCACGCTCTTTATTGGACTGAATCGTGTGGCTCAGCATCGCTTCCAGGCGCGGCGCCTCGCTGACGTCGCCGGTTTTGATGGCATTGATAATATGCATCAGCACGCTACGCGAGGCGTGGCGGAGGTATAAGCCGAAGAGGATGATGATGATGGCCGCCAGCGCAAACCCCCAGCCAACAATCGTCGTTTCGTGGCGGGTAATATCGGTGAGCGTTGCATCCGATACCCGGTAAATGACAAACCAGTCCGGGTTGGTAAACGAGTAGTAGTAATACCAGGCGTTGCTTTTCTTGTCGTAAAGGTGGCCTTCACCGCTGGTCATTTTGTCCATCAGCGCTTCGCTCACGTACTGCTTGAAGAGCGCGCCGGTATCCGGATGCAGCACCACAGCACCGTCACGCTCGACGACGAAAAATTCCCCCTGAACGGGCGCCACCATCTGACGCAGGGTGTAGCCCATTGATGTCAAATCGAGATGAAACGCGAGCGTTCCCTTCAGTCTGCCTTCTGGTGAAATCACTGGCTTATAAAGAGTGACCGTGGGATGCCCCGTAAAGTAATCCATATAAGGACGGGTATAGTGGCTGAAGATGCTGGCTTCCGCCTGAGCGACAAACCACGGCCTCGTCCTGGGATCGAAGGTTTTACTCTTCTCCGTGGGGAGCACTTCCGGTGCGCGGAGGTAATGCCCCTGCGTGTCCGCCAGCGAGATGGAGGAGACGGTCGGCATCAGGTTCTGCAAATGCATCATCATCTGCAGCCCCTGCGTCGGGTTGACGTTGAGCGTCTCGTTTAGCCTGTCGTCGCGCGCAAAGTACATCGCGGAACGCCCCAGGATATAGTCGTTTTCACGCAGGATAGATTCGGTGTAGTTCACCGCCAGGTTGTGCGTGAAATTGCTATTGATCTTATGATAATCCTCAAGAAAATCCTTTCGTTGCGAAAGCGTCACCGCGATCGCGATCACCGCAAAACTGCAGAGGATCCCCGCGAAGCTGAGCATGATTGGCCGGGTAAAAGAGAGCTTTTTGCTGTGAAGTGCCATGAGCTGTACATCGTTCCTGATGGTGAATACTGTTCGTCTGCCGATATCCTCTCAGCATAGTCGCTGTCCTGCGGTTAGCGGTGAATTATACGGCACACGATTTCTGACGGGATGATTTATCTTAAGAACCATTAAGAAAATACTTATTCACCTGGCTGGGGCCGTTTGTGCAATGAACCAGAGGCAGGGCGAAACGAGGAAGAAGCTTTTCGCCCTGGTCAGCATCCGTTGCTGACCGTGTGACAATAAAAAACCGGACGATCGCTGACAATCCTCCGGTTTTGCCTTTTCGTCGCGCCTCGACAATTTTTTATGATGTTGCAGTGCGTTTCAACGTCACTGCGAGGCTCTTCCCAGCCAGCTGTCCCAGTCTTTCCAGACAGGCTGAAGACCCTGCGCCGTCAGAGCGGCGGCGACCGCTTCCGGACGTCGTCCGTCATGCGGCGCAAACTGCTCGAGCTCCGGATGATCGTCGGCGTAGCCGCCAGGCTGTGTTTTGGAAAACGCGCTGACGTTGTTAATCGCAAGCGGGATAACGCGATCGCGAAACGCCGGGGACTCACGCGTTGAGAGCGATAATTCCACTTCCGGAGCGAGCAGGCGAAACGCGCAGATGGTTTGCACCAGCTGGCGTTCATCCATCAGCGAAGCCGGTTCAATCCCGCCCGCGCAGGGCCTCAGACGCGGGAAGGAGATGGAATAACGGCTCTGCCAGTAGCGCTGCTGAAGCCACAGCAAATGTTCCGCCACCATGTAACAATCCACCCGCCAGCTGTCGGAGAGCCCGATCAGCGCACCCAGACCGATTTTGTCGATGCCGGCGCGACCCAGCCTGTCCGGCGTTTCCAGCCGGAAAAAGAAATCCTGTTTCTTACCCTTCAGGTGGTGCCGGGCGTACGTCGCCTCGTGGTAGGTTTCCTGGTAGACCATGACCCCGTCCAGCCCGAGGGTTTTGAGCTCCGCGTACTCCTCCTGCGCCAGGGGCTGAACTTCCATCTGCAACGACGCAAACTGACGACGAATGGCGGGAAGGTGCTGACGGAAATAGTCCATTCCCACTTTCCCCTGATGCTCGCCCGTGACCAGCAGAAGATGTTCAAAGCCCATTTCACGAATAGCCGCACACTCACGGGCAATCTCACCTTCATCGAGCGTTTTACGTTTGATGCGGTTGCTCATGGAGAAACCGCAATAGGTGCAGTCATTGGCGCACAGGTTTGAGAGATAGAGCGGCACGTAGAAACTCACCGTGTTGCCAAAACGCTGGCGGGTGAGCCGCTGTGCTCGCTGGGCCATCGGTTCGAGGTACGCACTGGCCGCCGGGGAGAGCAGGGCCATCAGATCCTCGCGGGTCAGATGGCGGGCATTCAGCGCACGCTCCACGTCAGCCGCCGTCTTGCTGTTGATGCGCAGGGCAATGTCGTCCCAGTTAAGCTGCCGCCAGCGCTCGGTAAACGTGCTCATGAGATCGCCTCCAGAAAACCGGTCAGCGGGCTGGTGGCCTGCGCCTGGAAACTGCGCGAGCCGGGGCCGGACTCCCTTGCCAGCAACCCAGCCTCTACGGCCATGCGGAACGCACGCGCCATCATGACCGGATCGTCGGCAACCGCGATGGCCGTATTCACCAGCACCGCGTCGGCGCCCATCTCCAGCGCCTGTGCGGCATGGCTGGGCACGCCAATGCCCGCATCAACCACCACCGGCACGGTAGCCTGCTCAATAATGATTTCCAGCATCGCACGGGTCTCCAGCCCCTGGTTGGAGCCAATGGGGGCGCCCAGCGGCATGACGGCGGCGCAGCCGACCTCTTCCAGCCGTTTGCACAGGACAGGGTCGGCTCCGCAGTAAGGCAGGACGGTAAACCCTTGCAGCACCAGCTTTTCAGCCGCTTTCAGCGTTTCGATAGGGTCGGGCAGCAGCCAGCGGGCGTCAGGATGAATTTCCAGCTTCAGCCAGCGGGTGCCGAGCGCCTCGCGGGCCAGCTGCGCGGCGAAAATCGCCTCTTCGGCCGTTTTGGCACCGGAGGTGTTGGGCAGCAGCGTGACGCCTGCCTCCAGTAAAGGAGCCAGAATGGCATCGCTGTGATGACGCAGATCCACGCGCTTGAGCGCCAGCGTCACCAGCTGGCTGCCGCTTTCGCGAATGGCATCCACCATCAGCTGCGGCGAGGCGAATTTTCCGGTTCCGGTAAACAGATGTGAATCAAAGACTTTATCGGCAATACGTAACATCTCAGCCCCCTGCGATAACCTGAAACAGCAGGATCTGGTCGCCGTCATTGACCTGCTGATGTTCCCACTGCTCGCGCGGCAGGATCTGTTGATTGAGCGCCAGCGCCGTTCCCGGTTTGAGCTGACGCAGCTTGTCGAGCAGTACCGCAACGGTGAGCCCGTCTTCGCATCTCATCGGCTCATCGTTAAACAGAATGCGCATCGCGGCCTCCACATACCGGGCAGCGGCTGGCGCGGCGTAACGCCAGCTGGCGCCAGCCGGCTGAGCGGGCATCAAACAGCCGCAGCGTATTGCGTTCCGTCTCCATGCCGCTGAGCAGCTTGATGGCTTCCAGCGCCTGCATGGTGCCCATTACGCCGACCACCGGACCCAGAATGCCCGCCGTCCGGCAGTTGCGCGCTGGCTCGGCATCATCCGGCCACAGACAGCGATAGCAGCCCTGCGTCCACGGTGGCGTCAGAACCATCATCTGCCCGCCGAACCCCACCGCGCTGGCGGTGATAAGCGGCGTATGATTTGCCACGCAGGCGGCGTTAATCGCCTGGCGCGTCGCCATGTTGTCGGTACAGTCCAGCACCACGTCGGCAAGGGCGACTTCACGGTGCAGGCTTTCACCGCTAAGACGCTCCTGTAAGGCAATCAGCTCGATATCCGGGTTAAGCTGGTTCAGCCGCTGCCGGGTGATTTTTGCTTTCGGCTGGTTGATATCCTCGGTGGTAAAGAGGATTTGTCGCTGTAGGTTGCTGAGGTGAACCTCGTCGTCGTCGGCCAGCACCAGCGTACCGATACCTGCACCTGCCAGATAAAGCGCGGCGGGCGCGCCTAATCCGCCCAGACCGACAATCAGCACCCGGCTGGCGAGCAGCTTTTGCTGCCCGTCGATGGCGATATCCTCCAGCAGGATCTGACGGCTGTAGCGCATAAAATCACGATCGTTCATCGTCAGCTCCTGCCAGCTGTAACAGCTGTTCGGTGGCGGACTGCCAGTCTGCAGCCTGGGTGATGGCGCTGACGACGGCGATGCTGCCGACGCCGGTCTCCAGCACCGCCGGGGCGCGTTCAAGGCTGATTCCGCCGATGGCGACGGTGGGGTAATCGGCAAGGCGTTTAACGTGACTCGCCAGCTGCGTCAGACCCTGCGGTGCGGAGGGCATCTGCTTGGTTTGCGTCGGGAAGACGTGGCCCAGCGCGATGTAAGAGGGACGGGCCGCCAGGGCCACGTCGATCTCCATGTCATCGTGCGTTGACACGCCAAGACGCAGCCCGGCTTCACGGATAGCGCTCAGATCCGTTGTTTCGAGGTCTTCCTGACCCAGATGCACGCCGTACGCCCGGTGCTTAACGGCCAGCCGCCAGTAATCGTTGATAAACAGGCGGGCGTTATACCGACGCCCCAGCGCGATGGCGGCAACCACATCGGCTTCCACCTCGTCATCGCGCTTATCCTTGATGCGCAGCTGGAGGGTGCGAACGCCTGCCTCCAGCAGTCGCTCTATCCACGCCACGCTGTCCACCACCGGATAGAGCCCTAAACGGTAGGGGACGGGTGGGAAATCGGGCTGGTACATTACGCCTCCTCTTTTTTGAGGTAGATTTCGCCGCCTTTGGCGCGGAAGGTTTCAGACATGTCCGCCATGCCCACTTCAATGGTTTGCGCGGCGGCGTAGTCACGCACTTCCTGGCTGATTTTCATCGAGCAGAATTTTGGCCCGCACATAGAGCAGAAGTGCGCGACTTTGCCTGATTCCTGCGGCAGGGTCTCGTCGTGATAGGCGCGAGCGGTGAACGGATCCAGCGCCAGGTTGAACTGGTCTTCCCAGCGGAATTCAAAGCGCGCCTTCGACATGGCGTTATCGCGGATTTGCGCCCCCGGGTGGCCTTTGGCCAGATCCGCCGCGTGGGCGGCAATTTTGTAGGTAATCAGCCCCTGCTTCACGTCCTCTTTGTTTGGCAGGCCGAGGTGCTCTTTCGGCGTCACGTAGCAGAGCATGGCGCAGCCGAACCAGCCGATCATCGCCGCGCCAATGCCTGACGTGAAGTGGTCGTAACCCGGCGCAATATCGGTGGTCAACGGTCCCAGGGTATAGAACGGGGCCTCATGGCAGTGCTCCAGCTCTTCGGTCATGTTGCGGCGGATCATCTGCATCGGCACATGTCCCGGACCCTCAATCATTACCTGCACGTCATACTCCCAGGCGATTTTAGTCAGCTCGCCCAGCGTGTGCAGCTCGGCAAACTGCGCTTCGTCGTTGGCGTCGCGGATGGAGCCCGGACGCAGGCCGTCGCCCAGCGACAGGGAGACGTCATAGGCGGCGCAGATTTCGCAGATCTCGCGGAAGTGTTCGTAGAGGAAGTTTTCCTGGTGATGGGAGAGGCACCACTTCGCCATGATGGAACCGCCGCGCGAGACGATGCCGGTCAGACGCTTCGCCGTCATCGGCACGTAGCGCAGCAGCACGCCCGCGTGAATGGTGAAGTAGTCCACGCCCTGCTCGGCCTGCTCCAGCAGCGTGTCGCGGAACGCTTCCCAGGTCAGGTCTTCGGCAATGCCGTTGACCTTCTCCAGCGCCTGATAAATCGGGACGGTGCCAATCGGTACCGGGCTGTTACGCAGGATCCATTCGCGGGTTTCGTGAATATAGCGGCCGGTGGAGAGATCCATTACCGTGTCCGCGCCCCAGCGCGTGGACCAGACCAGCTTTTCCACCTCTTCTTCGATGGAGGAGGTGACGGCCGAGTTACCGATGTTCGCGTTGACCTTCACCAGGAAGTTGCGGCCGATAATCATCGGCTCGGATTCCGGGTGGTTGATGTTGGCGGGGATAATCGCGCGCCCGGCGGCTACTTCGTCACGCACAAACTCCGGCGTGATGTTCTCCGGCAGGCGAGCGCCAAAGCCTTCACCCGGATGCTGATAGCGCAGCACTTCGCTACGGATGCGCTCGCGACCCATGTTTTCGCGGATGGCGATGAATTCCATTTCCGGCGTGACGATGCCCTGGCGCGCGTAGTGCAGCTGGGTCACGCATTTGCCCGCTTTAGCGCGTTTTGGCGTCAGCAGGCCGGTAAAGCGCAGCTCGTCCAGACCGTCGTCGGCGAGGCGCTCTTTGGTGTATGCAGAGCTGCGCACGCTCAGTTCCTCGCAGTCGTTGCGCGCATTAATCCACGGCTGGCGCAGCTTAGCCAGACCCTGCTGGACGTTGATGGCAACATCAGGGTCGCCGTACGGACCGGAGGTGTCATACACCGGCACGGCTTCGTTGTCTTCATACTGCGGGTTATCTTTGCTGCCGCCAATAAGCGTCGGGCTGAGCTGGATTTCGCGCATCGGGACGCGGATATCGGCCTGCGAGCCGGAAATGTAGATGCGTTTCGAGTTCGGGAAAGCGGTGCCTTCCAGGGTGTCGATGAAGTGTTGGGCCTGTGCGCGCTGTTCGCGGCGGGTCAGTTTTGCAGTAGACATAGCTCATTCCAAAAGTGAAGGACATGGCTTGTCAGACGACGGATGAAGCAAGAGAGGATCGCCCTCAGGCGATACAACAGCAGTGTGACTCTTGTTCCCTTCGCAGGTATTAGCCTGATCAGGTTCCGCGGATCCCGAATTAACGGTCTCAGCCCGCGCTTTCAGGCGCTGGGCACTCCGACAAGAAAAATCCCCCTCGTGAGAGGGGCGAATGGTTGTAAATTACTCGTTAACGGTGAAGAACTCAAGCAGGGCGCGCGACGTTCTCTTCGTTACTGATGTTCAAATCATTGTCCAGCACGAGGGCGATCAGCTTATCTTCCAGTGTGAATCGTTCTTCCAGCGCTTCACCGAGGTCGGATAGCGCCCGCTGGAACTCAAGATAGTTATCGTGATCGATGGCGTTCTCGAGCGCGGAATCATAGTAATCCATGATCTGCTGGGTGTTGGCTTCCAGCAGCGGATAGAGCTTGCTGGCTGCTAAATACGGTGTTGTCCCTTCCATTTCGCGGATAATGCGTTCATAAATATTGAAATGGCCGTCGGACAGATAGTCGACCAGGCCCTGACAAAAATCATCCAGCGCTTTTTCATTCAGTCGCATAAACGATTCTTTGCCAGGCTTAATGCCGACCAGATTGTAATAAGCCACGAGTAGATGCTTGCGCACATGTAGCCAGCGATCCACCAGTTTGTTACTTCCTCTAACGCGCTCAGTCAGGCTTTCCAGCTGGTTTAACATGGTCGACTCCGCAAAATGTAGGATTGAATCTGCTTATCCAGAATGTAACCACAATGCTAACAACATGTCAGTGAAGCGAAGGTAGTGCAATAGATATGGATCGTATTATTGAAAAATCAGATCTTGGTTGGTGGATCGTCAGTCACGAACAAAAATTATGGCTTCCTGCCGGGGAAATCCCCTATGGCGCAGCTGAGGCGTTCGATCTTGTTGGTCAGCCAGCGCTACAAATCGGCGAGTGGCAGGGTGAGCCCGTGTGGTTGATCCAACAGCCCCGCCGCCAGGATATGGGATCTGTGCGCCAGGTGCTGGATCAGGACGTGGGGCTGTTCCAGCTGGCGGGGCGCGGCGTGCAGCTGGCCGAGTTTTATCGCTCGCACAAATACTGTGGCTACTGCGGCCATACCATGCGTCCGAGCAAAACCGAATGGGCGATGCTCTGCAACCACTGCCGCGAACGCTACTATCCGCAGATTGCGCCGTGCATTATCGTCGCTATCCGCCGGGAGGATTCCATCCTGCTGGCGCAGCATACTCGTCATCGCAACGGCGTTCATACCGTGCTGGCCGGCTTCGTCGAGGTGGGCGAAACGCTGGAGCAGGCGGTGGCGCGCGAGGTGATGGAGGAGAGCGGGATCAAAGTGAAGAACCTGCGCTACGTCACCTCCCAGCCGTGGCCGTTCCCGCAGTCGCTGATGACGGCCTTTATGGCCGAATATGACAGCGGCGAGATCGTTATCGATCAGAAAGAGCTGCTGGATGCGAACTGGTATCGCTACGACGATTTACCGCTGTTACCTCCGCCGGGCACCGTGGCACGTCGGCTGATAGAAGATACCGTGGCGATGTGTCGGGCCGAGTATGAGTAGTGTTACACTGAGGCCATGACGCTTAAGGAACTGCAAAAATGACCGAACTGAAGAACGATCGTTATCTGCGTGCGCTGCTGCGCCAGCCCGTTGATGTCACCCCGGTGTGGATGATGCGCCAGGCGGGACGCTATCTGCCAGAGTACAAAGCCACGCGCGCGCAGGCGGGCGATTTTATGTCGCTGTGCAAAAACGCCGAGCTGGCCTGTGAAGTGACGCTCCAGCCGCTGCGCCGCTTCCCGCTGGATGCGGCGATCCTCTTCTCGGATATTCTGACCATTCCGGATGCCATGGGCCTTGGCCTGTACTTCGAAACCGGTGAAGGCCCGCGTTTCACCTCTCCGATCAAAAGCAAAGCCGACGTGGACAAGCTGCCGATCCCCGATCCGGAAGGCGAGCTGGGCTACGTGATGAACGCCGTACGCACCATTCGCCGCGAGCTGAAAGGTGAAGTGCCGCTGATTGGCTTCTCCGGCAGCCCGTGGACGCTGGCAACCTATATGGTGGAAGGAGGCAGCAGCAAAGCCTTCACCCTGATTAAAAAGATGATGTACGCCGAGCCGCTGGCCCTGCATGCGCTGCTCGACAAGCTGGCGAAGAGCGTCACCCTCTATCTGAACGCGCAGATTAAGGCGGGTGCGCAGTCGGTGATGATTTTCGATACCTGGGGCGGCGTGCTGACCGGGCGCGATTATCAGCAGTTCTCCCTGTATTACATGCACAAAATCGTAGACGGCCTGCTGCGTGAAAACGAAGGTCGCCGCGTGCCGGTGACGCTGTTCACTAAAGGTGGCGGTCAGTGGCTGGAAGCCATGGCGGCAACCGGCTGCGACGCGCTGGGGCTTGACTGGACCACTGATATTGCCGATGCGCGCCGCCGCGTGGGCGACAAAGTGGCGCTGCAGGGCAATATGGACCCGTCCATGCTCTATGCGCCGCCAGCCCGCATTGAAGAAGAAGTGTCGACTATACTGTCTGGTTTCGGCCAGGGGGAAGGCCACGTCTTTAACCTCGGCCACGGTATTCATCAGGATGTGCCGCCAGAGCACGCAGGCGTATTTGTGGAGGCGGTGCATCGGCTTTCTGCCCAGTATCACAAGTAAGGAGTCGTTATGGATCTCGCGTCGCTACGCGCTCAACAAATCGAACTGGCCTCATCGGTGATCCGCGAGGATCGTCTGGATAAGGATCCTCCGCAGTACATTGGCGGAGCAGACGTCGGGTTCGAGCAGGGTGGGGAAGTGACGCGAGCGGCGATGGTGGTACTGAAATACCCTTCGCTTGAGCTGGTGGAGTACAAGGTCGCGCGTATCGCGACCACCATGCCGTATATCCCGGGCTTTCTCTCCTTCCGCGAATATCCCGCGCTGCTGGCAGCGTGGGAGCAGCTCTCGCAAAAACCTGACCTGCTGTTTGTCGATGGGCATGGGATCTCACACCCGCGCCGTTTAGGCGTTGCCAGCCACTTTGGGCTGCTGGTGGATGTGCCGACCATTGGCGTTGCCAAGAAACGCCTGTGCGGCGCGTTTGAGCCACTCTCCGCCGAGCCGGGCGCGCTGGCACCGCTTATCCATAAAGGCGAGCAGCTGGCGTGGGTCTGGCGCAGCAAGACTCGCTGTAATCCGCTGTTCATCGCCACCGGCCATCGGGTGAGCATGGACAGCGCTCTGGCGTGGGTACAGCGCTGCATGAACGGCTACCGCTTACCGGAGCCGACGCGCTGGGCTGACGCGGTGGCCTCTTCGCGTCCGGCTTTTGTTCGTTGGCAGGAAATTCAGCGTTGATTCAGGTAAACTGCGCCTAATTTTCGATTCGAGAGATCATCATGCTACAAAACCCGATTCACCTGCGCCTTGAAAAGCTGGAAAGCTGGCAGCACGTCACCTTTATGGCTTGCCTGTGCGAGCGCATGTATCCCAACTATGCCGCGTTCTGTAAGCAGACGGGCTTTGGTGATGGCCATATCTACCGCCGCATTCTGGATCTGATCTGGGAAACGCTGACGGTGAAAGACGCGAAGGTGAATTTCGACTCTCAGCTCGAAAAGCTGGAAGAGGCGATTCCGGTGGCGGATGATTTTGACCTGTACGGTGTCTACCCGGCGATTGATGCCTGCGTGGCGTTAAGCGAACTGCTTCACTCCCGTCTGAGCGGTGAAACGCTGGAGCACGCTATTGAAGTCAGTAAGGCCTCTATCACTACCGTGGCGATGCTGGAAATGACCCAGGAAGGTCGCGAAATGACCGATGAAGAACTGCGTGCAAACCCGGCCGTTGAGCAAGAATGGGACATTCAGTGGGAAATTTTCCGCCTGCTGGCAGAGTGTGAAGAACGCGATATTGAACTGTTAAAAGGGCTGCGTGCGGACTTACGTGAGGCCGGTGAGAGTAATATTGGTATAATTTTTAACCAATGAGATAAGAAAACTTGAGATAACGCCCGTTTTGTCGCTCCTCGACTCTTCCCTTTCGCCCCTTGTCTGGTCTACATTTGGGGGGCGAAAAAAAGTGGCTATCGGTGCGTGTATGCAGGAGAGTGCTTTTTTGGCATTTTCGTCGCACTCGATGCTTAGCAAGCGATAAACACATTGAAAGGATAACTTATGAACAAGACTCAACTGATTGATGTAATTGCGGACAAGGCTGATCTGTCTAAAGTGCAGGCTAAAGCTGCTCTGGAATCTACCCTGGCTGCTATTACTGAGTCTCTGAAAGAAGGCGATGCTGTACAACTGGTTGGTTTCGGTACCTTCAAAGTGAACCACCGCGCTGAGCGTACTGGCCGCAACCCGCAGACCGGTAAAGAAATCAAAATCGCCGCAGCGAACGTGCCGGCATTTGTTTCTGGTAAAGCACTGAAAGACGCAGTTAAGTAAGACGCGTGGCAGTGAACAGTTTTAGCGAAGGGGCGGCAACGCCCCTTTTGTCTTTCTGGCGCGGAACGCTCGCGCTGGCAGGCATGCTGCTGCTGTCCGCCTGCAGCCACGACACCTCCCTGCCGCCGTTTACCGCCAGCGGCTACGCGGACAACCAGGGTGCAGTCAGGATCTGGCGCAAAGATTCCGGCGGCGAAGTGCATCTGCTTTCTGCCTTTAGCCCGTGGCATAACGGCAATACGTCGACGGCGGAATATCGCTGGCAGGGAGATGACCTGTCGCTGATTGAACTGAACGTCTACAGCAAGACCCCCGAACACGTGAAAGTGCGTTTTGACGACCATGGCGAGCTGAGCTTTATGCAGCGCGAAGTCAGTGGTCAAAAACAGCAGCTTTCCAGCGATCAAATCGCCCTCTACCGTTATCGTGCCGAACAAATTCGCCAGACCAGCGATGCGCTTCGTCTGGGACGCGTTGTGCTGCGCCAGGGGCGCTGGCATAACGACGGGACGGTAACCACCTGCGAAGGGCAAACGGTCAAGCCTGAGCTTGAATCCTGGGCGACCGAACACATTCAACGCCGTCAGCGTCATTCCTCAATGGAAGTGAGTGTGGCGTGGCTGGAAGCGCCGGAAGGCTCTCAGCTGCTGCTGGTGGCGAACGAAGACTTCTGTACCTGGCAGCCGACAGAGAAGAGTTTTTGAGGTAAATCCCCTCTCCCTTGAGGGAGAGGGTGAGGGCGAGGAGGAATTACTCCCCCTGCTCGCGCGCAATCGCGCGATAGCCGATATCCTGACGGCTAAAGCTACCGTTCCAGTGAATATCCGCCATCAGCGCATAGGCGCGCTTCTGCGCTTCTGCCACGGTATGACCCAGCGCGGTCGCACACAGCACGCGTCCGCCGTTGGTCAGAACGCGATCGTCTTCAGCCAGCTTCGTACCGGCATGGAACACCTTCGCACCGTCAATCTCTTCCAGCGGCAGACCGTGGATCTCATCCCCGGTGTTGTAATTACCCGGATAACCACCCGCAGCAATCACCACACCCAGAGATGCACGCTCGTCCCACTCTGACGTTTTCTCGTCCAGCTTGCCTTCGCAGGCTGCCAGACACAGATCCACCAGATCGGATTTCATGCGCAGCATGATGGGCTGCGTTTCCGGATCGCCAAAGCGGCAGTTGAATTCGATGACCTTAGGGTTACCCTGCTTGTCGATCATCAGGCCCGCGTAGAGGAAACCGGTGTAGGTGTTACCTTCAGCCGCCATCCCTTTCACGGTTGGCCAGATGACGCGATCCATGGTGCGTTGATGAACTTCGTCAGTCACGACCGGAGCAGGGGAGTAGGCGCCCATCCCGCCGGTATTAGGACCCGTGTCGCCATTACCCACACGCTTGTGGTCCTGGCTGGTGGCCATCGGCAGAACGTGCTCGCCGTCGACCATCACGATAAAGCTGGCTTCTTCACCGTCGAGGAACTCTTCAATCACGATACGGTGGCCCGCATCGCCGAAAGCGTTACCTGCCAGCATGTCCTGAACCGCGGCTTCGGCTTCTTCGAGCGTCATCGCGACGATCACGCCTTTACCGGCGGCCAGACCGTCGGCCTTGATAACAATCGGCGCGCCCTTCTCACGTAAGTAGGCCAGAGCAGGCTCCACTTCAGTGAAATTCTGATATTCCGCCGTCGGGATATTATGACGCGCGAGGAAATCTTTGGTGAAGGCTTTGGAGCCTTCCAGCTGCGCGGCCCCTTGTGTTGGCCCGAAGATTGTCAGGCCCGCCGCGCGGAACGCGTCAACGACGCCAATCACCAGCGGCGCTTCCGGGCCGACAATGGTCAGGTCGATTTTCTCGCTCTGGGCAAAACTCAGCAGCGCCGGAATGTCGGTTACGCCGATAGCCACGTTCTGCAGCGCGGGTTCCAGTGCGGTACCGGCGTTGCCCGGTGCCACGAAGACCGTTTTCACCAGCGGAGACTGCGCCGCTTTCCACGCCAGCGCGTGCTCGCGTCCGCCGTTACCAATTACTAATACTTTCATTTTCAGCTCCGGGAATTAATGGCGGAAGTGGCGCATGTCGGTGAAGATCATCGCAATGCCGTGTTCGTCGGCGGCGGCAATCACTTCGTCGTCGCGGATTGAGCCGCCAGGCTGGATCACACAGGTGATGCCGACAGCAGCTGCCGCATCGATACCGTCACGGAACGGGAAGAACGCGTCAGAAGCCATGGCGGAGCCTTTCACTTCCAGACCTTCATCGCCTGCTTTAATGCCCGCGATTTTCGCGGAGTAGACGCGGCTCATCTGGCCAGCACCTATTCCGATGGTCATATTCTCTTTCGCGTAGACAATGGCGTTGGATTTGACGAACTTCGCCACTTTCCAGCAGAACAGCGCGTCACGCAGCTCCTGTACGCTCGGCTGACGTTTGGTCACCACGCGCAGATCAGCTTCTGTCACCATACCCAGATCGCGATCCTGAACCAGCAGACCGCCGTTTACGCGTTTGAAGTCCAGGCCCGGCACGCGTTGTGCCCACTGGCCGCAAACCAGTACGCGCACGTTCTGTTTTGCCGCGGTAATTTTGAGCGCCTCTTCGGATGCGGATGGCGCGATGATCACTTCAACGAACTGGCGGGAGATGATGGCCTGAGCCGTTTCAGCATCCAGCTCGCGGTTGAAGGCGATAATGCCGCCGAACGCGGAGGTTGGGTCGGTATTGTAGGCGCGATCGTAGGCATCCAGAATAGAGGTGCTCACGGCAACGCCGCATGGGTTCGCGTGCTTGACGATAACGCAGGCCGGCTCGCTGAACTCTTTCACGCATTCCAGCGCGGCGTCGGTGTCGGCAATGTTGTTATAGGAGAGGGCTTTGCCCTGAACCTGCTGAGCGGTCGCAACAGAGGCTTCTTTTACCTCTTCTTCTATATAGAAGGCTGCTTGCTGGTGGCTGTTCTCACCGTAACGCATATCCTGCTTCTTAATGAAGTTCAGGTTCAGGGTGCGCGGGAAGCGGCCTGAAGGATCTTTGCTTTCACCGTGGTAAGCCGGTACCAGGCTACCGAAGTAGTTGGCGATCATGCTGTCGTACGCGGCGGTGTGTTCGAAGGCTTTGATGGCGAGGTCGAAACGCGTTTCCAGGGTCAGCGACCCTTCGTTGGCATCCATCTCATTAATAATGGTTTCGTAATCGCTGCTCTTTACGACGATAGCCACATCTTTATGGTTCTTGGCCGCGGAGCGCACCATGGTCGGGCCGCCGATATCAATATTCTCTACGGCATCTTCCAGAGAGCAGCCTTCGCGGGCAACGGTCTGGGCAAACGGGTAGAGGTTAACAACCACCATGTCGATTGGTGCGATGTCATGCTGTTCCATAATGGCGTCGTCCTGACCGCGACGGCCAAGAATACCGCCGTGGACTTTTGGATGCAGGGTTTTGACGCGTCCATCCATCATTTCCGGGAAACCGGTGTAATCGGACACTTCGGTTACCGGCAGACCTTTATCTGCTAACAGGCGAGCGGTACCGCCTGTGGAAAGCAGCTCCACACCGCGTGCGGAAAGTGCCTGAGCGAATTCGACGATACCGGCTTTATCAGAAACACTGAGCAGAGCGCGGCGGACTGGACGACGTTGTTGCATGGTAAATCCCCTGGATTTCACGATTACAGAGAGCGTTAGATGAATTTTCCTGTGAAAAACTCATCTAACACATCTGACGAGGCATCCTTGTTAAGCGCGAGCATTTTAACGAAAACGTTTGCGCAACGCTCGCACATTTTCACTTTTTCGTATCGTTGTGGATAAGTCTGTGTGTAAAAAGGTATAAGGCGGGGTTTTGCTGTGGAATGCAGCAGTCAGTCATTTTTCTGTCATTTAGCGGTTGCGGCCTGCGGAGAACTCCCTATAATGCGCCTCCATCGACACGGCGGATGTGAATCACTTCACAAACAACCCGGTCGGTTGAAGAGAAAAAATCCTGAAATAACGGGTTGACTCTGAAAGAGGAAAGCGTAATATACGCCACCTCGCAACGGTGAGC
>NZ_JBVPGN010000021.1:0-26307 GCF_055816715.1 Enterobacter sp. PL_is514 | reverse complement strand
CCGTACAACTGACGTGACCGGTACCATCGAACTGCCAGAAGGCGTTGAGATGGTAATGCCAGGCGACAACATCAAGATGGTTGTGACTCTGATCCACCCAATCGCGATGGACGACGGTCTGCGTTTCGCAATCCGTGAAGGCGGCCGTACCGTTGGCGCGGGCGTTGTTGCTAAAGTTCTGGGCTAATTAATTATCCCCGAATAAAAAAAGGACGCTTCGGCGTCCTTTTTTGTTTTTTGCCGCTCAGGCGTTGTCACAAAATTTCGCATTTTTGCCTGCTCCCGTCCCGTATTGTGGCGTTTGTGCTATTGTAATCATAACCATTCTCACTTACACTTTGCGCATAATTTGAACGGGAGTCTCTATGTACGTTTGTTTATGTAATGGTGTAAGCGACAAGAAAATACGTCAGGCCGTTCGCCAGTTTCAGCCTCAGTCATTTCAACAGCTACGCAAATTTGTTCCGGTGGGAAATCAATGCGGTAAATGCGTACGTGCTGCGCGAGAGATCATGCAGGACGAATTGATGCAGATCCCGGAATACAAAGAGATCGCGTAAGCGCCCATCTTTTTTTTGACATCCCTGTAGCCCGATCTACGCTTCAATGAGTGGAAGCGGAGGGACTATATAATGAAAGGTGATGTTAAAATCATAAGTTATCTCAATAAATTATTGGGAAATGAGCTTGTCGCAATTAACCAGTACTTTCTTCACGCGAGAATGTTCAAAAACTGGGGGCTTAAACGTCTGAACGACGTTGAGTACCATGAATCGATCGATGAAATGAAGCACGCTGATAAATATATCGAGCGTATTTTATTTCTTGAAGGCATTCCAAACCTGCAGGATCTCGGCAAGCTGGGCATCGGAGAAGATGTCGAAGAGATGCTGCGTTCTGACCTCAGGCTGGAACTTGAAGGCGCCAAAGATCTCCGTGAAGCCATTGCCTACGCAGACAGCGTACATGACTACGTCAGTCGCGATATGATGATCCAGATCCTGGCCGATGAAGAAGGCCACATTGACTGGCTGGAAACGGAGCTGGATCTGATTGCTAAAATCGGCCTGCAGAACTACCTTCAGTCACAGATTAAAGTGGAAGAGTAACCAACGTTTTCCAGCCTATGCATAAACCCGCTGCTGCCAGAAATGGCCCAAAAGGCAGCGGGTTTTTTATTGCCTTCTTATCAGGGCGGATTAACGAAAAAACAAGAATGCAAAGAAGCGCCATCAGCGCCGCGAGTAGCGCCAGCGTAGGCAGTACGCACCAGCCGTGCCATGCACCAAGCGCCGCCAGGTATTTCACATCGCCATATCCCATACCTTCACGTCGGCGGATAAACCAGTAGCCCCAGTAAATAACGGCAAAGCCAATATATCCAGCCAACGCACCCGCCACCGCGCTCGGCAGAAAATCAGGATGGATACAGAGCTGAAAGAGCAGACCCGCCCATAGCAGCGGGCAGAGAAATTTATCGGGAAGCAGACCGTAGCGAATATCGGCATGTACCAGTAAGGCAGTCAGTGAAAGATAGATCAGCAGAAAGGGGAGGGTGGTTAGCATGAAAAAGGCCTCAAACGGGTTTGAGCGCATACTCGTTATAAACGGCCTGGCCGGCAATGCACAAAAAACGGAGATGCGTAGCGGCTCGAAATAAAGAATCGACGCAGAATACATTGCATGAAATGTTGCGCGCTCTTACGCATCCTGCGCCTTTGGCGCTTAATTTCTAAACGGCACTTGCGTCTTGCCCAGATTTACGTATAATGCGCGGGCTTGTCGTAATTGACGGCGGGTTCAATCAGAACCAGAGTAGCTCATTTTGTTACTCAACAATGCTCCCAATTGGGGAGCTACGTAAGAACGGTTACACTCTCCCATCAATCGTAATGGGTTTGAGGAGTAATCATTTTCGTTTATAAAATAATTGGAGCTCTGGTCTCATGCAGAACCAAAGAATCCGTATCCGCCTTAAAGCGTTTGATCATCGTCTGATCGATCAATCAACCGCGGAAATCGTCGAGACTGCTAAGCGCACTGGTGCGCAAGTCCGTGGTCCGATCCCGCTGCCGACCCGCAAAGAGCGCTTCACCGTTCTGATCTCCCCGCACGTCAACAAAGACGCGCGCGATCAGTACGAAATCCGCACTCACAAGCGTCTGGTTGACATCGTTGAGCCAACTGAGAAAACCGTTGATGCTCTGATGCGTCTGGATCTGGCTGCCGGTGTAGACGTGCAGATCAGCCTGGGTTAATCAGGTCATCGAGCGATTGAGAGGTTGAAACAATGATTGGTTTAGTCGGTAAAAAAGTGGGTATGACCCGCATCTTCACTGAAGATGGCGTTTCTATCCCAGTAACCGTAATCGAAGTTGAAGCAAACCGCGTTACTCAGGTTAAAGATCTGGCTAACGATGGCTACCGCGCTATTCAGGTTACCACTGGTGCTAAAAAAGCTAACCGTGTAACCAAACCAGAAGCGGGTCACTTCGCTAAAGCTGGCGTAGAAGCTGGCCGTGGTCTGTGGGAATTCCGTCTTGCTGAAGGCGAAGAGTTCACCGTAGGTCAGGACATTAGCGTTGAGCTGTTTGCTGACGTTAAAAAAGTTGACGTAACCGGTACCTCTAAAGGTAAAGGTTTTGCTGGTACCGTTAAGCGCTGGAACTTCCGTACCCAGGACGCTACTCACGGTAACTCCTTGTCTCACCGCGTTCCGGGTTCTATCGGTCAGAACCAGACTCCGGGCAAAGTGTTCAAAGGCAAGAAAATGGCAGGTCAGCTGGGTAACGAACGTGTAACCGTTCAGAGCCTGGACGTAGTACGTGTTGACGCTGAGCGCAACCTGCTGCTGGTTAAAGGTGCAGTTCCGGGTGCAACCGGTAGCGACCTGATCGTTAAACCAGCTGTGAAGGCGTAAGGGGATAGCAATGGAATTAGTATTGAAAGACGCGCAGAGCGCGCTGACTGTTTCCGAAACTACCTTCGGTCGTGATTTCAACGAAGCGCTGGTTCACCAGGTTGTTGTTGCTTATGCAGCTGGTGCTCGTCAGGGTACTCGTGCTCAGAAGACTCGTGCTGAAGTAACTGGTTCTGGCAAAAAGCCATGGCGCCAGAAAGGTACCGGCCGTGCGCGTTCAGGTTCTATCAAGAGCCCGATCTGGCGTTCAGGTGGCGTGACCTTCGCTGCGCGTCCACAGGACCACAGTCAAAAAGTTAACAAAAAGATGTACCGCGGCGCGCTGAAAAGCATCCTGTCCGAACTGGTACGTCAGGATCGTCTGATCGTTGTCGAGAAGTTCTCTGTAGAAGCGCCTAAAACTAAGCTGCTGGCACAGAAACTGAAAGACATGGCTCTGGAAGATGTGCTGATCATCACCGGTGAGCTGGACGAGAACCTGTTCCTGGCCGCACGTAACCTGCACAAGGTTGACGTACGCGATGCGACTGGTATCGACCCGGTTAGCCTGATCGCCTTCGACAAAGTCGTAATGACTGCTGATGCTGTTAAGCAAGTTGAGGAGATGCTGGCATGATTCGTGAAGAACGTCTGCTGAAGGTGCTTCGCGCACCGCACGTTTCTGAAAAAGCGTCTACTGCGATGGAAAAAACAAACACCATCGTTCTCAAAGTTGCTAAAGACGCGACCAAAGCAGAGATCAAAGCTGCTGTGCAGAAACTGTTTGAAGTCGAAGTCGAAGTCGTTAACACCCTGGTAGTTAAAGGGAAAGTTAAACGTCACGGACAGCGTATCGGTCGTCGTAGCGACTGGAAAAAAGCTTACGTCACCCTGAAAGAAGGCCAGAATCTGGACTTCGTTGGCGGCGCTGAGTAAGTCGGAGGAGTAATACAATGGCAGTTGTTAAATGTAAACCGACATCTCCGGGTCGTCGCCACGTAGTTAAAGTGGTTAACCCTGAGCTGCACAAGGGCAAACCTTTTGCTCCGTTGCTGGAAAAAAACAGCAAATCCGGTGGTCGTAACAACAATGGCCGTATCACCACTCGTCACATCGGTGGTGGCCACAAGCAGGCTTATCGTATTGTTGACTTCAAACGCAACAAAGACGGTATCCCAGCAGTTGTTGAACGTCTTGAGTACGATCCGAACCGTTCCGCGAACATCGCGCTGGTTCTGTACAAAGACGGCGAACGCCGTTACATCCTGGCCCCTAAAGGCCTGAAAGCTGGCGACCAGATTCAGTCTGGCGTTGATGCTGCAATCAAAGCAGGCAACACCCTGCCGATGCGCAATATCCCGGTTGGTTCTACCGTTCATAACGTAGAAATGAAACCAGGTAAAGGCGGTCAGCTGGCACGTTCCGCTGGTACTTACGTTCAGATCGTTGCGCGTGATGGTGCTTATGTCACCCTGCGTCTGCGTTCTGGTGAAATGCGTAAAGTCGAAGCAGACTGCCGCGCTACTCTGGGCGAAGTTGGCAATGCTGAGCATATGCTGCGCGTTCTGGGTAAAGCAGGTGCTGCACGCTGGCGTGGTGTTCGTCCTACCGTTCGCGGTACTGCGATGAACCCAGTCGACCACCCACATGGTGGTGGTGAAGGTCGTAACTTTGGTAAGCACCCGGTAACTCCGTGGGGCGTTCAGACCAAAGGTAAGAAGACCCGCAGCAACAAGCGTACTGATAAATTTATCGTACGTCGCCGTAGCAAATAATTTTAGAGGATAAGCCATGCCACGTTCTCTCAAGAAAGGTCCTTTTATTGACCTGCACTTGCTGAAGAAGGTAGAGAAAGCGGTGGAAAGCGGAGACAAGAAGCCCCTGCGCACTTGGTCCCGTCGTTCAACGATCTTTCCTAACATGATCGGTTTGACCATCGCTGTCCATAATGGTCGTCAGCACGTTCCAGTCTTTGTTACCGACGAAATGGTTGGTCACAAACTGGGTGAATTCGCACCGACTCGTACTTATCGCGGCCACGCTGCTGATAAAAAAGCGAAGAAGAAATAAGGTAGGAGGAAGAGATGGAAACTTTAGCTCAACATCGCCATGCTCGTTCTTCTGCTCAGAAGGTTCGCCTTGTTGCTGACCTGATTCGCGGTAAGAAAGTGTCGCAGGCCCTGGACATCCTGACCTATACCAACAAGAAAGCTGCGGTATTGGTCAAGAAAGTACTGGAATCTGCCATTGCTAACGCTGAACACAACGATGGCGCTGACATCGACGATCTGAAAGTCGCGAAAATTTTCGTAGATGAAGGCCCAAGCATGAAGCGCATTATGCCGCGTGCGAAAGGTCGTGCAGATCGCATCCTGAAGCGCACCAGCCACATTACTGTGGTTGTGTCCGATCGCTGAGACTCTGGAGACTAGCAATGGGTCAGAAAGTACATCCTAATGGTATTCGCCTGGGTATTGTAAAACCATGGAACTCTACCTGGTTTGCGAACACCAAAGAATTCGCTGACAACCTGGACAGCGATTTTAAAGTACGTCAGTACCTGACTAAGGAACTGGCTAAAGCGTCTGTATCTCGTATCGTTATCGAGCGTCCAGCTAAGAGCATCCGTGTGACTATTCACACTGCTCGCCCTGGCATCGTTATCGGTAAGAAAGGCGAAGACGTAGAAAAACTGCGCAAGGTCGTAGCGGATATCGCTGGCGTTCCTGCACAGATCAATATCGCTGAAGTTCGTAAGCCTGAACTGGACGCTAAATTGGTTGCTGACAGCATCACTTCTCAGCTGGAACGTCGTGTTATGTTCCGTCGTGCTATGAAGCGTGCTGTACAGAACGCAATGCGTCTGGGCGCTAAAGGTATCAAAGTTGAAGTTAGCGGCCGTCTGGGCGGCGCGGAAATCGCACGTACCGAATGGTACCGTGAAGGTCGCGTACCGCTGCACACTCTGCGTGCTGACATCGACTACAACACCTCTGAAGCGCACACCACTTACGGTGTAATCGGCGTTAAGGTATGGATCTTCAAAGGTGAGATCCTGGGTGGTATGGCTGCTGTTGAACAACCGGAAAAACCGGCTGCTCAACCTAAAAAGCAGCAGCGTAAAGGCCGTAAATAAGGAGCGTCGCTGATGTTACAACCAAAGCGTACAAAATTCCGTAAAGTGCACAAAGGCCGCAACCGTGGTCTGGCGCAGGGTACGGATGTTAGCTTCGGCACTTTCGGTCTGAAAGCTGTTGGCCGTGGTCGTCTGACTGCACGTCAGATCGAAGCAGCACGTCGTGCAATGACCCGTGCAGTTAAGCGTCAAGGTAAGATCTGGATCCGTGTATTCCCGGACAAACCGATCACCGAGAAGCCGCTGGAAGTTCGTATGGGTAAAGGTAAAGGTAACGTGGAGTACTGGGTTGCCTTGATCCAACCGGGCAAAGTCCTTTATGAAATGGACGGTGTTCCGGAAGAGCTGGCCCGTGAAGCCTTCGGCCTGGCAGCAGCGAAACTGCCTATCAAAACCACCTTTGTAACTAAGACGGTGATGTAATGAAAGCAAAAGAGCTGCGTGAAAAAAGCGTTGAAGAGCTGAACGCTGAGCTGCTGAACCTGCTGCGTGAGCAGTTCAACCTGCGTATGCAGGCTGCAAGTGGCCAGCTGCAACAGACTCACCTGCTGAAGCAAGTGCGTCGCAATGTTGCACGCGTTAAGACTTTACTGACTCAGAAGGCGGGTGCGTAATGACCGATAAAATCCGTACTCTGCAAGGTCGTGTTGTTAGCGACAAAATGGAGAAATCCATTGTTGTAGCTATCGAACGTATTGTGAAACACCCGATCTACGGTAAATTCATCAAGCGTACGACCAAACTGCACGTACATGACGAGAACAACGAATGTGGTATCGGCGACAAGGTTGAAATCCGTGAATGCCGTCCACTGTCCAAGACTAAGTCCTGGACGCTGGTTCGCGTTGTAGAGAAAGCGGTTCTGTAATACAGTACGCCTTCTCAATACGAATAAACGGCTCAGCGATGAGCCGTTTATTTTTTCTACCCATATTGCAGAAGCGGTGTTATAATGCCGCGCCCTCGATATGGGGCTTTTTAACGGCTCTGATTTTAGAGTCTCAGGTAGTAGTTGACATTAGCGGAGCACTAAAATGATCCAAGAACAGACTATGCTGAACGTCGCCGACAACTCCGGTGCACGTCGCGTAATGTGTATCAAGGTTCTGGGTGGCTCGCACCGTCGCTACGCAGGCGTAGGCGACATCATCAAGATCACCATCAAGGAAGCAATTCCACGTGGTAAGGTCAAAAAAGGTGATGTGCTGAAGGCGGTAGTGGTGCGCACCAAGAAGGGTGTTCGTCGCCCTGACGGTTCTGTCATTCGCTTCGATGGTAATGCATGCGTTATTTTAAACAATAACAGCGAGCAGCCTATCGGCACGCGTATCTTTGGGCCGGTAACTCGTGAACTTCGTACTGAGAAGTTCATGAAAATTATCTCTCTGGCACCAGAAGTACTCTAAGGAGCGAATCATGGCAGCGAAAATCCGTCGTGATGACGAAGTTATCGTGTTAACCGGTAAAGATAAAGGTAAACGCGGTAAAGTGAAAAATGTTCTGTCTTCCGGCAAACTTGTCGTTGAAGGTATCAACCTGGTTAAGAAACATCAGAAGCCGGTTCCGGCCCTGAACCAACCAGGCGGCATCGTTGAAAAAGAAGCTGCTATTCAGGTTTCTAACGTTGCAATCTTCAATGCGGCTACCGGCAAGGCTGACCGTGTAGGCTTTAGATTCGAAGACGGCAAAAAAGTCCGTTTCTTCAAGTCTAACAGCGAAACTATCAAGTAATTTGGAGTAGTACGATGGCGAAACTGCATGATTACTACAAAGACGAAGTAGTTAACAAACTCATGACTGAGTTTAACTACAATTCTGTCATGCAAGTCCCTCGGGTCGAGAAGATCACCCTGAACATGGGTGTTGGTGAAGCGATCGCTGACAAGAAACTGCTGGATAACGCAGCAGCTGACCTGACAGCAATCTCCGGTCAAAAACCGCTGATCACCAAAGCACGCAAATCTGTTGCAGGCTTCAAAATCCGTCAGGGCTATCCGATCGGCTGTAAAGTAACTCTGCGTGGCGAACGCATGTGGGAGTTCTTTGAGCGCCTGATCACTATTGCTGTTCCACGTATCCGTGACTTCCGTGGCTTGTCCGCTAAGTCTTTCGACGGTCGTGGTAACTACAGCATGGGTGTCCGTGAGCAGATCATCTTCCCAGAAATCGACTACGATAAAGTCGACCGCGTGCGTGGTTTGGATATTACCATTACCACTACTGCGAAATCTGACGAAGAAGGCCGTGCTCTGCTGGCTGCCTTTGACTTCCCGTTCCGCAAGTAAGGTAGGGTTACTGAATGGCTAAGCAATCAATGAAAGCACGCGAAGTAAAGCGCGTAGCTTTAGCTGATAAATTCTTCGCTAAACGCGCTGAACTGAAAGCGATCATTTCTGATGTGAACGCTTCCGACGAAGATCGTTGGAATGCGGTTCTCAAGCTGCAGTCTCTGCCGCGTGATTCCAGCCCGTCTCGTCAGCGTAACCGCTGTCGTCAAACAGGTCGTCCACATGGTTATGTGGGCAAGTTTGGGTTGAGCCGTATCAAACTGCGTGAAGCCGCTATGCGCGGTGAAGTGCCAGGCTTGAAAAAGGCTAGCTGGTAATTACCAATTGAATCACGGGAGTAAAGACAGATGAGCATGCAAGATCCGATCGCGGATATGCTGACCCGTATCCGTAACGGTCAGGCCGCGAACAAAGTTGCGGTCACCATGCCTTCCGCCAAGCTGAAAGTGGCAATTGCCAACGTGCTGAAGGAAGAAGGTTTTATCGAAGATTTTAAAGTTGAAGGCGACACCAAGCCGGAACTGGAACTTACTCTCAAGTATTTCCAGGGTAAAGCTGTTGTAGAAAGCATTCAGCGTGTCAGCCGCCCAGGCCTGCGCATCTATAAGAAAAAAGATGAGCTGCCAAAAGTTATGGCTGGTCTTGGTATCGCAGTTGTTTCTACCTCTAAAGGTGTTATGACTGATCGTGCAGCGCGCCAGGCTGGTCTTGGTGGCGAAATTATCTGCTACGTAGCCTAATCGGAGGAAAGAATGTCTCGTGTTGCTAAAGCACCGGTCGTTATTCCTGCCGGCGTTGATGTCAAAATCGACGGTCAGGTTATTACGATCAAAGGTAAAAACGGCGAGCTGACTCGTACCCTCAACAAAGCTGTTGAAGTTAAACATGCAGATAACGCTCTGACCTTCGGTCCACGTGATGGTTTCGTGGATGGATGGGCTCAGGCTGGTACCGCGCGTGCCCTGCTGAACTCAATGGTTGTTGGTGTTACCGAAGGCTTCACTAAAAAGCTTCAGCTGGTTGGTGTAGGTTATCGTGCAGCTATCAAAGGGAATGCAGTAGGCCTGTCTCTGGGCTTCTCACACCCTGTTGAGCATCCGCTGCCGGCCGGTATCACTGCAGAATGTCCGACTCAAACTGAAATCGTGCTGAAAGGCGCTGATAAACAGCTGATCGGTCAGGTTGCAGCAGATCTGCGCGCCTACCGTCGTCCTGAGCCTTACAAAGGCAAGGGTGTTCGTTACGCCGACGAAGTCGTGCGTACCAAAGAGGCTAAGAAGAAGTAAGGTAACACTATGGATAAGAAATCTGCTCGTATCCGTCGTGCGACCCGCGCACGCCGCAAGCTCAAAGAGCTGGGTGCAACTCGCCTGGTGGTACATCGTACCCCGCGTCATATTTACGCACAGGTAATTGCACCGAACGGTTCTGAAGTTCTGGTAGCTGCTTCTACTGTAGAAAAAGCTATCTCAGAACAATTGAAGTACACCGGTAACAAAGACGCCGCTGCAGCTGTAGGTAAAGCTGTTGCTGAACGCGCTCTGGAAAAAGGCATCAGCAATGTTTCCTTTGACCGTTCCGGGTTCCAATATCATGGTCGTGTCCAGGCACTGGCAGATGCTGCCCGTGAAGCTGGCCTTCAGTTCTAAGGTAGAGGTGTAAGATGGCTCACATCGAAAAACAGGCTGGCGAACTGCAGGAAAAGCTGATCGCGGTAAACCGCGTATCTAAAACCGTTAAAGGTGGTCGTATTTTCTCCTTCACAGCTCTGACTGTAGTAGGCGATGGTAACGGTCGCGTTGGTTTTGGTTACGGTAAAGCGCGTGAAGTTCCAGCAGCGATCCAGAAAGCGATGGAAAAAGCCCGTCGCAACATGATTAACGTCGCGCTGAACAACGGCACCCTGCAGCACCCAGTTAAAGGTGTTCACACGGGTTCTCGTGTATTCATGCAGCCAGCTTCAGAAGGTACCGGTATCATCGCCGGTGGTGCAATGCGCGCCGTTCTGGAAGTTGCTGGGGTTCATAACGTTCTGGCTAAAGCATATGGTTCCACCAACCCGATCAACGTGGTTCGTGCAACTATTGATGGCCTGGAAAATATGAATTCTCCAGAAATGGTCGCTGCCAAGCGTGGTAAATCCGTTGAAGAAATTCTGGGGTAATTGACCATGGCAAAGACTATTAAAATCACTCAAACCCGCAGTGCAATCGGTCGTCTGCCGAAACACAAGGCAACGCTGCTTGGCCTGGGTCTGCGTCGTATTGGTCATACCGTTGAGCGCGAGGATACTCCTGCTGTTCGTGGTATGGTCAACGCGGTTTACTTCATGGTTAAAGTTGAGGAGTAAGAGATGCGTTTAAATACTCTGTCTCCGGCCGAAGGCTCTAAAAAGGCGGGTAAACGCCTGGGTCGTGGTATCGGTTCTGGCCTCGGCAAAACCGGTGGTCGTGGTCACAAAGGTCAGAACTCTCGTTCTGGCGGTGGCGTACGTCGCGGTTTCGAGGGTGGCCAGATGCCACTGTACCGTCGTCTGCCGAAGTTCGGCTTCACCTCTCGCAAAGCAGCGATCACAGCGGAAATCCGTCTGTCTGACCTGGCGAAAGTTGAAGGCGGCGTTGTAGACCTGAACACGCTGAAAGCAGCAAACATTATCGGTATCCAGATCGAGTTCGCGAAAGTGATCCTGGCTGGTGAAGTTTCTACTCCGGTAACTGTTCGTGGCCTGCGTGTTACTAAAGGTGCTCGTGCTGCTATCGAAGCTGCTGGCGGTAAAATTGAGGAATAAGTAGCAGATGGCTAAGCAACCGGGATTAGATTTTCAAAGTGCCAAAGGTGGATTTGGCGAGCTGAAACGCAGACTGCTGTTTGTTATCGGCGCGCTGATTGTGTTCCGTATTGGCTCTTTTATTCCGATCCCTGGTATCGATGCCGCTGTACTTGCCAAACTGCTTGAGCAACAGCGAGGCACCATCATTGAAATGTTCAACATGTTCTCTGGTGGTGCTCTCAGCCGTGCTTCTATCTTCGCATTGGGTATTATGCCGTACATTTCGGCATCTATTATTATCCAGCTGCTGACGGTCGTTCATCCGGCCCTGGCAGAGTTGAAGAAAGAAGGGGAGTCTGGACGTCGTAAGATTAGTCAGTACACCCGTTACGGTACTCTGGTGCTGGCAATATTCCAGTCGATCGGTATTGCTACCGGTCTGCCGAATATGCCTGGTATGCAGGGCCTGGTGTTAAACCCGGGCTTTGCATTCTACTTCACCGCTGTTGTAAGTCTGGTCACAGGGACTATGTTCCTGATGTGGCTCGGCGAACAGATTACTGAGCGTGGTATCGGTAACGGTATCTCAATCATTATCTTCGCCGGTATTGTTGCGGGCCTCCCGCCAGCCATCGCCCATACTATTGAGCAAGCGCGTCAAGGCGACCTGCACTTCCTCCTGTTGCTGTTGGTTGCAGTATTAGTATTTGCAGTGACGTTCTTTGTTGTCTTCGTTGAACGTGGTCAACGCCGCATTGTGGTGAACTACGCTAAACGTCAGCAGGGTCGTCGTGTCTATGCTGCACAGAGCACACATTTACCGCTGAAAGTGAACATGGCGGGGGTTATCCCGGCTATCTTCGCTTCCAGTATTATTCTGTTCCCGGCGACCATCGCGTCATGGTTCGGGGGCGGTACTGGTTGGAACTGGCTGACAACAATTTCGCTGTATTTGCAGCCTGGGCAACCACTTTATGTGTTACTCTATGCGTCTGCGATCATCTTCTTCTGTTTCTTCTACACGGCGTTGGTCTTCAACCCGCGTGAAACAGCAGATAACCTGAAGAAGTCCGGTGCATTTGTACCAGGAATTCGTCCGGGAGAGCAAACGGCGAAGTATATCGATAAAGTAATGACTCGCCTGACTTTGGTTGGTGCGCTTTATATTACTTTTATCTGCCTGATCCCGGAGTTCATGCGTGATGCAATGAAAGTACCGTTCTACTTCGGTGGGACCTCACTGCTTATCGTTGTTGTCGTGATTATGGACTTTATGGCTCAAGTGCAAACTCTGATGATGTCCAGTCAGTACGAGTCTGCATTGAAGAAGGCGAACCTGAAAGGCTACGGCCGCTAAATGGTCGCCTGAGAAGTTACGGAGAGTAAAAATGAAAGTTCGTGCTTCCGTCAAGAAATTATGCCGTAACTGCAAAATCGTTAAGCGTGATGGTGTCATCCGTGTGATTTGCAGTGCCGAGCCGAAGCATAAACAGCGCCAAGGCTGATTATTTCGCATATTTTTCTTGCAAAGTTGGGTTGAGCTGGCTAGATTAGCCAGCCAATCTTTTGTATGTCTGTACGTTTCCATTTGAGTATCCTGAAAACGGGCTTTTCAGCATGGTGCGTACATATTAAATAGTAGGAGTGCATAGTGGCCCGTATAGCAGGCATTAACATTCCTGATCAGAAACATGCTGTGATCGCATTAACTTCGATCTACGGCGTCGGCAAGACCCGTTCTAAAGCCATTCTGGCTGCAGCGGGTATCGCTGAAGATGTTAAGATCAGTGAGCTGTCTGAAGAACAAATCGACACGCTGCGTGACGAAGTTGCCAAATTTGTCGTTGAAGGTGATCTGCGCCGTGAAATCAGCATGAGCATCAAGCGCCTGATGGATCTTGGTTGCTATCGCGGTTTGCGTCATCGTCGTGGTCTGCCAGTGCGCGGTCAGCGTACTAAGACCAACGCACGTACCCGTAAGGGTCCGCGCAAACCGATCAAGAAATAATCGGGGTGATTGAATAATGGCAAAGGCACCAGTTCGTGCACGTAAACGTGTAAGAAAACAAGTCTCTGACGGCGTGGCTCATATCCATGCTTCTTTCAACAACACCATCGTTACTATTACTGATCGTCAGGGTAACGCATTGGGTTGGGCAACAGCCGGTGGTTCCGGTTTCCGTGGTTCTCGCAAATCCACTCCGTTCGCAGCTCAGGTTGCAGCAGAGCGTTGCGCAGAAGCCGTAAAAGAATACGGCATCAAGAATCTGGAAGTTATGGTTAAAGGTCCGGGTCCGGGTCGTGAATCTACTGTTCGCGCTCTGAACGCCGCTGGTTTCCGCATCACGAATATTACTGATGTGACTCCGATCCCTCATAACGGTTGTCGTCCGCCGAAAAAACGTCGCGTATAACGCTCCGTTTTTTAGGTTAGTTGGAGATAGAAAATGGCAAGATATTTGGGTCCTAAGCTCAAGCTGAGCCGTCGTGAGGGCACCGACTTATTCCTTAAGTCTGGCGTTCGCGCGATCGATACCAAGTGTAAAATTGAACAAGCTCCTGGCCAGCACGGTGCGCGTAAACCGCGTCTGTCTGACTATGGTGTGCAGTTGCGTGAAAAGCAAAAAGTTCGCCGTATGTACGGTGTGCTGGAGCGTCAGTTCCGTAACTACTATAAAGAAGCAGCACGTCTGAAAGGCAACACAGGTGAAAACCTGCTCGCTCTGCTGGAAGGTCGTCTGGACAACGTTGTATACCGTATGGGCTTCGGCGCTACTCGTGCTGAATCACGTCAGCTGGTTAGCCACAAAGCAATCATGGTAAACGGTCGTGTTGTTAACATCGCTTCTTATCAGGTTAAAGCGAATGACGTTGTTAGCATTCGTGAGAAAGCGAAAAAGCAATCTCGCGTGAAGGCCGCTCTGGAGCTGGCTGAGCAGCGTGAAAAGCCAACCTGGCTGGAAGTTGATGCTGGCAAGATGGAAGGTACGTTCAAGCGTCAGCCAGAACGTTCTGATCTGTCTGCGGACATTAACGAACACCTGATCGTCGAGCTTTACTCCAAGTAAAGCTTAGTACCAAAGAGAGGACACAATGCAGGGTTCTGTGACAGAGTTTCTAAAACCGCGCCTGGTAGATATCGAGCAAGTGAGTTCGACGCACGCCAAGGTGACCCTTGAGCCTTTAGAGCGTGGCTTTGGCCATACTCTGGGTAACGCACTGCGCCGTATTCTGCTCTCATCGATGCCGGGTTGCGCGGTGACCGAGGTTGAGATTGATGGTGTACTTCATGAGTACAGCACCAAAGAAGGCGTTCAGGAAGATATCCTTGAAATCCTGCTCAACCTGAAAGGGCTGGCGGTGAGAGTTCAGGGTAAAGATGAAGTTATTCTTACTCTGAATAAATCTGGCATTGGCCCTGTGACTGCAGCCGACATCACCCACGACGGTGATGTTGAAATCGTCAAGCCGCAGCACGTGATCTGCCACCTGACCGATGAGAACGCAGCTATTAGCATGCGTATCAAAGTTCAGCGCGGTCGTGGTTATGTGCCGGCTTCTGCCCGAATTCATTCGGAAGAAGATGAGCGCCCAATCGGCCGTCTGCTGGTCGACGCATGCTATAGCCCTGTAGAGCGTATTGCCTACAATGTTGAAGCAGCGCGTGTAGAACAGCGTACCGACCTGGACAAGCTGGTCATCGAAATGGAAACCAACGGCACAATCGATCCTGAAGAGGCGATTCGTCGTGCGGCAACCATCCTGGCAGAACAACTGGAAGCTTTCGTTGACTTACGTGATGTACGTCAGCCTGAAGTGAAAGAAGAGAAACCAGAATTCGATCCGATCCTGCTGCGCCCTGTTGACGATCTCGAATTGACTGTCCGCTCTGCTAACTGCCTCAAGGCAGAAGCTATCCACTATATCGGTGATCTGGTACAGCGTACCGAGGTTGAGTTGCTGAAAACGCCGAACCTGGGTAAAAAATCTCTTACTGAGATTAAAGACGTGCTGGCTTCACGTGGTCTGTCTCTGGGCATGCGCCTGGAAAACTGGCCACCGGCAAGCATTGCTGACGAGTAACCGGATCACAGGTTAAGGTTTTACTGAGAAGGATAAGGTCATGCGCCATCGTAAGAGTGGTCGTCAACTGAACCGCAACAGCAGCCATCGCCAGGCTATGTTCCGCAACATGGCAGGTTCACTGGTTCGTCATGAGATCATCAAGACGACCCTGCCTAAAGCGAAAGAGCTGCGTCGCGTAGTTGAGCCGCTGATTACTCTTGCCAAGACTGACAGCGTTGCTAATCGTCGTCTGGCATTCGCCCGTACTCGTGATAACGAGATCGTGGCAAAACTGTTTAACGAACTGGGCCCGCGTTTCGCGAGCCGTGCCGGTGGTTACACTCGCATTCTGAAGTGTGGTTTCCGTGCAGGCGACAACGCGCCGATGGCTTACATCGAGCTGGTTGATCGTTCAGAGAAAGCAGAAGCTGCTGCAGAGTAATCTGTAGTAACGTAAAAAAACCCGCTCCGGCGGGTTTTTTTATATCCGCGATATCCCCACTTCTCTACAATGTCTGTATCAATTCTGTTCATTCCCTGGAGCTGGTAATGTGGTTGCTCGACCAGTGGGCAGAACGCCATATTCGCGATGCCCAAAATAAAGGTGAATTCGACGATCTCCCGGGAAGCGGCGAACCCCTTGTGCTCGACGATGATTCGCACATTGCGCCTGAACTGCGAGCTGGATACCGTTTACTGAAAAACGCGGGCTGTCTCCCTCCGGAGCTCGAACAGCGCAGAGAGGCTGTTGAACTGGCCGATCTTCTCAACGGTATCCGTCAGGACGATCCGCGACATTCTGAACTGAGCCGCCGTCTCGCCCTGCTTGAACTCAAGCTGCGCCAGGCTGGGATGAACACTGATTTTCTGCGCGGTGAATACGGTGAAAGATTGATGCAGAGAATAAACGAGGAGTAGTTATGTACCGTATTGGTGAACTTGCGAAGCTTGCGAACGTTACGCCGGATACCATCCGTTATTACGAAAAGCAGCAGATGATCGATCATGAAGTTCGTACTGAAGGAGGCTTTCGACTTTATACCGATAACGATCTTCAGCGCCTGCGATTTATTCGTTATGCGCGTCAGCTCGGCTTCACGCTGGATTCGATCCGCGAGTTATTATCGATCCGCATCGATCCGGAACATCACACCTGCCAGGAATCTAAAAGCATTGTGCAGGCCCGGCTGGATGAAGTTGAAGCACGCATCCAGGAGCTTCAAACCATGCAGCGCTCTTTGCAAAGGCTGAATGATGCCTGCTGCGGTACGGCCCACAGCAGTATTTACTGTTCAATTCTCGAAGCCCTTGAACAGGGAGCGAGTGGAGAAACCGAGGGCTGTTGATTTTTAGTCCATCAGGATCTAGACTCCCGTCGTCATAAACCATGCTCAGGAGAATTTATGAGCCGCTATCAGCACACGAAAGGACAGATAAAAGACAATGCCATTGAGGCGTTACTTCACGACCCGTTATTCAGGCAGCGCGTTGAGAAGAATAAAAAAGGGAAAGGAAGTTATCTGCGTAAAGACAAACATGAAAAACGGGGTAACTGGGAGGCCAGTGGCAAGCAAGCGAATCGCTTATTTACCACTGGCCTTTCTGCTTTAAGCTTTCGATTAAACGCGGTTATTCTGTTCTTTTAACAGATCGCGGATCTCACTCAGCAGCACTTCTTCTTTCGTTGGTGCAGGTGCAGCAGCCGGCTCTTCTTTTTTACGGTTCAGCTTGTTGATCAGCTTGATAGCCATAAAAATTGCAAACGCCACAATCACGAAATCAAATACGTTCTGAATAAATACGCCGTAGTGCATTACTACTGCCGGAACATCACCCTGCGCTTCACGCAGTGTGAAAGCGAATTGTTTGAAATCAATGCCCCCGATTAACAACCCTAATGGTGGCATGATAATGTCGGCCACTAATGATGAAACAATCTTGCCGAATGCTGCACCGATAATGACACCCACTGCCAAATCCACCACGTTCCCGCGCATCGCAAATTCGCGAAATTCTTTAATAAAACTCATTGTTCTCTCCTTGTGCCAGCTGACGAGTATAAGTTTAACAAATGATTAGCCAATTGCCATTCGGGATAATTAAACGTTATGAAAAATAAAAGGCACAGAAATGAAAAGGATAAAGTGCGGGTGCTCTTTCTCGAGCACCCTACTCTTTAAAGGAAGAATGGACTTGGCTGGAATAAACGCTCGACGTCGGTAATAAACTTTTTATCCGTAAGGAACATAATAACGTGATCGCCTTGCTCAATACGTAAATTGTCATTGGCAATCATGACGTCATTTCCGCGCACAACGGCGCCGATGATCGTGCCTGGCGGCAGCTTAATTTCGTCGATCGACCGGCCCACGACGCGTGATGTGGTTTCATCTCCATGTGCCACGGCTTCAATGGCTTCCGCTACGCCGCGGCGGAGCGATGACACACCGACAATATCCGCTTTACGAACATGGCTCAGGAGCGCGGAAATTGTCGCCTGCTGCGGCGAAATGGCAATATCAATAACGCTACCCTGGACCAGATCGACATACGCCTTGCGCTGGATAAGCACCATGACCTTCTTTGCACCCATACGCTTGGCGAGCATGGCGGACATTATATTCGCCTCGTCGTCGTTGGTGACGGCAATAAAAAGATCAACTTGATCAATATGCTCTTCAGCCAGCAACTCCTGATCAGACGCATCGCCATAAAATACGATCGTATTTTGCAGTTTTTCCGCCAGTTCAGCAGCACGCTGCTGATCGCGCTCGATCAATTTTACGCTGTAATCTTTTTCTAACCGATGTGCCAGGCCTGCACCGATATTGCCGCCGCCGACCAGCATAATGCGTTTATAGGGTTTTTCGAGACGCTGAAGTTCACTCATTACGGCACGAATATGCTGTGAGGCCGCAATAAAGAAGACCTCATCACCTGCTTCGACAATCGTGGAGCCTTGCGGGCGGATTGGCCTGTCGTGACGGAAAATGGCTGCGACGCGCGTATCGATATGCGGCATGTGCTCGCGCATGGTAGAAAGCGCATTGCCGATCAATGGTCCACCGTAATAAGCCTTAACCACTGCCAGACTCACTTTACCCTCGGCAAAGTTCACCACCTGCAGGGCGCCCGGATATTCGATCAGGCGATAGATATTGTCGATAACCAGCTGTTCCGGTGCGATGAGATGGTCAATAGGGACCGCTTCGGAATTAAACAGTTTCTCAGCATCGCGAACATAGTCCGGAGAGCGAATGCGCGCGATTCGGTTTGGCGTGTTGAAAAGCGAGTAGGCCACCTGACAGGCCACCATATTGGTTTCGTCAGAACTGGTTACCGCAACCAGCATGTCGGCATCGTCGGCACCCGCCTCACGAAGAACCCGTGGGTGAGAACCATGACCCTGCACCACGCGCAGGTCAAACTTGTCCTGTAAGACACGCAGACGATCGCCGTTGGTATCGACTATGGTGATGTCGTTGTTTTCGCCCACCAGGTTTTCCGCCAGCGTTCCGCCAACCTGTCCTGCACCCAGAATGATAATCTTCATATCTCGTGACCTGTTCTCAACATCACTCTTTGATTAGCTTAGCGTAAAAGAAGCCATCACCCTCTTCGGCACCCGGCAGGTTCTGCAGACCCGGGGATTCAGGCGTTCCCGTATCGCGCAGCGCGGCGTCCGGGGTACGTTTAAGGAAGGCCGCGATTTGCTGGCTGTTTTCTTCCGGCAGTACGGAGCAGGTTGCATAGACCAGCGTTCCGCCAGGTTTGAGATGCGGCCAGATGGCGTCGAGAATGTCGGACTGCAGCTGGGCAAGTTCGTTAATATCACGATCGCGACGCAGCCACTTGATGTCCGGATGACGACGAATAACGCCGGTTGCAGAGCAGGGAGCATCCAGCAAAATGCGATCGAATTGCGTTTCACCACACCATTCTGCGGGTTTGCGTCCATCGCCTTGCTTAACCTGAGCCTTCATGCCCAGACGCTTGAGGTTGTCGTAGACGCGTGAAAGACGCTGTTCATCGACGTCCACCGCCATCACGCTGGCCTGCGGAGCCACTTCAAGAATATGCGTCGTTTTGCCCCCTGGTGCGGCGCAGAGATCGAGGATCTGCTCACCGTTTTGGGGTTCAAGCCAGGTCATGCAACCCTGGGCAGAAGCATCCTGTACCGTTACCCAACCCTCTTCGAAACCCGGTAGTGCATGTACCGGAGCGGGGGAGGCTAAACGTACGGCATCAGGGTATGCAGCGTGAGTGAAACCACTCATTCCAGCTTCTTCGAGTAATGCCAGCCATGCGTCACGGGTGTGGTGATTACGATTCACGCGTAACCACATTGGCGGACGCTGGTTGTTGGCATCGGCAATGTCCTGCCACCGCTGCGGATAAGCTTTTTTCAGCCGCTTCAACAGCCAGTCCGGATGCAGGAAGCGTGCTTCGTTTTGGGCAAATTCAGCCAGAAGCTCATCCTGCTGTCGTTGGAACTGACGCAGTACACCGTTGATCAGCCCTTTCAACTGAGGGCGTTTAATCGCAACGGCGCCTTCCACCGTCTCAGCCAGCGCGGCATGAGGTGGGATGCGGGTATGAAGAAGCTGATAAAAACCCACCATAATCAAATAGTGTACGGTGCGCTGCTTGCCTGTCATTGGGCGTGACATCAGCTTGTTAATCAACCACTCAAGCTGAGAAAGCGTGCGCAGAACGCCAAAGCAGAGCTCCTGAAGCAGGGCTTTGTCTTTATCAGAGACTTTTTGCTGCAGGGGAGGCAGGACGTTACTCAATGACTGGCCCTGCTCGATAACCTGCTCAACGGCCTGAGCCGCCATACTGCGTAGATTTTGTTTTTTCATAACCGTAAAAATAAAAATGCCCGGAAACACCGGGCCTTAAGAATAAATTTGCTCAGGCAAGACGCTTGCCCGGAATAAACCATTCGCGACGGGAATTTAACAGATCCTGAGCGCTCATGGCCTTCTTACCGGCCGGTTGTAGCGATTCAAGATTCAGGATCCCTTGCGCAGTCGCCACCTGGATCCCGTTCTTGTTGGCGTCAACAATCGTACCGGGTTCAGCCGTGGTAGTACCGCTAATGACGGAGGCTTTCCAGACTTTCACTGGCTGCTCATCAATCTCCATCCAGCTCATTGGCCACGGATTAAAAGCGCGGATGCAGCGTTCAAGTTGAGCGGCCGACAGGGACCAGTCGATCCGCGCTTCTTCTTTGCTCAGTTTTTCGGCATACGTCACCAGCGCGTCACCCTGAACTTCCGGTTTTGCCGTATTGTCAGCAAGCTGCTGAAGCGTCTCGATAAGACCTTGTGGGCCAAGGTCTGCCAGTTTGTCATACAGCGTGGCGCTGGTATCGTCTGGCGTAATGGGGCAGGCCAGTTTATACAGCATGTCGCCGGTGTCTAAACCTACGTCCATCTTCATGATGGTCACGCCCGTTTCGGCATCACCCGCCCACAGCGAGCGCTGGATAGGTGCTGCACCACGCCAGCGTGGGAGCAGAGACCCATGCACGTTGATACAACCCAGGCGCGGCATATCAAGCACAGCTTTTGGCAGAATTAAACCGTAAGCCACCACCACCATTACGTCGGCATTCAGGTCAGCAACCAGCTGCTGATTTTCCTGCGGGCGCAGCGATGCAGGCTGAAAAACAGGAAGCCCATGCTCTTCTGCCAGCACCTTGACCGGGCTCGGCATCAGTTTTTTGCCGCGACCTGCAGGACGGTCCGGCTGGGTAAAGACGCCAACAACCTGGTGACCAGACGATAGCAGCGCGTCAAGGTGACGCGCTGCAAAATCAGGGGTTCCCGCGAAGATAATACGTAGTGTTTTAGACACGATGATCCTTGTATCCGGGGGGACGTTATGCGCGAGAACGCAAACGATCCAGTTTCTCTACTTTCTGACGAATACGCTGCTGTTTCAGCGGCGAGAGGTAATCGATAAACAGTTTACCGACCAGGTGATCCATCTCATGCTGAATACAAATCGCCAGCAGGTCGTCTGCTTCCAGTTCGAACGGATTACCGTCACGATCCAGGGCGCGAATTTTCACTTTTTCAGCACGCGGCACTAACGCACGCTGTTCAGGAATAGACAGACAGCCTTCCTCGATACCGGTTTCGCCACTCTTTTCGAGCAACTCAGGGTTAATCAGCACCAGACGTCCATCGCGATTTTCAGAAACATCAATCACGATAATACGCTTGTGAATGTCCACCTGCGTCGCCGCCAGGCCAATGCCTTCTTCGGCGTACATGGTATCGAACATATCATCAACGATACGCTGGATTTCTGCATTCACTTCTTTGACCGGTTCAGCGACGATGCGAAGGCGCTCGTCCGGAATATGTAACACTTGCAAAACTGCCATAAATTTCCAGAGTCGTGTTCAGGAGTTGATAAGAATACTACCTCTATTCTAGACAAATCCCCCATCGATTGACAGCATCAGTGACCAATCGCAATGATTGCGGAGGCCGCTTATGGCAGGGGAAAGGATGACGCCAATCGAGATATGGCTACGGCTTATGCACACAGGTTCTCTGTGTGGTGATGTCATGGTGGAAGCGGCTGCACGACTGCAGAGGCAGGAAGGCATCGACATGCTTGCCTTAAGAAATGCTGGACTGACAGCAAAGCAGGCTGAACGATTCTTTGCGTTCAATGAGAGTGAGCTGGAACGTAGCCTGAAATGGCTTGAGCAGCCGGGACATCATTTATTAACGGCCAATCATTCCCTTTATCCCCCTCTACTCCGCACAATCCCTGACTATCCCGGGGCATTATTCATAAAAGGTAACCCTGAGACGCTTAAAACTGTTCAGCTGGCGGTGGTAGGCAGTCGTGCGCCGTCATGGTACGGCGAGCGATGGGGGAAAATCCTGTGCGAACAACTTTCACAAAGTGGTTTCACGATTACCAGCGGGCTGGCCTGTGGTATTGATGGCGTTGCCCACGGAGCGGCGCTGTCAGTTAAAGGACGAAGTGTCGCGGTGCTGGGGAATGGTCTTTTTAGCATTTATCCACGCCGACATCAGGCATTGGCGATGCGGCTTATTGAGTCTGACGGCGCGATAGTGTCTGAATTTCCGCTTTCCGCACAGCCCAGACCGGCAAACTTTCCGCGTCGTAATCGCATTATCAGCGGGCTTAGCAAAGGTGTGCTGGTGGTTGAAGCCGCGCTGCGAAGCGGTTCACTGGTCACGGCGCGATGCGCGCTGGAACAGGGACGAGAAGTCTTCGCCTTGCCTGGTCCGATAGGCAACCCCGGATGCGAGGGGCCCCACTGGCTGATTAAGCAAGGGGCAACACCGGTAACGGAAGTAGGGGATATTCTTGAAAATTTGCAATATGGGCTGCAATGGCTGCAGGAAGATCCCGAAAAGCGACAATATTCATCAGATCAGGGAAAGGTGGCATTGCCATTTCCCAAGCTCCTGGCTAACGTAGGAGATGAGGTAACACCTGTTGACGTTGTCGCTGAACGTGCCGGCCAACCTGTGCCAGTAACGGTAGCACAGCTACTCGAACTGGAGTTAGCAGGGTGGATCGCAGCTGTACCCGGCGGCTATGTCCGATTAAGGAGGGCATGCCATGTTCGACGTACTGATGTATTTGTTTGAGACTTACATCCATAACGAAGCAGAAATGCGAGTGGATCAGGACAAATTGACACAGGATCTTACCGATGCGGGGTTTGAGCGGGAAGATATCTATAATGCGTTGATGTGGCTGGAAAAACTGGCTGATTATCAGGAAGGCCTCGCCGAACCGATGCAGCTTGCTTCTGACCCATTGTCAGTACGCATTTATACCGCAGAAGAGTGTGAAAGGCTGGACGCCAGCTGCCGGGGGTTCATCTTATTCCTTGAGCAGATTCAGGTGCTGAACCTCGAAACGAGAGAAATGGTGATAGAGCGCGTCATGGCGCTGGATACAGCAGAATTTGAACTGGAAGATCTCAAGTGGGTGATCCTGATGGTTCTGTTTAATATCCCGGGCTGTGAAAATGCCTATCAACAAATGGAAGAATTACTCTTTGAAGTGAATGAAGGTATGCTGCACTAATTCAATGTGCAGCACCAAGAGTTGTTATGGCCAAATCAGCACTATTCACGGTGCATAAAAACGAGCCCTGCCCGCAGTGCGGGGCTGAACTTGTTATTCGGTCCGGGAAACACGGCCCGTTTCTCGGTTGTTCACACTATCCGGAATGTGATTATGTCCGTCCCCTGAAAAGCCAGGCGGATGGACATATCGTTAAAATTCTGGAGGGGCAGTCTTGTCCAGTCTGCGGTGGTGAATTAGCCCTGCGTCAGGGGCGTTTCGGCATGTTTATTGGATGTAGTCGCTACCCGGAATGCGAGCATACGGAACAAATTGATAAGCCTGATGAAACGGCAATTGCCTGCCCTCAGTGTCAGCGCGGTCAGCTGGTACAGCGCCGTTCCCGTTATGGTAAGACCTTTCATTCGTGCGATCGCTACCCTGACTGCCAGTTCGTTATCAATTTTAAGCCGGTAGCGGGAATCTGCCCTCATTGCAATTATCCGCTACTGGTAGAGAAGAAAACCGCGCAAGGCATGAAACGCTTCTGCGCCAGTAAACAATGTGGAAAGCCGGTTACGGCGGATCAAAATAGTGAATAATAACCTGCCATCAGGCTCCATTGCGCATGCACTGGATGTTCTGAAAAATGAAGAAGTCATCGCCTATCCAACTGAAGCTGTTTTTGGGGTCGGTTGCGATCCTGACAGCGAGACGGCTGTGAGCCGTCTGCTTGCCTTAAAACAAAGACCCGTCGAGAAAGGGCTGATTTTGATCGCTGCGAATTACGAGCAGCTTAAACCCTATATAGATGACTCCATGCTGACGCCAGCGCAGCGCGAGACGATCTTCTCCGCGTGGCCTGGACCGGTGACCTTCGTCTTCCCTGCGCAGCCGACAACGCCGCGCTGGTTAACCGGACGCTTTGATTCCCTCGCCGTTCGCGTCACTGACCATCCGCTGGTGGTTGAGCTTTGTCTGGCGTTTGGTAAACCGCTGGTCTCAACCAGCGCCAACCTGACCGGATTGCCACCTTGTCGGACAACCGAAGAAGTGCTGGCGCAGTTCGGGAATGACTTCCCTGTTGCTGTCGGTGAAACGGGAGGGCGTCTGAATCCGTCTGAAATTCGCGACGCTTTAACCGGCGAACGTTTTCGCCAGGGGTAATCTCATGGAAACCTATGCTGTTTTTGGTAATCCGATTGCACACAGCAAATCACCGTTGATTCATCAGCAATTTGCGAAGCAGCTGCAGATAAATCATCCCTATGGTCGCGTACTGGCACCGGTGGATGCATTTATTCCAACGCTGGAGGCTTTTTTCGCCGCGGGCGGTAAAGGTGCGAATGTGACGGTCCCGTTTAAAGAAGAAGCCTTCGAACGTGCGGATGAGCTGACTGAGCGCGCTTCACTGGCTGGTGCAGTCAATACTCTTAAATGGCTTGAGGATGGTCGCCTTTTGGGGGATAACACCGACGGAATTGGTTTACTTAGCGATCTGGAACGACTTTCATTTATTAAGCCCGGGTTCCGGGTCCTGCTGATTGGTGCGGGCGGCGCATCGCGGGGAGTACTGTTGCCTCTGCTTTCACTGGACTGTGCGGTGACCATTACCAACAGAACCTTTTCCCGTGCAGAAGCGCTGGCGGCGTTGTTTGCGCATACCGGTAGCGTGAGCGCAGTAGCGCTTGACGATCTTGCCGATCGTGAGTTCGATCTTGTCATTAATGCCACGTCCAGCGGCATCAATGGTGAGATCCCGGCAATCCCCGCTTCTCTGGTCAGCGCGCATATGTACTTCTATGACATGTTTTATCAGAAAGGGAAGACGCCTTTCCTTAACTGGTGTGAACAACACGGCGCGAAACAGTTAGCCGATGGACTGGGAATGCTGGTGGGTCAGGCTGCGCATGCGGTGCTGCTCTGGCACGGCGTGTTGCCTGCGGTCGAACCTGTCATTGAAAAGTTAAAGCAGGAACTTTCAGCGTGAACCAGGCTATTCATTTCCCGGACAGAGAGAGCTGGGATGAGAGTAAACAAGCGGTTTGTTTTCCGGTGCTGGTGCAGGGTATGCAACTTACCTGTGCCATTCATGGGGAAACGCTGCTGCGTCGTTTTGGCGGTTCAAACCCGATAGCGGTATTTTGCGAAAATCGCTGGGATCTGGAAGAGGAAGCCAGCGATTTAATCCGCGAACAGCAGGAAGACGATCAGGGCTGGGTTTGGTTGTCCTGATCCAGATACTCATTCTTCCACGTAACGTAGTTGTTCGCTGAGTATTTTAACCCTTCGATCTCTGCCTCCTTCAGGGGGCGGATCTGTTTTACCGGGCTTCCCAGATAGAGATAGCCGCTCTCCAGCCGTTTGTTCTGCGGGACCAGGCTACCGGCACCAATCATTACGTCATCTTCTACTATGACGCCATCCAGCAAAATCGACCCCATGCCAACAAGGACGCGATTTCCGATCGTGCAGCCGTGAAGCATCACTTTATGGCCGACGGTAACCTCTTCTCCAATGATGAGGGGATTGCCCTCCGGGTTATAGGAGGATTTGTGCGTGACATGCAGAACGCTACCGTCCTGAATGTTGGTACGTGCACCAATCGACACATAGTTAACATCACCCCTGATGGCGACGAGCGGCCAGATGCTGACATCATCGGCCATTCGGACATCACCAATCACCACGCTGCTGGCATCGATCATCACGCGATCGCCTTTTTGGGGGAACAGATCTTTATAAGGACGTAATACTGCGGGCATATCTACCTCTAACAATGGGCGCTATACAGAAGACTTTGATCATATTTTGGGATCGAGGCAAGGCAAAATACGTCAATATTTAAGCAGATCGGGCGGGATTTCAGCGAAAAGCGCGGAAAATCAGCAGTCGGAAAAAAAGATCTAAAAAATACTTGTGCTAAAAAATGGGATCCCTATAATGCGCCTCCATCGACACGGCGGATGTGAATCACTTCACAAACAACCCGGTCGGTTGAAGAGAAAAAATCCTGAAATAACGGGTTGACTCTGAAAGAGGAAAGCGTAATATACGCCACCTCGCAACGGTGAGC
>NZ_JBVPGN010000023.1:0-99650 GCF_055816715.1 Enterobacter sp. PL_is514 | reverse complement strand
CCACCTGACCCCATGCCGAACTCAGAAGTGAAACGCCGTAGCGCCGATGGTAGTGTGGGGTCTCCCCATGTGAGAGTAGGGAACTGCCAGGCATCAAACAAGTGAAGAGGCCATCCGAAAGGATGGCCTTTTTGCGTTTATGCGCCAAAAAAACGGCAGGCCGGGTAAGGCAAAGCCGCCACCCGGCACGTCAGACCGCACTCCACGTCACAATAAAGCCCGCAATCCCATCCACATCATTTAAGTCCAGCACCGGAACCTCAAGTGGCAATACCATATCACTGGCCACCGCAATCACATGCTCATCCAGCGTTAACTCGCTGAAATCATGCCCGGCATCGTTTCTGAACAGCAGGATCTTAGGCACTGCCTCATGCTTAAATCCTTCAATCAGCACCAGATCCAGGGTGGAATGATCCATCCGACTGACCAGATAAGCGAGATCCAGCGGCGCCTCGTCCGGCGTTTCTGTCATTAACGCCCAGCGCTGAGGACTTGCTACCATCGTTTGTGCTGCTCCGGCCTTACGCAGCTCATAGCTGTCTTTTCCTGGCGTATCGATATCCATGTTGTGATGACTATGCTTAATCAATCCAGGACGAAGGCCTCTGGCACACAGCGCGGGTATCAGCTTTTTCAGCAGCGTGGTTTTCCCGGTCCCACTCCATGCGGAAATGGCTAAAAGAGGTATCATTTTTTCTCCTGCATCATCTGCAAATCTTCATGCGTGTTCACGTTCACAAACGCTGATTTCACATCGCTAAAATCAACGGAATGGCCGCCAGACTCACGCATGAAGACCATCACCCTGCGCTCTCCCGCAGCCAGATAGCTCTGCAGAGCAGGCGCTAGCGAACGATGCATCAACGCGATAGCAGGATGGTCACGCTCGCCGTCATGTACCCAAACCACAGGTGCTGTACCACGAAGCAGGAGCAGACGCTCGACGAGACCGGAGGGAATAAACGGCGTATCGCAAGGGCAGAAGATAAACCACTCTCCGTGCGACTGTTGCATGACCGAAAGCATACCGGCCAGCGGGCCCGGGTAATTCTCAAGGCTATCCTGATAAACGGCGTATCCGCTGCGCCGGTAAGTGTCGATATGCCTGTTCGCGCTGATGGTCATTGCCGTCACCTGGCCGGCGAGCGTATCGGCGACATGCTGCCACAAGGGTTTTCCATTAAGAAGCTGAAGCCCCTTATCTTTACCGCCCATTCGCGTTGCTCTGCCGCCTGCCAGAACGACCCCGATGATTTCCTGGCTAACATTCACGAATATCGCCTCTTTTATTGTGGGATTGACCCTGCTAACGTGTCACTCTAAATGAAAGGAGCACCACCATGAAATGTAAACGTCTGAATGAAGTTATTGAACTCCTCCAGCCCGCCTGGCAAAAAGAGCCAGAGCTAAATCTGATGCAATTTTTACAGAAACTGGCGAAAGAGTCAGGTTTTGACGGCGATCTGGCAGACCTTTCTGACGACATCCTGATCTACCACCTTAAAATGCGCGACTCCGCCAAAGATGCTGTTATTCCTGGTATTCAGAAAGATTATGAGGAAGATTTTAAGACCGCATTATTGCGCGCCCGAGGCGTAATTAAAGAGTAAAAGCTTGTAAGCGGCGGCACCGAAATCGCCACAAGATGATATCCTGAATCATTCGTATAATTTCCGGATGATCGGATGAACGACCAGGCTTTTACTTTCCAGACATTACACCCGGACACCATTATGGATGCCCTGTTTGAACAGGGTATTCGGGTGGATTCCGGGCTAACCCCATTAAACAGCTACGAAAACCGCGTCTATCAATTTCAGGACGAGGATCGTCAGCGCTTCGTCGTAAAGTTCTATCGTCCTGAACGTTGGTCCGCAGAACAAATTCAGGAAGAGCATCAGTTTGCTCACGATCTGCTGGATGACGATGTTCCCGTTGCCGCACCGCTAAAATTCAATAACCAAACGCTCCTCACGCACGAAGGGTATTACTACGCAGTATTCCCAAGCCTGGGTGGTCGTCAGTTTGAAGCGGATAATATCGATCAGATGGAATGGGTTGCCCGCTATCTTGGGCGTATCCACCAGACGGGACGCAAAAAAGCCTTTATTGCCCGTCCAACGATGGGGATTCAGGAATACCTCCTTGAACCGCGCGAACTATTCGAAACGTCTGCAATGATCCCCGCTGCGCTAAAGGATGATTTCCTCAACGCCACCGATAAGCTTATTGCTGCAGTGAAAACCTGCTGGCGCGATGATATTTCCGTTCTGCGCCTGCATGGCGATTGTCACGCCGGGAATATTCTCTGGCGTGATGGCCCGCTGTTTGTCGATCTCGATGATGCGCGTATGGGGCCAGCGGTTCAGGACCTGTGGATGCTGCTCAATGGCGACAAAGCCGAGCAACGCATGCAGCTTGAAACCATTATTGAAGCTTATGAAGAATTTAGCCCGTTTAATTCAGACGAAATTGCCCTGATTGAGCCTTTACGTGCGATGCGTTTTGTTTATTATCTCGCATGGTTAATCAGGCGTTGGGACGATCCGGCATTTCCCCGAAATTTCCCGTGGCTTACCGGAGAGGATTACTGGCGTAGCCAGATATCAACATTTACTGAGCAGGTTAAGGTTCTTCAGGAGCCCCCTCTGCAATTAACGCCGATGTATTAATTGGACACACCCAGGAGAGAGTTAATCATGAAAAAAATTTGGCTGGCGCTGGCAGGTATGATTCTGGCATTTAGCGCTTCTGCTGCGCAGTTTACCGACGGCAAACAGTACATCACGCTGGACAAGCCGGTCGCTGGCGAGCCACAGGTTCTGGAGTTCTTCTCGTTCTATTGCCCACACTGCTATCAGTTCGAGCAGGTGCTGCATGTTTCTGACAACGTGAAGAAAAAGCTGCCGGAAGGCACCAAAATGACCAAGTACCACGTTGAGTTCCTGGGCCCATTGGGTAAAGACCTGACTCAGGCATGGGCGGTGGCGATGGCACTGGGCGTGGAAGATAAGATCACTTCGCCAATGTTTGAAGCCGTACAGAAAACCCAGACCGTTCAGACCACTGCGGATATCCGTAAAGTGTTCGTTGATGCGGGCGTGAAAGGTGAAGAGTACGATGCCGCATGGAACAGCTTCGTGGTGAAATCACTGGTTGCCCAGCAGGAAAAAGCGGCTGCTGATCTCCAGCTTCAGGGCGTTCCGGCGATGTTTGTTAACGGCAAATACCAGCTGAACATGCAGGGCATGGACACCAGCAGCATGGATATTTTCGTACAGCAGTATGCAGATACCGTGAAATACCTGGTTGAGAAGAAGTAATTTCGTTGATGTAAAAACGCCGGTCACTGACCGGCGTTTTTGTATGAAGATTTTATCTTGTCTATCTGTTCGTCTTTCTCTTTCCAGAGCGTATTAAGCCACTGCTGGAAACGACGTTTGAAGTTCTTATCGTTTACGTAATCACCGTGCAGTTCAGCGTCAATCGGAACCAGGTCGACGTGCACGACAATGCGCGTCAGTTTGCCGCTGAGCATATCGAAGAACGGCGTCCTGTCGTTTTCCGGATAGCAGAGCGTGACGTTAAGAAGTTTATCGAACTGTGCTCCCAGCACGTTAAGCGCCATCGCAATCCCCGCCGCTTTCGGCGGCAAGAGATGCTGATAAGGAGAGCGAGTTTGCTGGCGCTTCTCTTCCGTAAACCGGGAACCTTCAACAAAGTTCACGATGGTCGTAGGATGTGCACGAAACTTTTCACAGGAACGGCGCGTGGTCTCCACATCCTTACCGCGACGTTCCGGATGACGAATCAAATAGCTGCGCGAATAGCGTTTCATAAACGGCATATCGAGCGCCCAGCAGGCCAGCCCGATAAAAGGCACCCAGGCGAGCTGCTGTTTCAGGAAGTATTTGTTCATCGGGATGTGTTTGCGAAAAAGCACGCATAACACCACGATGTCCGCCCAGCTGTGGTGATTGCAGATCAGCAGGTACCAGTTCTTTTTGTTGAGACTCTCCAGCCCTTTGACATCCCACTTCAGATGCGGGTTAAGGCACAACAGGATCGCCAGCCCTTCGCACCAGCAATACATCATGAAGTTACAAAATGCGGACACGGCTCGCCACACCACGGGTACAGGCAGCAGCAGTTTAATGATCCCGGCGAGAATGATCGGCACGGAACAGGCGATCGTCACCAGAATAGTTAAAATGATGCTTAGCAGTAATGTTATTGCAGCGAGCAATCTCGACATGATGAGCTTTTTTAAATAGTTAGCTGTAAGTGAGCGACCGACTAGTCGACGCTGGGCGCTGATTTTACCAGAAAACAGACAAATGAATGGCGCTTTCACATGATGATTTGGCGGCTTTTACCCTGGCGCAGCAGATTTCTCTGGGGTTCTGCGCGAATCAAGGCTTATATCCACATAGACTAAATTGCCATCAGTTGGCCATATAGATAAGATCTGACAACATAACAGCATGATAATTAAGATCTAAATATTACCTCATATGTGTTTTTTGCGTCTGTTATTCATATGAAGTGAAAATATACACAAACTTATCCACAGTTTGATTTTTGCGAGCGATCCTCACGATCGCAAAATCTTTTCCTGTATCTGGCGCTAATAACTGATGTTTTCATCCTTCTGTGGCATCCTTTACCCATAAATTGATTAAAGGCACGGACATTATGGTTCAGATCCCAGAAAACCCTCTTATTCTCGTCGATGGCTCTTCTTACCTGTATCGGGCATACCATGCGTTTCCTCCTCTGACCAATAGCGCAGGGGAACCCACCGGCGCAATGTATGGCGTGCTGAACATGCTGCGCAGCCTGATCCTTCAGTATCAGCCAACCCATGCGGCCGTCGTCTTTGATGCGAAAGGTAAAACCTTCCGCGATGAGCTGTTTGAGCATTACAAATCCCACCGTCCGCCAATGCCTGACGATCTGCGTGCGCAGATTGAGCCGCTGCACGCCATGGTAAAAGCGATGGGGCTGCCGCTGCTAGCCGTCTCCGGCGTTGAAGCCGATGACGTCATCGGCACGCTGGCGCGTGAAGCAGAAAAAATGGGGCGTCCTGTGCTGATCAGCACCGGTGATAAAGATATGGCGCAGCTGGTAACGCCAGGTATCACCCTGATTAACACCATGACCAACACCATTTTGGGGCCAGAAGAAGTGGTCACTAAGTATGGCGTGCCGCCTGAGCTGATTATCGACTTCCTCGCGTTGATGGGCGACTCCTCGGATAACATCCCTGGTGTTCCCGGCGTCGGTGAGAAAACCGCGCAGGCGCTGCTTCAGGGGCTGGGCGGGCTGGATACGCTCTACGCCGAATCAGACAAAATCGCCGGGCTCTCCTTCCGTGGTGCAAAAACCATGGCCGGGAAGCTGGAAGAGAACAAAGAGGTGGCTTATCTCTCTTATAAGCTGGCAACCATCAAAACCGATGTCGAACTGGAGCTGGGCTGTGAGCAGCTGGAAGTGCAACAGCCTTCCGCTGACGATCTGCTGAGCCTGTTTAAGAAATACGAATTTAAGCGCTGGATCACTGACGTGGAAGCCGGCAAGTGGCTGCAGGCAAAAGGGGCGAAACCTGCTGCAAAGCCGAAGGAGACGATTGTCGTTGACGCAGAAGAGCAGGCGGAAGAAGAAGCCGTGGTGCTTACCTTCGACAACTACGAAACCCTTCTTGAAGAATCGCAGCTGATCGCCTGGATCGAGAAACTGAAAAAAGCGCCGGTCTTCGCCTTTGACACCGAAACGGACAGTCTCGATAACATTTCTGCCAATATGGTAGGCCTGTCATTTGCGACAGAGCCTGGTTATGCGGCCTATGTTCCCGTTGCGCACGATTACCTGGATGCGCCGGAGCAGCTCTCCCGTGAACGCGTGCTTGAGCTGCTGAAGCCGATCCTGGAAGACGAAAAGGCGCTTAAGGTTGGGCAAAACCTCAAGTACGACCGCGGCATTCTGCAAAACTACGGCATTGAACTGCGCGGGATCGCCTTCGACACCATGCTCGAATCCTACATTCTGGACAGCGTCGCGGGTCGCCATGATATGGATTCCTTATCTGACCGCTGGCTCAAGCACAAAACCATTACGTTTGAAGAGATTGCCGGCAAAGGGAAAAATCAGCTCACCTTTAACCAGATTGCTCTCGAAGAGGCAGGACGCTACGCGGCGGAAGACGCTGACGTCACGCTGCAGCTGCACCTGAAGATGTGGCCAAAACTGCAGAAGCACGAAGGTCCGCTGAACGTGTTCCAGCATATCGAGATGCCGCTGGTGCCCGTGCTGTCACGCATTGAACGTAACGGCGTGAAAATAGACCCAACGGTGCTGCATAACCACTCCGGGGAGCTGGCGCAGCGCCTGACCGAGCTGGAGCAAAAAGCGCATGAGCTTGCAGGCGAGCCGTTTAACCTCTCTTCACCGAAGCAGCTGCAAACCATCCTGTTTGAAAAGCAGGGCATCAAGCCTCTGAAGAAAACCCCTGGCGGCGCGCCGTCAACCTCTGAAGAGGTGCTGGAAGAGCTGGCGCTGGATTATCCGCTGCCGAAAGTGATTCTGGAGTACCGTGGTCTCGCGAAGCTGAAGTCTACCTACACTGATAAGCTCCCGCTGATGATCAACCCGAAAACGGGCCGCGTGCATACCTCATACCATCAGGCTGTCGCGGCGACCGGTCGACTCTCGTCTACCGATCCCAACCTGCAGAACATCCCGGTACGTAACGAAGAAGGCCGTCGTATTCGCCAGGCTTTCATCGCTCCAGAGGATTATCTGATTGTCTCGGCGGACTACTCGCAAATCGAACTGCGCATTATGGCGCACCTGTCCCGTGACAAAGGCCTGTTGAGCGCATTTGCCGAAGGGAAGGATATCCACCGGGCAACCGCGGCAGAAGTCTTCGGTTTGCCGCTGGACAGCGTGACCAACGAACAGCGCCGCAGCGCTAAGGCGATCAACTTCGGTCTGATTTACGGCATGAGTGCATTCGGGCTTTCGCGCCAGCTCAACATTCCGCGTAAAGAGTCGCAGAAGTATATGGATCTCTACTTCGAGCGTTATCCGGGGGTGCTGGAATATATGGAACGCACCCGCGCGCAGGCGAAGGAGAAAGGTTATGTCGAAACCCTTGATGGTCGCCGTCTCTATTTACCTGACATCAAATCCAGCAACGCGGCACGTCGCGCTGGCGCAGAGCGTGCGGCGATCAACGCCCCGATGCAGGGTACCGCGGCGGACATTATTAAGCGTGCAATGATCGCCGTTGATGCCTGGCTGGAAAAAGAGAAGCCTCGCGTGAAAATGATCATGCAGGTACACGATGAACTGGTATTTGAAGTGCACAAAGACGACCTCGACGCCGTGTCGAAGAAGATCCACGAACTGATGGAAAGCAGCATGACGCTTGACGTGCCGTTGCTGGTGGAAGTGGGAAGTGGTGAAAACTGGGATCAGGCTCACTAACGGTTCTTCGCATAACGCGCCTTTTATGTAAGTTTGCAACATAACAACGCGCGTTTTGTGACGATCATTAGAATTCCCTATGTAAAGAATGAAAAAAAACTACAAAAAGTGCTTTTTCTGCAGCACAAAAAGGGGTAGAGTTATCGGCGTAGGGTACAGAGGTAAGATGTTCTATCTTTCAGACCTTTTACTTCACGTAATCGGATTTGGCTGAATATTTTAGCCGCCCCAGTCAGTAATGACTGGGGCGTTTTTTATTGCGGCAAAGAAAAATTCAGGCAAAAAAAACGCGGCCATGGCCGCGCTCGGTATTACTCTTCTTCCGCTTCCGTCGCGGGTTCCAGCTCGCTAAACCAGGTGTCGAGCTTCTGACGCAGCTTGTCCACACCCTGCTTTTTCAGCGAGGAGAACGGCTCAACCTGCACGTCACCGTTGAACGCCAGCACCGCTTCGCGAACCATATTCACCTGCGCTTTGCGCGCGCCGCTTGCCAGCTTATCGGCTTTCGTCAGCAGCACCAGCACGGCGATATCGCTTGCCACAGCCCAGTCGATCATCTGCTGATCCAGATCTTTCAGGGGATGGCGAATATCCATCAGCACCACCAGACCTTTCAGGCACAGGCGTTTTTCCAGGTATTCCCCCAGCGCACGCTGCCACTTGATTTTCATCTCTTCCGGTACCTGCGCGTAACCGTAGCCCGGTAAGTCGACCAGGCGTTTGCCCTCTGCGACTTCAAACAGGTTGATGAGCTGGGTACGGCCAGGTGTTTTTGAGGTACGCGCCAGGCTCTTCTGATTGGTCAGCGTATTCAGGGCGCTGGACTTCCCCGCATTGGAGCGGCCAGCAAAGGCCACTTCAATACCGGTATCAGAAGGGAGGTGGCGAATATCGGGCGCACTGGTGACAAAATGCGTCTGTTGGTAGTTCCAGGTAGTCACGTGGTCGTCTCCAAAATCGTAATCTGAGGGGGATTATACCTGAATGCAGGCAAAAGGCTTTTCTGATTGCCAGGACTTGTAGGCGAATGCCCCAACCGGTGTGAGAGATCGGCCAGAGATGCTATGGGAGATTTCAGAGAATTCGCAGGCGTCAAAAAAGCCAAACTGTTTTAAATCATAATCTTATTTCCGGGTAATTGTCTGAAAATCCCTTTTTGTACCGTTTCGTTGCTTGTTAGTTTAACGGAACAAGGTAAAGTGTGCGTCAGGGCGAGGAAGCCAACAGGATATCGACTTAAGGATTAGGGTCAGGAGCGCCAGGAGGCGAAGACGCAGGATTGTCAGGATGACCAGCGCCTGGAGGCGTTTAAACAGGAAAGGGAACCGTATCACGGACGGTATTAGCCAAGGGATAAACAGGGTTTGTTGTTGGCAAACACGGAATGTCTGACCCGCTAAGGGTTGTGAGTCAGGAAAAAAGGCGACAGATTGCTCTGTCGCCTTTTTTCTTTGCTTGCTTTCTGCTAGATTTCGCCGCAATTCTATACTGAAGAAAACGACTTAAAGATAAAACATCATGAAAAAACCAACCTCCGCTGCGGGCGCGAAACGCCCTGCAAAAGCACGCCGCAAAACGCGCGAAGAACTGAACCAGGAAGCGCGCGATCGCAAACGCGACAAAAAACATCGCGGTCATGCTGCGGGTAGCCGTGCCAACGGTGGTGGTGCAGCGGGCGCTTCTGCAAAAGGCAAACAGCAGAAAGATCCTCGTATCGGCAGTAAAACTCCCATTCCACTGGGCGTGACAGACACCCCGGTCACTAAGCAGCACAAACCAAAGAGCGAGAAACCTATGCTTTCACCGCAGGCTGAGCTGGATTTGCTGGAGAACGATGAGCGCCTGGACGCGCTGCTGGAACGTCTTGAAGAGGGTGAAACCCTGACCGCCGAAGAGCAGTCATGGGTGGATGCCAAACTGGATCGCATCGACGAGCTGATGCAGAAGCTGGGCCTGTCTTACGATGACGAAGACGACGAAGAAGAAGACGAAAAGCAGGAAGATATGATGCGTCTTCTGAAGGGTGGAAACTAACATTTGCACCCGGCAGGCACGATAGTCCTGCTTATAACCCTTCCGGTTATATGTTATCTGGTGTGGTTATTCGTTAAACTACGGCGGTTGTCGCGGCGACAGAAGTGGCTGCGCACCCGAGTGATGGCCCGCGATGGGGCCAGAACGGGCCGCCGTATACGAACGCGACACCAACGGAAGGAGTGAGCATGTCAGCACCAACTATCGACTGGGATTTGGCCCTAATCCAGAAATATAACTATTCCGGGCCGCGTTATACGTCATACCCCACCGCGCTGGAGTTCTCCGATGCCTTCGGAGAGCGTGATTTCCAGCAGGCTGTCGCGCGCTATCCTGAGCGTCCGCTGTCTCTCTACGTCCATATTCCGTTCTGCCATAAGCTGTGTTACTTCTGCGGCTGCAATAAAATCGTGACCCGTCAGCAGCATAAAGCCGACCAGTACCTTGATGCGCTCGAACAAGAAATTGTGCATCGCGCGCCGCTGTTTGCTGGTCGTCACGTCAGTCAGCTTCACTGGGGCGGCGGCACGCCAACCTATCTAAATAAAGCGCAAATAAGCCGCCTGATGACCCTGCTGCGCGGCAATTTCAGTTTTAACGCTGACGCTGAAATCTCGATCGAAGTCGATCCGCGTGAAATTGAGCTGGATGTACTGGATCACTTACGCGCCGAAGGCTTCAATCGTCTGAGCATGGGCGTGCAGGATTTCAATAAAGAGGTTCAGCGTCTGGTGAATCGCGAGCAGGACGAAGAATTTATCTTTGCCTTACTCAATCACGCGCGTGAGATTGGCTTCACCTCAACCAATATTGACCTGATTTACGGCCTGCCAAAGCAAACGCCGGAAAGCTTCGCCTTCACCCTGAAGCGCGTGGCCGAACTCAACCCGGACCGCCTGAGCGTCTTTAACTACGCGCATCTGCCGACGCTGTTTGCTGCCCAGCGCAAAATCAAAGATGCCGATCTGCCTTCTGCCCAGCAGAAGCTGGATATCCTGCAGGAAACGATCACCTCGCTGACCGAAACCGGCTATCAGTTTATCGGGATGGATCACTTTGCCCGTCCGGATGACGAACTGGCGGTAGCTCAGCGCGAAGGGGTCCTGCACCGCAACTTCCAGGGCTACACGACCCAGGGCGATACCGATTTGCTGGGAATGGGCGTCTCCGCCATCAGCATGATTGGCGACTGCTACGCGCAAAACCAGAAAGAACTGAAGCTGTATTACCAGCAGGTTGATGAGACGGGCAACGCGCTGTGGCGCGGCATTGCATTAACGCGCGATGACTGTGTCCGTCGCGATGTGATTAAGGCGCTTATCTGCAACTTCCGTCTCGATTTCAGCGACGTGGAAGCGCAGTGGGAGCTGAACTTCAGTGATTATTTCGCAGAAGACCTGAAGCTTCTGGCGCCGCTGGCGAAAGACGGGCTGGTGGATGTGTCGGAGAGCGCGATTGAGGTCACGCCGAAAGGGCGTCTGTTGATCCGTAATATCTGCATGTGCTTCGACGCGTATCTGCGTCAGAAAGCGCGACTGCAGCAGTTCTCGCGGGTGATTTAAGCCGCAAAAGCGCAAACGTAGGCCGGGTAAGGCGAAGCCGCCACCCGGCTTTTACGTTCAACCCCGCTAGCTAAACAGCCCAACCAGCGCCGCACACAACATAGCCGCAACGGCGGTTTGTGGCGTGTGGCTTTCAGCGGCTCCGCTAGAGAGCATATTCACGATTGTTTCCAGCATGATGTTCACCCCCAATTTCCGGGCACGATCATACAAAACTCATCGGAACAGTAAAGCGCAAAATAACGGCGATTTGCGCTCAATTAATAACCTTTACACTACGGGGACGATCACTCCATTCCCAGCTCTTTAAGCTTGCGCGTCAGGGTATTACGTCCCCATCCCAACAGGCGAGCGGCTTCCTGCTTGTGACCCTGCGTATGACGAAGCGCGGTAGTTAACAGCGTACGCTCCATCTCTGGCTGAGCTTCAGACAGCAGGTTTTGATGACCGGAACGCAACGCGCGGTCGGCCCACTGCGCCAGCAGCGTCGCCCAGCTGTCCGGCAGCGCGTGCCCGGTAGTGCTTTCAGGCGCGGTCGCTTCAAACAGCTCAGCGGGTAAATCCTGAATCAGCACTTCCTGCCCGGCGGCCATCACGGTTAACCAACGGCAGGTGTTTTCCAACTGACGCACGTTGCCCGGCCACGCCAGACGCGTCAGAGCGGCATCGGTTTCCGGGTGAAGCTGCTTGGCTTCCACACCCAGCTCGCGGGCGGCCACCTGCAGAAAATGACGCGCCAGGCGGGGAATATCTTCCCGACGCTCACGCAGCGGCGGCAGATGAACGCGAATGACGTTCAGGCGATGGAATAAATCCTCGCGGAATTTTCCTTCCTGCACGCGTTGCTCCAGGTTCTGGTGGGTCGCGGCAATAATGCGCACGTCTACCTTCACCGGCGCATAGCCGCCCACGCGGTAAAACTGTCCGTCGGCCAGCACGCGCAGCAGGCGGGTCTGGACATCCAGCGGCATATCGCCAATTTCGTCCAGGAACAGCGTGCCACCGTCAGCCTGTTCGAAACGCCCCTGACGAATGGTATTAGCGCCGGTAAATGCCCCTTTTTCATGGCCGAACAGTTCGGACTCAATCAAATCCTTCGGGATCGCCGCCATATTCAAAGCGATAAACGGCGCTTTTGCCCGCGGGCTGTGGCGATGCAATGCATGCGCCACAAGCTCTTTACCGGTTCCCGATTCGCCGTTAATCAAGACGCTGATGGACGAGCGGGACAGACGACCGATAATGCGAAACACGTCCTGCATCGCCGGCGCTTCGCCGATGATGTCTGTCGTTGGCCCAAAATCGGGTGCGTGGCGCGGCTGTTGCTGCTCCTGATAATGGCTAATCGCGCGCTCAACCAGCGCCACCGCTTCGTCAATATCAAACGGTTTGGGCAGGTAATCGAACGCCCCTTGCTGATAGGCGCTCACTGCGGCATCCAGATCGGAGTGCGCGGTCATTATGATGACCGGAAGCATAGGGTGGCGTTGTTTTATCTGCTTTAACAGCGCCAGCCCGTCCATGCCCGGCATACGAATATCCGAAAGCAGAACATCCGGCGTTTTGGTGGTGAGTGCATCGAGCACTTCGTTGCCGCTCTCAAACGTCGTGCAGCTTAATCCTGCCCCTGTGAGCGCGCGTTCAAGCACCCAACGGATGGAGCTATCGTCATCGACTACCCAGACTATCCCTCGTTGCATAAACGTCACCTTTATTTTTTAATCGGCAGGAAAACCGAAAACTCGGTATGTCCCGGCCAACTGGTAAATTCAATTTTCCCGGAGTGTTGATCGATCAAACTGCGGGCAATGGATAAGCCCAGGCCGGTTCCGCCTTCGCGACCGCTTACCATCGGGTAGAACAGGGTATCCTGCAGATGCGATGGAATGCCGGGCCCGTTATCCTCAACGTCGATTCGGGCCGCCAGCCGGTAGCGCACGCCGTGTAACGTGAGCTGGAAGGCGGTGCGGGTGCGTAAAATAATCTCCCCCCCTTCAGGCCCCAGCGCCTGCAGGGCATTACGCACAATATTCAACAGGACCTGCTCAATCTGGTCCGGATCATGGGCCAGTTCCGGCAGGCTTGGGTCGTAATCACGTACCAGCGTGACGTTCTCCGGCAGCTCCATTGAGACGAGCTTCACCACCCGTTCAGCCACTTTATGGATGCTTTCAGTGACGTGCATTCCCGGCTGCTGCGGACCAAGAAGACGGTCTACCAGATTTCGCAGACGGTCCGCCTGCTCAATGATGACGTTGGTGTACTCCGCCAGCGCGGGATCGGGGAGTGCCTTGGTCAGAAGCTGCGCCGCGCCGCGTAATCCACCCAACGGGTTTTTGATTTCATGCGCCAGACCGCGTACCAGGTCACGGGCGGCAATTTGCTGCGCATGCTGAAGCTGCTCCTGGCTCAGTCGACGCTGATTATCCATCGGCGCCATTTCCAGCAGGATCATCCCATCGGGAAGACGCTGCGCGGTCAGCGACAGAATGTGCGAGCGCCCGTCGATCACCAGCGTCACTTCGTTATCGGTAAACCCCTGGCCAGCCTGCAAACTTTCCTGCATCAGGCCAATATTCAGCGAAAAATAGCTCAGGAGTTCAGGAAGCGGGGTGCCGAACAGTTTACGTGCGCTTTGGGCGAGCAGCTGCTGCGCCGCCGGGTTGGCGTAATGAACGGCCAGCTCGTCATCGACCAGCAAAATGCTGTTAATCAAAGAATTGAGGATCTGCCCAGCATCGGGCAGCGTGCCAGTTGCCATTCAGCAGTCTCCTGGAGTTGTTGCACTGTTTTAGTGCAGTATAGCGTTTTCGGCGTAAATAGCGCGTGAGATCAGGTTGTTGGTGGAGAAAAAAGCCCATCCGGAGATGGGCTAAAAGTTTCCACGGCAACTACCCCCGGCGCTTGTCACGCCGGGTAAAACAACTTTATTAAACGCTGTAGTACAGCTCGAACTCAACCGGGTGTGGCGTCATACGCACACGGTCGTTCTCTTCAATACGCAGGGCGATGTAAGCGTCAATCGCTTCATCAGTGAACACACCACCCGCAGTCAGGAACTCGCGGTCTGCGTCCAGCGCCTGCAGGGCTTCTTCCAGAGAGCCAGCAACCTGTGGGATCTCTTTCGCTTCTTCTGGCGGCAGGTCGTACAGGTTTTTGTCCATCGCTTCGCCCGGGTGGATCTTATTCTTAATACCGTCCAGACCGGCCATCAGCAGTGCTGCGAAGCACAGGTATGGGTTAGCCGCTGGATCCGGGAAGCGCACTTCGATACGACGTGCTTTAGGAGACGCCACCACCGGAATACGGATAGAAGCAGAACGGTTACGTGCAGAGTAGGCCAGCATCACTGGCGCTTCGTAGCCCGGGACCAGACGCTTGTAGGAGTTAGTGGTTGGGTTCGCCAGGGCGTTGATCGCTTTAGCGTGTTTGATAACACCACCGATGTAGTGCAGCGCCTGCTCGGACAGACCGGCATATTTGTCGCCAGAGAACAGGTTGGTACCGTTCTTGGACAGAGACATGTGGCAGTGCATACCGGAACCGTTATCGCCAAACATTGGTTTTGGCATGAAGGTCGCGGTTTTACCGAAACGGTGCGCAACGTTGTGCACAACGTATTTGTAAATCTGAATCTCATCCGCTTTCTTGGTCATGGTGTTAAAGCGGGTAGCGATTTCGTTCTGGCCAGCAGTCGCCACTTCGTGGTGGTGCGCTTCAACAACCAGGCCCATCTCTTCCATGATCATACACATGGTAGAACGGATGTCCTGTGAAGAATCGACCGGAGGAACCGGGAAGTAACCGCCTTTCACGCCAGGACGGTGACCTTTGTTACCACCTTCGTATTTGGTGGAAGAGTTCCATGCACCTTCGATGTCATCGATAGCCACGTGGGAACCAGAAATTGAAGCGCCGAAACGGATGTCGTCAAACAGGAAGAACTCTGGCTCTGGTCCGAACAGAACGGTGTCTGCGATGCCGGTAGAACGCAGGTACTCTTCAGCACGTTTTGCGATAGAACGTGGGTCACGGTCGTAGCCCTGCAGCGTGCCTGGCTCGAGGATGTCGCAACGGATGATCAGGGTTGGTTCTTCGAAGAACGGGTCAATGAGCGCAGTGGTCGCGTCCGGCATCAGAACCATGTCGGATTCGTTAATGCCTTTCCAGCCACCAATGGAGGAGCCGTCAAACATTTTGCCTTCTTCGAAGAATTCGGCGTTCACCTGATGAGCAGGGATTGTGACGTGCTGTTCTTTACCTTTGGTATCGGTGAAGCGCAGATCAACAAACTTCACTTCATGTTCGTTCAGCATCGTCAAAACGTGTTCAGCGGACATACTTAACTCTCCAGATTGGTCATTGTCGTCGTGGTAACGAGGTCTTCAATTTCTGTTTGTACTGGCTGGTGCCATGTATTTTTTATAAAGCGAAATCTGTGCCAACTTTTAAAACACCCCAAAAAGGCGTTATCATGCGCACCATAGTGCAAAAGGGCTGCACCACGATGGATTTGTTGCACCAGTATAGTGCTTCAATGTGAACATTGAGCACCATATTGGTGCAATTTACGTTAAAGAGCCCTTTTACCGCTCCGTGAAAGCGATCACAAAGCATCCCTGCATGACTTGTTTGCGGGGGATGTTTGTGATCCTGTTTTGTAGTGCGATTAATCCGTGTACAATAACGCGCTATTTCTAAATGCCTGAGGCAAAGTTGTGATCGAAAATTTGCGTAACATCGCCATCATCGCGCACGTAGACCATGGTAAAACTACCCTGGTTGACAAGCTGCTGCAGCAATCCGGTACGTTTGATGCGCGTGCCGAAACCCAAGAACGCGTGATGGACTCCAACGATTTGGAGAAAGAGCGTGGGATTACCATCCTCGCGAAAAACACCGCGATTAAATGGAATGACTACCGTATCAACATCGTTGATACCCCAGGGCACGCCGACTTCGGTGGTGAAGTTGAACGTGTAATGTCCATGGTAGACTCCGTTCTGCTGGTCGTTGACGCAATGGATGGCCCAATGCCACAGACGCGCTTCGTGACCAAAAAAGCTTTTGCCCATGGTCTGAAGCCAATCGTTGTTATCAACAAAGTTGACCGCCCTGGCGCGCGTCCTGACTGGGTTGTTGACCAGGTCTTCGACCTGTTCGTTAACCTCGACGCGACCGACGAGCAGCTGGACTTCCCTATCGTTTACGCCTCTGCGCTGAACGGTATCGCAGGTCTGGACCACGAAGACATGGCTGAAGACATGACCCCGCTGTATCAGGCGATTGTTGACCGTGTTCCTGCGCCAAACGTCGATCTCGACGGTACCCTGCAGATGCAGATCTCTCAGCTCGACTACAACAACTACGTTGGCGTAATCGGCATTGGTCGTATCAAGCGCGGTAAAGTGAAGCCTAACCAGCAGGTTACTATCATCGATAGCGAAGGCAAAACCCGTAACGGTAAAGTTGGTAAAGTACTGACTCACCTGGGTCTTGAGCGTATCGAGAGCGACATCGCTGAAGCGGGCGACATTATCGCTATCACCGGTCTGGGTGAACTGAACATCTCCGACACCATCTGCGATCCGCAGAACGTCGAAGCGCTGCCAGCCCTGTCCGTTGATGAACCAACCGTATCCATGTTCTTCAACGTCAACACCTCTCCGTTCTGTGGTAAAGAAGGTAAGTTCGTTACCTCTCGTCAGATCCTTGACCGCCTGAACAAAGAGCTGGTGCACAACGTTGCGCTGCGCGTTGAAGAAACCGAAGACGCTGATGCATTCCGCGTTTCGGGTCGTGGTGAGCTGCACCTGTCTGTTCTGATCGAAAACATGCGTCGTGAAGGTTTCGAAATGGCGGTTTCCCGTCCGAAAGTAATCTTCCGCGAAATCGACGGCCGTAAACAAGAGCCGTTCGAAAACGTGACGCTGGACGTTGAAGAGCAGCACCAGGGTTCTGTGATGCAGGCTCTGGGTGAGCGTAAAGGCGACCTGAAAAACATGAATCCAGATGGCAAAGGCCGCGTACGTCTCGACTACGTGATCCCAAGCCGTGGCCTGATCGGCTTCCGTTCAGAGTTCATGACCATGACCTCCGGTACCGGTCTGCTGTACTCCACCTTCAGCCACTACGACGACGTTCGTCCGGGCGAAGTGGGCCAGCGTAACAACGGCGTGCTGATCTCCAACGGTCAGGGTAAAGCGGTTGCGTTTGCGCTGTTCGGTCTGCAGGATCGCGGTAAGCTGTTCCTGGGTCACGGTGCTGAAGTTTATGAAGGCCAGATCATCGGTATTCACAGTCGTTCTAACGACCTGACCGTAAACTGCCTGACCGGTAAGAAACTGACCAACATGCGTGCGTCCGGTACTGACGAAGCAACGGTTCTGGTTCCACCGATCAAGATGACTCTGGAGCAGGCTCTGGAATTCATCGATGATGACGAACTGGTAGAAGTGACTCCACAGTCAATTCGTATCCGTAAACGTCACCTGACCGAGAACGATCGTAAACGTGCTATGCGCGGTGCGAAAGAAGACTAATACGGTCAATCCGTAGGCCGGGTAAGCGTGAGCGCCACCCGGCAACTAAAAAGCCGCTGATCTCTCTGCGGCTTTTTTATTCGATGATCGCCAGAATTCTTCATTACCTGGGGCGTTATGTCCCGAAGCTATCTCTTTCCTGCGAAATTCACGGATTAGGGTAACTCTGCTCCATTTATCACGAACACCCGATCTGCCGATGAAATCGTGGTTTCGCGATGCGCGATAATAATCCTGGTGATGTTCATCTCCTGTATAGACTGATTGACCTGACTTTCACTGGTTTTATCAAGGTGGCTGGTCGCCTCGTCCATGAATAAGATACCCGGTTTGCGGTATAATGCCCGGGCAATATAAATCCGCTGTTTTTGACCGCCGGACAACCCTTCCCCAAGTTCACCAATCAGTGTCTCGTAACCCATTGGTAGCTTTAAAATGTCATTATGAATATGGCTTGCGATAGCGCATTGCACCATCCACTGCTCGTCAATGTCAGGCCGAAAACCGGCGATATTCTCTTTGATTGAGCCTGAAAACAGCTTATCTTCCTGCATGATACAGGCAATGCGTTCAGCATAATGCTCGAAACCAAGTTGCTTAATATCAATGCCATTAATTCGGACGCAGCCGTTCGACGGTTCGAATAAACCGCACAACACTTTCATCAAGGTGCTTTTACCTGAACCCGATACGCCCGTAATAGCAATACTCTCTCCGGCATGAATGGTCAGATTCAGTTTGCTGAAGATAGGGTCCGCATGGTTATCATAACGGTAAGTCAGATCCTGAGTTTCGAGCGTTAAGGCTCCGTGTGGTAAACGCAGCGGGCTGGTGGCCGTTGAAGAAGATGCTTCCTGCAGCGCAATATCGGCAACGCGTTCATTGTGTAAGTTGATGATCTTCAGCTGAATGATAAAGTTGATCAGGGCATTTATTCGGTCATAGAACTGACTCCTGAAGGTGTTAAATGCGATAAACATACCGATGGTTAAATGACTATCCATCATCAGCCTGCCGCTAACCCACAGGATAACAATTTGGTCGCAGGCGGCGATAAAAGAGACGACGCCACCAAAGAAAAGATCCATTCGCGTCAAACGAATGCCTGTATTGACCTTATCTGAAAAAAGATTAAACCAGTTATTGATTCTCAGGTCAGTCATCCCCTGAATCTTAATCGTCGCGATACCGTACAGGGTTTCCATAAAATAAGAATTAAGGCGTGCTTCCTTGATTAACTCTTCTTCGGATAGCTGGCGATAGTATCGATAGGTAGCAAACCGAATGAAGGTGTATATTGCGGTAAAAGAGACCACTATCATGCTGAGCTGCAGGTTGTATAAAAACATCATTACCAGCAAACCCATGAGCATTAGCGTATCAATAATGCTACCAGTCAAACCTGTGGTAAAAGTGGCCCGTATAACATCAAGCGAGTGGAAGCGAGACTGAATGTCCCCCAGTTTGCGTCTTTCAAAATAGGTGGTCGGTAGCTTAATAAGGTGAGAAAAGAGGCTAAAACTCCACTGGACGTCGATGAGTGTTCCCAGTATCAGCGTGGTCCAGGAGCGTATGACACTGACCGTCAAACGTAACAGAATCAGAATAAACAACCCAAGACAGATGATATTAAGTAAACCGTAATCTCCGGATGCAATCACATTATCCGTGACTAATTGTGTCCCCACTGGCATTAGCAGGCTGATCAACTCAATCACCAGCGATAAGAAAAATACCTTCGTCAGTGAAGTTATCAGTCCATTGATATTCTTTAATAACGTGGTCGCTTTTAACCTGTTTTGCTTCTTTTGAACTGAGAAAGTGGTTCCCGGCCATACCTCAAGCACAACACCAGTAAAATGTTGGGACAATTCGGGCATGCTAATCACCCGTCGTCCAAACGCAGGGTCGTGGATCACCGCGCTGTTCTTATCGACCTTAATCAGTACGACAAAATGGTTAAAATCCCAATGCAATATGCAGGGCTTACGCACGTCATGTAATTCCTGAAGGTCCACGGACAATGCGCGTGACGACATCTCCAGTTCACTGGCAATTGCTTTTATCGCATTGAGGTTGACCCCACGTGATGACAAATTGAATTGTTGCCGGAGTTGCAGTAGATCCACCTGCTTGCCATAAAAACTGCATATCATTGAAAGACAGGCCAGGCCACATTCGGACGCTTCGGTTTGAAAGACAACTGGGATGCGTTTAAATATTTTCAGATCCAACTTGCGCAGCAGCGTCTCAAGTGTATAAAGATTATTCATTACCTGCGTCCGTTACGCTCATTTTCATTTCGTAAAATGGCGATAATAACCACTCATAGATATGTCTCTTTTCAAGGAAAAGAGAAATCTGCGCTTTGGCTCCCTGGCTCAGTGAGAGTTGTTTTCCATGAACTTGCACAGACTGTAGGTCAGGTTTGATCATGATTTTGTACCAGGACTTTTTATCGTCATAGAATTCATGTGCGATGGTCTGCTTTGACAGGAGTTCTGGCTTCGATGCCGGAAGCCTGGATATTGCTGATATTGATGCCCTGAACTGACCAAATTTTTCATAAGGAAAGGCGTCGTAACTAACATTAACGCGCTGGCCAATCGCCAGATAAGGAAGAACTTCATCCGGAACCCAGGTTTCGAGATAGCATGGAGAATGGATATTCTGCTGAACTCGCGCCAGTACATCGCCTGCGCCGATCATCTTACCTTGCGCCGTATTGATGGAGTCGATTAAGCCATCGGCTGTTGCCACGATGACATAATTACCTTCCGCTTCTGTATTTAACTTTTCTTTTTGCAGTTCGTATATTTTTTGCTCAAGCTGGTAAATCTGTTGGTCATAATCAGCGCTCTGGGACTGGATTTGCTGATTGAGCGCATCGATCTGAACCTGGTCCTGTGATTTTCTGGCGACCAGGTCAGAAACATTGCTCTGCTGTTGATAGAGTAGTGCGTTTTGACTGCTCATCTGGTCTTTGGTGACCAGACCTTTTTCCTGATAACCACGGTAATCGTTAACGTTCTTCTCAATCTGATGCAGTTCCCGCTCAGCCTGCACCAGTAGCCCAGATGAGGTATTAAAACTGGACTGATAATGATCTTTTTGAGTCGTCAGCGCGTTGAGCGTACGGTTTTTCGAAGAGTTCAAATTTGCCATCATTACGCTGATATTCTTTATCTGTAGCGCGATCTCCTTTTTTTTATTCTCATCAACCAGGCCTGATTGCGTCGATACACCTGAATGAATGAGAAAGAGGGCGTCACCTTTTTTTACGCGATCGCCTTCATTAACAAAACTCTGCACGACTGTACCCTGCATTGATGCAGAGATATTCACCGAGCCAGGGAAAGTGGTTATTTCACCGTGAACGATGACGCGACGGGTGTAGGAACCTTTGGTAATAAAAATAGAAATGGAAGCAATAAAAAAAATGCTGAGCAATATAATAAAAGCAAAAGGGATGCCCGGCAGAAGAACGGCTTTCCCTTCCCACCGGGTACTCTGATATTCAATAGCTTCCTTGCGAAACATATCTGGCCTCCTGCGGGGTGGAAATAGCCGCCAAATATCAGCGGCTATGAGTTATAATGGTTCAGGAATTAATGTCTACCGTGATCATTACCCTGGCGGCCACCGCCACTTTTCGAACCACCATTACCTTTTGATGAACCACCGCTTTTACCACCAACGTTAACCGAGCAACCACCGCTAAAGGATGTGCTTTCAGAGTGAGAACCATCTTTGTTAGTGGTGCTGGTGTGAGAATAGCTGCCATTACAACCAGCGCTACCACCACCGAACATCCCACCAATCGCACTACCGATAGAACCCCACATTCCTGCACCGCTGACGTTACTTAATTCACTTTCATTGAGTTCACGCATTATTAATTTTCCTTGCAATAGTGAGCAAAAGGTATACCCATAATATCCATAGACTTTTTCCATACCATTTCACCATCCGTGAATGAAATGTTTTTTACGCCAAAACGCGTAAAATCCTTTTCGCTGTACGTCGACAGACCTGTGTCTGGATCACCAATATTTTCTTTTTGCCCGCAAAGTGGCATCATCCATGACACATTTATATCTTTGTAGAATGCTTTATCCGTTTTTCTTATTTCTGAGAAAATGCGATCTGTTATCGTTGTGTCTGTATTGATTTCTCCGTTAACCGTAGTTGTTAACTTATTGTCATCAGAATTAGGCGACCCATGGAAACCAATAATCGAACCATAGTTGATGATTTTGTTTTTTGCCGCTGGGAAAAGATAGTTAGCACAGGAAGAAAGGCATAATCGCCTGACCTCAATGTTAATTTCTTTATCATGAATAATTCGTGCTATATTGATTGCAGTTTCGACATCGCCGCCACCACTGTTTATCGATATTGTTCTGACAGGGATAAGGTTTTTTTTGATAAGTCCCACAATGATTTTGTCATCATCTTTGGATATGTTTCCGTCGATATATAACGTATCAAAAACGAGGTGGGTTGAAGATTTTGGTTCAAGCCCTTGCTTCACAATTAATTGGCTAGAGAGTTGATATAAAATATCTCTGCTGGCTTTTTTAAATTGGTAGGCATTGTATGAATAAATAGCGAATGCGCAGAGTATTGCTATTAATACGGCACTGAGGACGTATCCCTTTTTAATCTTCACGAAAGTGCAGCTCCATGTGTAAAGTAATGTAAACTTAGCATTATAAAAAAGAAGATAAATAGACTATTTGTATCTAAATGTAAATTTAAGTAAAGTAAACTTGTTGCAATTTCTCGCAAAGCCGCGAGAAATGGGATTGCCATGGAAAAAACTGGGGGAATATGGTGATGAGAAAAAGCTTATGGAAGCGTTTTTCTATAATTTTTTGCAAAATGAACTAAAACGTATATCTTCGCAAAAACGCACTTAAATAAAACTCATCCCAGCCTATCGCCCGAAAGCCAATATCATCTTCCCGGGCTAAATTTTTGTTCTTCATACTGCTCCCTCTCAGCTGAATCTCGTGCATAGCCAAACTTTATCTTTCCCGCTACAGTTACCTCTCCACGGCGAGCAGGAGATAACCATGCTTTATATCTTTGATTTAGGAAACGTAATCGTCGATATCGATTTTAATCGCGTGCTGGGTGCGTGGAGCGACTTTAGCCGCGTTCCGCTGGCGACACTGAAGCAGAATTTCGCGATGGGCGAGACCTTCCATCAGCATGAACGCGGCGAGATCGGTGATGAAGAATTCGCTGAACGTTTCTGTCAGGAGATGGATCTACCGTTGAGCTACGAGCAGTTTTCACACGGCTGGCAGGCAGTATTTGTCGCCATCCGGCCTGAAGTGATCGACATAATGCATAAGCTTCGCGAGCAGGGCCATCGGGTCGTTGTGTTGTCCAATACCAACCGTCTGCACACGACGTTCTGGCCTGAGGAATACCCTGAAGTTAAGGCGGCGGCCGACAAGATCTATCTTTCGCAGGAGATGGGGATGCGTAAGCCTGAAGCGCGAATTTATCAGGCTGTTCTGCAGTCAGAGGGATTCACCGCGGCCGATGCGGTCTTTTTCGACGACAACGCCGATAATATAGAGGGAGCTAACCAGTTAGGTATAACGTCAATTCTGGTGACCGGAAAAGAGACGATACCAAACTACTTTGCGAAGCAGCTATGCTAAAAACCGTTCATCAAAAAGCCACGCATCATACTCGCCCGCTGAGGGCATGGCTGAAACTGCTCTGGCACCGCATTGATGAGGACAACATGACCACGCTGGCGGGTAACCTCGCCTACGTGTCGTTGCTCTCATTAGTGCCGCTGGTGGCGGTCATTTTTGCCCTGTTTTCCGCCTTTCCGATGTTTGCGGACGTCAGCCTGCAGCTTCGTCATTTTGTCTTCGCGAATTTCATTCCTGCAACCGGGGATGTCATCCAGAACTACATTGAGCAGTTTGTTGCCAATTCCAGCAAGATGACGGCAGTGGGGGCGTGCGGTCTTATCGTCACGGCGCTGTTGTTGATGTATGCCATTGATAACGCGCTGAACACGATCTGGCGGAGTAAAAAAGCGCGGCCAAAGGTCTATTCCTTTGCCGTATACTGGATGATCCTCACGCTGGGGCCGCTGCTGGCCGGGGCGAGCCTGGCGATCAGTTCGTATCTTCTCTCCTTGCGCTGGGCGAGTGAGTTAAACGGCGTAATTGATAATGCGCTTCGCATCTTTCCGTTGATCCTGTCGTGGCTCTCGTTCTGGCTGCTCTATAGCGTCGTACCGACCACGCGCGTGCCTAACCGTGATGCTGTCGTGGGGGCGCTGGTGGCGGCGTTGCTCTTTGAGCTCGGTAAGAAAGGGTTTGCCCTCTACATCACCATGTTTCCGTCCTATCAGCTGATTTATGGCGTGCTGGCGGTGATCCCCATTTTATTTGTCTGGGTCTACTGGACCTGGTGTATCGTCTTGCTTGGTGCCGAAATAACTGTCACTCTCGGTGTATACCGCGAACTTAAAAAAGCAGCAGCAGCTGAAAAACAACAAGAAGCAGACCAACCATGATTGCATTGATACAGCGCGTAACCCGTGCCAGCGTCACCGTGGAGGGAGAGGTGACGGGTGAAATTGGCCCAGGACTTTTGGTGTTGTTAGGTGTCGAAAAGGATGACGACGAACAAAAAGCCAACCGCTTATGTGAGCGCGTGCTGGGCTACCGTATTTTCAGCGATGCGGAAGGCAAGATGAACCTGAACGTTCAGCAGGCAGGCGGCAGCGTGCTGGTGGTTTCCCAGTTTACGCTGGCAGCGGATACCGAGCGCGGCATGCGCCCGAGTTTCTCTAAAGGCGCCGCGCCGGATCGTGCAGAAGCACTTTACGAGTACTTTGTTGAGCGTTGTCGCCAGCAGGAAATGAATACGCAAACCGGACGATTCGCTGCAGATATGCAGGTGTCGCTGGTGAACGATGGCCCCGTCACATTCTGGCTCCAGGTATGAGCATACTTACGGCATGGCCGCGGGTAACAAGAGAGAGTACAGCTATGTATCACCTTCGAGTACCGCAAACGGAAGAAGAGTTAGACGCTTATTACCAGTTCCGCTGGGAAATGCTGCGCAAGCCACTGCATCAGCCAAAAGGCTCTGAACGCGACGCCTGGGACGCGATGGCCCACCATCAGATGGTGATGGACGAAGAGGGTAACCTCGTCGCCGTCGGGCGTTTGTATATCAACGCCGATAACGAAGCGTCTATTCGCTTTATGGCGGTTCATCCCTCCGTGCAGGACAAAGGTCTGGGTACGCTAATGGCGATGACCCTGGAATCCGTCGCCCGTCAGGAAGGCGTTAAGCGCGTCACCTGTAGCGCCCGCGAAGATGCCGTTGAGTTCTTCGCTAAACTCGGTTTTGTGAATCAGGGGGAAATCACGACCCCGCAAACCACGCCGATTCGTCATTTTTTGATGATCAAACCCATCGCCACGCTGGACGATATTCTGCATCGCGCCGACTGGTGCGGACAGCTCCAGCAGGCCTGGTATCAGCACATTCCGCTCAGTGAAAAAATGGGCGTGCGCATACAGCAGTACACCGGACAAAAATTTATTACCACCATGCCGGAAACCGGCAATCAGAACCCGCACCACACGCTGTTTGCCGGCAGCCTGTTCTCACTGGCCACGCTCACCGGCTGGGGACTGATCTGGCTGATGCTGCGCGAGCGCCATCTGGGCGGCACCATCATTCTGGCCGATGCTCACATCCGCTATAGTGCACCGATCAGCGGCAAGCCGAGCGCGGTGGCCGATCTGGGGTCACTGGGCGGCGATCTGGACCGTCTGGCACGTGGCCGCAAGGCTCGCGTCCAAATGCAGGTTGAACTGTTTGGCGATAAAACACCGGGCGCGGTGTTTGAAGGCACCTATATCGTTCTTCCGGCGAAGCCCTTCGGCGCGTATGAAGAGGGTGGGAACGAGGAGGAGTAATCTCCTGTTCACTCTTACCGGGCGTGCTGAATTCGCCCGGCGATATCCCGCATAACATCTCGCGCTGACTGGCTGATGCCGCCAAGCTGAAAGAAGCCATGGATGACGCCCAGCCAGCGCTGAGCGGTACACTTCACACCCTGCTCAGTCAGATGCTGATACAACATTTCTCCCTCATCGCACAGCGGATCGTACTCTGCGGTAATGATGTGCACTGGCGGAAGCCCGTAAAAATCATCGCGCCACATCGGGCTCGCTTCGGGATGCTGACGGTCAGTTTCTGCGAGATACATTTCATACCCGCTGAGCAGAGTATCCCGGGTGATAACGTAATCCGTGCCATTGAGGGCATAGCTTTCAAAACTGGCGGTGGCGTCGAGCATGGGGTAGATAAGAATAAGCTGTGCGGGTTTCCATCGCCCTTTCGCGTTGAGCCGCAATGACGTTACCAGCGCAAGATGTCCCCCCGCGCTGTCTCCACAAAGGGTGAGCCGGTTCCTGTCGACGCCTAATTTGTCCGCATATTGCCATACCAGCTCAGCACCTCTTTCCGCATCGTCATGTGCGGCGGGGAAAGTATGCTCCGGCGCCAGCCTGTACTGAATCGCAATCACCCGACAATTGCCGTAGCAGGCTAACTGACGGAGTTGGTTGTCATGGGTATCAAAGCCGCCGCTGATAAAGCATCCGCCGTGGTAGTAGATGGCAGCAGGCAATATTTCAGGTGCATTGAGAGGTGAAAATACCCGAATGGTAAGACCCTCAAGAACAAGCGTCTCCACCTGAACGCGCGTTTCTGTCTCCCCGGCAAGCCCCGTGCTGGCAATATAGCCTGCTCGTCGCACCTCAATGCTCTGGCGACGTGACGAGGGCCGACCCGCAGCGATAAATCCCTGAACCAGTTGTGCAATACCCTGTTCCAGCGCCATGAAAATTCCCTTTTACTGTATGGATGAACAGTTTTATAGCCTGGTTTGATTCAAAAGAAAACAAGAATATTGTTGCGGATAACAATCTGGAAAGCAGCCCGCAAACAGAAGGCAAACTATTGGCTGGGGCTTTAACCCTACTGAGAGAAAGTGTATGTTGCCTTGAAAATAGACAATAATGATATACTGAGGTGATATATGAGTTTACTGGCGGAGCTTAACATGGGCAGAATTCTGATCGATTTGTCGGATGACGTTATTCAACGTCTCGATAACCTCAAGCAGCTGCGCAACCAACCTCGTGCCGAATTACTGCGTGAAGCAATTGAGCAGTATCTCGATCAGCAAAGCTCATCCGTTATCCGTGATGCGCTTGGTCTGTGGGGGAACCAGCAAGAAGACGGTTTAGAGTATGAACGCAAGCTGCGTGAGGAGTGGTAGCTATGGAACACATGGCGGTTTTTGATACCAATATCCTGATCGACCTTTTCAACAATCGCGTCGAGGCAGCAAATACGATCGAAAACACAGCGTCGCACCGGTCAATCAGTCTAATCACATGGATGGAAGTCATGGTGGGGGCACGCAAACATGGCCACGAAGCGAAAACAGCGTCGGTAATGGGCGCATTTGAGATTATCGATGTAACCCGAGAGATCGCTGAAAGAAGCGTCGTGCTCCGTGAGAAGCATGGCATGAAACTGCCGGATGCCATTATTTTAGCGACTGCCCAAAGCAGAAATTGCCCGTTAATCACCCGGAATACCAAAGACTTTCAGGGCATTCCTGGGGTTGTTTCACCGTACCAGCTGTAGGCCGGGCAAGCACGCGCTGCCCGGCACTGTCACAGGGAATTACTCCCCTTCACCCGGGAACAGGAACGGGTTGATCGAGCTGCGGGCAAAGCCCTCCTGCTCCATTTTCGCGTCCAGAATCAGCGAGGCAAGATCGTCGGCCACCGCTTCGACTTTCGGGTCTTTTTCCTGATACAGAATCTTCAGGTAAGTGCCGCAGTCGCCGCAGCTTTCGGCTTTCACCGCCGCGTCTTCATTTTCCAGCGACCAGTAGTTCAGATCGCGGGTCTGCTCGCAGTTGCTGCACTTGATGCGCACCACGTGCCACTCGGTTTCACACAGGTTGCAGTGCAGGTAGCGCAGCCCCTGCGTGGTGCCGATTTGCACCATGCTCGATACCGGCATGGAGCCGCAGACCGGGCAGAACTGGCGCGCTTCGCCGTATTCGGCGCGCGCTTTGCCCGGGATCAGGCTTGCCATTTGCGCCCAGTAGAGCGACAGGGCAGCCCAGATAAACGGCGCTTTATCGCTGCTCACCAGCGAGAAGTCAGAGGCAAACAGCGCGCTCGCCATCTCTTCCAGCTCTTGTTCGGACGCTTTTTCCAGATTTTCAATGACCGCCAGCGCGGTACCGCTCATCTCCGGCTTCAGCTCGGCAATGAGCGAATGCAGCAGCTTTTGCCAGTGCTTGTCGCGCGGCAGGACGTGAATGTCCAGCGGTGGCTTGCCCTGCGCGTTGGCTTCTTTGATGCGCGCGGTCAGATCCATTTGCAGCGGGTGATCGTACAGCACCACTTCCTGCGCGTGGGCGACCAGCGCGGCAAAACGCAGAAAATCGCCCAGCGGGTTGTTCTCTGCCAGCTCGCGCAGACGCTCTGCGCGGCGGTTATAGAGGTTCTTGAGTCTGGGGAATAACAACGGCGGAATATAATCCGCCGTGCGTTTCTCGCTCGACCCCAGCTCATCTTGCGGGATTATGCGAATACTCATTCAGATGACTTTTCCTGTTTCTGGCGGACTTCACGGTACCAGCGCGGGTGATGCTTCTTCGCCCACGTACTGGTTACCCATCCTTCCACCATCGCGGTAATGGTGCCTTTCACCCAAAGGGCGGCGTAGATATGCACCATGATAACCACAATTAACGCCACTGCGGCAAATGAATGCAGCATCAGCGCGAATCGGATCACCGGGATTGAGAAAGCAGGCGCAAAGTACGGACGCCAGATGATCACGCCGCTCACCAGCAACAGGACCAGGAAGATAATCGCCGCCCAGAATACGCATTTCTGGCCGAAGTTATAACGCCCGGTGTCACCCACTTCCTCGTTGACGACGATCTTACGAATATTCTTCGCCCAAAAGATATCATCCCGATTGATTAGGTTATGGTGCCAGTAGCGGAAAAACATAATGATGAACGACGCGAACATGATGACGCCCACAAACGGGTGCAGGATGCGCGCCAGCTGTGGTGTCCCCATGATCTGCATCAGCCAGTTGAAGGACGGGAAGAAGAACCCCAGCCCGCTTATCGCCGCCAGCATGAAGCAGAAGGCGGTGACCCAGTGGTTGATGCGTTCCGGCGCGGTGTAGCGCACGATGGTGTCACGTTTTTTCATTTGCGCACCTCGTCTTTCTCTTCATGCAGGTTGTCGTCTTCCTCTTCCGCGCGGTTCGGACCGACGCCGACGTAGTGGAAGATGCTCGCTGCGAAGGTGGCAGCAAAGCCCACCGCTGCCAGCGGTTTCCAGATGCCTTTCCAGAACTTCACGGTAGCGCTGATTTCCGGGTTCTCCGGCAGACCGTGATACAGATTCGGCTTGTCGGCGTGGTGCAGCACGTACATCACGTGCGTACCGCCAACCCCGGCCGGATCGTACAGGCCCGCGTTGTCGTAACCACGGGTCTTCAGCTCGCCCACGCGCTCTGCCGCCAGCGTTTTCATATCCTCTTTGGAGCCAAAGTGGATTGCGCCGGTTGGGCAGGTCTTCACGCATGCAGGCTCCTGGCCGACGGTAACGCGGTCCACGCACAGGGTGCATTTGTAGACGCGGTTGTCTTCCGGGTTCAGGCGCGGTACGTCGAACGGACAGCCCGCGATGCAGTAGCCGCAGCCGATGCACTGTTCGGACTGGAAGTCGACGATGCCGTTGGCATACTGAATGATAGCCCCTTCTGACGGACATGCCTTCAGGCAGCCCGGATCCGCACAGTGCATACAGCCGTCTTTGCGGATAAGCCATTCCAGTTTGTCGTTCTGCTCCACTTCCGAGAAACGCATCACCGTCCAGGACTTGGCGGTCAGGTCCGCCGGGTTGTCGTACACCCCGACGTTGTGACCCACTTCGTCACGCAGATCGTTCCACTCTGAACACGCCACCTGACAGGCTTTACAGCCGATACAGGTGGTCACGTCGATAAGCTTCGCCACTTCCTGCTGGTGGTCCCGCGCCTGAGGCGCGGGCGTGAAACCATTAGTCGCGGAACGACGGATAATGTCTTGAGATTGATAAGCCATAAGTCGTCTCCGTTACACCTTTTCCACGTTCACGAGGAAGGCCTTAAACTCCGGCGTCTGCGTGTTCGCATCGCCGACGAACGGCGTCAGGGTGTTCGCAATGAACCCTTTCTTCGCCACGCCCTCATAGCCCCAGTGAATCGGAATACCGATGGTATCCACCTGCTGACCGTGAACGTTCAGCGTGCGAATACGCTTGGTCACCACCGCCTTGGCCTTAATGTAGCCGCGGTTAGAGGAGACCTTCACGGTATCGCCATGGGCAATCCCGAGCTTGTTCGCCAGCTTCTCGCCGATCTCCACAAACTGTTCCGGCTGCGCGATGGCGTTAAGCAGCGCGTGCTTGGTCCAGTAGTGGAAGTGCTCGGTCAGACGGTAGGTGGTACCCACGTACGGGAACTTGTCTTTTTTACCCAGCGCTTCGAAATCGCCCTTAAAGATACGGGCTGCCGGGTTAGAGACCACGTTCGGGTGCAGCGGGTTGGTGCCCAGCGGCGTCTCAAACGGCTCGTAGTGTTCCGGGAACGGACCTTCCGCCATCTTATCGATAGCAAACAGGCGTCCCATCCCTTCAGGCTGCATGATAAACGGCCCAACGTCGCTGCCCGGTGCGGCAGTGCTGTAGTCCGGAATATCCACGCCGCCCCATTTCGCACCGTCCCACTTCAGAAGCTGACGCTTCGGATCCCACGGGTTGCCCTGCGGGTCAGCGGATGCGCGGTTATAGAGGATGCGGCGGTTAAGCGGCCATGCCCATGCCCAGCCCAGCGTATTGCCGAGGCCCGACGGATCGGCGTTATCGCGGTTGGCCATCTGGTTGCCCTTCGGCGTCCAGCTACCGGCAAAGATCCAGCAGCCGCTGGAGGTCGTGCCGTCATCGCGCAGGTGCGCGAAGGTGCTGAGCTGATCGCCTTTCTTCGCCAGCACGGTACCGGTGGCCGGGTCGATAACGTCCGCCAGCGCCTTACCGTTGCTCTCCATCGCCACTTCTTCTGGCGCAGGGTTTTCCGGCGTCGAGTAGTTCCAGGTCATGTTCAGGACCGGTTCCGGGTTCGCGCCGCCTTCTGCCGCGTACATCTTACGCAGGCGCAAGAAGATACCGGCCAGGATCTCGCCGTCGTTCATGGCGATGCCCGGGGCGTCAGCGCCTTTCCAGTGCCACTGCAGCCAGCGTCCGGAGTTAACGATAGACCCGTTCTCTTCCGCGAAGCAGGTTGACGGCAGACGGAACACTTCGGTCTGAATCTTCGACGGATCGACGTCGTTCGATTCACCGTGGTTCTGCCAGAAGGTTGAGGTTTCGGTATTGAGCGGGTCAATCGTCACCAGGAACTTCAGCTTCGACAGAGACTCAACAACCTTGTTCTTGTTCGGGAACGAGGCCACCGGGTTAAAGCCCTGGCACAGATAGCCGTTCACTTTGCCCTGGTGCATCATCTCGAAATACTGCAGCACGTCGTAGCCTTTGTCCCACTTCGGCAGCCAGTCAAAGCCCCAGCTGTTTTCCGCCGTCGCTTTATCGCCGAAGAACGCTTTCATCATGGAGACGAAGAACTTCGGATAGTTGCCCCAGTAGTTCACCTGGCCTTCAAGCAGCGGTTTAGGCGTGCTGGCCTTCAGGTAGGTTTGCAGGTCGGTCTGTTTCTCGCTTGGCAGGTTCATGTAACCCGGCAGGCTTTGAGACAGCAGGCCGAGGTCGGTCAGACCCTGAATGTTGGAGTGACCGCGCAGGGCGTTCACGCCGCCGCCTGCCATCCCCATGTTGCCGAGCAGGAGCTGAACCATCGCCATGGTACGGATATTCTGCGCGCCGATGGAGTGCTGCGTCCAGCCGAGGGCGTACAGGAACGACGCGGTTTTGTCCTTCGCGCTGGTTTCGGCGATCAGCTCGCACACCTTCAGGAAGTCCGCCTTCGGCGTACCACAGATGTTTTCGACAACCTCCGGCGTGTAGCGGGAGACGTGCTCTTTCAGCAGGTTCCACACGCAGCGCGGGTGTTGCAGGGTGGTGTCGCGCTTCGCAAAGCCTTTCTCATCCAGCTCGTAGTTCCAGCTGGTTTTATCGTATTTGCGTTTTTCGGCGTCGTAACCGCTGAACAGGCCATCTTCGAAGTGGTAATCCTCACGCACGATCAGGCTGGCGTTGGTATAGGCTTCGGTGTATTCGCGGTTGTATTTTTCGTTGGTCATCAGGTACAGCAGTACGCCTGACAGGAAAGTGATGTCAGTACCTGAACGAATAGGGGTGTAGAAATCCGCCACTGACGCAGTACGCGTAAAGCGGGGATCGATCACAATCAGTTTCGCACCGTTGTGGATTTTGGCTTCCATCGCCCAGCGGAACCCGACAGGGTGCGCTTCAGCGGCGTTACCGCCCATCACCACAATGAGGTTGGCGTTCTTGATGTCGACCCAGTGGTTGGTCATCGCACCGCGACCAAATGTTGGAGCAAGACTTGCTACCGTTGGTCCGTGTCAGACACGCGCCTGGTTGTCGACCGCGAGCATACCGAGTGCGCGCGTAAATTTCTGGGTTAAATAACCGGTTTCGTTGCTGGAAGCAGAGGCACACAGCATCCCGGTGGAGAGCCAGCGGTTGACCGTAACGCCGTCGGCGTTCTTCTCAACAAAGTTGGCATCGCGGTCTTCTTTAATGTGTTTTGCGATGCGATCAAACGCCTCTTCCCAGCTGATTTGCTGCCATTTGTCGGAGCCAGGCGCGCGATATTCAGGGAATTTGAGGCGGCTTTCGGAGTGGATAAAGTCCACCAGACCGGCCCCTTTCGGGCACAATGCGCCGCGGTTGACCGGATGATCCGGGTCGCCTTCGATATGGAAAATAGACGCTTTGGCGTTTTTAGCACCGTCGCCGAGGCTATACATTAACAGCCCGCAACCGACAGAGCAGTACGTACAGGTATTACGGGTTTCACGGGTGCGCAGCAGTTTATACTGCCGCGTTTCCGCCAGCGCTACGCCGGGCGCAAAGCCCAGTGCCGCTGCCGTGGTGCCTGCCATACCGCCAGCGCAGATCTTAAAGAACTGCCTTCTGCTGACCTGCATGGGTCACTCCTTGTTTCGACATTGCTTACATATGTAGTTTTGACTTCGCGGTTGAAGAATGACCGCAAAGGAGAAAAATTTGCGTTAATCCCTCAATTCCACGAGGGATATCATCAGAATACCACATTGTCGGTACCGCTGTTCTAATGGCGTTAATACAAAGTGAACGTATTATCACCATGTTGATTATAAAGTGTGATATTGATCACATTAACAGCTCTGCATGTTAAAGCGGTGTAGCCGGTGGCAGGTTGCACCCCTGCTAAATGAGTAGGAGAATGGTTGTCGAAAAGTTGATCCATACTATGCGTAACGCCTGTGGATTATGCTGCAATAGCAGGCTCACCTCCGTGGTTGTTCAGGAATACCGCTGTGTCTAAACAAAACCGTGCTCCCCACTCGTCACCACTGCCTGCGGGCATTGTGGAACTGTCGGTACACAGACCGCCCCACATCACCCATGCCACGCCGGATTTTCTGGCGGAAGAGGTGCCCGTTGCGCTCGTTTACAACGGTATCTCGCATGTCGTGATGATGGCTTCGCCAAAAGATCTTGAGCTGTTCGCCATCGGTTTTTCCCTCTCGGAAGGCATCATCGAGCATCCGCAAGACATCTACGGCATGGACGTGGTGCAGGCCTGCAACGGTCTCGAAGTGCAAATCGAACTCTCCAGCCGCCGCTTTATGGGGCTGAAAGAGCGCCGCCGCGCGCTGGCCGGGCGTACCGGCTGTGGCGTCTGTGGCGTTGAGCAACTCAATGATATTGGTAAACCCGTTGCGCCATTGTCGTTTACTCAGACCTTTAATCTGGCTCACCTCGACCATGCGCTTGAGCACCTGAACGATGTACAGCCCATCGGCCAGCTGAGCGGCTGTACGCACGCGGCGGCATGGGTGTTGCCGTCGGGAGAGATTGCCGGTGGGCATGAGGACGTTGGCCGCCATGTGGCGCTGGATAAGCTGCTGGGGCGCCGGGCGCGTGAAAGTGACGTCTGGAAGCAGGGGGCGGCTCTCGTTTCCAGCCGGGCCAGCTACGAGATGGTGCAAAAATCCGCGATGTGCGGTGTGGAAATTCTGTTTGCGGTCTCAGCCGCAACGACGCTGGCGGTGGAGGTGGCGGAGCGCTGTAACCTGACGCTGGTGGGCTTCTGCAAGCCGGGAAGGGCAACCATTTATACCCATCCACAGCGATTAATTCTTAATCAATAATTTTGAATGATAATAGCAAATCCTTCCGCTTTTAGTTGTTCATGATGAGGTCTAGTATTTATCTCATCAAGGCACGGTGCCTTACCTAAACAACTTAATGAAAGGGTTTATATTATGAAAAGCATCAAAACTTTTGTCGCTGTAATCGCTCTGGCTACTTCTTTCGGTTCTTTCGCTGCTCAGACCGTGACCGCAACCGCGTCAACCATTGACGGCGCAGAAGCGAAAATCGCGGCTCAGGCTCAGGAAGCCGGCGCGTCATCTTACAAAATTACCCAGGCGTTCTCAGGTAACCGCGTACACATGACCGCTGAACTGACGAAATAAGCTGTCACACCGTCGAAAGAGCGCCCCCGGGGCGCTTTTTTAGTTTATGCCAGCCACGCGCAGCAGCGCGGTTACCACTGCCGCCGCCACGATCACCACAATTAACGGCATTTTCCGCCAGGCCAAAAACACCGCAAACGCCACGCCCAGCACGCGCGCCATTCCTGCGAAATGTTCGCCCTCATAAAACGTGGTCGCCAGCGCCACGGAAAACAGCAGCACTGTTGCCGCGTCCGAAAGCAGCGCCTGAGAGCGTTCTGACAGTGCCAGCCTGCTGCCCAGTTTCGCCCCGCCAAGACGCATCAGGTACGTTCCCGCAGACAAAATGGCGATGCCGAGAATAAAAAACGTCATATTTCCCATTATTTTTTCCTCGCAGCAAGACCCAGTAAAGAGAGCAGCACCGGTAATCCTACCGGGGCAAACGGTACGGCAGCCAGTGAAAGCGCGGCCCCGCTGCAGGCGCGGATTAGCGTGGTACGGTTTTTAAATGCGGGAACCACCAGCGCCAGCAATATGGCCGGAAATACCGCGTCCAGGCCGATGGTCTCCGGGTCAGGTAACAGTTTGCCAACCATTGCACCCAGCAGCGCGCCGAGCGGCCAGACAATGGCGACGCCTAAGCCGCACAGCCAGTAGGCGGCCTTCCGCTGCTCGGCGGTTTTTTGCGACAGGCCAAACACCACGCTTTCGTCGTTCATAATGTGGCAGCCCAACAGGCTCAGACCGCGCTTGCCTACCAGTTCACGCACCGTCACGCCAAACGGCACGTGCCGCGCGTTGACCAGCAACCCCGCGGCTGCGGCCGCCAGCGGGTTACCGCCGCTTGCCACAATGCCGATAAACATAAACTCTGACGCGCCCGCGAGTACGGTGATGGAGAGTACAAACGGTACCCAGACCGGGAAACCATAGGCCATCGCCAGGGAGCCGTAGGACATCCCCACCACGCCCACCGCGAGGCAGACCAGGATAATTGCTTTTATGGTGTCGCCTTTCAGGCAAGAGAGATGATGCTTCATACAATTTTAGCCATATCGAACGTGTATCCATTATAATGAACGCAACGAAACTGATTTTCAAGACGAACGATTCGTTCGTTTTATAGAACAAGAGGCCGTTATATGACGCAGCCGATCAGCCTGATCGCCAAAAGTCTGGTGCGAGAACGCCTGCGAACCGGGCTTTCACTGGCGGAAATTGCCCGCCGTGCCGGGATCGCAAAATCCACCCTTTCCCAGCTGGAGTCCGGCAACGGTAACCCTAGCCTGGAAACGCTGTGGTCGCTTTGCGTGGCGCTGGATATTCCTTTCGCCCGCCTGCTTGAGCCGCAGTTGCCGACCACACAGGTGATCCGCCGCGGTGAAGGGACGAAAGTGGTCGCCGGACAGGCTAATTACGAGGCTATTTTACTGGCCGCATGCCCCCCCGGCGCGCGCCGCGATGTTTATCTTCTGATGACCCAGCCGGGTGCAGACCGTATTTCACAGCCGCATCCGCCGGGCTCGGTTGAACATATTATTGTGACGCAAGGTCGGGCGCTGGTTGGCCTGCTTGACGCGGCGGAAGAGCTCGGCGCAGGGGATTACATTTGTTATCCCGCCGACCAGCCGCACATCTTTAAAGCCCTGGAGCCAGACACTTACGCGCTGCTGGTGGCGGAACAAAACTAACCCGACAATGCTGTCGTCTTCGCGGCAGCATCTTCCGTTAACCTCCTGAGTGAATTACCCATTTTGGCTTTTGTCAGAATGTGAATAACCTTATAAAAACTACGGCATTGATAATCATTTTCAATATCATTTAATTAACTATAATGAACCAACTGCTTACGCGGCATTAACAGCTGTGCCGCCCGACAATAATGGAGAGGATTATGAGTTATACACTGCCATCCCTGCCGTATGCCTACGACGCACTGGAACCGCATTTCGACAAGCAGACGATGGAAATCCATCACACTAAACACCATCAGACCTATGTGAACAACGCGAACGCCGCGCTGGAAAGCCTGCCAGAGTTCGCTAACCTGCCTGTTGAAGAGCTGATCACCAAGCTGGACCAGCTGCCAGCGGACAAGAAAACCGTTCTGCGTAACAACGCTGGCGGCCACGCTAACCACAGCCTGTTCTGGAAAGGCCTGAAAACCGGTACCACCCTGCAGGGCGACCTGAAAGCGGCTATCGAGCGCGACTTCGGTTCCGTGGACAACTTCAAAGCGGAGTTCGAAAAAGCCGCGGCTACTCGTTTCGGCTCTGGCTGGGCGTGGCTGGTTCTGAAAGGTGACAAACTGGCGGTGGTTTCTACTGCTAACCAGGACTCCCCGCTGATGGGTGAAGCGATCTCTGGCGCATCGGGCTTCCCAATCCTGGGTCTGGACGTGTGGGAACACGCTTACTACCTGAAATTCCAGAACCGTCGCCCGGACTACATCAAAGCCTTCTGGGACGTGGTGAACTGGGACGAAGCTGCAGCACGTTTCGCCGCTAAAAAATAAGGTTGCGTTGACGCCTGTGAGAAGCGAGTCTTATGACTCGCTTTTTTTGTATCTGCGTAATGGAGGCAGCAATGCATTACCCGGTGAACGTGTTTACAGGCAAGGTAAGGGAGTACGACGGCAGTCGCCCGAGCGCCATCGCTAAAATTCAGGTCGACGGTGAGCTGACGCTTACCGACCTCGGGCTGGCGGGTGACGAGCAGGCCGAAAAGAAAATCCACGGCGGGCCCGAGCGCGCGCTGTGCCACTACCCGCGCGAGCACTATCAGCACTGGAAAGTCGAATTCCCCGAACAGGCGGATCTGTTTGTCGCGCCCGCGTTCGGTGAGAACCTCTCGACCGAAGGGCTGACCGAGCAAAACGTCTTTATCGGTGATATTTACCGCTGGGGCGATGCCCTGATTCAGGTGACGCAGCCGCGCTCGCCGTGCTTCAAGCTCAACTACCATTTCAGCATTCATGACATGTCGGCTCAGATGCAAAACGCGGGTAAAACCGGCTGGCTGTACCGTGTGGTGCTGGCTGGGCAGGTTTCAGCGGACGCACCGCTTGAGCTGGCATCACGCCTGAGCGATGTGTCTGTTTATGACGCCTGCGCCATTGCCTGGCATATGCCGTTTGATGACGAACAGTATCACCGCCTGCTGTCGGCGGCGGGGTTGTCGACCAGCTGGACGCGCACCATGCAAAAACGGCGGCTCAGTAACAAAATTGAAGACAATGCCCGTCGGTTATGGGGTAAATAGGTTTCTCTTTCGTTCGTCTCCCCCGTGCTAACGGGGGATGCTCCCTTCTTTTACACCGTACTCAACCTTTCCTTGCTTCATTCCTGATACATGGCCCACAAAAAAAGTGTTGGCCATGTAAAAACACTTGAGAATTCTTCCGGCTCAAATATCTTATGATCAAATTGGTTTAAACCAGATGGTGTGGGATGAAAGAAAAAAACTACGTGGATGTGCTCAGGGAACGTTTTGAACGCTGGCTGAGTGAACAAAACTTACCGGCTGGCTCGAAGCTACCGTCTGAGCGCGAGTTGTGCGAACTGCTGGATGCCAAACGCATGACCTTACGGCAGGTGCTGATTGAGCTGGAGGTGGGTGCACGGATATTTAGAAAGAACCGCAGCGGCTGGTTTATTTCTGCTAAGCGCTTTATCTATAACCCAAAATCCCTCTCCAGTTTTAATGCGGAAGCCCGTGCCCAGGGGCGAAATCCCTCCTGGGGCTATTTATCCCGTGAGAGCATGGAGAGCGTACCGCATCAGGTTGAGAGGGTGTTTCCCGCGTCTGAGAATTGCTATCGGGTAACAGGATGGTGTGGGCTCGATGAACATAAGGTTTTTTACCACGAGTCATATATTGATGCAGAAACCGCGCCGGGATATATCCATAAACTGGAAAACCAGTCGTTTGCCAGCGTCTGGGAAGATGAATTCGGTCATACCTTAACCATTAAAGAGATGATCTTCAAACCGGTCAATATGCCGGAGCTGGCCTGCAAAGAACTGGGTGTGGCACCGAATACTTACGGAATTTTGGTGGAAAAACACCGAGCGACACGGGATAAAAAAGTGGTGCAGGTCGATTTTGAATACTGGCGCCTTGAATCAGTGGAACTCGTTATTCATGATGAATGAGAAGAAAATGAAAAATATTGATAAAGTGCGGCTGGCAGAACGTGCGAGAAATATACCTCTCTATCTGCACGCCTACGCGTTTCATTTAAATATGCGCTATGAACGCGTATTGCCGGGTGATTTGTTAGATATAGCGTATCAGCAGAAATTAAAAGGGGTAAAAATTCATGTCGAAGACGGTGAAACGCAATCCCTGCAAAAATTAAATGACCAACAGTTACGCACGTTTAAAGAAAAAGCGCAAGGCTATCATCTGGATATTCATATTGAAACCAGCGCTTCGGATAAAGCGACGCTGGATGATGCGATCCGTATCGCCCTGGCGACGGGAGCGACCTCGGTGCGCTTCTACCCGCGTTATGAAGGGTATCTGAAAGACGTGCTCGATAAAATTGCCAGTGATATTGCGTATTTATCTCGTTATGACGATTGCGGCCTGAGTTTTACTATTGAACAACATGAAGATTTACAGGGTCATGAACTGGTGACGCTGGTGAAAAACAGCGGGATGAAAAACCTCTCCATCCTGTTCGACTTTGGCAATATGATTAATGCCAACGAAGAGCCGCTGGCGGCATTAGAGGTTATGGCCCCCTTGATTACCCAGGTGCATATTAAAGATGCGCGGATTATTAACGAGGGGAAAGGTTGGGGACATGAAGCCTGTCGTACCGGATACGGTGATCTACCTGTGGAGGAGATGCTAAAAAGATTACTACTTTTAGGTGATGAGCAACCCCAGGTCACCTCTTTTGGCTTAGAAGAAGAGGTGGAATATTATGCTCCTGCGTTCCGTTTCGACGATGAAGGGAATAACCCCTGGATACCGTGGCGAAATGCGAGCTATACCCCATTGCCCGACAGCACGATGGTAGATGCCCGTCTTGCGGAGGAAAAACATCACGCCCTTTCTCAAATTCAGTATATACGTAACGTGTGTCAAAAATTTATAACAACCTGACTAGTATTTAGATCGTTAAAAAAGAACGTCAACATGAAGGCCATTTCATTTTGAGCTGGCTGAGGATTATTGCATTCATTTTCTGATTGAGAACGTTTTCTCAACCTACGCTAAGGGTGTTAATTATGTTCATGAATAAATGGGCACGACTCTGCTTTTTGATTTTAGGCGGCGGGACGATATTCAAACTTTCCAGTATGAAAGATGTCTTTTATGTACCTATGCAAAATGACTGGGGATTAACCAATACCCAAATTGGTTTAAGCTTTACGGTATATACTATTGTCCAGACAACGGGCCTGTTCCTCTCTCTGTATATTGCCGATCGTTACTCTAAAAAAATACTGCTGCCGTTTGGTTTAATCGGCGTGGGATTGTGCGGCCTCTACTTATCCACGCTGCCGTCATTTACCGGGTATCTGCTCTGTTTTGCGGCGATGGCCTTTTTCGCTGACGTAGTTTACTGGCCAGTATTGCTGAAAGCGGTGCGTCTGCTGGGTACGCAGGAGGAACAGGGGCGTATGTTTGGCTTTCTTGAGGCTGGCCGCGGCGTGGTGGACGTGGTTGTTGCCTCCGGGGCACTGTTCGTCTTTGTGCACTTCGGGGAAGGCAAAGCGGGCATGCAGGCGGGGCTGTTATACTACACGCTGATTACCCTGGTCGCAGGGGTGATCACCTACTTCATTGTCGATGACGACAAGGTCAAAGGCAGCGAAAAGGGGAGTGCCAACATGGAGGTGCTCAAGGGGATCAAACATATCCTCTCCTGCGCCAACGTCTGGCTAGTCGCGTTTGGCATTTTCTTCGTGTACGCTGCCTACTGCGGGCTGACATACTTTATCCCTTTCCTCAAAGATATCTATATGCTTCCGGTTGCGCTGGTGGGAGCCTACGGCATTATCAACCAGTATGCCCTGAAAATGGTGGGGGGACCGGTGGGCGGTTTCCTGGCGGATAAAGTGGCAAAATCGCCTACTGTCTACCTGAAGTGGACCTTCCTGATTGCCGCCGCGGCGATGATTGTCTTTATGCAGCTACCCCACCAATCGATGAACGTCTATATCGGGATGGCGGCAACCTTAGGTTTTGGGGCGATTATTTTCTCGCAGCGCGCCATTTTCTTCGCGCCGATGGATGAGATTGGCACTCCGCGTGAGTATGCCGGCTCGGCAATGGCGTTTGGCTGCATCATCGGTTACATGCCCGCCATGTTTGCTTACACGCTTTATGGCTGGCTGCTGGATACCCACACCGGTATCGCAGGCTACAACTATGTTTTTAGCGTGATGATCGCGTTCAGCCTGATGGGATTCGTCTGCTCAACGCTGCTGGTGAAACGGATCAAAAAGCAGAACCGCGCGGCAGTCACCGCGGAGGTATAAGGTCAGCTGTCCCCGGCAAACGCCGGGGACAGGGCGTTATGAACGTTTGTACAGCGGCAGCCAGAGGGTCAATCGCAATCCACCCAGCGGACTGTCATCGGCTTTCACCCAGCCACGGTGCTGCTGCATGGCGGTTTCCACAATCGCCAGGCCCAGCCCCGTACCCCCCGATTCCCGGTCGCGCGCCTCATCGGTACGATAGAACGGACGGAAAATCTGCTCGCGGTCTTCCGGGCTGACGCCAGGACCGTCGTCGTCGACAATGACGGTGATCCCGTCTTTATCCACCGAGAACGCCACCTCAATCTTCGTGTGCGAGTAGCGCAGGGCGTTACGCACGATATTCTCCAGCGCGCTTTCCAGCGTGTTGGGGTTACCGTACAGCGGCCATGGACCCGGTGGGAAGTTGACGGTGAAGGATTTACCCATCTGTTCCGCTTCGAACGCCGCGTTGTCCAGCACCTCGTGCCACAGGTGATTGGCTTTCACCGTTTCGCTGACCAGCGCGTTTTTCTGCTGATTACGCGACATGACCAGCAGGTCGTTGATCATGCTGTCCAGGCGGTGAGCTTCTGTTTCAATACGCTCCAGCTCTTTGCTCTCACCGCTGCGGCGGCGCAGCAGCGCGGTGCCAAGCTGCAGGCGTGTAAGCGGGGTACGCAGTTCGTGCGAGATATCCGACAGCAGACGTTGCTGTGCGGTCATCATGCGATCGAGAGCGCTCACCATCTGGTTAAAACTGGTCCCGGCGGCAAGGAATTCCTGCGGTCCGGCTTCCAGTTCAGGGTGTTGTCGCAGGTTACCCTGCGCCACTTCATCGGCGGCATTTTTCAGCTTACGCGCCGGTTTTGCCAGGCTCCACGCCAGCCATAACAGCAGCGGCGAGCTGACCAGCATGGTGACAATCAGCAGCAGGAGAGGGCGGTCAAACAGCAGGTTGATAAAATCAGACTGGGAGTTGCTCGCCGGACGGATCAGGTAGAGCTGATAATTATCCTCTCCGTCTCTGACGGAGAAAGGCCCTACCATTTCTACGCGGCCATATTTCTTCTTCTGGGGATGATCGGCGTTATCCGCCTGGCCAATGAAGTTGCGGATAATCTGCATTTCATTGCGATCGGCCCCAATGACGCGGCCTTCGCTGGTCACCAGCAGCAGGCGTTGTCCGGGCGGCGCCCACTTGTCGATAGCGCGAAATAATCTGCGCCACCACATTAAATCGTTCGGCGGGTCGTTTGCCAGCTCGGCTTCCACGTGTTGCTCGATCATCACGCCCTGACGTTGCTCGCTGTCGAGAAGCTCCGTCATCTGGCGTGAGTCGAGTTTTGGCAACATCAGTACGAGCATTAAAACCAGTGCCAGCGTCAGCCAGAAGATGGCGAAGATGCGGGCGGTTAAGCTTCCTATCATGAAGCGGAAACCATCAGATAACCGCGACCACGCAGGGTTTTAAACCATGGGTGACCGTCTTTACGCTCCGGCAGCTTACGGCGCAGGTTAGAGATGTGCATGTCGATGGCGCGGTCAAACGGGGTCAGACGCTTGCCCAACACTTCCTGACTTAAATGCTCACGCGAGACCACTTGGCCGAGGTGCTGTGCCAGCAGATACAGCAGGGTGAACTCCGTGCCGGTGAGTTCCAGCGTCTGGCCATCAAAGCTCGCTTCCTGACGGCCCGGGTTCAGGCTCAGTGAGTCGACTTCAAGGGTAGGTGAGCTGTTGTCGGTATTCTGCTGCTGCTCGCTCCAGTGGGAACGACGCAGGATCGCGCGAATACGGGCGACCAGTTCGCGGTCGTTAAACGGCTTCGGTAAATAGTCATCTGCGCCCAGCTCAAGGCCGAGTACGCGATCGAGTTCGCTGCCGCGTGCGGTCAGCATGATAACGGGAGTCTGGTGTGTCTGGCGAAGCTCTTTCAACGTATCAATGCCGTTTTTCTTCGGCATCATCACGTCGAGCAAAAGTAAATCGATGCTGTCGTCAAGGAGACTCAGCGCCTGCTCGCCATCATGGGCAACCAGGACGTTGAAACCTTCCATGTCGAGCAACTCCTTTAAAAGGGATGTGAGCTCTCGGTCATCATCAACTAACAGGATTTTATTCATTGTTTAAATACCTCCGAGGCAGAAATTACGACATCAAGGCTGTCTAATCCATGACTTTACGTTGTTTTACACCCCCTGACGCATGTTTGCAGCCTGAATCGTAGACTGTCTCTCGTTGAATCGCGACACGAAAGATTTTGGGAGCAAGTGATGCGCAAAGTTACCGCTGCCGTCATGGCCTCAACGCTGGCGTTCAGTGCGTTTAGCCAGGCTGCTGAAGCTATCATCAGCGATAACAGTCCCTTACAAGAGGGCGCAACGCAGAACAGCAGCCAAAGCCATATGTTTGACGGCATAAGTTTAACCGAACATCAGCGTCAACAGATGCGAGATCTGATGCAGAGGGCGAGACACGACCAGCCCCCTGTTAATGTTAGCGAAATGGAGACAATGCATCGCCTTGTCACCGCAGAAAATTTTGACGAAAGCGCTGTACGCGCTCAGGCCGAAAAAATGGCACAGGAACAGGTTGCCCGCCAGGTCGAAATGGCGAAGGTCCGCAACCAGATGTTCCACCTGCTAACGCCCGAGCAGCAAGCGGTTTTGAACACCAGACATCAGCAGCGAATGGACCAGCTGCGTGAGGTTGCACGGATGCAGCGAAGCTCAGAAACGACGTTTTTCAGTAGCAATAGCAGTACCCGTAGTAACCAGTAAACCCTGTTTTCCTTGCCATAGACACCATCCCTGTCTTCCCCCACATGATGTGGGGGTTTTTTTTGCCCCGCATTCTGATTTGTTAACCGTTTATTCATCCTTCGACTCCACATGCTTCCGTTATACTAGCGGCATGACATGACAGGAGCGTTTATGAATCAATCCTATGGAAGACTGGTAAACCGGGCCGCCATGGCCGCGACGGTAATGGCGTCGTGCTTGCTGGTCATCAAAGTTTTCGCGTGGTGGTATACCGGTTCGGTCAGTATTCTGGCGGCGCTGGTGGACTCGCTGGTGGATATTGCCGCCTCGCTGACCAACCTGCTGGTGGTGCGTTACTCGCTGCAGCCAGCGGATGAAGAGCACACCTTTGGGCACGGTAAAGCGGAGTCGCTGGCCGCGCTGGCGCAAAGTATGTTTATATCCGGTTCTGCGCTGTTCTTGTTTCTCACCGGCATTCAGCATCTCGTCTCACCGACACCGATGAACGATCCCGGCGTCGGCGTCGTTGTGACGATTGTCGCGCTTATATGCACACTTGTTCTGGTAACGTTCCAGCGCTGGGTTGTGCGCAAAACGCAAAGTCAGGCTGTACGGGCAGATATGCTTCATTATCAATCTGATGTTATGATGAATGGGGCTATTCTTATTGCGCTCGGTCTGGCTTGGTATGGCTGGCATCGGGCCGATGCGTTGTTTGCGTTAGGGATTGGTATCTATATTTTATATAGCGCCCTGCGGATGGGGTATGAAGCGGTGCAATCACTGCTTGACCGCGCCCTCCCGGACTCAGAACGTAATGAAATTTTTTCTATCGTGACCTCCTGGCCCGGCGTCAGCGGTGCACACGATCTTCGAACGCGGCAGTCAGGGCCGACCCGCTTTATTCAGATTCACATTGAAATGGAAGACAACCTGCCACTGGTTCAGGCTCACGTGATAGCTGAGCAGGTCGAGCAGGCGATTTTGCAGCGTTTTCCTGGTTCAGACGTCATCATTCACCAGGATCCCTGCTCGGTTGTACCCGGTCATGTTGGGCTTTCGTAATTCGTTGTAAAAAAGTGAGCCAGGCCAGCATTTTGTGTATAAATTACCGCCATTTGGTCTGACCTGAATCAATTCAGCTGGAAGGGATTGATATACTATTTGCAGTATTCGTTGGTCGATAAGTTTCTTCCGGCAACAGATTTCAATTTTGCATTCCTAAGTTCAGAGGTAGTCATGATTAAGAAAATCGGTGTGTTGACAAGCGGCGGTGATGCGCCGGGCATGAACGCGGCAATTCGTGGTGTTGTCCGTGCAGCGCTGACGGAAGGCCTGGAAGTTTTTGGCGTTTATGACGGTTATCTGGGCCTGTATGAAGATCGTATGGTTCAGCTCGACCGTTACAGCGTGTCTGACATGATCAACCGTGGCGGTACTTTCCTCGGTTCTGCGCGCTTCCCGGAATTCCGTGATGAACACGTTCGTGAAGTGGCTATCGAAAACATGAAGAAACGCGGCCTGGACGCCCTGGTGGTTATCGGTGGTGACGGCTCGTACATGGGTGCAAAACGTCTGACCGAAATGGGTTTCCCGTGCATCGGTCTGCCGGGCACCATCGACAACGACATCAAAGGTACTGACTACACTATCGGCTTCTTTACCGCGCTGGGTACCGTTGTTGAAGCGATTGACCGTCTGCGTGACACCTCGTCTTCTCACCAGCGTATCTCTATCGTTGAAGTGATGGGCCGTTACTGCGGCGACCTGACGCTGGCGGCAGCCATTGCGGGCGGTTGCGAATTTATCGTCGTGCCAGAAGTCGAATTTAGCCGTGAAGATCTGGTGGCTGAAATCAAAGCGGGCATCGCGAAAGGTAAAAAACACGCGATCGTGGCTATCACCGAGCACATCTGTGACGTTGACGAGCTGGCGAAGTACATCGAAGCCGAAACCAAACGCGAAACCCGCGCGACCGTATTGGGTCACATCCAGCGTGGCGGTTCCCCAGGCCCTTACGACCGTATTCTGGCGTCCCGTATGGGCGCGTACGCTATCGATCTGCTGCTGCAGGGTCACGGCGGCCGCTGCGTCGGTATTCAGAACGAAAAACTGGTTCACCATGACATCATCGATGCGATTGAAAACATGAAGCGTCCGTTCAAAGGTGACTGGCTGGACTGCGCGAAAAAACTGTACTGATCGGCGTTTTTTGCCCGGTGGCGCTGCGCTTACCGGGCCTACAAAAGCACGGTTCGTAGGCCGGGTAAGGCGAAGCCGCCACCCGGCTTTTTTATGTGTACACGCTTTTTTATTCCACTACGTTATAGCCAATCTTTTTTTATTCTTTAATCCTCGATTCGCTTTCTGGCACGCTGCATTCATCAAAACACTACACAAGAGAGCTGGGCGATGAATAAATGGGGCGTGGGTTTAACATTATTGCTGGCATCGACCAGCGTTCTGGCTAAGGACATCCAGTTACTGAACGTGTCATACGACCCGACGCGTGAACTGTACGAGCAATACAACAAAGCGTTTGCAGCACACTGGAAACAGGAAACCGGCGACAACGTCGTGGTTCGCCAGTCTCACGGTGGTTCTGGCAAGCAGGCGACCTCCGTTATCAACGGGATTGAAGCCGACGTGGTGACCCTGGCGCTGGCCTACGATGTTGACGCGATCGCCGAGCGTGGCCGTATCGACAAAAACTGGATCAAACGCCTGCCGGATAACTCCGCGCCATACACCTCGACCATCGTTTTCCTGGTACGTAAAGGCAACCCTAAACAGATCCATGACTGGAATGACCTGATTAAGCCGGGCGTATCAGTCATCACGCCTAACCCGAAAAGCTCTGGCGGCGCTCGCTGGAACTACCTGGGCGCATGGGGCTACGCGCTGCACCATAACAATGGCGACCAGGCCAAAGCGCAGGAATTCGTGAAAGCGCTGTATAAAAACGTTGAGGTGCTGGACTCCGGCGCGCGTGGCGCCACCAACACCTTCGTCGAGCGTGGGATTGGCGACGTGCTGATCGCATGGGAAAACGAAGCCCTGCTGGCCACTAACGAACTGGGTAAAGACAAATTCGAGATCGTGACCCCAAGCGAATCAATTCTGGCTGAGCCAACCGTCTCCGTGGTCGATAAAGTGGTTGAGAAGAAAGATACCAAAGCGGTGGCGGAAGCCTACCTGAAGTATCTGTACTCGCCAGAAGGCCAGGAAATTGCGGCGAAAAACTTCTATCGTCCACGCGATCCGGCCGTTGCGAAGAAATACGAAAGCGTATTCCCTAAACTGAAACTCTTCACCATTGATGACGAGTTCGGTGGCTGGACCAAAGCGCAGAAAGAGCACTTCTCTAACGGCGGCACCTTCGACCAGATCAGCCAGCGCTAACTCATTAGCCCATGACACGGTGACCCGGCGTGAGAAATCCGCCGGGTTTTTTATTTGGTCATCATTTTGCGTTACTCTTTTGCCTCTATTGAAAACAGGGAACGCGTTGTGAAAAAAATTATCTTATTGCTCCTCATTGTCATCGCCCTGGCAGCTGGCGGTGTGTACTGGATGAAAGCGGGTAATCCGAATGCGTTGCGACATATCGTTCTCGACCAGTGTGTGCCGAATCAGATCCAGAACCGTAACCCGGCACCGTGTGCGCAGGTGAAAACGGACGCAGGCTACGTGGTGTTTAAAGATCGCAACGGGCCGCTGCAGTACCTGCTGATGCCAACCTACCGCATCAACGGCACCGAAAGCCCGCTTTTGACCGAATCTCATACTCCGAACTTTTTCTGGCTGGCCTGGCAGTCGCGCAGCTTTATGACCCTGAAGCGCGGCTCCGAGGTGCCTGACAGCGCCATTTCGCTGACGATTAACTCGCCGACAGGGCGCACGCAGAACCATTTCCATATTCATATCTCCTGCCTGCGCCCGGACGTGCGCGAGAAGCTCAACGCGGCACAGGGAGAAATCAGCACCCAGTGGCTGCCTCTTCCCGGAGGGCTGGAAGGACATGAGTATCTTGCTCGCCGGGTGACGGAAAATGAACTGGTGCAGCGCAGCCCGTTCATAATGCTGGCTGAAGAGCTGCCGGAAGCGCGCGACCATATGGGGCGCTTTGCCCTGGCGATGGCGCAGCAGTCGGATGGCTCGTTTGTGTTGCTGGCGACCGAGCGCAATCTGTTGATGCTCAACCGCGCGTCGGCAGAGGAATTGCAGGATCATCAATGCGCTATCCTGAAGTAACCCCACCATAAATCGCGTTTACTCGGGCTGCCTGTCACCGTAGACTTGCTGAAAAATTCTACAGGAGACAGGTATGTCGCTCTGGTTAACGTATCCTCTGCTGCTACCCTCACTGATCGTTGGCGTCACCATCGTTCTGTGGGCGACGTCGCTATTGCCGGAATTCATAACCGCGCTGCTGTTCTTCACGGCGGCGATGACCGCCAGAATCGCCCCGCCGGAGGTCATCTTCGGCGGTTTTGCCTCGTCGGCTTTCTGGCTGGTATTCAGCGGCTTTGTGCTCGGCGTGGCGATCCGTAAAACCGGACTGGCGGACAGGGCCGCCCGGGCGCTGTCGTCAAAGCTCACCGACTCCTGGGTATTAATGGTAGCGAGCGTGGTGCTGCTGAGCTATGCGCTGGCGTTTGTGATGCCGTCGAACATGGGACGTATTGCGCTGCTGATGCCGATTGTCGCGGCGATGGCAAAACGCGCCGGTATCGCCGACGGCTCCCGCGCCTGGTTTGGTCTGGCGCTGGCGGTAGGGTTTGGGACTTTCCAGCTTTCGGCGACGATTCTGCCCGCTAACGTCCCTAATCTGGTGATGAGCGGTGCGGCGGAAGGCTCGTACGGCATCCATCTGAACTATGTCCCGTATCTGCTGCTGCACACGCCGGTGCTGGGCATTCTCAAAGGTCTGATCCTGATTGGCCTGATCTGCTGGCTATTTCCCGGTAGCCCGAAACCGCCGAAGGAACAGGCGCCGTCTGAGCCTATGGGGCGGGACGAAAAGCGTCTCGCCTGGCTGCTGGCGGTGGTGCTGGGGATGTGGGTGACGGAGAGCTGGCACGGCGTGGGACCCGCGTGGACGGGGCTGGCGGCGTCGGTCATCGTTATGCTGCCGCGTATAGGTTTTATCACCGGGGAGGAGTTTTCTGCGGGGGTGAATATGCGCACCTGTATCTACGTTGCCGGTATTTTGGGGCTGGCGATCGTCGTGACCCAAACCGGTATCGGAACGGCGGTGGGCGAGGCGTTGCTCCGCATTATGCCGCTGAATGCAGACCGACCGTTCACCAGTTTCCTGGCGCTGACCGGTATTACCACCGCACTCAACTTCATTATGACCGCCAACGGCGTGCCGGCGCTTTACACCACCCTGGCGCAGAGCTTCTCGGACGCGACCGGCTTCCCGCTGCTGTCGGTGATCATGATTCAGGTGCTGGGCTATTCTACGCCGCTGCTGCCGTATCAGGCGTCGCCGATTGTGGTGGCGATGGGGCTCGGGAAGGTGCCTGCAAGGGCGGGGATGGTGCTTTGTCTGGCGCTGGCGGTGGCAACTTATCTGGTGCTGCTGCCGCTGGATTATCTGTGGTTTAGCGTGTTAGGTAAGTTGTAGCGTTTTTGTAGGGCGGGTAAGCGCAAGCGCCACCCGCCACAAAGGCAATTACGCCTGTTTAGCCGCTTCTGCCGCTTTAACGATCACCGCGAAAGCGTCCGCTTTCAGGGATGCACCGCCAACCAGCGCGCCATCGATGTCTGGCTGGGTGAACAGCTCAGCAGCGTTGGAGGCGTTTACGGAACCGCCGTACTGGATGATCACTTGCTCAGCGACTTTGGCGTCGGCTTTCGCAATGTGGTCACGGATGAATTTGTGAACCGCCTGAGCCTGCGCAGGGGTTGCTGATTTGCCGGTACCGATCGCCCAGACTGGCTCGTAAGCGATTACCGCGCCTTCGAACGCTGCCGCGCCCTGGGTTTTCAGCACAGCGTCGATCTGACGTGCGCACACTTCTTCGGTTTTGCCCGCTTCGTTTTCAGCTTCGGTTTCACCGATGCACAGAACCGGGATCAGACCCTGCTCTTTCAGCACGGCGAATTTCTTCGCGATGAACTCGTCAGATTCTTTGTGATAGGTGCGACGCTCGGAGTGGCCGATGATGATGTATTTCGCGCCGATATCTTTCAGCATTTCAGCGGAGGTTTCACCGGTGAACGCGCCAGACAGGTTAACGTCAACGTTCTGCGCGCCCAGAATGATGTGGCTGCCGTCAGCGGCGTGTTTAGCCAGATCCAGGTACATATCCGGCGGAGCGATAGCAACCGCGCAGCCCGTCACGCCAGCCAGCTCTTTACGCAGGTTCGCAACCAGTTCGTTTACCATGTGGCGGCTGCCGTTCAGTTTCCAGTTACCCATCACTAAAGGATGTCGCATTTCAATTCTCCACGCTCAATAAGCGAATTAAGGAATATGGCCACCCTGTCGGGCAGCATGGTCTGTGAATCAGTATAGAGATTTTCCCTCGAAAGGCTTTGCTTTTTGTCATTAATTCGCCCCGTCGAGAGTGTCAGATAGTGCCAGCTTAATCGGTTCAACAGCGAAGGTCAGTCCTTTTTCGCCGTTGTCCGCTACAACATAGCGGATCGCGCCTTCGGTATCGGCGTAGTAACGCTTGTTTTTCCCGGCGGTAAGGAGTTTTTGCAGCTTTTGCTGACTTTGTTTTTTCGTCAGTGCCGGAGTAAAGGCCTGCAATACCGCGCTCATGTACTCCAGCGCTTTCGCCTTAGCGGCTTTCTGCTCTGGCCCCTGTATTGGCAGCCAGGTGATTTGCATGCTTTTGATTTTTAACGTCCCGCGCTCCAGCGCCGTGGAGGCATACAAATTCTCGTTAATCTTGCTTGCCGCACGGGTCAGGGTAGGCGTGTCGCGGGGGCCATCGATGGCACGAAACTCATCCAGCGGCAGCGTAGGGTTGGCCTGATTGAAGGTTTCACGAAACTGGCTAATGGACTGATCGAACGACGGCGCGCCCGCCAGCAGATACGGAGCTGTGGTCGGGGCAGTGCTTTCGGCGGCGTGCAGGGGATAACCCACGCTGAGCAGCGCTAAACACAGGAAGAGAGAACGTGCCGAACTTTTCATCAACATTGCCCCTGGCCGTAAGTGCTCATGATTAAAACGATATCTGGTCGGCTTGTCAAAAGGTCACAACTCCAGGGTAAAATGCGCGCTATACGATAATAAGGAACCTTACATGACCATACAGCAGTGGCTGTTTTCGTTCAAAGGGCGTATTGGACGCCGTGATTTCTGGATCTGGATGGTGACGTGGATTGTCGCCATGCTGCTTCTGTTTTTCGTTGCCTATAACGCATGGCTAAGCACGCAAACGGCGGCCTTCGCGCTGGTCTGTCTGCTATGGCCAACGGCGGCTGTCGTCGTGAAACGGCTGCACGATCGCGGACGTTCCGGCGCGTGGGCATTTCTGATTATTCTGGCGTGGATGCTGGTGGCGGGAAACTGGGCGATGCTGCCGTCCATCCTGCCGTGGGTCGTGGGCAGGCTGCTGCCGTCGGTCATCTTCGTGATGATGATTGTCGATCTGGGCGCGTTTATTGGCACCCAGAGCGAAAACAAATACGGTAAAGATACCGTTGAGGTGAAGTACCGCTGATCACCAGTAGTGTTCGGCGGTCATATGGCCCGGCCGGCGGCGAAGATGTTTCGTCATCTGCCGGGTATCCTTCAGAAGCTGCTGCGTGTCGCGAACCATCTGCGGATTGCCACACAGCATGACGTGGCTGGTTTCAGCGTTCAGCGGCAAACCCACCGCGTCTTCCAGGGCTCCACTCTCAATTAACGCCGGCACGCGACCGGTAAGCGCTCCTGCTACGGTTTCGCGGCTGACCACCGTCTGAATCTTTAACTTTCCGCCGTACTGCTGTTCCAGCGCCTGCATCTGCGGCAGGTAGCTCAGGTCTGCAGCGTAGCGCGCAGCGTGCACCAGCACGATGTTTTTAAAGCGCTCCAGATCTTTGCCGTACTGCAAAATAGAGAGATAAGGGCCGATGGCCGTGCCGGTTGCCAGCATCCAGAGCGTGTCACAATCAGGGATCTCTTCGAGCACAAAGAAGCCTGCCGCTTCACTCACAATTTGCACGTCGTCGCCGGGCTTGAGGGCGGCAAGACGCGGGCTGAGCTTACCGTCCGGAACGGTGACCAGATAGAACTCGAGATCCGGGTTATCAGGCGCGTTAACGTAAGAGTAGGCGCGCTGCACGCGCTCGCCGTCGACATCCAGCCCCAGCTTGGCGAATTGCCCGGCTTTAAACGGGTGGACGGGAGCATGGACGGTGAGACTAAATAGCGTATCGGTCCAGAACTCTATTTTCGTGACTTTACCTGTTACCCAGTCCGCCATGATCTTCTCCTGTGCTGTTTCTCTGTTCTATCTTCCGTACTTGTGGTGACAATTTCCAGCCCGTCAGGGCCGGAAAGCTCTATCGATCAAACGGTTTTACAGAATGTGCGTCTGTACGTCCGGGTCTTTGCGGTCGAGATAGTGGATAGACTGGATGCGGCGAATGGTCCGCGATTTACCGCGGATCAGCAGCGTTTCGGTGGTCGCCATATTGCCCTTGCGGGTGATACCGTCCAGCAGATCGCCTTTGGTGATGCCGGTCGCGGAGAAGACAACGTTGTCGCTACGGGCCATCTCGTCCAGAGCCAGCACTTTATTGGCCTCGATGCCCATCGCTTCGCAGCGCGCCAGCTCGTTTTCTCCGATACGGCGGTTCTCTTCGCTGTCGCCTTTCACCTCATGGCGGGGGAGCAGACGGGCCTGCATGTCGCCGTCCAGCGCGCGGATCACTGCCGCAGAGACGACACCTTCCGGCGCGCCGCCGATGCCGTAAAGCACGTCTACTTCGCTGTCCGGCATGCAGGTCAGGATTGAGGCGGCAACGTCACCGTCAGGAATAGCAAACACGCGCACGCCGAGCTTTTGCATCTGCGCGATGGTGGCGTCGTGGCGCGGTTTGGCCAGAATCGTCACGGTCAGTTCGCTAAGGGGTTTGCCCAGGGCTTTGGCGATGTTGTGCAGATTCTCTTCCAGCGGCAGGCTGAGGTCGATTGCGCCCTTTGCGCCAGGCCCGACAATCAGCTTTTCCATGTACATATCCGGCGCGTTAAGGAAGCAGCCCTTATCGCCCACGGCCAGCACTGCCAGGGCATTGGCCTGACCCATTGCCGTCATGCGCGTACCTTCGATCGGGTCGACGGCGATATCCACGGCATCGCCTTTGCCGGTACCGACTTTTTCACCAATATAGAGCATTGGCGCTTCGTCGATCTCGCCTTCGCCGATCACGATGGTGCCGTCGATGTTGACCTGGTTAAGGACAATGCGCATGGCATGGACGGCTGCGCCGTCTGCGGTATTTTTGTCGCCACGACCCAGCCATTTATAGCCTGCAAGGGCGGCCGCTTCGGTGACGCGGGAAAACTCGATAGCAAGTTCACGTTTCATGAGGTACTCGTGCAATCAAAAGGAATTGCACGAAGTTTATCACAGAGTGGGGAGGGGGGTTTTAAGTCCCCTCTCCCCTTTGGGGGGCTTACTCGTCGTGCTCTTCCCACGCCAGGGCGCGTTTCACCGCTTTCTTCCAGCCGCTGTAGCGGAAGTTACGCTCGGTGGTTTCAATGCCCGGGCGGAATTCGCGTTCGATCACCGCTTTTTCCTGCAGCTCGTCCAGGTTCTGCCAGAAGCCTACCGCCAGACCGGCAAGATACGCCGCGCCCAGCGCCGTCACTTCACGCACTTCAGGACGCTCAACGCGAGTGCCCAGAATGTCGGACTGGAACTGCATCAGGAAGTTATTCGCGACCGCACCGCCGTCCACGCGCAGGGCGTGCAGACGAATGCCGGAGTCAGCCTGCATCGCTTCCAGCACGTCGCGCGTCTGGTAGGCGATGGATTCCAGGGTGGCGCGAATAATGTGGTTAGAGTTCACACCGCGCGTCAGGCCGAAAATCGCGCCGCGTGCATACGGATCCCAGTACGGTGCGCCCAGACCGGTGAACGCAGGTACCACGTACACGCCGTTGGTGTCTTTCACTTTGGTCGCGAAGTACTCGGAATCGAACGCATCGCTGATCAGCTTCATCTCGTCGCGCAGCCACTGGATAGACGCGCCGGCCATGAACACCGCACCTTCCAGGGCATAGTTCACTTCGCCGCGCGGGCCGCAGGCGATGGTAGTCAGCAGGCCGTTTTCTGATTTCACCGCTTTCTCGCCGGTGTTCATCAGCATAAAGCAGCCGGTGCCGTAGGTGTTCTTCGCCATCCCTTCTTTGACGCATAGCTGGCCGAACAGCGCCGCCTGCTGGTCACCGGCGATACCGGCGATAGGAATACGGGTGCCGCCTTTACCGCCGATGTTGGTCTGACCGTACACTTCTGAAGACTTGCGCACTTCAGGCAGCATCGCGCGTGGGATATCCAGCGCGTCCAGCATCTTGTCATCCCACTCCAGGGTGTTGATGTTGAACAGCATGGTGCGCGAGGCGTTGGTGTAGTCGGTGACGTGAACGCGTCCCTGGGTCATCTTCCAGATAAGCCAGGTGTCAACGGTACCGAACAGCAGCTCGCCGCGTTTAGCACGCTCGCGTGAACCTTCCACATGGTCGAGGATCCATTTCACTTTGGTGCCGGAGAAATACGGGTCAACCACCAGGCCGGTGGCGCTGCGCACGTACTCTTCCATGCCGTCGCGCTTAAGCTGTTCGCAGATCTCAGAGGTACGGCGGCACTGCCAGACGATGGCGTTGTAAATAGGCTTACCGGTTTCACGTTCCCAGACAATCGTCGTTTCACGCTGGTTAGTGATACCAATCGCGGCAATCTCGTCGGAACTGATATCGGCTTTCGCCAGCACTTCGACCAGCGTGGAGCTTTGTGACGCCCAGATCTCCATCGGGTCGTGTTCTACCCAGCCTGGACGAGGATAAATTTGCTCAAATTCGCGCTGTGACACGCTGACGATGTTCGCGTCATGATCCATTACGACAGCGCGGGAGCTGGTAGTGCCCTGGTCGAGCGCAACGATATATTTTTTTTCGGTCATGGTATGTGTCCCGTAGTCAGATTACAGCGAAGCTTTTTGTTGTGCGGTAGAAGTCGTTTCCTTCTCCTCTTCCACACAGGTGTCGCACGGTAAATGGCGACCAATTAATTTGCGGTAGCTAAACGCACCCAGCGCAGCCCCGACAACCGGCGCAAACAGCGGTACCAGGAAGTAAGGAATGTCTTTGCCGCCGGTGAAGGCGACGTCGCCCCAGCCTGCGATAAAGGCGAACGCTTTTGGTCCGATATCACGTGCCGGGTTCATCGCGAAGCCGGTCAGCGGGCCCATGGAGGCGCCAATCACAGCAATCAGCAGGCCAATCAGCAGGGGGGCCAGCGGGCCGCGCGGAATGCCGTTTCCGTCGTCGGTCAGCGCCAGGATAACGCCCATCAGAATAGCGGTAATCACCATTTCAACTGCGAACGCCTGCACAAAATTGATATGCGGGTTTGGGTAGGTTGAGAAGATGCCTGCCAGATCCAGACTTTCGACGCTGCCGCGTACCATATGATGCGTCTGTTCGAAGTCGATGAAAAGATTGTAATAAAGCCCGTAAACTAACGCCGCTGCGCAAAACGCGCCGGCAAACTGAGAAAGAATGAAAGGAACAACTTTGCGTCCGTCGAAGCACGCGAACAGCCACAGTGCGATTGTCACCGCCGGGTTAAGATGTGCACCAGACACCCCTGCGGTCAGGTAGATGGCCATCGCCACGCCCAGACCCCAGATGATACTGATTTCCCACTGACCAAAACTGGCACCCGCCACTTTCAGTGCAGCGACACAGCCCACTCCGAAGAATATCAACAACCCGGTACCAAGGAACTCGGCAATGCACTGGCCTTTTAAGGTTGATGTCTGACTCATAATCGGAATCCTGAAGAAATTGATGTTTATTGTTAGCATGGCCGCCCGTGACAGCCACGATGCCCTGTAGACATAGTGTTAATTTATCGTTAACGAGCAAAAACGAGAAATATCGAAATCAAAATGTGTGGTCTGCGTCAATAAAATGAGCGTTTTCGCGCCATAAAGCACATTTTTGCAGCAGTGCAGGATCGGTACAGGAATGTGAGCTGAATCATTTCATTAACGAATCAGTTAACAATTTAGGGGTATATGACGCGAACGCACCAGGACCAGACCTAAAAGTGTTGCAAACCGCGATCTGCGCGGTGTGTCGCTGGACACAGAGCGCCGCGCTCCATACAATCGACGGTATATGTCGTGCGCGTTTATGTTAAAGCGTCGCCTTGCAATTCAGGAGAGGTAGCATCATGTCTTTAGAAGTGTTTGAGAAACTGGAATCGAAAGTACAGCAGGCGATTGACACCATCACCCTGCTGCAGATGGAAATTGAAGAGCTGAAAGAGAAGAACAACAGCCTGGCGCAGGAAGTTCAGAACGCGCAGCACGGCCGTGAAGAACTGGAGCGCGAAAACAACCAGCTGCGCGAACAGCAGAACGGCTGGCAGGATCGCCTGCAGGCGCTGCTGGGACGTATGGAAGAAGTCTGATTCCCATTGGGATGAACTGAACAGGCCGGGTAAGGCGATGCCGCTACCCGGCTTTTTTTATGCCAGTTATAAAAAAGGCCGCCAGAGGCGGCCTTAACGCTACTTGTCCTGCGCTGTCATAGCAAAAGCAACGAACACATTCGGTTCATCACTCTTTACAACGAGTACGCTGGCGACAATGAACGCGATACATAAATAGCGTTTCATTATGCGGTCCCTGCAGCTAACCGCTCCACCGTTCACCACCGGTGATAAGTCGGTGGACACAAGCCCGGTTAAAGGTTGCTTTACGGTTGTGAATACACCTTTCCCTGGACCGATGCCCATGTGCGAGATGGCGGAAAGGGACGATGCATCATAATGAGCAGCAGCAGCGTAGTTAAGGTTTTAATAGTTAATTAGGAATTTATAAAGGGTCGATGGGGTTACCTGAGATTTGAACCAGGGTAAGATAAAAATCCTGGTTAAAGGTTGCAAAACTTCCCAACGGACCGCGAATCCCGAGGGACAAAAAAAACCGCCACATTGCTGCTGGCGGTTTTTTTATGGTTCACGCTTACGGTTTTACTACTCGATATCCAGCGGATCTTCGGAAAGGATAATGCCGGTATTATCGGCGTAGAGATGGTCGCCGGAGAAGAAGGTCACGCCGCCGAAGTTAACGCGCACGTCGCTTTCGCCGATGCCGTCACCCGCCGCCCCTACCGGTATGGCCGCGATGGCCTGAATCCCGATATCCAGGTCTTCCAGATCGTCCACCTGGCGCACGGAGCCGTACACCACAAGGCCTTCCCATTCATTCTGGACGGCAATGCCGGCCAACTCAGCATCAATCAATGCACGGCGCACGGAACCGCCGCCATCGACCACCAGTACGCGGCCGCGGCCGTTCTGTTCGAGCAGATCGTACAGCAACCCGTTGTCCTCGAAACATTTCACCGTGACGATCTGTCCGCCAAACGACGACCGCCCACCAAAGTTGGAGAACAGCGGTTCAACGACGTTGACATCTTCCTGGTAGATGTCACAAAGCTCGGAGGTATCGTATTTCATAGGTTTAACGCTCAGTTGCTGCGAATGTGTTCAGTATATCGTGCGAAATGCGTTGTTGGCAAAATCATCAATTGTTAATTGATATTTGTCAGCTAACTGAGCGTCTGGCTTAATACAATCCCGATGACGAACAACAGGTTAGTCAGCAGCGCGCCTTTTACCGTGCGCTCCAGCATCGGCGGCATGGCGGACGGGCTACGTTCACGCATCACAAAGCGGGCCTGCTTAATCAGCAGCGGCGCGGCAAGCACAAACAGCCAGCCCCACACGCTCTGCAACGAAATCAGGTTAAACAGCGCCAGGCAAACCAGCGCGCCAGTGAGCAGGCAGGCATGATAGCGGCGCGCATTCACCGGCCCCAGACGCACGGCCAGGGTATTTTTGCCATTCTCGCGATCGCTGTCGATGTCGCGCAGGTTGTTGATGTTGAGCACCGCCGTTGCCAGCAGGCCGCAGGCGGTCGCGGGCAGGAACAGGGCAGGGATCACCGTATGCGCCTGCAGGTACCAGCTTCCCATCACGCTCAGCCAGCCGAAGAAAACCAGTACGGAGATATCACCGAGCCCAATATAACCGTAAGGTCGCGTGCCGACGGTGTAGGTGATGGCCGCGATAATGGCCAGTAAACCCAGCACCAGGAAGCCAATGAAATCGCTGGGAGTCTTAGACGCCACCGTCACCAGCGCCAGGCCGGATGCGCAGATCAACACCACGGTGATAATCAGCGCGCGCTTCATCTGCGCCTGGGTAATCACCCCTTTCTGCATTCCGCGCAGTGGCCCTATGCGGTCCGGCTTGTCGCTGCCTTTTACCGCGTCACCGTAGTCATTGGCGAGATTGGAGAGGATTTGCAGCAGGCCGGCGGTAATCAATGCCAGCGCGGCGACCAGCGGATCAAAATAACCCTGCCACCAGGCAAGGGCGGTGCCGACGATAATCGCGGCAAAGGCCAGAGGAAGTGTTTTAGGGCGCAGACTTTCGAGCCACGCCTGAGTACGGCTGATGTCAGTCATAAGTATTTAGCCAATAAAAATGGGGGCATTAGCCCCCATTAAACGTGATGAGAATCCAGTAACCGCGATTATAGGATAAAACGGCTCAGATCTTCATCTGCCACTAACGCATCCAGATGTTTACTCACATATTCTGCGTCAATGGTAACGGTTTGACCGTTCAGGTCGCTCGCGTCGTAAGAGATATCTTCGACCAGGCGTTCCAGCACGGTATGCAGACGACGCGCACCGATGTTTTCGGTGGTTTCGTTCACCTGCCATGCAGCCTGGGCAATACGTTTGATACCGTCTTCGGTGAACTCGAGGTTCACGCCTTCGGTCGCCATCAGCGCTTTGTACTGTACGGTAGCAGAGGCGTTTGGCTCAGTCAGGATACGTTCGAAATCTTCGGTGGTCAGCGCCTGCAGCTCAACGCGGATAGGCAGACGGCCCTGCAGTTCCGGGATCAGATCCGACGGGCTGGCAACCTGGAAGGCACCTGATGCGATAAACAGGATGTGGTCCGTTTTCACCATGCCGTGCTTGGTGGAGACGGTGCAGCCTTCAACCAGCGGCAGCAGGTCGCGCTGAACGCCTTCGCGGGACACATCCGGGCCGGAGCTGTTGCCACCGCGCTTACAAATTTTGTCGATTTCGTCGATAAACACGATACCGTGCTGCTCAACCGCGTCGATAGCGTCCTGCTTCAGCTCTTCCGGGTTCACCAGCTTCGCGGCTTCTTCTTCAATCAGCAGCTTCATTGCGTCTTTAATTTTCAGCTTACGCGCTTTCTGCTTCTGGCCGCCCAGGTTCTGGAACATGGACTGCAGCTGGCTGGTCATTTCTTCCATGCCCGGAGGCGCCATGATTTCCACACCCATTGGTGCGGCAGCGAGATCGATCTCAATCTCTTTGTCGTCCAGCTGGCCTTCACGCAGCTTCTTGCGGAACGCCTGACGCGCAGCGGACGGTTCCGCCTGCTGTTCTGCCTGGCCCCAGTTGTTTTTTGCCGGTGGGATCAGCACGTCGAGAATACGCTCTTCGGCCATCTCTTCCGCGCGATAGCGGTTTTTCTCGATCGCCTGGACGCGCACCATTTTGATCGCCGAGTCGGTCAGATCGCGGATGATGGAGTCCACTTCTTTACCCACGTAGCCCACTTCGGTGAACTTGGTGGCTTCAACTTTGATGAACGGCGCGTTGGCCAGCTTCGCCAGACGACGGGCGATTTCGGTTTTACCGACGCCGGTCGGGCCGATCATCAGAATGTTCTTCGGCGTGACTTCGTGGCGCAGCTCTTCGTCAAGCTGCATACGACGCCAGCGGTTACGCAGGGCGATAGCCACGGAGCGCTTGGCGTTATCCTGGCCGATAATGTGTTTGTTCAGTTCGCTGACAATTTCGCGTGGGGTCATTTCAGACATGGGAGATCCTTACGCTTTGGAGGTCAATTCTTCGATGGTGTGGTTGTGGTTGGTATAGATGCAGATATCACCTGCAATATCCAACGCCTTCACCGCGATATCACGCGCGTTCATGTCGGTATTTTCCAACAGCGCGCGGGCTGCAGCCTGGGCATAAGGGCCGCCAGAGCCGATGGCAATCAGGTCATTTTCCGGCTGAATCACGTCACCGTTACCGGTGATGATAAGCGATGCGGTCTCATCGGCTACCGCCAGCAGCGCTTCGAGCTTGCGCAGCATGCGGTCGGTACGCCAGTCTTTCGCCAGCTCAACGGCAGCTTTCACCAGATGACCCTGGTGCATTTCCAGTTTGCGTTCAAACAGTTCAAACAGCGTGAAGGCATCCGCCGTGCCGCCTGCAAAACCGGCGATCACTTTGTCGTTGTAGAGACGGCGCACTTTCTTCACGTTGCCTTTCATGACGGTATTACCCAGCGTGGCCTGGCCATCACCGGCGATTACCACATGGCCGTTACGGCGTACACTTACTATTGTTGTCACGAGCAGACCCCCTGGTTACAGAATCGGGAAACAGAAGCCCTGAGCCTGTGCTCAGGGCTGAATTAAATGATAGATGGGGGGGATTTCGGGGGTTTCAACCCCCGGAGGCGAGTCGAATGCAGTTTGTGTGGCCGGCGACTTTCAAGCGCGAAATGGTGCCATCGGCATTTTCTTTGCCTTTGACCGGACCAATCACCACGCGATTCCAGCCGTTATTGGTGGTAATACGCGAATCAAACCCTTCAAAGGCCAGCTGAGCACGTACCGTTTCCGCCTGCTCGGCACCTTTGAACGAACCGCACTGTACCATCCAGCGGCGCTCATCTTTTTTCTCGGCCGTCTGCTTCGGCGCTTCGGTCTCTTTGGTGACCGGCGCGGCCTGCTGCGTTTTCGGCTGCTGCGCGGTGGTATGCGCTGGCGTCTGGAGCAGATCCTGATACGGCTGAGCCGCCTGTTTCTGCGGCTGCGTTTTCGGCTGCTGTTGGACAGGCTGAGACTGCACCGTACGCGTCTGCTGCTGGTATGGCTGTTCCGTTACCCGCGGCTGCGTTTTAGGCTGCTGCACCGGCTGGGTTTGCGCCCACTGCTGCTGTTGCTGCTGTTGCTGCTGTTGCTGCTGAATCTGCTGTTGTGCCTGACGTCGCTGCAGCGTTTGCTGGCGCTGCGCCGGCGTCTGTTCATTCCACGGCACTTCGTTCAGCTGCGTAGGCTGCTGGCGCATATCGGCCTGCATTTGTGCCAGCAGCTGACGCTGTTCATCCGTCAGCTGATTCGCATTCTGTACTTCACCACCCGCAGAAGGTTCGGTTGGCGCACGTACCCCAGGCTGACGGCTTTCCAGCTCTTTGATATAGCGCCAGCGCTCTTCAGGCTTCGGAGGAAGGCCGTTTCCGGCGACTTTACTGGCCTGAAGCGCCTCAGACTCTTCTTTTTTATGGTGCGTGATAAAGTACAGGCCACCAATAAAGGCGACGACTACAGCCGCAGCAATAGCGACCATTGCTGGCGAGACAGCAGGCAGGTTACGTTGCTTTTTCCTTGAGCTACTCTTTTTGCGTCGCGAAGGTGCCGGCTGGCCGCGACGTACATAATCTCGTTGTGCCACTATCGTTTCGCTGTATTTATTCGTTCGTCAGCCCGCCATGTTACTTAAGCGGCGGGGCTTTGACCAGATAAGGGTATCCGAAAGACGTTTACTTTAAGTCAATGCCTGGGTCGTGCCGCGAACAATCAGTTCGCAGTCCAGCAACCGCGAGCCGCTGCTAACTGTTTGACCGTGAAGCTGATCCAGCAGCAGAAGCATCGCTTCGCGGCCGATTTGATAGCGCGGCTGAGCGACCGTTGAGAGCGGCGGATCGCAAAACTCCGAAAGCGAAATATTATCGAATCCGATGATCGATAAATCTTTCGGTATGCGAAGGCCGCGGCGTTTGGCATACGATAATGCACCCAGCGCCATCACGTCGCTGTGACAAAATACGGCGGTTGGCGGCTCAGGCAGGTCCAGAAGTTTCTCCAGCGCCTGTCCACCCGCAGCGAAGGTAAAATCACCGCGCGCAATGTAGTGCGGATCGACGGTGACGCCGGTACGGCGCAGCGCCTGAACGTAGCCCTGTAAGCGGTAGTGACACAGCGGCATCTCTTCCGGTCCGGCAATACAGCCAATACGCTTATGCCCCAGTTCCTGGAGATAGTTTACGGCGTTGAATGCGGCGGTGAGGTTATCAATGTGGACCGTCGGCAGCTCCAGCTCTGGCGCAAACTCGTTGGCCATGACCATCGGCGGTAAATTACGCTGCTCTTCAATGCTGGCATCAAACGGCAGGCGAGAGCCAAGCAGCAGCATGCCGTCGATCTGTTTGGTGATAATGAGATCGATGAAGGTTTTTTCCTGCTGGTTCTGGTGAGCACAGTCGCCAATCAGCACCAGGTAACCCTGTTCCGCTGCGGTGACTTCAATACCGCGGATAATCTCGCTGAAGAAAGGGTCACAGATGTCCGGTACAATCACCAGGATGGTGCGCGACTCATTGCGTTTGACGTTACGCCCCATCGCCTGTGGGAAATAGCCCACTTCAAGCGCAGCCTGCTCCACTCGGTTACGGGTCGCCTGGGAGACTTTATCCGGGTTCATTAATGCGCGGGATACCGTTGCCGTAGAGACCTGCGCTTTCTGGGCAACGTCTTTCATGGTCGCCGGTGCAACCTCTTTCCTGGACTTCAACGTCTTCTCCTCGCCTGAACACCGAACTTCTGACATCACCATTTTTACAGATAGTTAATGGAATCGGTTACAGAATTTTCATAAAAAGTGTGAGGAGCGTTAAATTTTTCGATCCAGCTTCAGCCTTCAATGGGATCGACGTCCAGTACCCACTTCACTTTTCTCGCCTCGGGCAGGGTGTTAATCAGCACCAGCGCGCCGCTGACGATGTGCTGAAGACGAACGCGAGAGGGGTGCTGGAGCAAAATTTGCCAGCGAAAACGTCCGCCGCGTTTTGGTGCGAGTGCCGGCACCGGGCCCAAAATCCACAGCTGATTATCCACCAGCGGGCTGGCCTGCAGGAGGTTTCTCAGTTGCTGCAGGAAAAGCGGCGCCTGCTGGTTGTTGTGGTCTTCCGCGCGGATGATGACGTGGCTGGTCCACGGCGGCAACTGCATGGTCTGGCGTTCGGCCAGCGCCTGCTCGGCAAAGGCGTCATAGCCTTTGTGCAGAAGGGTTTGCAGCAGCGGGTGCTCCGGGTGGTGCGTTTGCAATACCACTTCGCCCTGTTTACCGGCACGCCCGGCGCGCCCTGCCACCTGGGTATAAAGCTGAGCGAAGCGCTCGGCTGAACGGAAATCTGCCGAGAACAGCGCGCCGTCCACGTCCAGCAGGGCGACCAGCGTCACGTCCGGGAAGTGGTGGCCTTTTGCCAGCATCTGAGTGCCAATCAGGATGCGTGCGCCGCCGCGATGCACTTCCGCCAGCTGCTGTTCCAGCGCGCCTTTGCGGCTGGTGGTGTCCCGGTCGATGCGGGACAGGGGCACGTCGGGGAAGAAGGGCGCAAGGGCCTGTTCCAGCTGTTCCGTTCCCAGCCCCACCGGCACGATATGCGTTGAGCCACATGACGGACACTGGCGCGGCACCGGACGCTGGCTGTCGCAGTGGTGGCAGCGTAAATGCCGCTGGGCCTGGTGGAAGGTATAGTAGTGGTCACAGCGCGGGCACTCGGCAATCCATCCGCAGTCGTGGCACAGCAGGGCAGGTGCAAATCCGCGACGGTTAAGAAACAGGATCACCTGATTGCCCGCCTGCAGGTGCTGGCGCATGCGGGTAATCAGTGCAGGCGCAAGCCCGGCCTGGACCTGCTGACCTTTCAGATCCAGTACGTGCTGAATGGCCGGACGGGCATTCCCCGCGCGACGCGTCAGGCGCAGCATATGGTATTTACGCTGGCGCACGTTGTGCAGCGTTTCGAGCGCAGGCGTGGCGGAGCCGAGAATAATAGGAATTTGCTCGCTGTGGGCGCGATAAACAGCCAGATCGCGGGCGTGATAGCGCCAGCCTTCCTGCTGTTTATAGGAGCTGTCGTGTTCTTCGTCGATCACGATAACGCCAAGATTTTTAAACGGCGTAAACAGCGACGAGCGGGTGCCGATCACAATCGCCGCTTCGCCGTTTTTCGCTTTCAGCCAGGCGCTGAGGCGTTCGCTGTCGTTCAGGCCGGAGTGCAGCACCTCAACCGGCGCGTTAAAGCGTTCGCGAAAGCGGGCGATGGTTTGCGGCGTCAGGCCAATTTCCGGCACCATCACCAGCGCCTGTTTGCCCTGCGCAAGCACGTTTTCCAGCACGCTCAGGTAGACTTCCGTCTTGCCGGAGCCCGTCACGCCCGCCAGCAGCCAGGCGGAGAAATGATCGGAGGCGCTATGAATCGCGCCCACGGCGGTGGCCTGTTCGGTATTCAGACGCAGGCGATCCCCTGAAACGGAGAAACTCTCGCGCCAGTCGTAAAGGGCAGGCGCTTCGCTTGCCAGGTCGCTCAACCCTTTCTTTCTTAATGCCTGTAGCGCCGTTTCGCTGACTTCAAGTTCGTCGATCTGATGCCGCCAGATTTTCCCCTGACGCAGCGCCGCCAGGGCCTGCTGCTGTTTCTGTGAGCGCTTGAGGCTGTTAATGTCGACGGCCTGTCCATCTTCCGTAGCAAACCAGTACCACATCGGCGCATGGCTGGCGCTTTTGCCCTGGCGCAGCATGATGGGCAGGGCGTGGAACAGGACGTCGCCAATGGGGTGATGATAATAATCCGCCGCCCACAGCAGCAGTCGCCAGGTGCTGGTGGAATAAACGGGCTCGCTGTCGAGCACCTCAACCACCGACTTCAGTTCATTGAGCGGCAGTTCGCTTCGATCGCTGACGGAGACAACAATTCCCACGCGCTGCTGTTTGCCAAACGGCACGGTCACGCGACAGCCCGCTTTGGCGCTCATGCTGTCGGGCAGCAGGTAGTCAAAGGTGCGGGGAAGCGGAACGGGCAGGGCAACGTGAGCGACGGGCATCGAATCTTCCTGACTTGAAAAGTGGCGCGTTAGTATACACATTAGTGAATGCGGCGTGCGGATCAGTTTGCATACGTTGGTCAAATTCTGTATGATTCGCCGCCTTTGGTGTACTTTACGCCAAAGAACTTACAATCAACATCGCGTGGTGTCTGGCGTTAGGGCTGGAAGAGCGACGCGGCCTTAACTGAGGTTCTCCCATGAAAAAAGATATTCACCCGAAATACGAAATGATTACTGCAAACTGTTCTTGCGGTAACTCTATCCAGATCCGCTCTACCGTGGGTCACGATCTGAACCTGGACGTGTGCGGCAAATGCCACCCGTTCTACACTGGTAAGCAGCGTGATGTTGCAACCGGTGGCCGTGTTGACCGCTTCAACAAGCGTTTCAGCATCCCGGGCGCTAAATAAGTTTCCCGAAAAAAAGGCACCGCAAGGTGCCTTTTTTGTATCCGCTTCTCAGTATTCCCACGTCTCCGGGTCAATACCCAGTTCACGCATGATCACCTTCGCCTCTTCCGGGATTTCATCACTGCGTTCTTTACGCAGATCTTCATCGTTCGGCAACGGTTGACCGGTAAACGCATGCAGAAACGCTTCGCACAGCAGCTCGCTGTTGGTTGCGTGGCGCAGGTTGTTCACCTGACGACGCGTACGTTCATCGGTGAGGATCTTCAACACCTTCAGAGGAATAGAAACCGTAATTTTTTTTACTTGTTCACTCTTCTTACCGTGCTCAGCGTATGGGCTGATATATTCGCCGCTCCATTCAGCCATGAGATACCTTTAATCCTCTCAGTCATTTATCTAAAGGTGCAAAACCTGTAACCACTCGTTTTGAACCGCAATCTTGCCTAGTTTACCGTAGAGACGATACCGTGGCACGGATATTGCCGCTGCAGCGTGCACTAAAGCATATAATTTTAACGGCTATTTGCGCATTGCTCAATCTATACGCAAAGAGGTTTAGATGTCCAGATGTATTGACGTCCATACTTTCAATGTTTACTCTGGTGCCTGACTTTTCACCTCATTCGCCAGGAAGCCCTCACCATGACGCGTAAACAGGCCACTATCGCAGTGCGTAGCGGATTAAATGATGACGAGCAGTACGGCTGCGTTGTCCCGCCCATTCATCTTTCCAGTACCTACAACTTCACCGGATTTAATGAACCCCGCGCGCATGATTACTCGCGTCGTGGCAACCCTACGCGTGACGTGACCCAGCGCGCGCTGGCCGAGCTGGAAGGTGGCGCAGGCGCCGTATTAACCAATACGGGGATGTCCGCCATTCACCTGGTGACCACCGTGTTCCTGAAACCAGGTGACCTGCTGGTTGCGCCGCACGATTGCTACGGCGGCAGCTATCGCCTGTTTGATAGCCTGGCAAAACGCGGCTGCTATCGCGTACTGTTTGTCGATCAAAACGATGAACAGGCGCTGAAACAGGCGCTGGCAGAGAAGCCAAAGCTGGTTCTGGTGGAAAGTCCAAGCAATCCATTGTTGCGCGTTGTCGATATTGCGAAAATTTGTCAGCTCGCAAGGGATGCGGGAGCGATAAGTGTAGTGGATAATACGTTCCTCAGTCCGGCCCTTCAGAACCCACTCGCACTGGGTGCCGATCTGGTATTGCATTCATGCACTAAATATCTGAACGGCCATTCTGATGTGGTAGCGGGCGTGGTGATTGCCAAAGATCCCGACGTTGTCACCGAACTGGCATGGTGGGCCAATAATATTGGCGTCACCGCGGGTGCCTTCGACAGCTATCTGCTGTTGCGCGGCATCCGCACGCTGTCGCCGCGCATGGAAGTGGCGCAACGCAATGCCCAGGCGATTGTCGATTTCCTGAAAGACCAGCCGCTGGTGAAGAAGCTCTATCACCCGTCGCTACCGGAAAATCAGGGGCACGAAATTGCCGCGCGCCAGCAGAAAGGGTTTGGCGCGATGTTAAGTTTTGAACTGGACGGTGACGAGCAAACGCTGCGTCGCTTCCTGAGCGGGCTGTCATTGTTTACGCTGGCGGAATCCTTAGGTGGGGTTGAAAGCTTGATCTCCCACGCCGCGACCATGACGCACGCAGGTATGGCACCGGAAGCACGTGCCGCCGCCGGGATTTCTGAGACGCTGCTGCGGATCTCAACCGGTATTGAAGATTCTGAAGATTTAATTGCCGATCTGGAAAATGGCTTCCGGATCGCAGCCAAGGGGTAATCATGAGTGTGATAGCGCAGGCAGGGGCGAAGGGTCGTCAGCTGCACAAGTTTGGTGGTAGTAGTCTTGCTGATGTGAAATGTTACCTGCGTGTCGCAGGGATCATGACGGAATATTCACAGCCGGGTGACATGATGGTTGTCTCGGCGGCGGGCAGCACCACCAACCAGTTGATTAGCTGGCTGAAACTGAGCCAGACCGATCGCCTTTCTGCGCATCAGGTGCAACAGTCCTTACGCCGTTACCAGAGCGAGCTGATTGCCGGCCTGCTGCCTGCGGACGTGGCGGACGGGCTGATCAGTGCCTTTACCCATGACCTTGAGCGTCTGGCCGCCCTGCTGGACAGCGGGATCACCGATGCGGTGTATGCCGAAGTGGTGGGCCACGGTGAAGTGTGGTCCGCGCGCCTGATGGCCGCGGTGCTGCAACACCTGGGCGTGGAGGCGGCCTGGCTCGATGCGCGTGATTTCCTGCGCGCCGAACGCGCCGCGCAGCCGCAGGTGGATGAAGGGTTGTCCTATCCGCTGCTGCAACAGCTGCTGGTGCAGCATCCGGGCAAACGTATTGTCGTCACCGGCTTTATCAGCCGTAGCAACGCGGGTGAAACCGTGCTGCTGGGCCGTAACGGCTCCGACTACTCGGCAACGCAAATCGGTGCCCTGGCGGGCGTGTCCCGCGTCACCATCTGGAGCGACGTGGCCGGTGTTTACAGCGCCGACCCGCGTAAAGTGAAAGATGCCTGTCTGCTGCCGCTGCTGCGTCTCGACGAAGCCAGCGAGCTGGCGCGTCTGGCGGCGCCGGTACTGCACGCGCGTACGCTGCAGCCGGTTTCCGGCAGCGATATCGACCTCCAGCTGCGCTGCAGCTACACCCCGGATCAAGGCTCTACCCGTATTGAACGCGTGCTGGCCTCCGGTACGGGCGCGCGTATTGTCACCAGCCACGACGACATCTGCCTGATTGAGTTCCAGGTGCCTGCGGGCCAGGACTTCAAACTGGCGCATAAAGAGATCGACCTGGTGTTAAAGCGTGCTCAGGTGCGCCCGCTGGCCGTTGGCGTTCACAATGACCGCCAGCTGCTGCAGTTCTGCTATACCGCTGAAGTGGCGGACAGTGCCCTGAAAATTCTGGATGAAGCGGGCCTGCCGGGCGAGCTTCGCCTGCGTCAGGGGCTGGCGCTGGTGGCGATGGTGGGCGCGGGCGTCACCCGTAACCCACTGCACTGCCACCGCTTCTGGCAGCAGCTGAAAGGCCAGCCGGTGGAGTTCACCTGGCAGTCGGAAGAGGGTATCAGCCTGGTGGCAGTTCTGCGCAAAGGGCCAACCGAAAGCCTGATTCAGGGTCTGCATACCTCCCTGTTCCGCGCGGAAAAGCGCATCGGCCTGGTGCTGTTTGGTAAAGGCAACATCGGTTCCCGCTGGCTGGAGCTGTTCGCCCGCGAACAGGTCACGCTCTCGGCGCGTACCGGATTCGAATTCATTCTCGCGGGCGTCGTGGACAGCCGCCGCAGCCTGCTGAACTACGAAGGGCTGGACGCCAGCCGCGCGCTTGCCTTCTTTAATGATGAAGCCGTAGAGCAGGATGAAGAGTCGCTGTTCCTGTGGATGCGCGCGCACCCTTACGATGACCTGGTAGTGCTGGACGTGACCGCCAGCGAGCAGCTTGCCGATCAGTACCTTGATTTCGCCAGCCACGGTTTCCACGTTATCAGCGCGAACAAGCTGGCGGGGGCGAGCAGTACCGATAAATACCGCCAGATCCACGACGCGTTTGAAAAAACGGGGCGCCACTGGCTTTATAACGCCACGGTAGGGGCTGGCCTGCCGGTTAACCACACCGTGCGTGACCTGATTGAAAGCGGCGACAGCATTCTGGCGCTGAGTGGTATCTTCTCCGGCACGCTCTCCTGGCTGTTCCTGCAGTTTGACGGCACCGTTCCGTTCACCGACCTGGTGGATCAGGCGTGGCAGCAGGGCTTAACGGAACCCGATCCGCGCGTTGATCTCTCCGGTAAAGACGTGATGCGCAAGCTGGTGATCCTGGCGCGTGAAGCCGGTTATGACATCGAACCGGATTCCGTACGCGTCGAATCGCTGGTGCCTGCCGGCTGTGAAGAAGGTTCTGTGGACCATTTCTTTGAAAATGGAGAAGAGCTTAACGAGCAAATGGTGCAGCGTCTGGAAGCGGCGAACGAGATGGGGCTGGTGCTGCGCTACGTGGCGCGTTTCGAGGCCAACGGAAAAGCGCGAGTCGGTGTCGAGGCGGTGCGTCCTGAACATCCGCTGGCGGCGCTGCTGCCGTGCGATAACGTCTTCGCCATCGAAAGCCGCTGGTACCGCGATAACCCGCTGGTGATCCGCGGTCCGGGCGCGGGGCGCGATGTCACCGCCGGGGCCATCCAGTCCGACATCAACCGTCTGGCTAAGCTGCTGTAACATCTGCATTTCCCTCTCCCTGTGGGAGAGGGTTAGGGTGAGGGCATCAGACCGCACTCACCCTCATCTTGAATTTTTCTCATATTCCCTGAGCAAACCTCACCGTTATTGTTGATTATTTCTATTGACGTCCCTCCGCTTTTCCGTCATTTTTACATCTGGACGTCTAAACGTATAGAAGTTCACAACACAACAGACAATGACACGCGATTGATAGAGGTAAGGTATGAGCTTTTTTCACGCCAACCAGCGGGAAGCACTGAATCAGAGCCTGGCCGAAGTAAACGGCCAGATTAACGTCTCTTTTGAATTTTTCCCGCCGCGCACCAGTGAAATGGAGCAAACCCTTTGGAGCTCTATCGATCGTCTCAGCAGCCTGAAACCGAAGTTTGTCTCCGTGACCTACGGTGCGAACTCCGGCGAGCGTGACCGTACGCACAGCATCATTAAAGGCATCAAAGATCGCACCGGTCTCGAAGCGGCCCCGCACCTCACCTGTATCGACGCCACCCGCGACGAGCTGCGCGCCATCGCCCAGGATTACTGGAATAACGGTATCCGTCATATTGTCGCATTGCGCGGTGACCTGCCTCCTGGGAGCGGTAAGCCGGACATGTATGCCGCCGATCTGGTGGGGCTGTTGAAGGGGGTGGCGGACTTTGATATCTCCGTGGCCGCTTATCCTGAAGTGCATCCGGAAGCGAAAAGCGCTCAGGCCGATCTGCTTAACCTCAAGCGTAAGGTGGATGCCGGCGCAAACCGCGCCATTACTCAGTTCTTCTTTGATGTGGAAAGCTATCTGCGCTTCCGTGACCGCTGCGTCTCCGCGGGCATCGACGTTGAAATTATCCCGGGTATTCTGCCGGTCTCTAACTTCAAACAGGCGAAGAAATTTGCTGATATGACCAATGTGCGTATTCCTCTCTGGATGTCTAAAATGTACGAGGGGCTGGACGATGACCCGGAAACACGCAAGCTGGTGGGCGCAAATATCGCGATGGACATGGTGAAGATCTTAAGTCGTGAAGGGGTGAAGGATTTCCACTTCTACACGCTGAACCGTGCTGAGATGAGTTACGCCATATGCCACACGCTCGGCGTTAGACCAGGCGTGTAACAAAAAAGAGCCCTCTTCGGAGGGTTTTTTGATTTATAAGGGTTTTATTTTCCTGCCATATCAGCAATGCTGCCTTTGACGTACAAAACTCATGTATTTTCCATGAGAAATTAAACGGATTTAACTATCGAATCTGTGGGTTATCTCAACTATACCTTATCAACAAGGGCGTATATCGTAACGGTAACACTGTAAAAGGGAGCATAGCGATGAGCACGTCAGACGAAACCAATAAAGCGGCATCAGTCGGCAAATGCCCGTTCCATCAGGGCGGCGTCGATCACAGCGCGGGCGCAGGTACAGGCAGCCGCGACTGGTGGCCAAAACAACTCCGCATCGATCTTCTTAACCAACATTCCAATCGTTCGAACCCGCTGGGTGAAGACTTTGACTACCGCAAAGAATTTAGCAAGCTTGATTACTCCGCGCTGAAAGGCGATCTCAAAGCACTTTTAACCGACTCCCAACCGTGGTGGCCTGCCGACTGGGGCAGCTATGCGGGCCTGTTTATCCGTATGGCCTGGCATGGCGCGGGTACCTATCGCTCCGTTGACGGACGCGGTGGCGCAGGACGCGGTCAACAGCGCTTTGCGCCGCTGAACTCCTGGCCGGATAACGTGAGCCTGGATAAGGCGCGCCGTCTGCTGTGGCCCATCAAGCAAAAATACGGACAAAAAATTTCCTGGGCTGACCTGTTTATCCTCGCGGGTAACGTGGCGCTGGAGAACTCCGGCTTCCGCACCTTTGGTTTCGGTGCCGGGCGTGAAGACGTCTGGGAACCGGATCTGGACGTAAACTGGGGTGATGAAAAAGCCTGGCTGACCCACCGCGATCCGGAAGCGCTGGCGAAGCGTCCTCTGGCCGCCACCGAAATGGGCCTGATCTACGTGAACCCGGAAGGGCCAAACGCCAGCGGTGAACCGCTGTCAGCGGCGGCAGCGATTCGCGCGACCTTCGGCAACATGGGCATGAACGATGAAGAGACCGTCGCGCTGATTGCAGGCGGCCACACCCTCGGTAAGACTCACGGCGCGGGTGAAGCCACCCACGTGGGTACCGACCCGGAAGCCTCACCAATTGAAGCGCAGGGCCTGGGCTGGGCGAGCACGCTCGGCACGGGCGTGGGTGCTGATGCCATTACCTCCGGTCTGGAAGTCATCTGGTCACAAACCCCGACGCAGTGGAGCAACTACTTCTTCGAAAACCTGTTCAAATACGAATGGGTGCAGACCCGCAGCCCGGCAGGGGCGATTCAGTTTGAAGCCGTAGATGCACCGGAAATCATGCCCGATCCGTTCGACCCGTCGAAAAAACGCAAACCTACCATGCTGGTCACCGACCTGACGCTGCGTTTTGACCCGGAATTCGAGAAAATTTCCCGCCGCTTCCTGAACGACCCGCAGGCCTTCAACGAAGCCTTCGCGCGCGCGTGGTTCAAACTGACCCACCGTGATATGGGGCCAAAATCGCGTTACCTTGGCCCGGAAGTGCCGAAAGAAGATCTGATTTGGCAGGACCCGCTGCCGCAGGCGGTGTTCAATCCGTCGAAAGAAGACATTGAAAGCCTGAAGGCGGAAATTGCGGCCTCTGGTCTGTCCGTGAGCGAACTGGTTTCCGTTGCCTGGGCGTCAGCTTCAACCTTCCGCGGTGGCGATAAGCGTGGCGGCGCTAACGGCGCGCGTCTGGCGCTGGCGCCTCAGCGCGACTGGGATGTGAACGCCGCGGCGGTTCGCGCGTTGCCGGCTCTGGAAGCTATTCAGCGCACCACCAACAAAGCCTCACTGGCCGATATCATCGTGCTGGCGGGCGTGGTAGGCGTTGAGCAGGCCGCAAAAGCCGCAGGCGTGTACGTCACCGTACCGTTCGCCCCAGGCCGCGTGGATGCGCGTCAGGATCAGACGGATATCGAGATGTTTAACCTGCTCGAACCGGTTGCCGATGGTTTCCGCAACTACCGTGCGCAGGTGGATGTGTCCACCACGGAGTCACTGCTGATCGACAAAGCCCAGCAGCTGACGCTGACCGCGCCGGAGCTGACGGTGCTGATCGGCGGCCTGCGCGTGCTGGGTGCCAACTTTGATGGCAGCAAGAATGGCGTGTTCACCGACCGCGAGGGCGTGCTGAGCAACGATTTCTTCGTGAACCTGCTGGACATGAACACGCAGTGGAAGGCGACCGACGAATCCAATGAGCTGTTTGCCGGAAGCGATCGCGCCAGCGGTGAAGTGAAATATACCGCCACCCGCGCCGATCTGGTCTTCGGTTCGAACGCCGTCCTGCGTGCGCTGGCAGAGGTTTACGCCAGCGATGATGCGCATGAGAAGTTTGTCCGCGACTTCGTTGCCGCATGGGCGAAGGTGATGGATCTGGACCGGTTTGATCTGCAGTAACCCTTGTGCCGGGTGGCGCTAACGCTTACCCGGCCTACGGGCAAAAAAATCCCCGCTGATGCGGGGATTTTTATTCACGCTATTTACTCCCACTCCTGCAGGAACCGCTGCCCATACTGGTCGGCTACCAGCAGTGCCGCATAGACCTGATCCGGCGTTACGCCGCCGGGCATGTTGTGGATGGTTTCTCCTTCGGCACAGGAGGCTTCCGCGATCAGACGCATTTTGGCCGGAATATCCTCTTTGATGTTCAGCTGTGCCAGGGTGATCGGCAGCCCAACGCTGTGACAAAGCGCGGCGACGGTCTCTATTTCTTCTACCGGCGCGTTTTCCAGTACCAGCTGCGTCAGCGTACCAAACGCCACTTTTTCGCCGTGATAGAAGTGATGCGCGTCCGGCACCGCCGTCATGCCGTTATGAATAGCGTGTGCTGCCGCCAGCCCGCCGCTTTCAAAGCCTACGCCGCTGAGATAGGTGTTGGCTTCGATAATGCGTTCCAGCGCCGGTGTAACCACATGCTGTTCCGCCGCCAGCATGGCTTTTTCACCCTCTTCAACCAGCGTGTTGTAGCACAGCTCGGCCAGCGCGAGTGCTGCCTGCGTACATTTGCCGCCCGCCATGGTGGTCGCACCGCTGCGCGAGCAGGCGCGTGCTTCAAACCACGTCGCCAGCGCATCGCCAATCCCGGCGGCCAGCAGACGTGCCGGCGCACCCGCTACCACTTTGGTATCGACGATAACCATGTTCGGGTTGTGAGGCAGCATCAGGTAGCGATCGAACTCACCGCTGTCGGTGTAAATGACGGAAAGGGCGCTGCATGGCGCATCGGTGGAGGCGATAGTTGGCGCAATAGCGACGGGTACGTCCATGAAATGGGCCAGCGCTTTGGCGGTATCCAGCGTTTTACCGCCGCCAATGCCCAGCACTGCCAGGCAGTCGGCGCTGTCGGCCAGCTTTTTCAGGCGATCGATTTCATTTTGTGAACATTCACCACCAAACGGCGCGATTTCGGCATGCAGTTCGGCTTTTTTAAAACTCTGACGCAGGGTCTCTTCGGCAAAACCCAGCACAAATTTATCGCCGACCACCAGCCAGCGATTGGCCAGGGGTTTCAGGTAGTCGCCGAGACGGGTAAGCACATCAGCGCCCTGGATATATTTCCCCGGCGATTGAATGATACGGTCCATAACAGTTCTCCCTTAGAGGTTGAGGTTACCAAACGCGTTTTTCCAGTCCTGCTCAAACTTCTCTATGGCTGACTCTACCGCTGGCGTGCCGAGCATGTGTTGCGCTACGTCTAAGGGAAGCGTGATTGCCTCGCATCCCGCCAACAGACAGTCCAGCGCCTGACGCGGCGTTTTGAAGCTGGCGGCCAGCACCTTGCTTTCCGGCGCGTGCAGTTCCAGCAGAGACTGCAGCTCCTGCACCATGCGAATGCCGTCACCGCCCTGCGCATCAACGCGGTTTACGTACGGCGCGACATATTTCGCCCCTGCGAGTGCGGCGAGCAAGCCCTGTGCAGCGCTATAAACGGCGGTCCCCAGCGTGGTTATCCCCTCTTTTTTCAACGCCTTGATCGCGGTAAGGCCCTCAGCCGTGACAGGGATTTTCACCACGATGTCCGGTATGGCGTTACTCAAACGTTTGGCTTCCGCCACCATGCCTTCGGCATCGCGGCTCATGGTTTGAGCAAACAGCGTGCCTTCCGGTCCGATGGCTTTTTGCAGACGCGGCAGCACGTCCCAGATGGATTCGCGGCTGGCGGCGATGATGCTCGGGTTGGTGGTGACGCCCGCAATAGGAAAGATGCGCGCCAGACGTTCAACTTCCGCCACGTTGGCGGTATCCAGATACAGTTCCATTACTCTTCCTCGTTTCAGAGTTCTAATTCGTGTTGCAGCAGGGAGGCGATGGCCTCTTCTGAGCTGGCGTTGACCAGCGCGCTGCGGAAATCGTCATGCATGATGCGGCGTGCCAGACGGGAGAAAATACGCATATGCTGATCTCCCGCGGCGTGTTTATTCAGCGTCAGCATGATGATGAATTGCGCTTCTTCATCGCCCCACATGACCGGCGATTTCAGGCGTGCGACGCTGATGGTGGATTGCTCAATGTGCTCAGACTTGCTGTGCGGAATGGCGAAGCTGAAGCCAAGACCGGTAGAGAATACGGCTTCGCGCGCCCACAGATCGGCCTCCAGCTTGCGGGGGTAGCGGCAACGTCCGGCGAGCAGCAGGTTATCGGTCATCCCTTTCATGACCTCTTCTTTACTGTTCCAGTCATTGTCCAGCGAAATACAGCGAGGTGTGACCAACGGCGTGTCCTGCTGATTCATGCGGAACTGTGCCAGCAGGTGTTCCACTTCAAGCGAGGTGCGGCACGCCATGGCCTGGTTCAGCAGCTGGAGGCAGGCGCGGCTATCAAGCTGTGCCAGACGCGCTTTGGTTGCCGGAATGGCGGGCGACCCCATGCTCAGTTCGTCCAAACCCAGACCCACCAGCAATGGCAGCACCGAACCTTTTGCACCCAGTTCGCCGCACAGGCCAATCCATTTCCCCTGGCGATGGACGGCTTGCACCGCGTAATCCAGCGCCCGCAGGAAGGCTGGGTTCAGGCTGTTGTAGTGGCGTGTGACTTTGGCGTTGTCGCGGTCGACGGCCAGCAGATATTGCGTCAGGTCATTGCTGCCGATGCTAAAGAAATCAATCTCTTCACAGCACTGATCGATGATGAACATTACCGAAGGCACTTCCAGCATGATGCCGAGCGGGATTTTTTCATCAAATGGAATATGTTCAGCCCGGAGCTGCTGTTTCGCTTCGGCAAGTTTCTCTTTCACCCACAGGATCTCTTCCATAGAAGAGATCATCGGGATCATGATCTTCAGGCTGCCGTGAGCAGAGGCGCGCAGGATCGCCCGAAGCTGGGTGGTGAAAAGCGCTGCATACTCTTCGTAAATGCGTACGGCGCGGTAGCCGAGGAACGGGTTGTTTTCGGCCGGGATATTCAGGTACGCCACCGGCTTATCGCCGCCGATATCCATGGTGCGCACGATAATGCTGCGCCCGTTTGCACTCTCCAGCGCCTGACAGAAAATGTTGTACAGCTCGTTTTCACCGGGTGCGCTGCTGCGGTCCATATACAGCATTTCGGTGCGAAACAGGCCAACGCCCTCGGCGCCGTTCCCGAATGCTGCCTGCGCTTCCACCGCGTGGGCGATGTTCGCGGCAATCTCAACGCGCAGGCCATCGGCGGTTCTGGCTTCCCGATCGAGCCAGATACGCTGCTGCTCGCGTAGTGTCTGTTGTACTCGTGCTTCCTGGCGGTAGTAGCGTGCCACCGCATCGCTGGCGTTGACCACGACCGCACCGGCATTTCCATCAATAAATACGGATTTATTGCGCCACTGCAGCAGGCTTTCACTGTCGACGCCCACCAGCGTCGGAATATTAAAGGAACGTGCAAGAATGACGGTGTGCGAGGTGGTTCCGCCGCTTTTTAACAGCAGCCCCTTAAGTAAGGTTTTATCGAGTTCCAGGAACTGGCCGGGCGTAAGATCATCAGCCAGACAAACACTCTGTTGAGTGAGCTGTCCCGGTGCGGGGAAGCGTTGTTCACCATAAATCTGTTGTAAAAGTTGATAGCAGACATCGCGCACATCCAGCGCACGTTCCCGTAAGTAGCTGCTGCTGGAACGAGAGAACGTATCGCAGAAATGGTTGGCTGTGGCGATTGTCGCTTGCGCACAGCTTAGCCCCTGGCTTACGCCCGCAAGAAGATGCTGGCGCAAAGAGGTATCCGTAGCCAGCGAACGATGGGCTTCAAGAATGGCGCTGGCGGTGCTGTCGCTGTCCAGCGCGCGCAGCTCAATATTTTTCACCAGCAGGGTGAGGCCGCTATCCAGCGCTGACTGCTCTTCTTCCACGTTTTTCGCGTCGGGTAAATCCGTCAGTGCATTGAGATCCAGCGAGGTCAGCAAGGTCAACACGCCCTGGGCGCTACCGCTGCAAACGGGCAGGGCGCGGAAAAGCGTTGGATTAAGGCGCGCGAGGGATTCTGGCAGCGGATCGCGCTCAATATTGATGGCTTCTGCGAGCGTCGCATCACAGTGTGGAAACTCTTCCCGGAGCCATTGTTCCAGCTGTTGATGGGCGCTCTGCTCATCTTCACCGTGGATCACCAGACGACAGGCGTCGCCTGCCAGCGTGTCGGTGCCAATAAGTGCCAGTGCGCTCTTGGCATTCCCTTTTCGGTCGGTGCGCAGATTATGCCATTCGATCTGTGAGATAAACGTATTGCACAGCGTCTCCACATGACTTGCCGGACGCGCGTGAACCCCGTTGGGTAATTCACAGGTAAATTCCACTACCAGAGCCATACACACTCCTGAAAGCAATCAACATTCATTGGGGAACAGCATACGAGCGTGGTGATGATGCGCGCCATGTGACAAATATGCCAAACACTGGATAAATGTAATATCACGCGAAAAGTGAGATTTGACTCACAGGTTATTAATTTTTGCTTAGCGCCGGAGTGCTTCGAAATGTCGAGGCGGATCGCATTTTCATTTCGACATTACAAAAATCCAGTAAATGGCCTTTTTGTCTCCTGTCCGCCGTCTTCCTGATTGCCTATTGTTTGCCACAACATCTTTATGGTTTTAGGCCTGGAGCGACATATGAAAGAGTTGGTGCATATTCTCAAGAACACGCGGCAGCATCTGATGACCGGGGTGTCGCACATGATCCCGTTCGTGGTCGCGGGCGGTATTTTGCTGGCGGTTTCAGTCATGCTGTACGGCAAGGGCGCGGTACCGGATGCCGCAACCGATCCCAACCTCAAAAAGCTATTCGATATCGGCGTGGCGGGGTTAACGCTGATGGTGCCTTTCCTGGCCGCCTATATTGGCTACTCCATTGCCGAGCGCGCCGCGCTTGCTCCCTGTGCTATTGCCGCGTGGGTTGGTAACAGCTTCGGTGCGGGTTTCTTCGGCGCCATTATTGCCGGGATCCTCGGCGGGATTGTGGTCTGGTATCTGAAAAAACTGCCGGTCCCGAAAGTCCTGCGCTCCGTCATGCCTATCTTCATCATCCCTATCATCGGCACCTTTGTTACCGCGGGCATCATGATGTGGGGTCTGGGCGAACCTGTTGGTGCGTTGACGACGGGCTTAACCCAGTGGCTGCAAGGGATGCAGCAGGGCAGCATCGTCGTGCTGGCCATCATCATGGGGTTGATGCTGGCCTTCGACATGGGCGGCCCGATTAATAAAGTCGCCTATGCCTTCATGCTGATCTGCGTTGCTCAGGGCGTCTACACCGTGGTGGCGATTGCGGCGGTAGGCATCTGCGTGCCTCCTCTGGGCTTAGGCCTGGCGACGTTGATTAATCGCAAGAATTTTACCGGTGAAGAGCGCGAAGCGGGCAAGGCTGCATTAGTGATGGGCTGCGTGGGGGTCACCGAAGGGGCCATTCCGTTCGCCGCAGCCGACCCTCTGCGTGTCATTCCCTCCATCATGCTGGGATCCGCGTGCGGCGCAGTGACGGCTGCCGTGATGGGCGCGCAATGTTATGCCGGATGGGGCGGGCTTATCGTTCTCCCTGTGGTGGAGGGCAAACTGGGCTACATCGCGGCGGTTGCCTTAGGGGCTGTGGTGACTGCCATTAGCGTCAACGTGCTGAAGAGTATTGCCCGCAAGAATGCAAAACAGGTCGATGAAAAAGAGGACGACCTGGATCTGGATTTCGAAATTAACTGAGTGAGGAAGAGAACATGGCCCGAATTATCGCAGTAACCGCATGCCCGTCAGGCGTTGCTCATACCTACATGGCGGCCGAAGCGCTGGAAAGCGCCGCTAAAGCCAAAGGCTGGGAAGTGAAGGTTGAAACGCAGGGGTCGATTGGTCTTGAGAACGAACTGAATGCTGAGGATATCGCCGCAGCGGATATGGTGATCCTGACCAAAGATATTGGCATTAAGTTCGAAGAACGTTTTACCGGGAAAACCATCGTGCGCGTCAACATCAGCGACGCGGTGAAACGCGCTGACGCCATCATGAACAAAATTGATGCCCACCTGGCGCAAACCGCCTGACGCTCTCCCGCCCTTCGGGGCGGGCTCGTTTTCCGTTACAGGAGTTCCCTCATGACGAATCGTACCCAGCGTTTGAAAGACGCACTTTTTGCCAGCCCACGTGAAATCTCGCTTGAGCGTGCTTTGCTCTATACCGCCAGCCATAAGCAGACGGAGGGCGAACCGGTTATCCTCAGGCGTGCAAAAGCCACGGCGTACATTCTTGACCATGTGAACATCGCGATTCGTGATGAGGAACTGATTGCCGGAAACCGGACCGTTAAACCGCGTGCGGGCATTATGTCTCCTGAGATGGATCCCTACTGGCTGCTTAAGGAGCTGGACCAGTTTGCCACGCGTCCGCAGGATCGCTTTGAAATCAGCGATGAGGATAAGCAGATCTACCGTGACGTGCTGTATCCCTACTGGGAAAAACGGTCGATGAAGGATTTCATTAACAGCCAGATGACGGATGAGGTGAAAGCCGCTGTGGGGACGCAAATTTTCAGCGTCAACCAAACGGACAAAGGGCAGGGGCATATCATTATTGATTATCCGCGCCTGCTCAATAACGGCCTGGGTGTGCTGGTGGAGGAATTGCGCGAACACTGCGCCCGCGATGCGCAGAACACGTTCTATGCCGCCGCACTGATTCTGCTTGAAGCGTCCCAGCGTCATATTCTGCGCTACGCCGCGCTGGCTGAAACCCTTGCTACCGTCTGTGATGAAGCTTCACGGCGTGAAGAATTACGGAAGATGGCAGAAATCTCGCGCCACAACGCGCAGCATAAGCCGCAAACGTTCTGGCAGGCGTGTCAGCTCTTCTGGTACATGAACGTCATTTTGCAGTATGAATCTAACGCCAGCTCGCTCTCCATCGGGCGCTTTGACCAGTACATGCTGCCCTTTTATCAGGCCTCGCTCTCACAGGGCGAAGAACCCGCGTTCCTGAAAGAGATTCTGGAATCGCTGTGGGTGAAGTGCAATGACGTGGTGCTTTTACGCTCCACCAGCAGCGCCCGCTATTTTGCCGGGTTCCCGACCGGGTATACCGCACTATTGGGCGGCCTGACGGAGAGCGGGCGTAGCGCGGTTAACGTGCTCTCCTTCCTGTGTCTGGATGCTTACCAGAGCGTTCAGCTTCCTCAACCGAACCTCGGCGTGCGGGTTAACGAACTTATCGACCGGCCCTTCCTGCTTAAAACGGCGGAGACGATCCGCCTGGGTACCGGCATCCCGCAGATCTTTAACGATGAAGTGGTGGTGCCTGCCTTCCTCAACAGGGGAGTGTCGCTGGAAGATGCGCGCGACTACGCGGTGGTTGGCTGTGTAGAGCTGTCAATTCCGGGTAAAACCTACGGTCTGCACGATATCGCGATGTTTAACCTGCTGAAGGTGATGGAAATCGCGATGCAGGAGAACGAAGGCAACGTAGCGCTGAGTTATGAAGGCTTGCTGGAGCATATTCGCGCCAAAATTAATCACTACATTGCGCTGATGGTTGAGGGGAGCAATATCTGCGATATCGGCCATCGTGACTGGGCTCCGGTGCCATTGCTCTCTTCTTTTATCAGCGATTGCTTAGCATCAGGGAAAGACATCACCGACGGTGGCGCGCGCTATAACTTTTCCGGCGTGCAGGGCATCGGGATAGCGAATTTGAGCGACTCGCTGCACGCCCTGAAAGGGCTGGTCTTTGAACAGCAGCGCTTAAGTTTTGACGCGCTGTTAGCCGTGTTAAACGCTAACTTTGCTACGCCTGAGGGCAAAAAAATCCGCGCCCGGTTGATCAATCGCTTCGAAAAATACGGCAATGATATCGATGATGTCGACAACATCAGCGCTGAACTGCTGCGCCACTACTGTAAAGAGGTCGAAAAATACCGCAACCCGCGCGGCGGGCAGTTCACCCCGGGTTCTTATACCGTATCGGCACACGTGCCGCTGGGGGCGGTGGTGGGGGCAACGCCCGATGGCCGTTTTGCCGGGGAACAACTGGCAGACGGTGGGCTTTCGCCGATGCTTGGACAAGATATGCAGGGTCCGACGGCGGTACTGAAATCGGTAAGTAAGCTGGATAACTATCTGTTATCTAATGGCACGCTGCTAAACGTTAAATTCACCCCTGCGACGCTGGAAGGCGATGCCGGGCTGCAAAAGCTGGCGGATTTCCTTCGCGCCTTCACCCAGCTTAAGTTGCAGCATATCCAGTTCAACGTGGTGAATGCGGAAACACTGCGTGAAGCGCAACAGCGTCCGCAGGATTTTGCCGGGCTGGTGGTACGCGTTGCAGGCTACAGCGCCTTCTTTGTTGAGCTATCGAAGGAGATCCAGGATGACATTATCCGCCGCACAGCGCATCAGCTGTGACGTGGTTGAAACGCGCGTCGACGTGGCGCGTATTTTCAATATCCAGCGCTACTCATTAAATGACGGACGCGGCATCCGCACGGTAGTTTTTTTTAAAGGCTGCCCTCACCGCTGTCCGTGGTGCGCGAATCCGGAGTCGATCTCGCCGAAAATCGAAACGGTGCGTCGGGAAAGTAAATGCCTGCACTGTGTTCCCTGCCTGCGGGACGCAGATGAATGTCCGTCCGGTGCCTTCGGGCATATCGGAAGAGATGTGACCCTGGATGAGCTGGAAAACGAGGTAATGAAAGACGATGTCTTCTTTCGTTCCTCGGGAGGCGGGGTGACGCTTTCGGGCGGGGAAGTGTTGCTGCAGGCGCCTTTCGCGACAAAGTTTCTACAGAGGTTGCGTCGTTTCGGCGTGCATACGGCCATCGAAACGGCAGGCGATGCGCCGTTGTCCCGACTAATGCCGCTGGCGCGCCAGTGTGATGAAGTGCTGTTTGATTTGAAGATCATGGACACGGCGCTGGCCCAATCAATTGTGGCAATGAATCTTCCCAGAGTACTGGATAATTTCCGTCAGCTGGTGGCTGACGGGATAAACGTGATTCCCCGCGTCCCGCTTATTCCTGGCTATACGCTTAACGAAACGAACATGGCGCGCGTGCTGGCTTTCCTGCTACCTTCAGGAATACGGCAGCTGCATTTATTGCCCTTCCATCAGTATGGGGAGCCAAAATACCGCCTGCTGGGGCAGAAGTGGGGAATGCGGCAAGCGAGCCCGCCGACAGAAGATGAGGTGTCAGCGATGCGTCTACTGGCCGAGCTCGAAGGTTTCAATGTTACCCTGGGAGGCTGAACATGACAGTGATAGCGGGACGTCATCTGGTGGCGGTGACCGCGTGCGTCAGTGGCGTCGCACATACCTATATGGCTGCCGAACGGCTGGAAAAGCTCTGCCAGCAGGAGAAGTGGAGCGTTAACATCGAGACGCAGGGAGCGCTGGGCGTTGAGAGCGAGCTTACGGAAGAGGACATCCGGCGTGCCGATGTCGTATTGCTCATTACTGATATCGAACTGGCGGGCAGTGAACGTTTCGAGCATACGCGCTACGTGAAGTGCGGTATTAACGCCTTTTTACGTGACCCACAAAAGGTGATGGGAGCGGTGCGTAAAATGCTATCCGCTCCGCAGCATACTCAGGTCATTCTGGACTAGCTGCCTTTCCGGTGAGCTGACTGTGATACTGGCGACGGTATTCTGACGGCGAACGCTCCGTGTTCTTGCGAAATAACCGGCAGAAGTAGTTGCTGTCGACAAATCCGCAGGCATGCGCCACCTCTTTCACTTTTAAATCATACCCTTTCAACAGCTGGCGCGCGTGTTCAAGCCGGGTATGCGTCAGGTATTCATTGAAACCCACTGCGCCCGTTTTCTGGAACAGATGCGACAGGTAGTTTGGGGAGATATAAAACGCCTGCGCGACGGATTCCCGGGTAAGCGGAGTGGCGAAGTGTTCGTCAATATAGACCCGAATCGCTTCAAACAGAGCCCGACTGCGGGAGGCGGTTTGGATCTGACTCCCCAGCAGGTCGACGCTGTGGCTAAGCAGGCTGGCGATAATCAGCCGCGCGGTTTGCTGCTCGTGCGGTTGCATCTGCATTTCATGGAGCGTCTGTAAGAGAAGCGAGCCAATGCGCGGACCGCGGCGGGCAACGTGCTGCTTCGCCAGGTTACGAACGTCTACACCGTCCCAGTGCAAAAGGCTAAACCCAAGCTGCTGTTTGCCAAACAGGATGCTCAGCGTTGTTGCGGGGGCTTGCCATTGTGGATTATTCCAGCCGCCAGCCGGGACGTATAAAACATCACCCTGCTGTAAAACGCAGGCAGCCTGGTCTTTCATCGAACCTTCGATCACAATCTCCAGACGCGGAAAATCGACCTGCAAGGCAAGTTCGGGGGCTGAGGTCGCTGGGTTTGCAAAATGCACCTGACGCAGCGGCGTTGTGCTGTTGATCAGGTCCGTCAGGATGCGGGTAATGTCGTGGTGCATGGTGGATACCAGGGTATTGCCGGGTGGCGCTAACGCTTACCTGGCCTACTTAACGTAGGCCCGTGCAAGCGCAGCGCCGCCGGGCATAAAGCATTAGCCGGTGTTACGCATACCCGCCGCAACGCCCGCAATCGTCACCATCAGCGCCTGTTCAACGCGCGGATCCGGTTCTTTCCCTTCTTCTTCCGCCAGACGCGAACGGTGCAGAAGTTCTGCCTGCAGGACGTTCAGCGGGTCGGTGTAAATGTTACGCAGCTGAATAGACTCTGCAATCCACGGCAGGTCCGCCATCAGATGTGAGTCGTTGGCGATGTCCAGCACCACTTTGATGTCGCCTTCCAGCAGTTCGCGCAGCTCTTTACCCAGCGCCCACAGTTCAGGTTTCACCAGACGCTGGTCGTAGTATTCCGCCAGCCACAGGTCAGCTTTCGAGAAGACCATCTCCAGCATTCCCAGACGGGTAGAGAAGAATGGCCAGTCGCGGCACATGGTTTCCAGTTCGTTCTGTTTGCCGTCTTCCACCACTTTTTGCAGCGCAGCACCGGCACCCAGCCAGGCGGGCAGCATCAGGCGGTTCTGCGTCCAGGCAAAGATCCACGGGATCGCGCGCAGAGACTCTACGCCACCGGTTGGGCGACGCTTCGCAGGACGTGAGCCCAGCGGCAGTTTACCCAGCTCCTGCTCAGGGGTGGCTGAGCGGAAGTAAGGGACGAAATCTTTGTTTTCACGCACGTAGCCGCGGTACAGATCGCAGGAGATAGCCGACAGCTCGTCCATGATATGGCACCAGGAGGCTTTCGGCTCCGGCGGTGGCAGCAGGTTGGCTTCCAGGATCGCGCTGGTATAGAGCGACAGGCTGCTGATGGTCACTTCCGGCAGGCCGTATTTGAAGCGGATCATCTCGCCCTGCTCGGTGACGCGCAGGCCGCCTTTCAGGCTTCCCGGCGGCTGCGACAGCAGCGCTGCGTGCGCCGGTGCGCCGCCACGGCCAATTGAACCGCCGCGTCCGTGGAACAGGGTCAGTTCAATACCGGCTTTCTCGCAGGTTTTGATCAGTGCGTCCTGCGCCTGATATTGCGCCCAGGATGCCGCCATCACGCCCGCGTCTTTCGCGGAGTCGGAATAGCCAATCATCACCATCTGTTTGCCCTGAATAAAGCCGCGGTACCAGTCGATGTTCAACAGCTGGCTCATCACGTCGTTGGCGTTGTTCAGGTCGTCGAGGGTCTCAAACAGCGGGGCGACCGGCAGGGCGTAGTCGATTCCCGCTTCTTTCAGCAGAAGGTGAACGCCAAGCACGTCGGACGGGGTCTTCGCCATGGAGATCACATAGGCGGCCACCGATCCTTTCGGCGCATCAACGATCGCTTTACAGGTGTTGAGCACTTCGCGGGTTTCGTTGCTTGGCTCCCAGTTGCGCGGCAGCAGAGGGCGCTTCGAGTTCAGCTCGCGGATCAGGAACGCCTGCTTGTCAGCTTCGGACCAGCTTTCATAATCGCCGATGCCGAGATAGCGGGTCAGCTCGCCCAGCGCTTCGGTATGACGGGTACTTTCCTGACGTACGTCGATACGCACCAGCGGCACGCCGAAACACTTCACGCGACGCAGGGTGTCGAGCAGTTCGCCGTTAGCGATGATACCCATCCCGCAGGCCTGCAGTGATTTATAACAGGCGTAAAGCGGCTCCCAGAGCTGTCCGTTCTGGCTGAGCAGGCCTTCTGGTTTTGGCAGGCGCTGGCCTTTCAGGCGTGCTTCCAGCCAGGCCTGAGTGGCCATCAGCTGACCACGCAGCTTTTTCATCAGGAAACGGTACGGCTCGCTGGCGCCTTCTTCGCCGGCGAGCGCGCGCAGTTCCGGCGTTGCTTCAACCATCGACAGCTCGGAGATCAATACCTGAATATCTTTCAGGAACAGATCGGTCGCTTTCCAGCGGCTCAGCAGCAGGACGTGGCGGGTGATTTCCGCGGTCACGTTCGGGTTGCCATCGCGGTCACCGCCCATCCAGGAGGTGAAGCGCACCGGCACGAAATCGACCGGCAGGCGGTAGCCGAGGTTCTCTTCCAGCTGCTCGTTCAGCTCGCGCAGGTAGTTAGGCACCCCTTCCCACAGGCTGTTTTCCACCACCGCAAAGCCCCATTTGGCTTCGTCGACCGGGCTGGGGCGATGCTTACGAATTTCATCGGTGTGCCAGGACTGGGCAATCAGCTGGCGCAGACGGCGCATCAGCTGGTTGCGTTCGTAGTCGGCAATGTCTTTGTTATCCAACTGCTTGAGGCAGTTGTTCACTTCCACCATTTTGTGGATCAGGGTGCGACGGGTAATTTCGGTTGGGTGTGCGGTCAGCACCAACTCCAGTGAAAGCGACTCCACCGCTTTTTTGATGGTGGCTTCGTTGAGGTCTGGCTGGTCTTTCAGTTTACGAAGGGTGCGGGCAATGACTTCCGGGTTGCTGGCCGCTTCGCCGTTTGGCGAAATGCTGTGGTATTGCTCAGCGGTGTTGGCCAGGTTCAGGAACTGGCTGAAGGCGCGTGCAACGGGCAGCAGCTCATCGTTAGAGAGGTTCTGCAAGGTGGTGAGCAGCTCCTGACGACTGGCCTCGTTACCGGCGCGGGAAGATTTAGACAGCTTGCGGATGGTTTCAACGCGGTCGAGGATGTTCTCCCCCAACGCATCTTTGATGGTATCTCCAAGCACTTTGCCGAGCATACTGACATTACTACGCAACGCGGAATATTGTTCGTTCATAAAAACCCAGTCACCCCATCATTTTTGTTTATGCCCAGGCGAAAATCTTCTGGACATTATTTTGTCATCTCCCTTTATAAAGCCACGTAAAACCCCCGTCGTCAATTGCTGCGAAAACGGTTCAGCAAACGAATAAATGCGGGCAATTTACGAAATTTAATTCGCATTGCGTCAGATAAGAGATGCTTATGGGAATGTGACGGAGATCGCGGGATTTACTCCCCTCACCCTGCCCTCTCCCCAAAGGGGAGAGGGTGTTCAAATTCCCTCTCCCCTTTGGGGAGAGGGTTAGGGTGAGGGGCAGTTTTTAATGCCAGCAGAAGTGATGCACAACCTGGGTAATCAGTTCGCGGGTGGGCTTGATGAAGCGGGTCTCCAGATATTCATCCGGCTGGTGCGCCTGGTTGATGGAGCCAGGGCCAAGGACCAGGGTAGGGCACAGCGTCTGAATAAACGGCGCTTCGGTGCAGTAGTTCACCACGTCGGTTTTCTCACCGAGCAGTTTTTCCACAACTTCAACCAGCTGATGGTCCGGCGGGCATTCATAACCCGGGATCGGCGGATGCAGTTCGGAGACCGTCAGGCGACCCGGCCAGCGCTCGCTCACCGGGGCCAGAGCCTCATTCAACAGGCCGTCAAGATCGCTCAGGGTCATGCCCGGCAGCGGGCGGATATCCATGTGCAGTTCGCAGCAGGCGCAGATACGGTTGGAGGCATCACCCCCGTGCAGGCTGCCGAGGTTCAGCGTCGGATACGGCACGGTGAACGCCTCGTAGTGATAGCGTTCTTTCAGATCGTCGCGCAGGGTCATGATGCGGCCGATGGCGTCATGCATCAGCTCGATGGCGTTCACGCCGCGCGCCGGATCGCTGGAGTGGCCGGACTGGCCCAGCACGCGCACGGCGGTAGAAATATGGCCTTTGTGCGCGCGGATCGGTTGCAGAGACGTCGGCTCACCGATAATGGCGCAATCCGGGCGAATCGACGTGTTTTCAGAGAAGTAGCGCGCGCCCGCCATGCTGGTCTCTTCATCAGCGGTCGCCAGAATGTAGAGCGGTTTTTTCAGCTTCGTCACGTCCACGTCACGCAACGCGTCGAGGATAAAGGCGAAGAAGCCTTTCATGTCGGCGGTGCCCAGACCGTAGAGCTTGTTGTCGTGCTCGGTCAGGGTGAACGGATCGCGCGTCCATCGGCCATCGTCAAACGGCACGGTGTCGGTATGACCGGCCAGCAGCAGGCCGCCCGCACCGGTTCCGGTGCTGGCGAGCAGGTTAAATTTGTGGCGAGTGCCGGGGACGGGCTGAACCTCAACGTTAAACCCAAGATCGCTAAACCAACCCGCCAGCAGATTGATTAAAGACTCATTGCTCTGATCCAGCGCTTCTTCCGTTGCGCTGATGGACGGTGTGGCAATCAGGGCGCGGTAGATCTCGATAAATGGCGGTAAGTTCATTTTCATTGTTGACACACCTTAGGTCGTGATAGTATCAATATTCATGCAATAAATGTGAATAAAAATACATTAACGTTGAGCATAAAGGAACCCGATGTTGAATACGCTGATTGTAGGCGCTAGCGGTTATGCGGGCGCAGAGCTTGTAAGCTACGTGAATCGCCATCCACATATGACCATAACCGCTTTGACCGTGTCAGCGCAAAGCAATGATGCAGGAAAGTTAATTTCCGATTTGCATCCGCAGCTTAAGGGCCTGGTCGATCTGCCGCTGCAGCCCATGTCTGACATCAGCGAGTTTACCGACGGCGTCGACGTGGTGTTTTTAGCCACCGCGCATGAGGTCAGCCACGACCTGGCGCCGCAGTTTCTGGCGGCCGGCTGCGTGGTCTTCGACCTCTCCGGCGCGTTCCGCGTTAACGACGGCGCGTTTTACGAAAAATATTATGGTTTCACCCATCAGCACCCGGATCTGCTTGAAAAAGCGGTGTACGGCCTGGCGGAGTGGAGCGCAGATAAACTGAAAGAAGCGGACCTGATTGCCGTTCCGGGCTGCTACCCGACGGCGGCGCAGCTTTCCCTGAAGCCGCTGATCGACGCGGGTCTGCTGGATCTGAACCAGTGGCCGGTGATCAACGCCACCAGCGGCGTGAGCGGTGCAGGACGCAAGGCGGCGATCTCCAATAGCTTCTGCGAAGTGAGCCTTCAGCCGTATGGCGTGTTTAATCACCGTCATCACCCTGAAATCACGACGCATCTGGGCGCGGACGTCATTTTCACCCCGCACCTGGGCAGCTTCCCGCGTGGGATCCTCGAAACCATCACCTGCCGCCTGAAACCGGGCGTGACCAAAGAGCAGGTGAGTGAGGTCTTCACGCAGGCGTATGCGGATAAACCGCTGGTGCGCCTGTACGACAAAGGCGTGCCGGCGCTGAAAAACGTGGTCGGTCTGCCGTTCTGCGATATCGGCTTTGCCGTTCAGGGTGAGCATCTCATCGTGGTGGCCGCAGAAGATAACTTACTGAAAGGCGCTGCCGCACAGGCAATGCAGTGTGCAAATATTCGTTTCGGTTTCCCGGAAACGCAGGCTCTTATTTAAGGTGTGATGATGAACCCATTAATTATCAAACTCGGTGGTGTACTGCTGGACAGCGAAGAAGCGCTGGAGCGTCTGTTTACCGCGCTGGTGAACTATCGCGAATCACATCAACGTCCGCTGGTGATTGTGCACGGCGGTGGCTGTGTGGTGGATGAGTTGATGAAAGGGCTCAACCTGCCGGTGAAAAAGAAGAACGGCCTGCGCGTGACGCCTGCTGACCAGATTGACATCATTACCGGCGCGCTGGCGGGTACGGCGAACAAAACGCTGCTGGCGTGGGCGAAGAAACACCATATTGCGTCCGTGGGCCTCTATCTGGGCGATGGCGACAGCGTAAAAGTGACCCAGCTCGACGAAGCGCTCGGTCATGTTGGACTGGCGCAGCCAGGTTCGCCTAAGCTGATTAACACGCTGTTGGAAGGCGGTTTCCTGCCGGTGGTGAGCTCCATCGGCGTGACCGAAGAGGGCGAGCTGATGAACGTTAACGCTGACCAGGCGGCGACCGCGCTGGCGGCAACGCTGGGTGCGGACCTGATCCTGCTTTCCGACGTGAGCGGTATTCTGGACGGTAAAGGCCAGCGCATTGCGGAAATGACGGCTGAGAAAGCCGAGCAGCTGATTGCTCAGGGCATCATCACCGACGGCATGATCGTCAAAGTGAACGCCGCGCTGGATGCGGCACGCACGCTGGGCCGCCCGGTGGATATCGCCTCATGGCGTCACGCGGAGCAGCTTCCGGCGCTGTTTAACGGCACGCCGATTGGCACGCGTATTTTAGCGTAATCGATTTAATGTTTTGTAGGCCCGGTAAGCGCAGCGCCACCGGGCAATGAAATTCAAAGATATTAAGGAAGCATGTTATGGCACTTTGGGGTGGGCGTTTTACACAGGCAGCGGATCAGCGGTTCAAACAGTTCAACGACTCTTTGCGCTTCGACTACCGCCTGGCCGAACAGGATATTGTCGGCTCTGTGGCCTGGTCCAAAGCGCTGGTAACGGTAGGCGTACTGACCGCAGACGAACAGTTACAGCTGGAAGAAGCGCTGAACAATCTGCTGGAAGAGGTGCGTCTGGATCCGCAGCAAATCCTGCAGAGCGATGCCGAAGATATTCACAGCTGGGTGGAAGGCAAACTGATCGACAAAGTCGGCCAGCTGGGTAAAAAGCTGCACACCGGGCGCAGCCGTAACGATCAGGTCGCCACCGACCTGAAGCTGTGGTGTAAAGATACCGTTAGCGAACTGCTGGCGGCCAACCGTCAGCTGCAGAGCGCGCTGGTGGAAACCGCGCAGAACAACCAGGACGCGGTGATGCCGGGTTATACCCACCTGCAGCGCGCGCAGCCGGTGACCTTTGCGCACTGGTGTCTGGCCTACGTAGAGATGCTGGCGCGTGACGAAAGCCGTCTGCAGGATACCCTGAAACGTCTGGACGTCAGCCCGCTGGGCAGCGGCGCGCTGGCGGGTACGGCGTATGAAATCGACCGTGAACAACTGGCAGGCTGGCTGGGCTTTGCCTCCGCCACCCGTAACAGCCTGGATAGCGTCTCCGACCGCGACCACGTGCTGGAGCTGCTCTCCAATGCGTCTATCGGGATGGTTCACCTCTCGCGCTTTGCCGAAGACCTGATCTTCTTTAACTCCGGTGAAGCGGGCTTCGTCGAGCTGTCCGACCGCGTGACCTCAGGTTCATCCCTGATGCCGCAGAAGAAAAACCCGGACGCGCTCGAGCTGATCCGCGGCAAATGTGGTCGCGTGCAGGGTGCGCTGACCGGCATGATGATGACCCTGAAAGGGCTGCCGCTGGCGTACAACAAAGACATGCAGGAAGACAAAGAGGGGCTGTTCGACGCGCTCGACACCTGGCTGGACTGTCTGCATATGGGCGCGCTTGTGCTGGACGGCATTCAGGTGAAACGTCCGCGCTGCCAGGAAGCGGCGCAGCAGGGCTATGCGAACTCTACCGAACTGGCGGATTATCTGGTGGCGAAGGGCGTACCGTTCCGTGAAGCGCACCATATTGTCGGTGAAGCGGTTGTGGAAGCCATTCGTCAGGGTAAACCGCTGGAGGATCTGGCGCTGGCCGATCTGCAGAAGTTCAGCGCGGTTATCGGGGATGATGTGTATCCGATTCTGGCGCTGCAGTCCTGTCTGGACAAGCGTGCCGCGAAAGGCGGCGTGTCGCCGAAGCAGGTGGCGCAGGCGATTGCGGATGCGAAAAACCGGCTGGTTTGAACCGTGCGGGCTGGTGCCCTCACCCCGGCCCTCTCCCACAGGGAGAGGGAGAAAAACGGAGCCTGGCTTAGCGCCGGGCTTTTTTACGCAAAAAAAAGCGGACCACGGGGTCCGCAAAAGTTCACGTTGGCTTTAGTTGTTCGAGTTTTGAGAGAAACTCGCTGACGGTGCGGGGACGTCAAGGGTCAAACACGTGCCGCCTCGTCTATGTGGTGTATTATTCAACAGAATGCTTGATAGGGATAATCGTTCGTTGCTATGCTATCTATCGCCATGAACTATCGTGGCGACGGAGGATGAATAATGAATATTCGTGATCTTGAATACCTGGTAGCGTTAGCCGAGCATCGTCACTTTCGCCGCGCGGCAGATTCCTGTCACGTCAGCCAGCCCACGCTGAGTGGCCAGATCCGCAAGCTGGAAGACGAGCTGGGCGTGATGCTGCTGGAGCGCACCAGTCGTAAGGTTCTGTTCACACAGGCAGGTCTTCTGCTGGTGGATCAGGCGCGCACCGTGCTGCGCGAGGTCAAAGTGCTCAAGGAAATGGCAAGCCAGCAGGGGGAGGCGATGTCCGGCCCGCTGCATATTGGCCTGATCCCAACCGTTGGCCCGTACCTGTTGCCGCACATCATTCCGATGCTGCACCAGACGTTCCCGAAACTCGAAATGTACCTGCACGAAGCGCAAACCCATCAGCTGCTGGCGCAGTTAGATAGCGGCAAGCTCGACTGCGCCATTCTGGCACTGGTAAAAGAGAGTGAAGCCTTTATTGAAGTGCCGCTGTTCGATGAGCCGATGATGCTGGCGATCTATGAAGATCACCCGTGGGCGAACCGCGATCGCGTGCCGATGGCCGATCTGGCGGGTGAAAAGCTGCTGATGCTGGAAGATGGCCACTGCCTGCGCGACCAGGCGATGGGCTTCTGCTTCGAAGCGGGTGCGGATGAGGATACCCATTTCCGCGCAACCAGCCTGGAAACGCTGCGTAACATGGTCGCGGCGGGAAGCGGTATAACGCTGCTGCCTGCGCTGGCCGTGCCGCGCGAGCGTAAGCGTGATGGCGTGGTCTATTTGCCGTGCATCAAGCCGGAGCCGCGTCGCACTATCGGCCTGGTATATCGTCCGGGTTCACCGCTGCGCAGCCGCTATGAGCAGCTGGCAGAGGCCATCCGTGGTTCGATGGATGGCCATTTCGACAGCGCGTTAAAACAGGCGGTTCAGGCCGTTTAGTGCCGCTACCCGGTAGGCTTCCGCCATGGTCGGGTAGTTAAAGGTGGTGTTAACGAAGTACTCAATGGTGTTACCACCACCTTTCTGCTCCATTATCGCCTGTCCGATATGAATGATTTCCGCGGCGCGTTCACCAAAGCAGTGAATCCCGAGGATCTCTTTCGTCTCGCGGTGGAACAGGATCTTCAGCGTTCCCACGCTCATCCCCACGATTTGCGCCCGCGCCAGATGTTTAAACTGCGCACGACCCACCTCGTAAGGCACCTTCATAGACGTCAGCTGCTGCTCGGTTTTCCCTACGGAACTGATTTCCGGGATGGTGTAGATGCCCGTCGGGATATCTTCAATCAGATGCGCCGTCGCTTCGCCTTTTACCAGCGCCTGTGCGGCAATGCGTCCCTGGTCGTAAGCGGCTGAGGCCAGGCTTGGGTAGCCAATCACGTCGCCGACCGCGTAAACGTGTGGCAGGGCGGTCTGATACATGCTGTTGACCTTCAGCTGACCGCGGCTGTCGGTCTCAAGTCCGATATTTTCCAGCTGCAGGGAATCGGTGTTGCCGGTTCGGCCGTTGGCGTACAGCAGGCAGTCTGCTTTCAGCTTCTTGCCGGACTTCAGGTGCATGATCACCCCGTCGTCACAGCCTTCGATCTTCTCGTACTCTTCGTTGTGGCGAATGACCACGCCGCTGTTCCAGAAGTGGTAGGAGAGCGAATCTGACATTTCCTGATCGAGGAACGCCAGCAGGCGGTCGCGGGTGTTGATCAGGTCAACTTTGACGTCCATTCCGCGGAAGATCGACGCATATTCGCAGCCAATAACTCCTGCGCCATAGATAATGACGTGGCGGGGTTCATGGTGCAGGCTCAGAATCGAATCGCTGTCGTAGACGCGCGGGTGCGAGAAGTCCACGTCGGCCGGATGGTATGGGCGTGAACCGCAGGCAATCACAAATTTTTCAGCGGTAATAGTTTCAACCGACCCGTCGTGGCATTCGAGTGCCAGGGTGTGTTCATCCACAAAATGCGCGTTGCCCTGCAAAATTTCGCAGTGGTTACGCTCATAAAACCCCTGACGCATACGCGTCTGCTGGTTAATGACGGTATCCGCGTGATTCAGGATGTCGGCAAAAGATGAACGAAGAAGTCGGGAATGGTCGCTGTAAAGAGGGTTCTGGTTAAATTCGATAATGCGGCTAACGGCGTGGCGGAGGGCTTTCGAAGGGATGGTGCCCCAGTGGGTGCAACCGCCGCCGACATTATGGTAGCGCTCGATGACCGCTACTCTGGCTCCCTGTTTCACCAGACCCATAGCAGCGCCTTCGCCGCCGGGGCCGGAACCAATAACTATTGCGTCGTAATCGTAGGAATGTGGCATGGCAAGGCTTACCTGTTCTTATACATAAAAGCAACAGAATCATAACATCATTGCCAGAGTAACCCAATTATCGTTGTGCTTTTTTCCGGCAGTGGAGCACAAACCGCACGTAAACAATCATTCACAAAGCCAGGCAAACAGATTAATTTTATTCTCTGGTATAGTGCCATCAGGCCTTTGGAAGGATTCAACTATCGTGATGGGCGTAAGAGCACAACAAAAAGAGAAAACCCGGCGTTCGCTGGTGGAAGCCGCATTCAGTCAACTGAGTGCCGAGCGGAGTTTTGCCAGTTTGAGCCTGCGCGAAGTCGCACGCGAGGCCGGGATTGCGCCAACGTCCTTCTATCGTCACTTCCGTGATGTGGATGAACTGGGCCTGACCATGGTCGACGAGAGCGGCCTGATGCTGCGTCAGCTGATGCGCCAGGCGCGTCAGCGTATCGCCAAAGGGGGCAGCGTGATCCGCACCTCCGTGTCGACCTTTATGGAATTTATCGGCAACAATCCCAACGCGTTTCGTCTGCTTCTGCGCGAGCGTTCGGGCACCTCGGCAGCGTTTCGTGCCGCCGTCGCGCGCGAAATTCAGCACTTCATCGCGGAACTTGCCGACTATCTTGAACTCGAAAACCATATGCCGCGTGCGTTTACTGAAGCACAGGCCGAGGCGATGGTGACGATTGTATTCAGCGCGGGTGCCGAAGCGCTGGATGTCAGCATTGAACAACGCAAGCAGCTCGAAGAGCGACTGGTATTACAGCTCAGGATGATCTCCAAAGGCGCGTACTACTGGTATCGCCGTGAACAAGAGAAACTGGCACATCAAACCGAAGAGTGAAGGTGAGTAATGAAACAGTCAGGTCAGGATAAAGGGACGCTGTTGCTGGCATTGATCGCTGGCTTATCCATTAATGGTACGTTTGCCGCTATTTTTAGCTCAATCGTGCCGTTTTCGATTTTCCCGCTTATTGCGCTGGTGCTGACGGTTTATTGCCTGCATCAACGCTACCTGAACCGCACCATGCCGGTGGGGTTACCGGGGCTGGCCGCCGCCTGCTTTATTCTGGGCGTATTGCTGTACAGCACCGTGGTTCGCGCGGAATATCCGGATATCGGCTCTAACTTCTTCCCTGCGGTACTGTCTGTGGCGCTGGTGTTCTGGATTGGCTCGCGCATGCGTAGCCGTAAGAGCCAGTTACCAGAGTAAAGGGTTTTGTCATTGTAGGCCGGATAAGCGAAGCGTCATCCGGCTTTTTTGGCAGGTGGCACTTCGCTTACCTGCCCTACAAGGCCATATTACTTCGCCGTGAGGAGTACACCGCACTCCATATGGTGCGTATACGGGAACTGATCGAACAGCGCCAGACGTTCAATACTGTGCGTCTGGCCTAATGTTTCGAGATTCTTGCACAGCGTCTCCGGGTTACAGGAGATGTACAAAATACGCGGGTACGCCTGCACCATCTTCTCTGTTTCGCTGTCCAGGCCACTGCGCGGCGGGTCGACAAAAATCGTCTCACACTGGTAGCTCTTCAGATCGATACCTTCCAGGCGGTTAAACTGGCGAACGCCATTCATGGCCTGGGTAAACTCTTCAGCGGCCATGCGAATGATCTGCACGTTGTCGATATGGTTGGCGGCAATGTTGTACTGCGCGGCGGCCACCGACGGCTTGGCGATTTCCGTTGCCAGCACGCGATCGAAGTTACGCGCCAGCGCCAGCGAGAAGTTGCCGTTACCGCAGTAGAGCTCAAGCAGATCGCCCGTTGACCCTTCCGTCGCCTTCAGCGCCCACTCCAGCATCTGCACGTTCATCGCGGCGTTCGGCTGGGTGAAGCTGTTCTCGACCTGACGGTAAACCATCTCTCTACCCGCTACCGGCAGGCGCTCGTCGATGTAGTCCTGATCCAGCATGATTTTGGTTTTGGTCGCGCGGCCAATCAGGTGAACGTTGATGTTCTGCGCGCGCAGCGCATCGCGCAGCGCTTCCGCCTGCTCGCGCCACTCGTCGTTAAGCGCTTTGTGATACAGGAGAGAGACAATCGCCTGATTGCTTTGCGTGGTCAGGTAGTCAATCTGGAAAAGCTTGTTACGCAGTACCGGATTGTTACGCACACCGTCCATTATCAGCGTCATTAACTGGTTAATGAGCTCGCTCGCCGCCGGAAAGCTGTCCACGCGGATACGGGACTTTGTCTGCTGATCGAAAATGATGTGGTACAGGTCGTCACCGTCGTGCCAGATGCGGAACTCGGCGCGCATGCGGTAGTGGCTGACAGGAGAGCGGAACACCTCGGGAACGGGCGCGTTGAAAGGCGTCATCATACTTTGCAGGCGGACAACTTTCTCTGCCAGCTGCGCGTCGTACTGTTCTGTCGGGAGGTGTTCTGGGGTCATGATGCGTCCTGAGTGATAAAGAATTACGCGGCGATTGTAGGCATTGTTCAGGGGATGTCCAGATTTAATGGCCAATAGCTGTCTGGACATCCATACGTGTCTAATTGTAGCATTCTGTTTCCGGTCTCCTGAGAGTGAAAAGGGAATCCAGTGTAAATCTGGAGCTGACGCGCAGCGGTAAAGACTGGCGGGATGAGCGTTGTAGACACTGTGTAAATGGGAAGTCTTCATCCTTATATAGCCACCTAGCCCGAAGACCTGCCGGGATCACGTCGCATTTGGTTTCATCATCGCGTGCTATCGATGAGGCCTGCGGCATCCTTCTTATATTGTGGATGCTTTAACAATGATTAAAAAAGTATCGCTGTTGACGGCGTTGTCCGTCACGGCATTTTCGGGCTGGGCGCAGGACAGCGCCGACTCGTTGGTGGTGACGGCAAATCGTTTTGAACAACCGGCAAAAACTGTTCTGGCACCGACGTCCGTCGTGACGCGTGAAGACATTGAGCGCTGGCAGGCAAAGAGCGTGGTGGAAATCATGTCACGTCTGCCAGGCGTGGATATCGCGCAAAGCGGTGGAATGGGCTCGAACTCTTCGACTTTTATTCGCGGAACGGAATCTCGCCATGTGCTGGTGCTGGTTGACGGTATTCCTTTGAATAACGCCGGGATCAGCAACGTTCCCGATCTGAGCCAAATCCCGACCTCGCTGATTCAGCGTATTGAGTACATCCGTGGTCCGCGTTCAGCCCTGTATGGCTCCGACGCGATTGGTGGCGTGATTAACATCATTACCGGACGTGATAAGCCGGGTGCAGAAATCTCAGCGGGTGTTGGCTCTAAGGGTTACCAGACCTATGATGGCGCCTTCCAGCAGGTGCTGGATAAAACCAAAATCACCATGGCCGGTAACTACACCTATACCCGGGGTTTTGACATCGCTGCAAAAGATGCGCCGCGCCAGCCTGACCGCGATGGCTTTATGAGTAAATCGCTGTACGGCTCCGTGGAACAGCAGATTACCGACAGCGTGAGCGGCTTCTTCCGTGGCTTTGGTTATGACAACCGCACCGCGTATGACGGTTACGATCACTACGACGCCAACTTTATGGTGGATGGACGACCTGATACTCGCCAGCTCTACAGCCAGAACTGGGATACCGGTCTGCGTTACAACCGGGGGATTTTCCAGTCACAGCTGGTGGCGGGTTACGGTCGCAGTAAAGATCAGAACTATGATCCGAAGAAAGGGCGTTACGCTGATTCCGCCACCATGGATGACGTGAAGCAGTACACCACCCAATGGCTCAACACCGTAGAAGTCGGTCACGGCAACATTGGCGCAGGTCTGGACTGGCAAAAGCAGAAGACCCAGGCTGGAACGGGCTATCTGGAGAAAGGTTACGAGCAACGCAATACCGGCGTCTTTGTTTCGGCGATGCAGCAGTTCAGCAGCGTGACGCTGGAAGCGGCGGCGCGTAATGACGATAACTCTAACTTCGGCAACCATGGCACGTGGCAAACCAGCGCAGCGTGGGAGTTTGTGGAGGGCTATCGCGTCATTGCCTCCTACGGTACCGCTTTTAAAGCACCGACCATGAGCCAAATCCACAGTGCCTCTTACGGTAATCCGGACCTTAAACCGGAGGAGAGTAAGCAGTGGGAAGGGGGCTTTGAAGGCCTGACGGGACCGGTCAACTGGCGTATCACCGGTTATCGCAATGACATTGATAATCTTATTAGCAGCGATCCGCATACGTATCGTTACTACAACGTTGACGAAGCACGTATTAAAGGTGTGGAAGCGACGGCACAGTTCGATACTGGCCCGGTCGGACATCAGATTTCCTATGATTATGTCGACCCGCGTAATGCCAAAACCAACGAAGTACTGGCCCGCCGTTCTAAACAGCAGGTTAAGTACCAGCTTGACTGGCAGGTATGGGATCTCGACTGGAACCTTGCCTATCGTTATCTGGGCACCCGCTATGATGTCGCGATTGATCCAGACACCTATTCGTCAGAACGCGTGAAAATGGGCGGTGTCAGTCTGTGGGATGTCGCAGTTTCGTATCCTGTCACCTCACATCTCACAGTTCGTGGTAAAATAGCCAATCTGTTCGATAAAGATTACGAGACAGTTTATGGCTACCAAACTGCAGGACGGGAATACACCTTGTCTGGCAGCTACACCTTCTAATCCGCGTCCCACCGTGCTGGTGTTTGATTCCGGCGTCGGTGGGCTTTCGGTCTATGATGAGATTCGGCATCTTCTGCCGGATCTCCATTACATCTACGCCTTCGATAACGTCGCTTTCCCGTACGGGGAAAAGAGCGAAGATTTTATTGTTGAGCGTGTGGTGGAAATCGTCACTGCGGTACAAAAGCGCTATCCCCTTGCGCTGGCCGTCATCGCCTGTAATACGGCGAGCACCGTTTCTCTTCCCGCCCTGCGTGAAAAATTCCAGTTCCCGGTTGTGGGCGTCGTTCCTGCAATAAAGCCTGCCGCGCGTCTGACGGCGAACGGCATTGTGGGCTTGCTGGCCACGCGAGGTACGGTAAAGCGTCCTTATACCCGCGAGCTGATCGACCGTTTTGCAAACGAATGCCAGATAGCGATGCTGGGTTCGGCTGAGCTGGTGGAGATGGCTGAAGCGAAGCTGCATGGCAAGGCGGTATCACTCGAGGAGCTGCGTCGTATTCTACGTCCGTGGCTGCGGATGCCCGAACCTCCGGATACCGTTGTGCTGGGTTGTACTCACTTCCCGCTATTACAGGAAGAGCTACTGGAGGTGCTGCCGGAGGGGACACGCCTTGTGGATTCCGGTGCGGCTATTGCCCGTCGTACGGCCTGGTTGCTGGAGCATGAAGCGCCGGATGCGAAATCTACCGATGCGAATATCGCGTTTTGTATGGCCATCACGAAAGAGACTGAGCAACTTTTACCCGTTTTACGCCGTTATGGCTTTGAAACGCTCGAAAAACTGGCGCTGTAGCACGGTTTTGAGCAAAAAAGAGACGGTTGAAAGTTTTTTTTAAAAGAGGGGTTGTCAACGTCTGAGAACTCCCTATAATGCGCCTCCACTGACACGGAACAACGGCTTACAGGCCGCCGGGTTAGCGGGGTTCAGAGATGAACGCCGGCAGAGAAAAGCGAAAATAATCACTTGACTCTGAATGAGGAAAACGTAATATACGGGACCTCGCAACGGTGAGCTTAACGCCGCGTTGCAACTGCTCTTTAACAATTTATCAGACAATCTGTGTGGGCACTCAAAGTGACATGGATTCTTAATGTCTTCGGACAATAAATGAATACCAAGTCTCTGAGTGAACATACGTAATTCATTACGAAGTTTAATTCACGAACATCAAACTTAAATTGAAGAGTTTGATCATGGCTCAGATTGAACGCTGGCGGCAGGCCTAACACATGCAAGTCGAGCGGTAGCACAGGAGAGCTTGCTCTCTGGGTGACGAGCGGCGGACGGGTGAGTAATGTCTGGGAAACTGCCTGATGGAGGGGGATAACTACTGGAAACGGTAGCTAATACCGCATAACGTCGCAAGACCAAAGAGGGGGACCTTCGGGCCTCTTGCCATCAGATGTG
>NZ_JBVPGN010000029.1:0-174052 GCF_055816715.1 Enterobacter sp. PL_is514 | reverse complement strand
CCACCTGACCCCATGCCGAACTCAGAAGTGAAACGCCGTAGCGCCGATGGTAGTGTGGGGTCTCCCCATGTGAGAGTAGGGAACTGCCAGGCATCAAACAAGTGAAGAGGCCATCCGAAAGGATGGCCTTTTTGCGTTTATACGCTGCACAAACTGATCCCCCATCACCCTGCTTATACGGTAAACTACCTGCGTTTTTGCATCAGGATAGCGTTTATGAACCACTCCCTTAAGCCCTGGAATACCTTTGGCATTCAACGCAATGCCAATCAAATTGTACGTGCCGATACTGCACAGCAGCTGCTGGATGCATGGCAAAACGCGACAGAAAATAACGAACCCGTACTGATTCTGGGCGAAGGAAGTAATGTCCTGTTTCTCGATGATTTTGCGGGAACGGTGATCGTTAACCGCATCATGGGAATTGATGTGGAAGAGCGTGCCGACAGCTGGCACGTGCACGTGGGTGCCGGAGAAAACTGGCATCATCTGGTGCAATTTACCCTCGAAAAAGGGATGCCGGGCCTGGAAAACCTTGCGCTTATTCCAGGCTGCGCCGGATCGTCTCCTATTCAAAACATCGGCGCCTACGGCATCGAACTGAAACATGTTTGTGAATATGTCGACTGCATCGAGCTGGCGACCGGAACGGCGACGCGTTTAACCGCAGAGCAGTGCCGTTTTGGCTATCGTGACAGTATCTTCAAACATGAATATCAGGATCGCTACGTGATTGTCGCCGTGGGTTTGCGTCTGTCGAAGAACTGGCAGCCCGTATTGACCTACGGGGATTTAACGCGTCTCGATCCGGCAACCGTTACCGCCCGCGACGTTTTTGACTCGGTTTGCCATATGCGGATGACCAAGCTTCCCGATCCAAAAGTAAACGGAAATGCAGGAAGTTTCTTCAAAAACCCGGTTATCAGCAGCGAAAATGCAAAAGTCTTTCTTGAAGGATGGCCAGCAGCGCCACATTACCCTCAGGCGGACGGCAGCGTGAAGCTGGCCGCGGGGTGGCTCATCGATCAATGCCAGCTAAAAGGCACTTCAGTCGGCGGGGCAGCCGTTCACCAACAGCAGGCCCTGGTGCTGATTAACCAGCGCGATGCGACCAGCGACGATGTGGTACAGCTGGCTCACTACGTTCGCCAGCGTGTCGGCGAAAAATTTAACGTCTGGCTGGAGCCAGAAGTCCGCTTCATTGGTCGCACAGGTGAAGTCAACGCTGTGGAGACTATCGCATGAAGGACAATACGGTCCCGTTAACCCTGATTGGTATCCTGGCGGATGGTGAATTTCATTCCGGCGAGCAGCTGGGTGAACAGCTGGGCATGAGCCGCGCCGCCATTAACAAGCATATCCAGACGCTCCGTGACTGGGGTGTGGATGTGTTTACGGTTCCCGGAAAAGGCTACAGCCTGCCGGAGCCGATTCAGTTGCTGAATGAAGAAGCGATCCGCAGCCAGATTGGACACGGCAATGTGGCGGTGCTACCGGTGATTGATTCGACGAACCAGTATCTTCTGGATCGTCTGCCTGAGCTGAAATCCGGCGATGCCTGCGTTGCTGAGTATCAACAGGCCGGTCGTGGCCGTCGCGGACGCAAGTGGTTTTCGCCATTTGGCGCTAACCTCTATCTGTCCATGTACTGGCGACTCGATCAGGGCCCGGCCGCTGCCATTGGCCTGAGTCTGGTCATCGGCATCGTCATGGCGGAAGTGCTGCACGATCTGGGGGCGGATAAAGTGCGTGTTAAATGGCCTAATGACCTCTACCTCAACGATCGTAAACTTGCCGGGATTCTGGTCGAACTGACGGGAAAAACGGGCGATGCGGCGCAAATCGTCATTGGCGCAGGCCTCAATATGGTGATGCGCAATGTCCAAAATGATGTGGTGAACCAGGCCTGGACTAACCTCCAGGAGGCGGGGATCGTCATCGATCGTAACACCCTTGCCGTACGTATGATTAAAGAGCTGCGCAGCTCGCTCACGCTTTTTGAGCAGGAAGGGCTGGCACCGTTCCTGTCTCGTTGGGAAAAGTTGGATAACTTCATCAACCGCCCGGTGAAATTGCTGATCGGTGATAAAGAGATCTACGGGACTTCCCGCGGTATTGACGCTCAGGGTGCGCTGCTTCTGGAGCAGGATGGCGTGATCAAACCCTGGATGGGCGGTGAGATTTCCCTGCGAAGTGCCGAATAACCGGATGGAGTGAATGATGCGAAAACCCGTCTGCGCGACGCTGGCCGTCATGATGAGTCTGCTGTTCTCACCCCTCTCTCAGGCAGGTCAGGCCTGGGAGAGTTACAAGGCGCGCTTTTTCAAACCGGAAGGCCGCATTGTCGATACCGGCAATGGCGGCGTGTCGCATACGGAAGGTCAGGGCTTTGCCATGCTGATGGCAGTGGCCAACGACGATAAAGCCACGTTCGATAAGCTCTGGCAATGGACAAACCGTGAGCTGAAGAACAAAGAGAACGGTCTGTTTTACTGGCGCTTTAACCCCGCAGAGTCCAACCCGATCGCCGACAAAAACAACGCTGCCGATGGCGATGTGCTGATTGCCTGGGCGCTGCTTAAAGCCGATGCCCGCTGGCATGACAAACGCTACAGCGCCGCATCGGATGCTATTACAAAAGCGCTGGTCGCCCATAGCGTCATCCGCTATGCGGGTTACCGCGTGATGCTGCCCGGCGTCCAGGGATTTAAGCTTGACGGTGAAGTGGTTCTTAATCCTTCCTATTTTGTGTTTCCGGCCTGGCAGGCCTTCGCCGGACGCAGTCATTTGCCGGTCTGGCGCGATTTGATTAAGGACGGGGAACGCCTGCTGGGGAAAATGGGCTCGGGTAAAGCGAACTTGCCCACTGACTGGGTTTCACTGACATCAGGTGGCAAGCTGGCTCCCGCTAAAGGCTGGCCACCGCGAATGAGCTATGACGCGATTCGTATTCCGCTGTACGTTGCCTGGTCTGAGAAACAAAGCCCGCTCCTGGCGCCGTGGAAGGCCTGGTTCGGTCAGTTCCCCCGGGAACAAACGCCCGCCTGGGTTAACGTCACGACTAACGAATATGCGCCCTACATGATGGAAGGTGGTCTGCTGGCGGTTAGGGATTTAACGATGGGACAGTCTTCCGGAGAACCCGAAATCACGTCTAAGGACGACTACTATTCGGCAAGTCTGAAAATGCTGGTGTGGATTTCAGAGCAATAATAACGCACCGACTATCCCCTCTCCCCAATGGGGAGAGGGGTAAATCAGCTACTGTGGATACGGTACCCAATCCCCGCCGTTCAGGCGAACGTACGGTTTGTTCTGATACTGAATCACTACCGCGTTGGCGTTCTCCGAGACTTCTGCCGTTTGCGGCAGTTTGCTGGTGAGCTGGTCCCAGTTCACGCTATCTTCCACAAAGAGTTTCCCGTCAACGGCGCGGGCAACCAGTTCTGAGATCGCCAGATAGCTGGTTGGCTGCGTAATCTCTATTGGTGCGCCCTGATGCGGTGCCTTCATACCAAAGAATTTAATGCCTGCAGGTACGTTGGTGATGGACGGGCTTGGGATATCACGCAGACCTGACACCTGCATTCTGTCACCTTTCAGCGCACCACCGTGCTCAGGCACCACAACCACCATCACTTTACGGCCTGATTTTTCCAGCTCCGTGAAGAACGCGTCCAGCTCGTCGAAGAACTTCTGCGCACGCACTTTATAATCTGCCGTTTTGCTCACACCCGGGAAATGGTTACCGTCATGGAGCGGCAGGGTATTAAAGAACGTCGCGCTGCGTGGATTACTGTCTTTTTCGATGGTCTGCAGCCAGCGTTGCAGGACGGCGGTATCATCATAGACGGGCGAGCCGTCGAAGCCCAGCAGAGAGACAGGAAGACCGGTTTGGTCCATCAGCGGTGACTGCATACCACCCTGTTCGCGCACCTCTTTCAGGAAGTTACCGAACTGGCCGTTATGCCCCAGCATCAGGTGCTGCGTAAAGCCCAGCTTGGCGAGGTTATCGAACAGATAACACTGGTTGCCGGCGGGTTGATACAGGTTTTTATGCGATGTCTGACCGCAGCTTGCACGCAGCAGGCGGATCGCCGCCGGGCCGCTGTACGAGGTGGCAGAGTTGAAATCTTTAAACTGAATGTCGAAATGAGACCACAGCGGATGAGACATCAAACCAGCTGCATCCACATCGGCCCAGGAGAGAGAGCAGATGTTGATCACCAGCAGTTCAAACGGCTGAGCATCCGCCGGCAGCGCATCCGGGAATTTCGTCTGTCGCTTGTCTTCCCCGGTATAGAAACTGGAGAGCCAGGCGTTCAGGTTGGTTGAGGTCGGCGGTGCGGTCTGGGTTGGGATATCACCCACCACTGGCGTATCGCCTGCCGTGGTGACGGTGGCCGCTGCGCTTCCCCCGGTGGTGGTCACCGTGGTGGTCGGTTGACCGGCAGGCCACAGCGAAAAGTTTGGCCCAGCCAGGGTCAGCACGTTAAGCCAGATCATAATCGCGACGACAAACACCGTGACGCGGATCCACTGTGACAGGAACAGCCAGGCAACCAGCAGCACAAATACCGCGCCTATCATCTGCCAGTTAATAAACCTCTCGGTCAGATCGAGGACATAGCTGGCGCTAAAGCCTGCCACCTGGGACCCCTGGCTCATAATGCTGTCCGGCCCCGGTAGCCAGGTATCATGCCAGAACAGCGCAAAGCCGACGGGGATGGCAACCCAGTGACGTAAGCGATGCAGCCTGATATTTGGCAGCGGCATCAGCAGGAAGGCCATAAACACGAGGTTGAGTAGAGGATGGAAATTCAGATAGCCTGCCCAAAGCAGACCAAACTTCACCAGAAAGTAGAAGTTCCAGCCGGAAAGGCCGCGCCAGTATTGCCAGAGCGGCGAGGGTGACGAAGCGGTATAGGTAGAATTAGTCATGTTTTCGGTCTGCCTTGACGTGTGATGCCCGTGTCAGTGTTCCGGCTGGTTTTACGTAGCGAGGTTTTATAAACAGCACTCTGGCCGTATCACGGATACGGCGTATGGAATGACGCGCATAGTAGCCAAGCGGGAAAAAGATCAGCGCACAGAATATAACCAGTTGAATAATATCGCTGATATTCATGATGATGCGTTCTCCGCGTTGTCTGTTAATAAGCGAAGGGGTTCCGGCACCCGACGCCAGACGTGTCCATCATGTCTGGCATTGAGGATCGGTTTGGCATCGCTCTTGATAGCGAGTGGCTTAACCCATTGTTCAGGCTGGAGCGCACGCATCTGCACCAGCTCCGCGCTGATCGTATTATCTTCGAACCAAATCATACGGTTCGAGAAAATATCCCCGGTAGGCAGAGGGAAGATGTGGTTAAGCGCCGTATCGAGATCGTTTACCCGGCAGAAGGACAAAAACAGCACCAGGCGATTGTCGCCAATGGACATGATGTCCCCTGTACGGTTTGGGCGGCATAAGGTAAGCGCCTGTTCAACACGGATACCCGGAACAGGGCGCAGGGCAACCATAACCCCTTTTCCGTCTGCAGGAAGAAGCGTATTGCTCATCATGTTGCCGACGGCGTCGCAGAAGGTATCCCATTTTTGGTAACCGCGCAGCTTCATCGGCTGCGTCATGGAGAGCAGCGTAGAAATGTCTTCCGGTACATGGCGGCTAAACTGCTGACCCTGAACGCTTTCGATAAGCGTCAGGCAGCGTGACAGCGGCGCGTTCCAGGGGATAACCATATTGGCGCCGCAACCCAGAAGCAGACGCTCATCGGTAGCGCGCAGGCTGGTATTGTTTTCGCGTACGATGATTTTTAACGCACTGCCGCGCTGGCGGCGTAAGGTGTGGATTTGCCTCGCCAGCGTCTCAATCTGGTTATTCTGCATCAGCGAGAAAATAATCGTTGCCGCCTGGGTTGTGCGCGCTTCATGGAAGAGGGCTTCGTTAGATTCAAACAGTGACCAGTTTTCCGACAGGGCAGGTGCTCCCTCTAAAACCGCGATATGGCTCAGAATGCGTTTTTCATCACTGCGCGGTTGCACCACGGTTTCTTCCTGCTGTGCCAGGTGCCACTTACCCTCGATGTGTTTCAGCGTAAGTTGTTGCCTGGCGCTCACGCCTTTTTCATTACACCAGAATGCAATATCGTAGAGATAGCTTCCCGCCTGGTCACGAACGCTTGCCAGACCGAACAGGGAGCGATATTCACCCATTAAAAGTGAGAATAGCTTGTCATTATTACTGCCGGGATTGACTATCAATAGCGTGCAATTTTGAAATTTTGCCCATTTATTGATTTTTTCCAGCCACGGCAGCAGTTTTTCAGAAGGGATATTTTGCAGGACGTTATTTGCGCATTTAAGGATCACTAAATAGTGATCCGGATCAATAGTGCACTGAACGTCGCGGGACAAAAAGTATAGACTATCGGCATCCGATGTCATGGAAAATAATCGCACCGTCTGAGGCCCGCAATCGTTTTCCAGCGTGATAATTTTCTTCGGATCTTCGCCCATGCTAATGACGGCCACGCGGGAATCCTTATCCTGGGCAGCAATTGTCTGGTTTACCAGACTGATAGCATCTTCATTTCGGTCCGTATTAATCCACCAGACTCCTCCGACTGGCATGTGGCTCAATTCGTCCCATAATGACTGGATGCCAATAGAAAATATGGAGTCCACGGTGTCCCTCTTTTCGTCTAATTTATCTGTATCTCAGTTTACTAGCGAAAGCGTAGAAATAAACCTAACATTGAAATTAAAGAACATCAGATTTAGCATGTAAATGAAATTTGTCAGGGCAGGAAGCCCCGCAACTTCTTTAGCGTGCGATTTTCCTCAAAGGGATGGAAAAAGAATGGATAATAACGAACCCGGAACCCCAGTCGATTCGACCCTGGGTTACACATTCCAAAACGATTTTCTGGCGCTGACGCAGGCCTTTTCTTTACCTGAAATAGATTACACCGATATTTCCCAGCGGGAACAGTTGGCCGCGGCTATTAAACGCTGGCCGTTATTAGCTGAATTCGCCCATCAACATTAAGGGAGCCATTGATGGCCATACTCGGATTACAGGGTGTCCGTGGCGGTGTGGGTACCACATCTGTTACCGCGGCGCTGGCGTGGTCATTACAGCTTTTAGGTGAATCGGTGCTGGTTATTGACGCCTGCGCCGATAATTTGCTGCGTATGTCGTTTAACGTCGATTTTACTCGCGAAGAGGGCTGGGCCCGGGCGCTGCTCGACGATAAAGACTGGCAGGATGCAGGGATGCGCTATACCTCCCAGCTCGATCTGCTGCCGTTTGGTCAACTGACCACCACGGAGCGCGAGAATGAAGCCGCGTATCAGCGTCTGTTTTCGCAGTTCACGCTGGCGCTGCAGACCCTGAAAGAAAAGGGGCACTACAAGTGGATCCTGCTGGATCTGCCGCACGGCGCCGGCACGCTGACCCGACAGCTTATTGCCCAGTGCGATCATGTGCTCTCGATCGTCAACGTCGATGCGAACTGCCATATCCGCCTGCATCAGCAGGGGCTACCTCAAAATGGCCATATCCTGATTAACGATTTGCGCATTGGCAGCCAGATCCAGGACGATCTGTATCAGGTCTGGCTGCAGAGCCAGCGCCGCTTGCTTCCCATTGTCATCCATCGTGATGAGGGCATGGCGGAATGCCTTGCGTCTAAGCAACCGCTCGGCGAATACCGCAGCGATTCACTGGCGGCAGAAGAGATCCTGACGCTGGCTAACTGGTGTCTGCTGAACTTCGCCAACAGGGCGGAGCATGCAGGGAGTGATGTATGAGTCGTTTCGCCAGCTGGTTACTCATCCCACCGGTCAGTTCGCGTTTGAGCGAACATTACCGGCATTTTCGCCGTCACGGCGCGTCGGCATTCAGCGCCGCGCTCGGCTGTTTCTGGATGATTCTGGCCTGGATATTTATTCCACTCGAACACCCGCGCTGGCAGCGCATACGTGCCCGGCACAGTGAATTGTATCCGCACATTAATCCCGACCGGCCACGTCCTTTGGATCCGGCGCGTTATCTCATTCAGGCCATCTGGCTGGTGGCGACCTCATCCCGCGCGGAGACAAAAACGCCGCACTGGCGCAGTTTCTCCCGCGTGCAGCAGCTACGTGAACGCTACCACCAGTGGCTGGATAAACTGCCCAACAGCGTCAGCGATAAGACCAGCCATCTGGATAACCATAAAGAGCTCGGGCATCTCCACCCGGGCTTGCGGCGTTTTATCCTCGGCGTGATCGTCGTGTTCTCGCTCATTCTGGCGCTGGTCTGTATTACGCAGCCTTTCAACCCTCTGGCGCAGTTCACCTTCCTGATCCTGCTGTGGGGCGTGGCGCTGCTGGTCCGCCGTATTCCGGGCCGCTTCTCGGCGCTGATGCTGATTGTGTTGTCGTTGACCGTCTCCTGTCGCTACATCTGGTGGCGTTATACCTCGACGCTGAACTGGGACGATCCGGTGAGTCTGGTGTGCGGCCTGGTGCTGTTGTTTGCTGAAACCTATGCCTGGATTGTGCTGGTGCTGGGCTATTTCCAGGTGATTTGGCCGCTCAACCGCCAGCCGGTTCCGCTGCCAAAGGACACCACCCAGTGGCCAACCGTCGATCTCTTCGTGCCGACCTACAACGAAGACCTGAGCGTGGTGAAGAACACCATCTATGCCGCGCTGGGCATCGACTGGCCGAAAGATAAGCTCAAGGTCTGGATCCTGGATGACGGCAACCGTCCGGCGTTCCGCCAGTTCGCAGAGGAAGTCGGCGTCGAGTACATCGCCCGTCCGACGCACGAACATGCTAAAGCCGGGAACATCAACAACGCGTTGAAGTATGCCACCGGGGAGTTTGTCTCGATCTTTGACTGCGACCACGTCCCGACGCGCTCGTTCCTGCAGATGACTATGGGCTGGTTCCTGAAGGAGAAAGAGCTGGCGATGATGCAGACGCCGCACCACTTCTTCTCGCCGGACCCGTTTGAACGTAACCTTGGCCGTTTCCGTAAAACCCCGAACGAAGGCACGCTGTTCTATGGCCTGGTGCAGGACGGAAACGACATGTGGGATGCCACCTTCTTCTGCGGCTCCTGTGCGGTTATCCGCCGTAAACCGCTGGATGAAATTGGTGGTATCGCCGTCGAAACGGTCACCGAAGATGCGCATACCTCGCTGCGCCTGCACCGTCGTGGCTATACCTCAGCCTATATGCGCATTCCGCAGGCTGCCGGTCTGGCAACGGAGTCACTGTCGGCGCACATTGGTCAGCGTATTCGCTGGGCGCGCGGGATGGTGCAGATTTTCCGTCTCGATAACCCCCTGATCGGGAAAGGGCTCAAGCTGGCGCAGCGTCTCTGCTACGTCAACGCCATGTTCCACTTCTTATCCGGTATCCCGCGGCTGATCTTCCTGACCGCGCCGCTGGCGTTCCTGCTCCTTCACGCTTATATCATCTACGCCCCGGCGCTGATGATTGCGCTGTTTGTTCTGCCGCACATGATCCACGCGAGCCTGACGAACTCGAAGATACAGGGTAAATACCGCCACTCCTTCTGGAGTGAAATCTACGAAACGGTGCTGGCCTGGTACATCGCACCGCCGACGATGGTGGCGCTGATTAACCCGCACAAAGGGAAATTCAACGTTACCGCGAAGGGCGGCCTGGTGGAAGAGGAGTACGTCGACTGGGTGATCTCCCGTCCGTATATCTTCCTGGTACTGCTGAATATCGTTGGCGTCATCGCCGGTATCTGGCGTTACTTCTACGGCCCGGAAAACGAAATCCTGACCGTCTTCGTGAGTATGGCCTGGGTCTTCTACAACCTGATTATCCTCGGCGGCGCGGTGGCGGTGTCGGTGGAAAGCAAACAGGTTCGTCGCGCGCATCGCGTTGAAATCTGCATGCCTGCGGCGATCGCCCGTGAAGATGGCCATCTCTTCTCCTGTACCGTGCACGACTTCTCTGACGGCGGTCTGGGGATCAAAATCAACGGCCAGGCGAAGGTGCTGGAAGGGCAGAAAGTTAACCTGCTGCTTAAGCGCGGTCAGCAGGAGTATGTCTTCCCGACGCAGGTTGTTCGCGTGGCGGGCAATGAAGTCGGTCTGCAGCTCATGCCGTTGACCAAAAAGCAGCATATCGATTTTGTGCAGTGTACGTTTGCCCGCGCGGATACGTGGGCTCTCTGGCAGGACAGCTTCCCGGAAGATAAACCACTGGAAAGCCTGCTGGATATTCTGAAGCTGGGGTTCCGTGGCTATCGTCACCTTGCAGAATTTGCCCCGTCGTCGGTGAAATTAATTTTCCGGTCACTTACTTCGCTGGTTTCCTGGGTCGTGTCGTTCATTCCTCGTCGTCCTGAGCGGGATGAGGCGAAGCAGGCGGACCCGGTTATGGCTCAACAATGATGATAACGCGATGAAAACAAAACTTTCCTGGTTATGTGCAGTGGCAATGGGGATGAATGTCCTCCCCGCAACAATGGCTAACGCCGCTCCTGGTAATGCAGCGGCAACGCCTGCGCCAACGGTACCTGTCGTCGCGCAAGCAACCGATCCGGTTGTCACCGCGGCACCGGGTCAAACAGAAAACATCCTGCCGAACCAGCCAACGGAGGGGAACACCCTGCCGGCAGACGGTCAGGTCATCGGGCAGGTGATGCCGGGCGTCCGGGGGGCGAATGCGCCCGTCGTCGCAGACAATGCGCCGTCACGGGACGTCAAGCTGACCTTCGCGCAAATTGCGCCGCCTCCGGGCAGCATGGTGCTGCGCGGTATCAACCCTAACGGCGGCATTGAATTTGGCATGCGCAGCGATGAGGTCGTCTCTAATGCGGTGCTGAACCTTGAGTACACCCCGTCACCGTCGCTGCTGCCGACCCAGTCTCAGCTGAAGGTCTATCTGAATGATGAGCTGATGGACGTTCTGCCGGTCACCAAAGAGCAGCTGGGCAAGAAAACCCAGGCTCAGGTGCCGATTAACCCGCTGTTCATCACCGACTTTAACCGTATCCGCCTGGAATTTGTCGGTCACTACCGCGATGTCTGCGAAAACCCGGCCAGCAACACGCTGTGGATGGACGTCGGGCGTAACTCCTCGCTGCAGATGACCTACCAGTCGCTGGCGCTGAAAAACGATCTCTCGGCCTTCCCGGTTCCGTTCTTTGATCCGCGTGATAACCGTCCGCTCACGCTGCCGATGGTGTTTGCCTCATCCCCGGACGTGACCGAGCAGCTGGCGGCCACCATCGTGGCGTCCTGGTTTGGTTCACGTGCCGGCTGGCGCGGCCAGAGCTTCCCGGCGATGTATGACAAGCTGCCGGACAGAAATGCCATTGTGTTTGCGACCAACGCGAAACGCCCGGCCTTCCTGCGCGATCATCCGGACGTCAAAGCGCCGACCGTTGAGATGATAAGCCATCCGGAAAACCCGTACGTGAAGCTGCTGGTGGTCTTTGGTCGTGATGATAAAGATCTGGTGCAGGCAGCAAAAGCGATTGCCCAGGGCAACGTCCTGTTCCGCGGCAACAGCGTGGTGATAGATGAGGTCAAGCCGCTGCTGGCGCGTAAACCGTATGATGCGCCAAACTGGGTGCGTACCGACCGTGCGGTAACCTTTGGCGAGCTGAAAACCTATGAAGAACAGCTGCAGGCGACGGGGCTTGAGCCAGCGCCGATTAGCCTGTCGCTGAATCTGCCGCCGGATCTGTACCTGCTGCGCACCAACGGCATTGATATCAATCTGAACTACCGGTATACCGCGCCAGCCACCAAAGACAGCTCGCGCATGGATATCAGCCTGAACAACCAGTTCCTGCAATCCTTCAGCCTGCAAAGCACGCAGGATACGAACCGCCTGATGCTTCGCCTGCCGGTGCTGCAGGGGCTGCTGGACGGTAAAACGGATGTTTCCATTCCGGCACTGAAGCTGGGTGCGATAAACCAGCTGCGCTTTGACTTCCAGTACATGAACCCGATGCCTGGCGGCTCGGCGGAAAACTGCATCACCTTCCAGCCGGTTCAGAACCACGTGGTGATTGGCGATGAGTCGACCATCGACTTCTCGAAGTACTATCACTTCCTGGCGATGCCGGACCTGCGCGCGTTTGCTAACGCGGGCTTCCCGTTCAGCCGCATGGCCGATCTCTCTGAGTCCATTGTGGTGATGCCAAAAGCGCCAAACGAAGGGCAGGTCACGACCCTGCTGGACACCATGGCGACCGTTGGGGGACAAACAGGATTACCGGCGATTAACGTCACGTTGACGGACGATGGCAGCCAGATTCAGAACAAAGACGCTGACATCATGGTGATCGGTACCATTCCGGATAAGCTAAAGGATGACAAACGTATCGATCTGCTGGTGAAAGCGGCCCAGTCCTGGGTTAACACGCCGCTGCGCCAGACCGAGTTCCCGAGCATTATGCCGGATGTGAACGACCGTCAGGCCAGCGCGCAGACGACGGTAACGTCTCAGGGGGCGATGGCCGCAGTGGTGGGCTTCCAGTCCCCATACAACGAACAGCGCAGCGTGGTGGCCCTCCTTGCGGACAGCCCGCGCGGGTATGAACTCCTCAATACGGCCATGAACGACAGCGGTAAACGTGCCGCGATGTTTGGTTCCGTGTCGGTGATCCGTGAGTCCGGCGTCAATAGCCTGCGCGTGGGCGATGTGTACTACGTGGGCCATCTGCCGTGGTTTGAACGCCTGTGGTATGCGCTGGCTAACCATCCGGTGCTGCTCGCCATCCTGGCTGCGGTCAGCGTGGTCTTGCTGGCATGGGTGCTGTGGCGTCTGCTGCGTATCATCAGCCGTCGTCGTCTGAACCCGGATGAGTAAGATGTAATGAAAGCCTTTCGCTGGTGTGCATTAGCAGCGGTGATGCTGGCGGCGCTTCCTCTTCGCGCCGCCTGTACCTGGCCTGCCTGGGAGCAGTTTAAAAAGGACTACATCAGCGAGGGCGGGCGTGTCATTGATCCCAGTGACACGCGCAAAATAACGACCTCGGAAGGGCAAAGCTACGCCCTGTTCTTTGCCCTGGCGGCGAACGATCGCAACGCGTTTGACCAGCTGCTGACGTGGACGCGCGATAATCTTGCCAGCGGCGATCTCAACGACCATCTGCCTGCCTGGCTATGGGGTCAGAAGGATAAAGAAACGTGGGCGGTGATTGATACCAACTCCGCCTCTGACGCCGATGTCTGGATCGCCTGGTCACTGCTCGAAGCGGGTCGGCTGTGGAAACATCCGGACTATACCCGCACGGGTAAAGCGTTGCTGAAACGCATTGTCAGCGAGGAAGTGGTGAAAGTGCCGGGGCTCGGCGCAATGCTGCTTCCCGGTAAAGTCGGTTTTGCCGATGAACAGGTCTGGCGCTTTAACCCCAGTTATCTTCCTCCGCAGTTAGCGAGTTATTTCACGCGCTTTGGTTCCCCGTGGACCCAGCTTCGTGAAACCAATCTGCGCCTGCTGCAGGAGAGTGCGCCGAAAGGCTTTTCGCCGGACTGGGTGCAGTATCAGAAACACAAAGGCTGGCGGTTACAGCAGGATAAGGCGCTGGTGGGCGGCTACGACGCCATCCGCGTGTATCTCTGGGTGGGCATGATGAGTGACAACGATCCTCAGAAAGCCCGGCTGCTGACGCGCTTCCAGCCGATGGCGGCAAAGACCTTGAAACGGGGTGTGCCGCCGGAGAAAGTGGATGTGGCGACGGGGAAACGCACCGGGAATGGTCCGGTCGGGTTCTCTGCCGCCATGCTGCCGTTTTTACAACAGCGTGATGCCCAGGCGGTTCAGCGCCAGCGCGTTGCGGACCATTTTCCCGATAACAATGCCTATTACAGCTACGTGCTGACTCTCTTTGGGCAAGGATGGGATCAGCATCGTTTTCGCTTCACCGCAAAAGGTGAATTAATACCGGATTGGGGCCAGGAATGCGCAAGTTCACAGTAAATCTACTCACTTTATCGCTTGGCTTGGCACTGATGCCGCTGGCTGAAGCCGCCAACTCTCCGCAGCAGAAACAGCTGCTGGAACAGGTTCGGCTGGGCGAATCGACACAGCGTGAGGATTTGGTTCGTCAGTCGCTTTATCGTCTAGAGCTGATTGACCCGAACAACCCTGACGTCATTGCCGCACGCTTTCGCTACCTGCTGCGCCAGGGTGATAACGCCGGTGCGCAAAAAGAGCTGGATCGTCTGAAAGGGATCGCGCCGGGCTCGAGTGCGTACCAGTCATCACGCAATACGATGCTGCTTTCTACCCCGGATGGCCGGCAGCAGCTCCAGCAGGCGCGACTGCTCGCCACCACGGGACACACGCAGGAGGCGATTGCCGCCTATGACAAGCTGTTTGACGGCAACCCGCCGGGCGGCGACGTGGCCACGGAATACTGGAACGTCGTGGCGAAAGACCCTGCTCGCCGAAATGCAGCCATTAACCAGCTCAAGAAAATAAACAGCAGCAGCCCCGGAAATACGCAGCTTCAGGCAACGCTGTCCCAGCTTTTGTTCCAGAGCGGACGCCGTGATGAAGGCTTTGCGATATTGCAGGAGATGGCCAAATCCACCAATGGCCGTAACCAGGCGTCTGATATGTGGTATGACCAAATCAAAGGTCAGCCTGCCAGCAGCGCCAGCGTCAGCGCGCTGCAAAAATACCTGAGCGTATTCAGCGACGGGGATAGCGTCGCGGCGGCGCGTGCCCAGCTTGAAGCGCAGCAAAAACAGCTCGCCGATCCGGCGTTCCGCGCGAAAGCGGAAGGGCTGGCGGCGGTGGATGCCGGGCAGGGGAGTAAGGCGGTGGCGGAGCTGCAAAAAGCCGTCAGCGCCAACCATGCCGACAGTGAGGCGGTGGGCGCCCTTGGACAGGCGTATTCCCAGAAGGGCGACCGCGCCCGCGCGGTGGCACAGTTTGAAAAGGCGATTGCCCTCGATCCCCAGAGCGATAACCGGGGTAAATGGGACAGTCTTCTGAAGGTTAACCGCTACTGGCTGCTGATCCAGCAGGGCGATGCGGCGCTGAAGGCGAATAACCCGGCGCAGGCGGAGCGTTACTATCAGCAGGCACGCGGTATCGACAATACCGACAGCTATGCCGTGCTGGGGCTGGGCGACGCCGCCGCGGCGCGTAAAGATAACGACGCGGCGGAACGTTACTATCGCCAGGCGCTGCGTATGGACAGCGGCAACAGCAATGCGGTCCGCGGCCTGGCCAATATTTACCGCGCGCAGTCCCCGGAGAAGGCCTCGCAGTTTATCCAGTCTCTCTCCACCAGCCAGCGCCGAAGCATAGACGATATTGAACGTAGCCTGACCAACGAGCAGCTCTCCACTCAGGCCGAACAGCTGGAAAATCAGGGGAAATACGCTCAGGCGGCAGACATTCAGCGTCGTCGTCTGGCGCTCTCTCCCGGCGACGTGTGGATAACCTACCGTCTCTCGCGCGATCTCTACAGCGCGGGTCAGCGCAGCCAGGCGGATACCCTGATGCGTCAGCTTGCCAGCCAGAAACCGTCCGATCCGGATCAGGTGTACGCCAACGGGCTCTATCTTTCCGGAAACGATCAGGACCGTGCCGCGCTGGCGCATCTGGATACGCTGCCGCGCAGCCAGTGGAACGGCAATATTCAGGAACTTGCCGACCGCCTGCAAAGCAACCAGGTGCTGGAAACCGCCAACCGTCTGCGCGACAGCGGCAAAGAGCAGGACGCAGAGAATCTTCTTCGCCAGCAGCCGACCTCCACCCGTATCGACCTCACGCTGGCGGACTGGGCACAGCAGCGTGGCGATCTGGACTCGGCGAAAACGACGTACAATGCCGTCCTGCAGCGTGAACCGCAGAACGAAGACGCGATCCTCGGCCTGACCGAGATTTACAGCGCGCAGGGTAACAAGGATGCCGCGCGCGCAGAGCTGGCGAAACTGCCCGCCGCGCAAAACGGCCAGCCGCTGTCGCTCAACATGCAGCGCCGGATCGCGATGGCGCAGGCGGGCCTGGGCGATTCCGCTGCCGCAGAACAGACCTTCAACAAAATCATTCCGCAGGCTAAATCGCAGCCCGGCTCCATGGAAAACGCGCTGGTGCTGCGTGATGCCGCACGTTTCCAGGCGCAGAACGGCCAGCCTCAGCAGGCGCTGGAAACCTATAAAGATGCGATGGTATCGACGGGGATCACGACGACGCGTCCGGCTGACAACGACAGTTTCACCCGTCTGACGCGTAACGATGAAAAAGACGACTGGCTGAAGCGCGGCGTGCGCAGCGATGCCGGTGACCTGTATCGTCAGCAGGATGTTAACGTCACGCTGCAGCACGACTACTGGGGCTCCAGCGGCACGGGCGGTTATTCCGACCTGAAAGCGCATACCACCATGCTACAGGTGGATGCCCCGCTTTCTGATGGGCGCATGTTCTTCAGAAGCGATCTGGTCAACATGGACGCCGGTTCATTTGATAGCAAGAACGGGACTTACGACCCTAAATGGGGAACCTGCTACGAAACGCCGTGTAGCGGCAACACCCATCAGTCCGACAATGGCGCAAGCGTCGCCGTCGGCTGGCAGAATAAAACCTGGGCGATGGATATTGGCACCACGCCAATGGGCTTTGACGTCGTCGACGTGGTGGGCGGCATCAGCTACAGCAGCGATCTGGGGCCCATCGGCTATACCGTTAACGCCCATCGCCGCCCAATCTCCAGCTCTCTGCTGGCCTTCGGCGGGCAAAAAGATACCAATACCGGCACCACCTGGGGCGGCGTACGCGCCACCGGTGGCGGCGTAAGTATGAGCTATGACAAAGGGGAAGCGAACGGCGTCTGGTCAAGCCTGAACGCGGAAACGCTGACGGGTAAAAATGTGGAGGATAACTGGCGCGTCCGCTGGATGACGGGTTACTACTACAAGCTCATTAATAAAAACAATGAGCGCCTGACGGTCGGCGTCTCCAATATGCTCTGGCACTACGACAAAGACCTGAGCGGTTATACCCTGGGCCAGGGCGGCTATTACAGCCCGCAGGAGTATGTCTCCTTCGCGCTGCCGGTGACCTGGCGTAAACGCACGGAGAACTGGTCCTGGGAGCTGGGTGGCTCGGTGTCCTGGTCACACTCCAAAACCAAAGACGAGCTGCGCTACCCGATTCAGAATCTGATCCCGACCGATGAGCCAGACCGCTATACCGACCGGGGCGCGATGGAAACCGGCAGCAGTTCTTCCGGTACGGGTTATACCGCACGGGCCATTATCGAACGCCGCGTAACGTCCAACTGGTTTGTGGGCATGGGCGTGGATATTCAGGAAGCGAAAGACTATACCCCAAGCCACGCGCTGATCTATGTGCGCTACTCTGCTGCAGGCTGGCAGGGCGATATGGACTTACCGCCGCAGCCGCTCATCCCGTACGCGGACTGGTAATCGGATTTTCCTTAATCCATTTGTAAGTCTCTCTTAATAGCGCGGCAATCGGGTATACTCAGGCGCGCCAGGTTTACACCCTGGCGCGCCCTGCGCTTCGAGTTTTGTGGAGAGTCATTTTGCGTGTCAGCCGTTCCTTAACAATCAAACAGATGGCGATGGTTTCTGCCGTCACCATGCTGTTTGTCCTGCTTTTCTGCGTAATTCTGCTGTTTCATTCCGTACAGCAGAATCGCTATAACACGGCTTCGCAGTTAGAAAGTATTGCCCGCTCGGTGCGCGGCCCGCTCTCCGCCTCGATTCTGAAAGGGGATATTCCCGAAGCGGAAACCATTTTAAAACGCATTCAGCCTGCCGGCGTCGTTAGCCGCGCCGACGTCGTCTTGCCTAACCAGTTTCAGGCGCTGCGGATGAGCTTTATCCCGGAGCGTCCCGTCCCGATGATGGTGATGCGCCTGTTTGAACTGCCGGTGCAAATTTCGCTGCCCGTTTATTCACTCGAACGCCCTGCCAATCCGCAGCCGCTGGCCTACCTGGTATTACAGGCGGACTCTTACCGCATGTATAAATTCGTCATGAGCTGGGTGGTTACGTTAGTGACCACTTGCTTACTTATGACGCTTATTCTCAGCGTGGCGCTCACCTGGTGCATTAACCGGCTGATTGTTCATCCGCTGCGCCGTATCGCCCGCGAGCTGAATACGCTTGCGCCGCAGGATCAGATGGGGCATCAGCTTGAGCTACCGCGTCTGCATCATGACGATGAGATAGGCATGCTGGTGCGCAGCTACAACCTCAACCAGCAGCGCATCCAGCGTCAGCAGGATGAGTTAAACAGCAGCGCCACGCGCTTCCCGGTGTCGGAGCTTCCCAATAAAGCCTTCCTGATGGCAATGCTGGAGCAAACCGTTGAGCGCCAGCAAACCACGGCGCTGATGGTTATCGCCTGCGAAACTCTGCAGGACACGGCTGGCGTGCTCAAGGAGAGCCAGCGCGAAATGCTGCTGCTCACCCTGGTGGAAAAGATCAAATCTGTCCTTGCCCCGCGCATGGTGCTGACCCAGGTCAGCGGTTACGATCTGGTAGTGATTGCCAATGGCGTAAAAGAGCCCTGGCATGCAATCACATTAGGTCAGCAAGTACTTACTGTCATTAATGAGCGGTTGCCCATTCAGGGTATCCAGCTTCGCCCGAGCGCCAGCATCGGTATCGCCATGTACTACGGTGATTTAACGGCGGAACAGCTTTATCGTCGCGCCTTCTCGGCGGCGTTTACTGCCCGGCGCAAAGGGAAAAATCAGATCCAGTTCTTCGACCCGGAGCAGATGGAAAAGGCGCAGCAGCGCCTGACGGAAGAGAGCGACATCCTGACCGCGCTGGATAACCGCCAGTTTGCCCTCTGGCTACAGCCGCAGGTGAATTTGCTGACGGGAGAAGTGAAAAGCGCCGAGGCTCTGCTGCGTCTGCAGCAGCCGGATGGTTCATGGGAACTGCCGGAAGGGCTGATTGAGCGCATTGAGTCCTGCGGCCTGATGGTTACCGTCGGCTACTGGGTGCTGGAGGAGTCCTGCCGTCAGCTTGCGGCCTGGCAGGAGCGCGGCGTGACGCTGCCGCTGTCGGTTAACCTGTCTGCCCTGCAGCTTATGCACCCGACCATGGTTTCAGAGATGCTGGAGCTGATCCATCGTTACCGCATCAAGCCAGATACGTTAACCCTGGAAGTGACGGAGAGCAGACGTATTGACGACCCCAATGAGGCGGTCGCGATCCTGAAGCCGCTGCGTAATGCCGGTATTCGCATTGCGCTGGACGATTTTGGCATGGGGTACGCCGGGCTGCGCCAGCTTCAGCACATGAAAACCCTTCCGGTAGATGTGCTCAAAATTGACAAAGCGTTTGTCGACGGTCTGCCGGACGACAGCAGCATGGTGCAGGCGATTATCCAGATGGCGCGCAGTCTCAACCTGCACCTTATTGCCGAGGGGATTGAAACCGACGCGCAACGCGCCTGGCTGGCAGAGGCGGGTGTGGAGAGCGGGCAAGGCTTCCTTTTTGCCCCTGCTGTTCCTTCGGATGTCTTTGAACAACGATACCTTTCTGGTGCTGACGACCCCGCAAAAGTGTAACTTTGTTGCTGGCTTGTGCGAGCCAGCTCAAAGTTCTTAACATTTGTGTTTCAAATTTGAACTGAGTTTATTTCTGTCCTGTTATGTGGGTGTTATTTTAAAGCCGCAGGTTAACCATAACCTTACAAAACCTGTGGTTTTTCTTCCCAAGGACACCTTATGAAAACCTCACTCTTCAAAAGTCTTTATTTCCAGGTCCTGACAGCCATCGCCATCGGTATTCTGCTGGGTCACTATTACCCTGAACTGGGCGCGCAAATGAAACCGCTTGGCGACGCGTTCGTTAAGCTCATCAAAATGGTCATCGCTCCGGTGATCTTCTGTACGGTAGTCACGGGCATCGCTGGCATGGAAAGCATGAAGGCGGTCGGTCGTACCGGTGCAGTGGCGCTTCTTTATTTCGAAGTGGTCAGTACCCTTGCGCTGATTATCGGTCTGATCATCGTCAACGTGGTGCAGCCAGGCGCGGGGATGAACGTAGACCCCTCAACGCTGGATGCCAAAGCGGTCGCGGTGTATGCCGAGCAGGCGAAAGATCAGGGCGTGGTCGCCTTCCTGCTGGACGTCATTCCTGGCAGCGTCATTGGCGCGTTCGCCAGCGGAAACATCCTCCAGGTTCTGCTGTTCGCCGTGTTGTTTGGCTTTGCCCTGCACCGTCTGGGCAGCAAGGGCCAGCTTATCTTTAATGTGATCGAAAGCTTCTCACAGGTCATTTTCGGCATCATCAATATGATCATGCGCCTGGCGCCCATCGGTGCCTTCGGTGCGATGGCCTTCACCATCGGTAAATATGGCGTCGGCACGCTGGTGCAGTTGGGTCAGCTGATTATCTGCTTCTATATCACCTGTATCCTTTTCGTGGTGGTGGTGCTGGGCTCCATCGCCCGCGCGACAGGTTTCAACATCTTCAAATTTATCCGTTACATCCGCGAAGAACTGCTGATTGTTCTGGGGACCTCCTCTTCAGAATCGGCGCTGCCGCGTATGCTCGACAAGATGGAGAAACTCGGGTGTCGTAAATCGGTGGTCGGGCTGGTGATCCCGACGGGCTACTCCTTCAACCTGGACGGCACCTCGATATACCTGACGATGGCGGCCGTATTTATCGCTCAGGCGACCAACAGCCATATGGATATTTTCCATCAGATTACCCTGCTGGTGGTGCTCCTGCTCTCCTCTAAAGGTGCGGCAGGCGTAACGGGCAGCGGCTTTATCGTGCTGGCAGCCACCATTTCTGCTGTGGGTCACCTGCCGGTGGCGGGTCTGGCGTTGATTCTGGGTATTGACCGCTTCATGTCTGAGGCGCGTGCGTTAACCAACCTGGTGGGTAACGGCGTGGCAACGGTGGTGGTGGCGAAATGGGTGAAAGAGCTGGATCACAAAAAGCTCGACGATACTCTGAATAATCGTTCAACTGACAGCAAAAATCCTGGCTTATCCTCTTAAACTTGTCACAAATGCCCGTATTCCCTTGTGGGGATGCGGGCTCCTGCGCATAATAACTGTTCATACCTGTCATAATTCGACAAGATTTTTTTTGGGTATATTTCACTTCGGACCGTGACGTTTTGCCGAACGCGCGGTCTAATCGACGTGTTTTCATCGTCATCTTTAAGAGTGAAGCGCGTCGCGAGGCACTCTTTTTTAACCAGGAATGTTGATCAGGGGTTCACATGCAGGGCACAAAAATTCGACTCTTAACCGGCGGTTTGCTGATGATGGCAGCAGCCAGTTATGTGCAGGCAGATGCGCTCCAGCCAGACCCGGCCTGGCAACAAGGGACATTAGCGAACGGTTTTCAATGGCAGGTCTTAGCCACGCCGCAACGTCCCAGCGATCGTATTGAAATCCGTCTGTCTGTTAATACCGGTTCCCTCACGGAAAGCACCCAGCAAACCGGTTTCAGCCACTTTATTCCCCGGCTGGCGCTCACGCAGAGCGGCAGCCTGCAAGCGGTTCAGGTGCGTTCACTCTGGCAGCAGGCCATCGATCCGAAACGCCCACTCCCTCCGGCTGTTGTCTCGTATGACTACACCATGTTTAACCTGAGCCTGCCAAACAACCGTAACGACCTGCTTAAAGAAGCGCTGACGTATCTCTCCGATGCCTCTGGCAATCTGGCGATCACGCCGGACACGGTCAACTATGCGTTGAGTAACAGCGACATGGTGGCAACCTGGCCTGGGGATACCAAAGAGGGCTGGTGGCGTTACCGCCTGAAGGGCTCAACGTTACTGGGACATGATCCGGCCGAACCGCTGAAACAGCCGGTGGACGCCGAACAGGTGAAATCGTTCTATCAGAAGTGGTACACCCCGGACGCGATGACGCTGATCGTGGTGGGTAACGTGGACAGCCGCGCGGTGGTGGAGCAGATCAACAAAGCGTTTGGCGATCTGAAAGGCAAGCGTGAAACGCCAGCACCTGTCCCGACGCTCTCTCCGCTGCGTGCAGAGCCTGTCAGCATTATGACGGACACCGTGCGTCAGGATCGCCTCTCCGTCATGTGGGATAACGCCTGGCAGCCCATCCGTGAATCTGCGGCGATGTTACGCTACTGGCGTGCCGATCTGGCACGTGAAGCGCTGTTCTGGCACGTCCAGCAGACGCTGAGTAAGAACAACGTGAAGAATATCGGTCTTGGCTTTGACTGCCGCGTGCTGTTCCAGCGTGCACAATGTGCCATCAACGTTGAATCACCGGGCGATAAGCTAAATGCCAATCTGGGTGTGGTCGCGAAAGAGCTGGCAAAAGTGCGTAAAGAGGGGCTTTCCGAAGAGGAATTCAACGCTCTCGTGGCGCAGAAAAAACTCGAGCTGCAGAAGCTGTTTGCGACCTACGCTCGCGCCGATACCGACATTCTGATCAGCCAGCGTATTCGTTCCCTGCAGAATCAGGTGGTGGACATTGCGCCGGAACAGTATCAGAAGCTTCGTCAGGACTTCCTGAACGGTCTGACCGTCGATATGCTCAATCAGGACCTCCGTCAGCAGCTGTCGCAGGAGATGGCGTTGATCCTTCTGCAACCGAAGGGCGAGCCGGAATATGACATGAAGGAACTTCAGACGACCTGGGATGCCATTATGGCTACCGCGCCGCAGCCAGCGCAGGCCGCCACGGCGGATGATTTACATCCGGACGCGACGGATATCCCGCAAGGGCAGTAATGCAAACATTCCCTCTCCCTGTGGGAGAGGGTTAGGGTGAGGGCATCAGCCCGCACCCTACTTAAACAGGCATCGCCTCGCGCGGAATAATCGCCCCGCGATACTGAATCACCGTGCTGGCCGTCAGGTGCCCGCGCTGTGCCGCCGCTTCCCGCGTTCCACCCGTCAGGCGTACCGCCAGATAGCCCGCGCTGAATGAATCACCTGCCGCCGTGGTATCAATCACTTTCTCTTTGGCAAGCTTCACTGCCGGAACGTCAACCAGCGCTTCACCCGCCACCGCGACCAGGCACGAATCCGCACCGCGCTTAATCACCACTTCGCTCACGCCTGCCGCCTGCGTGCGCGCAATTACGTCCTCTACCGGTTTTTCACCCCACAGGGCGTCTTCATCGTCGAGCGTCAGGAAGGCGATGTCGGTGCACTGCAGCATCTGCTGATAGACCTGCTGCGTCTCTTCGCGGCTGGCCCACAGGCGCGGGCGGTAGTTGTTATCGAAAATAACCTTACCGCCGTTGGCACGGCATTCGCGCAGCAGCGAGAGCAGCTTGTCTCGGCTGGCGGGGCTTAAAATCGCCAGGCTAATGCCGCTCAGGTAGAGATAGTCAAATGTCGCCAGCTCTTCGCAGATGGCCGCGGCCGCGTCGCTCTCCAGCCAGAATTTGGCTGCGGCTTCGTTGCGCCAGTAATAAAACGTGCGTTCGCCTGTACTGTCGGTTTCGATGTAATAAAGCCCCGGGAGGCGGTTTTCCATACGCTGAATCAGCGACGTTTCAACATGTTCACTCTGCCAGGCCTCCAGCATTTGCTGGCTGAAGCTGTCCGTACCCAGGGCGGTAACGTAGTTCACGGTGAGCGCCTCAGGCGCGACCTGACGGGCAATATAAACGGACGTGTTTAACGTATCGCCACCAAATCCGCGGCTGACTTCCGCGCCTTTTTGTGACAGCTCAATCATGCATTCGCCAATCACGGCAATTTTTTTGGACATAGTCGTGAACCTGAACAGAAGAATTATCAGCAGTGTGCGCTGAGTGAATTAACCGGTCAACTATATTAAAACAACGTTCCATTATTTTTTTGAGCCAGCACGTGTTCCCGCGCATTTCTGTCATCTTAATTTCATTTTCCGGGTGAATTGAACATAAAGTTCTCAATTGTCGCGCCGATAATCCTGTGACGAGTCCAGAAAGGCTATCCCAACAACAGGACATCTGAAATGAAGTCAGAGCAGGTTATCCAGCGGCTGAGCACTACGCCTGAGGCAAGTATTGAGAACTTGCAGGAGCATCGCTACTGGCTGCAATGTGAGCGTGCGTACACCTATCAGCCGATCTACCGAACAGATGGTCGACTGATGGCCATCGAAATTTTGACCGTCGTTACGCACCCCTCAAACCCTACTCAGCGCATCGCGCCGGATCGCTATTTTGCCGAAGTTGCCGTTCGCCAGCGTCTGGACGTGCTGGAAGAGCAGCTTCGCATGCTGGCAACGAAGCACGCCTTTTTCGAACAGCACGATATCCTCGCCTCGGTGAACGTCGATGGTCCAACCCTGCTGGCGCTGCGCCAGAACGCGAAATTGCAGGAGCTGATCGCCACCCTGCCGTGGATGCGCTTTGAGCTGGTGGAGCATGTCCGTTTGCCGCAGGACTCCTCGTTTGCTTCGATATGCGAATACGGCCCGCTGTGGCTGGATGACTTTGGCACCGGCATGGCGAACTTCTCCGCCCTGAGTGAAGTGCGCTACGACTACATTAAAGTGGCCCGCGATCTGTTCATTATGCTGCGTCAGACCCCGGAAGGGCGGAATCTGTTTACGCTGTTATTACAGCTGATGAACCGCTATTGCCAGGGCGTGATTGTTGAAGGTGTGGAAACGCTGGAAGAGTGGCGCGATGTGCAAAACTCTCCCGCAGCGGCGGCGCAAGGCTACTATCTCTCTCGCCCGGTACCCATGGATCGCCTCGATAACGTCATAACGACCCTCTGATAAACCCGCTTCCCTTTGTCTGGACTATAGTTTTACAGGACAGGTCATCAGGAAAGGGGATAAAAATGACAAGAACAACCAGGGTAATCTCCTGGACAGCAGGGATTTTCTTGTTGTTGATCGTGGTTGTCGCCATCATTATTGCGACGTTTGACTGGAACCGTCTCAAGCCGACCATCAACCAGAAAGTCTCAACCGAGCTGAACCGCCCCTTCGCCATACGGGGTGATTTAGGGGTGGTATGGGAACGCCAGAAAGAGGAGCCCGGCTGGCGAAGCTGGATCCCCTGGCCACATATCCATGCTGACGACATCATTCTCGGCAACCCGCCGGATATCCCGGACGTCACTATGATCCACCTGCCGCGGGTTGAAGCCACGCTGGCTCCGCTGGCACTCTTCACCAAAACGGTCTATCTGCCGTGGATCAAACTTCAGCAGCCCGATGCGCGCCTGATCCGCCTCTCCGAAAAAAACAACAACTGGACGTTTAGCCTGGCCAGCGACAGCGAAAAAGATCCGAATGCCCAGCCTTCTTCCTGGTCATTCCGTCTCGACAATATTCTCTTCGATCGCGGGCGGATCGCCATCGACGATAAGGTCAGCAAGGCGGATGTGGAGATCCTGGTCGATCCGCTGGGCAAGCCGCTGCCGTTCAGCGAGGTCACGGGGACGAAAGCGAAAGGTGATGCGGCAAGCGTGGGCGAATATGTCTTCGGCCTGACGGCAAAAGGACGCTATAACGACCAGCCGCTCAGCGGTAAAGGGAAAATAGGCGGCATGCTGGCGCTACGGAGCGAAGGCACGCCGTTCCCGGTGCAGGCGGACTTCCGTTCCGGTAACACCCGCGTGGCGTTCGTGGGCACGGTCAACGACCCGATGAATATGGGTGGCGTGGACCTTCAGCTTAAATTTGCCGGTGATTCGCTGGGCGAGCTGTATGAACTGACCGGCGTACTGCTGCCGGATACCCCACCGTTCGAAACGGACGGGCATCTGGTCGCCAAAATCGATACCGAAAAAGCGTCCGTTTTTGACTACCGTGATTTTAACGGCCGCATCGGCGACAGCGATATCCACGGCTCGCTGACCTACACCACTGGAAAACCGAGGCCGAAGCTGGAAGGGGACGTTGAGTCCCGACAGCTGCGTCTGGCCGACTTAGGCCCGTTGATAGGTATCGACTCCGGTAAAGGTACGAAGTCAAAAGAGGTGAAGAAAGATCCTCAGCCTGCCGGCAAAGTGCTGCCTTATGAACGTTTTGAGACGGATAAATGGAACGTGATGGATGCGGATGTGCGCTTCAAAGGCGGAAAAATTGAACATGGCAGTACGCTGCCGATAAGCAATCTTACGACCCATATCCTCCTTAAAAGCGCCGACCTGCGTCTGCAGCCGCTGAAGTTTGGCATGGCGGGCGGGACGATTTCCTCGAACATTAACCTGGAAGGCGATAAGAAGCCGATGCAGGGACGGGCGGAGATTCAGGCGCGTCGATTGAAGCTGAAAGAGCTGATGCCGAACGTCGAGTTGATGCAGAAAACCCTCGGTGAAATGAACGGTGATGCCGATATTCGCGGCGTGGGGAACTCGGTTGCGGCGCTGCTGGGCAGCGGCAATGGTAACCTGAAGCTGCTGATGAACGACGGGCTGGTGAGCCGCAACCTGATGGAGATCCTGGGGCTGAACGTCGGTAACTACGTCATCGGGCAAATCTTTGGTGATGACGAGGTGCGGGTGAACTGCGCGGCGGCCAATCTGGATCTGGTTAACGGCGTGGCGCGTCCGCAGATTTTTGCCTTTGACACGGAAAACGCGGTGATTAACGTGACCGGTACCGCGAGCATGGCCTCGGAGCAGCTTGATCTGACTATTGACCCGGAAAGTAAGGGGATTCGTATCATCACCCTGCGCTCGCCGCTTTACGTGCGCGGGACCTTCAAAAATCCGCAGGCGGGCGTGAAGCCCGGACCGCTGATTGCGCGTGGCGCAGTGGCTGCGGCGCTTGCGACGCTGGTCACTCCAGCCGCAGCGCTGCTGGCCTTGATTTCGCCGTCAGAAGGCGAGGCGAATCAGTGTCGGACCATTTTGTCGCAGATGAAGAAGTAAGTTGCGGCCTGTTATTGCCGGGTGGCGCTGCGCTTACCCGGCCTACATTTGAATCGTAGGCCGGGTAAGGCGTAGCCGCCACCCGGCATTAGCTTACAGAGCCTGATGTTTCGTCTCGTGCGTCAGCAGCAGCGCAATCAGCGTCAGCCCCGCCATTGCCGCCAGATAAACCCCCACATAGAACAGACCATAGTTTGCCTGCAGCCAGGTGGCGATATACGGCGCAACGGACGCGCCCAGAATAGACGAGACGTTGTAGGAGAACGACGCGCCGGTATAACGCACTTCCGTTGGGAACAGCTCAGGCAGCAGCGCACCCATCGGGCCGAAGGTCAGCCCCATCAGGCTCAGGCCAATCAGCAGATAGGCCATCACCAGCGCCGGGCTACCTGAACCCAGCAGCGGCGGGAAGACGAACAGGGCAAACAGAATGATCAGTGTGGTGATGGTAATCATGCTCGCGCGGCGACCGAACTTATCCGCCAGCAGGCCCGCAATCGGAACCATCACGCCAAACCCGATCACCGCCATCATCAGCATCCACAGCACTTCGTTACGCGGCAGACCCAGCCCAACCGGCGCGGCGGCGGTACTGAAGGTCATGGAGTAAACGGTCATGATGTAGAACAGCGTATAGGTTGCCAGCATGATGAACGTGCCCAGCACGGTCACGCGGACGTGTTTGGTCAGCAGCGTACCCAGCGGCACTTTCACCTGCTTGTTCGCCGCGGCCACTTTTGCGAAAACTGGGGTCTCATGCAGAGAAACGCGCACGTACAGGCCAATCAGCACCAGCACGGCTGAGAAGATAAACGGAATACGCCAGCCCCAGCTCATGAACTGTTCATCCGTCAGCAGCCAGGAGAGCAGCAGGAACGTCCCGTTGGCAAAGAAGAAGCCAATCGGTGCGCCCAACTGCGGGAATGAGCCATACAGCGCGCGCTTGCGTGCCGGGGCGTTCTCGGTGGCCAGCAGCGCCGCGCCGCCCCATTCGCCGCCAAGGCCCAGACCCTGACCAAAACGCGCCAGCGCCAGCAGGACCGGCGCCAGAATGCCGATGGTCTCATACGTAGGCAGCAGGCCGATGGCCACGGTGGAGATGCCCATCGTCAGCAGCGAGGCCACCAGGGTGACTTTGCGGCCAATGCGATCGCCAAAGTGTCCAAACAGCGCAGAGCCAATCGGACGCGCAACAAACGCGATAGCAAAGGTCGCCAGAGACTGCAGCGTGGCCGCGGTCGGATCGCCCTGCGGGAAGAAAATATGCGGGAAGACGATGACCGCGGCGGTGGCATAAATATAAAAGTCGAAGAACTCAATGGCGGTGCCAATCAGCGATGCGACGACAACTTTATTGCGCGAGTTTACCGGAACGTTTTCCGTTCCTGAGTCGAGTGTGGTGGCGGTTGCTTGCATAATATTTTCTTATTTTTGTCGAACGAAAGGCCATATTACGCACAGCAAAAGCGACATTTCAATCTGTAACAAAGCCGCGTGCTGGTGATAAAAGCAACAAAAAGCGGATAATTTTCAGGCCAGCCAAAACACGTCTATGAAATGCTTCACAGATTTTAAATATCAGTCAATAAAACTGGTTTTTGGTTAAATAAAAGTTACAGGCTGGATTTATATGCTGAAATGATGAATCGGGCTGAAATTTCAGCCCGAGAGTGGGGTTACCGGTGCGTTTTGCCCGGCATTCGCGGGTCGTCTTTGTACTCGGCAGTGGCAATCCACGCCGCGCAGAACAGGGTCAAACGCGCGAAGAAGTAGAAGAACGCCATCAGCCCCAGCACCGAGCCAAACGCCGCGCCGGAAGGGGATTTAACCAGTGACGGTAAGGTGTAGGTCATCACGATTTTGATCGCTTCAAAGCCGATCGCCGCAATCAACGTGCCGCGGATCAGCGCCTTCTTGCGCGGACGATGGCGGGGCAGACGCCAGAAGATCCAGAAGAACAGCAGGTAATTGGCAAAGATGGAAATGGCCAGACCAATGCCGCGCCAGGCGGGCTTCAGCCATTCGATGTAATCAAGGTAAAGCGCGGAGATGATCATCTGCTGCGCCGAGCCTGCCACGGAGGTAATGGAAAGCGTCACGATGAGCGCGACAAGCAGGCCAATCAGCGAAACAAAATCGCGGAGGTACTTAACCCAAATTTTCTCCTGGTCCTGCGGCTTACGCTCCCAGACATCGCGCGACTGGGCGCGAATGGCCTCGCGCAGGTTGCCCATCCAGTTAACGCCGGAGTAAAGGGCAATCAGCAAACCGACGATACCGACGGTAGTACGCTGCTGAACGGCGGTATTGATGGTGCTTTTGAGCGTGCTGGCAAGGGTTGGGTCACTGACGTTATTCAGGATCTTATTGAAGATATCCTGCAGCAGCGTCGGGTGCGACGCGAGCACAAAACCTGCCGCCGCAAACGACACCATCAGGATTGGGATCATCGACAGGAAGGAAAAATAGGTGATGGCGGCACCAAACTGATTTCCCATGCGGTCATTAAAGCGTTCGGTCGCGCGTATCAGATGCGCAATCATGGGAAACTGCTGAATTCTGGCGACAATGCCGGTGACGGTCCCCAGCGCTTTGCTGGCGGTACCAGGGGACCTGGCCTCTTCAGGCCCGGTTTCCATCTTTTTGACGGGCTCATACTCTAAATGTTGGGTGGGTCGTTGCGGGTTGTTTTCCGGCGTCACGCGTCTTGTCCTTTTCGTTTGGCTGGATGTTACTGAATTATAGCTTGCGACTAGTCCACGTAAGCTTTTGTGAGTTCGGTTAGCCACTCCATGAACAGATGGACCCGGCGGGAGAGGTTGCGGCGGTGGGGATAAATCAGGGAGACAGGCATCGGTTCGGCCCGGTATTGCGGCAGGATCTCAACCAGTTTCTTCGCGCGGAGTAAATCGCGCACCCCAACCCGCGGAACCTGAATAATGCCCAGTCCGGCGAGACAGGCAGCCTGGTAAGTTTCCGTGCTGTTGACGGTTAAAACCCCGCCCGTTTTTACCCACTGCGTCGCACTGCCGTTATAAAACTCAAAGCCCTGCGGGCGAGTTCCCAGCATCGCGGCGTAGTGGATCACGGCGTGTGAGCCTAAATCGTCCAGCGTTTCCGGGTAGCCAAAACGCGCCAGATAATCCGGACTGGCGCAGTTAATCACCGACAGCTTGCCCAGCGGACGGGCAATCAGCCCTGAATCCTTCAGCGTGCCGACGCGGACGACGCAATCAAACCCCTCACGGATCACATCCACCAGGCGATCGCTGCTGCTGAGTTCCAGTTCAATGCCCGGATAGTGCTGCAGGAAAGCAGGCAGTTTGGGGATGACTAAATTTCGAGCAACGCCGACGGGCATATCCACGCGGAGCCGTCCGCTGATGCTGGAGGGATCGTGCTGAAACATACCGTCGAGTTCATCAAGGTTTGCCAGCAGATCTTTTGCCCGCTCGTAATAGACCATGCCGTCCTGCGTCAGGCTGACGCGGCGCGTGGTGCGGTGCAATAGCTGGGTGCCAAGCCGGTTTTCCAGGGCCTGAATTTGTCGTGAAACGCTGCCTTTCGGCAGGGTTAATGTTTCGGCCGCGCGGGAAAAACTCTCCAGTTCCGCGACGCGGACGAATAACTGCATTGCGTGAATTTTATCCATAGCGGAAGCTCATTGTTGTTACAGCTGAAACAGTGAAGCGTTTTAACCCATCTTTATTGATTTTCTATCACCTAATAAGCTCTTTCTCAATCTCCTTAACAGCCAAAACGAGGTTTATGATGAGTGAACGTATCGCATTAGTGACGGGTGGTAGCCGTGGTCTGGGTAAAAACGCTGCGTTAAAGCTGGCGGCAGACGGCACGGGAATCGTCCTGACATACAACCGTAGCCAGCAGGAAGCGCTGGATGTTGTGCATGAAATTCAGGAAAAAGGCGTTAACGCAGCGGCATTACAGCTCAACGTCGGGGATATCACGGGTTTTGATCATTTTGCCCAACAGCTTCAGGAAACCCTTAGGCGTGTCTGGCAGCGTGAAACTTTTGACTATTTATTGAACAATGCCGGAACGGGTTTATATGCGCCCTATACCGACACGACGGAAGCCCAGTTTGATGAGGCGCTGAACGTTCATTTCAAAGGACCTTTCTTCCTGACCCAGCGCCTGCTGCCGTTGCTGAACGACGGGGGACGGATCCTCAACGTCTCCAGCGGGCTGGCCCGCTTTACCCAGCCGGGCTCAGGGACCTACGCGGCCATGAAGGGGGCGATGGAAGTGCTGACGCGTTATCAGGCGAAAGAGCTGGGCGCGCGCGGGATCGCCGTCAATATCATCGCGCCGGGCGCGATTGAAACTGACTTTGGCGGCGGACGCGTGCGCGACAACGCGGAGCTGAATCAGCTGCTGGCCTCGCAAACGGCGCTGGGACGGGTGGGGCTGCCGGACGATATTGGCGATGCCATTGCGGCACTGCTCAGCGACAAACTGGGCTGGATGAATGCGCAACGTATTGAAGTCTCAGGCGGCATGTTCCTGTGATCTACGCGCTTAAGGAAATCCTTAAGGTCAGTGTGTCTAAATACGGACAGATATAAAGAACTCGGGGGGTTTTGTAACGTCTCCATTCGTTGAGTTTTTTCTTAAATAACCCCTCTGTAGAATCCCCCTTCGCTATTCTCAGAGGGATAAAAAACGATGCGAGTAATCATGTTTGACAGGCAGTCACTCTTTATTCACGGAGCGATACACAGTCTTCAGACGCTCATTCCGGAAATAGATATGACAGGGACCTGTCAGGCAGACGATTTATGGACCCAGATTTCCGCTTCACCGTCAGCTATCGTCATGATTGACGGCAATTTAATGCAGGACGAGGGGAGCGCTTTGCTGGAAGAGATGCTGCAACGCTTTCCGGCGATACGCGTGATTCTGGTTTTGGCGAAAAAAGAGGCCAGATGGGTTGAGCAATTGCGGCAGCGAAACATCATGGCCATTATTCCCCGAAATGCCAGTCCCGAGCGGTTTTCCGCCGTGCTGGATTCGGTGTCCAGAGGGATGGTCTGTTTTCCCGGGGAGTGGGTCAGGCAGCCGTCGTCTCAGGCGTTATCATCCCTGAGCGAGCGTCAGCGCGACGTGTTGGAATTGCTGGCGGCGGGGGAGTCAAATAAAGAGATTGGCCGCAATCTCAACATCAGTGCGGCCACGGTAAAAGCGCATCTCGAGGCGCTTTTCCGGCGGCTGGACGTGAAAAACAGAACGCAGGCTGCCATGTACTATACCCGTGAGAAGGCCTGAAAAATCGCGTTTGGGAGCGAGGGCATCTCTCCGAAGCTGAATATCATCATAACCAGCGCATCATGCTGCTGTTGGGTTAATGGATGTGTCACACTTTCCCGCAGCAGCGCTTCACGCAGCTGAATATCGTCATGCAGCAAATCTTCTGCCTCGGCAGGCGTGATGGGACCGTGAAAAAGTGCCCGATCGCGGATAACGTGGCCATAGCCAATAACCCATAATCCGTTTTCGTCACGATATTTCTCCAGAGAAAGACCCTGGTGTTTTTTTATTAACGCAATGGCGGCAGAAGATATTTTCAGCGCATGACCTTTCATATTCATTTCCTCTTAAGAGCGACACTGTAGAGGAAACGACGTCCGAGAAATATCCGCCAAATGGCTATTGATCAGGCATTATTATTCAGGTATTCCTGCTGCAATAAACCAAATAACCAGTCATTTTGCCAGCGCCCCGCAAGGTAATAGCTCTCGCGTAATTCGCCTTCCAGGCGAAAGCGGGCTTTTTCCAGCAGGCGCCTTGAAGCGACATTTCCCACGGTGACGGTGGCGGTGAGTCGACGTATACCGCCCTGATGAAAAGCATAATCACAAAGCGCTTTCAGGGATTCAAAGCCGTAGCCTTTCCCCTGCGCCTCGGGTGCGAAAAGGAAGCCCACTTCGGCACAGTCCCCCTCCCGATGAATATACCCGGTAACGCCCAGCGGAGCCTGTGAGGCGGTGTCACGTACGACGAGACAGAGCCAATGCGCGCTGCCCGGTGACCAGGGCGTCAGGCGCGAATCAAATGCCTCGCGGATCGCCGCAACGGGGCGGTTTTCCGCCACAAAGCGCATGACGTCGGGATTCTGCTGTAATGCCAGAAAAAAGGGCCAGTCTTGTTCCAGCAGAGGTGAGCAGGTAAGGCGAGGGGTAATTAAAACCGGCATTCAGATTCTCCTGAAACATTTTAAATGATTTTAGGGTTGTCACTTTATTTCAACAGAAAGTCAGGTATGGTTAATCGCGTATAAATAAAAAGAAAAAAAGGCCGTCTCGTGCCCATTCCGGATGTCTTCGTTGTCGCTTAAGGAAAACAATGAGTCTCAGCACATCACATCATATTCGCGAACAGTTCGAACACTGTCTGGCGGTCATTCGCCATGCGTCGGTGGAAATTTTGCTACTTCTGAATGTACATGCTTCTGAGGGTAAAGATCCACGCTGGTTTCTGGAGCAACTCGACAGTGCTCGATTAGCGCTGGGCGGCTGGGGAGCCGTTGCGAAAAAACTCAACCTGAATGACGCCGAGATGTCGGAATTTACGCTCCAGCTGCGCCTGCTGCAGCAGCGCGTTCCGCAGTATGAAAGCGGACAGGATGTGAGTGAAAACCAGCTTATTGCGGCGATGCGGTTTGTCACCGCGCTGGAACACCTGCGCCTGCAGCAGCCGCTGCTGACCTACAGCACGGACCTGGCACCGGGAAGCGAACTTCAGCAACAGCAGGCGCACAAGCAGGTGCGGGCGATTGAGCTGATGATTAAAGGGCTCATCCAGCAGGCCTGGCCCGATCAGGTACGGCTGAACAATCATCTGAAGACCTTGTTTAACGCCGATCGCGTTCGGCGCTGGCTGAAGCTTGGCGAGATCAACGATGTCCTGAGCGGCATGATGTTCAGCGAGCTGGCGCAAATGCTGGTGGATAAAAAAGAGTTCAGCCGCTATTACGCTTCGCTGTTCAGCGATCCGTCCATGCTGACGCTGCTGGTTGAACCGCGTAAAACGCTGCAAACCTTCCTCGACGACATCCGGCAAATCCGCAACAGCATCACCGTTCAGAAAACGTTAAGCTCGGCGCAAATTCAGCTGCTGGATAACTACTACGCGCAGATCGCACGGCCCGTTCAACGCGCGTTTGAAGAGGGGAGAACGCGCGTCAATCCGGCGGGATTCATGGCGGTAGATGCCAGCGAACTGCATACCTTCTGGGAAAAGGCGCAGAAAATGGATCGGGTCACCGGTGGGGATCTGTTTGAAGTCCGCGACACCATTGAAAAGCCGACCCAGCGCGCGCCGCGCACCCCCGAACAACGCGAACAGCTTATTTCCGGCGCGCTATGGGGGGCGGTTGGCGTCATGGTGATTGCCATCGTGGCGGGGGGATTCTGGCTGGTGACCAGCAGTAAACCGCAGCCTGCGACCGCCAGCGCGGCTGAAGCGGCACCACCACAGGAAATGCGCGAGACGCCTTCCTCGCGTGAAACGCTCACGCGCATGGGGGTGACCTGGGACGAGAATAATTTCCGCTCGGCCATTAATCGCAACGACACCCGCGTGACCCAGCTTTTTTTGCAGGGTGGTATGGACTGGAAGCTGTCCTGGACCGAAGAGGCGATGTCGGCAGGCTATGACGACGTGCTGGAGCTGATGTTACGCTACCGGCAAAACATGGTGGAGGAGAAGCCGTGTCGCCGCTTCATCAACACGCTCAGCCACGCGATGTCGAACGGCGAGTCTCTGACCTCGGTACGTAAAGAGTATCTTAAAGCGTTCTGCACCGTGCCTGCCGTGGTGAAACGCCAGCAGCACGATCTCGACATGGCCACACGCCGTGCGAAGTCACAGCCGGATGCCACCACGAAAAAATGGCAGTCCATTCAGAGCGCCATTTATGAGGTGATCCGCTAAGTTGTTCTCCCTCTCCCTGTGGGAGAGGGCCGGGGTGAGGGCACCAGACCGCACCCCGCACCCTGCTCAAGGCTCCCCATACAACCCAATCAGCCGCCGCACCACGCCGTTCGTCCAGCCGAAACCATCCTGCAGCGGATACTCCCCACCGCCCCCTTCGCGCGGCGTGCTGCTGGCGATGTGGTACTTCTCAATCAGCTTATGGTGCGTCTGATAAAAATGGTTCACCGTATGCAGCCAGCTCCAGGCGATCTCATCCCCCAGCGAATCGTTGCCGTACTGCTTGAAGCCCTGAATCGCCATCCACTGCAGCGGCGCCCAGCCGTTGGGTTTATCCCACTGCTCGCCGGTTTCATACTCGGTCGCCAGAATCCCGCCCGGCGTGAGCAGTCGCGCCTTGACCGCATCCGACAGGCGCTCGGCCTGCTCATGGGTTGCCATGCCGACATACAGCGGCACGATGCTGGCGGCAGAAAACAGCGCTAGCTCTTCGCGTCGCCAGTCGTAGTCGCGGTAACAGCCGCTCTCCTCGTCCCACAGATAGCGGTTCACCGCCTCGCGACGATCGCTGGCTTTCTGGCGGAACAGGTCGGCCGTCTCTTTGTCCCCTTTCGACGCCGAAATGTTGGCAATGGCGCTTTCCAGCTTGAACAGGAAGGCGTTCAGGTCGATGGGGATAAACTGCGTCGTGCGGATGCTGGCGAGCCGCGACGGATCGCGCAGCCAGCGGGACGAATAGTCCCAGCCGGACGCTGCCCCCGCCCGCAGGTCGCGATAGACCTCGTTTGGCGGTCGCCCTGAGTGGCGCGCGGTTTCCACGTCCTCAATCCACGATTCGTCGCGCGGGGTATCACGGTCATCCCAGTAGCGGTTGAGCAATGAACCGTCCGGCATGCGCACGGCGCTGCGGTAGGCCTGGTTAAGCAGCAGCGACTCCGCGCCGTCCATCCAGAAGGCGTACTCCATTTTGAGGTGATCCAGATAGCGTTTCGCACCGCGCACGCCGTCCTCCTCGAACAGCTCCACCATCAGGGCAAAGACCGGCGGCTGGGAGCGGCTGAGATAATAGGTACGATTGCCGTTGGGGATATGCCCGTAGCGTTCAATCAGCCAGGCGAAGTTGTCCGCCATGCACTTCAGCAGGTCGTTACGACCGCTCTCCGCCAGCCCCAGCATGGAGAAATAGGAATCCCAGTAGTAGGTCTCGCTGAATCGTCCGCCGGGAACGATATAGGCCTGCGGCAGCGCCAGCAGGGAAGACCAGGGAATATGATCCTGCGGCTCGCGCGTCAGCACCGGCCACAGGTTATCAATGTGCTCCTTGAGGGAGAGGCCCGGGTCGGAGACATACTCGGTGCCGAACGTTTCCGGCATCCAGAAGTGGTTCTCCACAAACTGGCGCAGGTCGAAGTCCCGGTGGCGTCTGACCTTGCGGTAGCGGATCAGGATATCCAGCGGATCCATTTTCGGCGCGCAGTCGGGGAAGGTTTTGCTGTCCGCAAACAGCCGCGTCGACTGCACATGCTCGAACAGTTCAAGATAGCGGTCTGCGGGCGTCAACGCATCGGAGGCGGGTAGCCCCTCGATCATTTCGGGTTCCGGCTCCGCCTCAATCATTTCATCCAGTTTCAACTCGCAGGGATCGGTCTCGTAGCGCAGCTCTTCTGCAATCTCGAATTCGATGTTCTCGGTAGCCTGTAGTTTCTGGTTGAACATGGTGATAGGGACCTCCGGTTGTGTGTTCAAAAGACAGGTTTATCCGGGCGTCTTATAAGCGTAGACATTCGCTTCGGTAGAGGGGGAGGAATATGTGCGGTAGATCACTATTTTCGGAGCATTCGTTTTGCAACGATTTATGTATGTTAACAGTAGCCTCTCCAGGAGAGGCTACTGAACAAGAGGCGAGTATCCCGGATCAAAGGCCTTGTTTTAGCCGCGTAGCAATCGGTTCAAATTCCTCTGTGGAGTGGCGCTTGAGCGTATCCGGTGCGTTATCCTCAATGGCTTTCCAGTAGGCCCACGGCACCGGTTTTTTCCCCAGCTCATAGTCCATGGCGTCCCAGGCATCTTCACGAAACGCATAAAATGCCCAGTGTGCATGATGTTTGTCGAGGACGGTCAGGACATCATTAAGCCACTGCCGGCAGCCCTGCAGCGTGCGAACGCAGCCAAACTCTCCCGCGACAACCCGGTTGGCCGGAATACCATTCTGCTTCGCCCAGTCAAAGGGCGCGTTCATCCATTTCTCTATGGCCGTAGCGTCCCATTTCATCTTTTTACCGCCGAACGTGATCATGCCTGGATAGTCGAACGGCACCTTGCGGCGTGCATTTGGCGCGCTGGTGAAATCATAGGGCTCGTACATGTGGAAGCTGTAGAGCACCCGCTTATCCTCAAGCGCGGACGGCCAACCAGAAAAACCACGCGCGGAGGCGTACCAGCCTCCATCGACCATAATCGGTGTGGTGGCATCGACCTCGCGGATGGCGGCAATAATCTGATTGTAGAGTGCGGGGAGGTTACGCGCCGTGCTTTGCTGCTGCTGATACCAGGTTTTTAGCGCCTCTGGCGACGCCTGCTCGCTAATGTTGCCTCTTTTTTCAGGCGCGGGTTCATTGACCAGGTTCCAGGCGGCAATGCCCGGTTCGTCCTTCAGGGCCTGGGCCAAATCACGCCAGAACTGAGCGGCTTCCTGCCAGTATTTTTTATCCTGCCAGATGCGGTCATCAAACTGGTTATTGTTATTTTGCGCCCAGCGCATGCCGGGTAAAGAGAGTGGGGCAATAACGACCTGTAGCCCGGCCGCGTGTGCTTTCCTGATGGAGGCTTTGAGCGTCGCGAGGTCTGCGGCCTCGAGCCCACGGTAACCGTCGGCGTTGCCGAGAAGAAAATCTCTCCCGGCAGGTTTCCATTTATCATAAGAGAGGCGAACCCACGTCGCGCCATAGCCACGCAGCGCATCATAGTATTCCTGCGTGGGCGGCAGGCGGTTAAAGCTGTTTCCGCCGTGCTGAGGGGTATCCCAGAAGGTGATTTGATCAGATGAGGAGGCAGCAAAGCAAAAAAGAAGCAGGGTCAACCCGATAAGCGCTTTCATCTCAATTCCTTTTTAGCGTGATGATGATTTTATATTCGCCGGGATGATGAGGCTTTGTCTTTAAATTATCGAGCCATATAAAAAAACTGGCCCGCAAAGGCCAGTTTTGATGACGTGCTTTCCTGCGAAAAGCCCTTAACGCATGGTCACAAACTCTTCCGCCGCCGTTGGGTGGATTGCCACGGTGTTATCGAAATCTTTCTTCGTTGCGCCCATCTTCAGCGCCACGGCGAAGCCCTGCAGGATCTCATCCATGCCGAAGCCGATGCCGTGGATACCGACAATCTTCTCGTCCGGACCGACGCAGACCAGCTTCATACGGCACGGCTGACGGTGAGAGGTGACGGCGGTATACATCGCGGTAAACGCCGATTTATACACTTTCACCTGGTCGTCGCCATACTGCTCGCGCGCCTGCGGCTCGGTTAAGCCGACGGTGCCGATTGGCGGGTGGCTGAAGACCACGGTCGGGATGTTGCTGTAGTCCAGATGCTCGTCCGGCTTGTTGTTAAACAGGCGCTCGGAAAGACGACGACCCGCCGCAACGGCCACTGGGGTCAGCTCAACCGCACCGGTATTATCGCCGACCGCATAAATGCCCGGTACGCTGGTGTTCTGGAATTTATCGACGACGATATAGCCTTTTTCGTCGGTTTTCACGCCGGTCACGCCCAGGTTGAAGTTATCGTTAGCCGGTTCACGGCCAATCGCCCAGATCAGGCAATCGACGGTCTGGCTGCGGCCATCTTCCAGCTCCAGGGTCAGGCTGCCGTCTGCATTTTTCACGACCGCTTTTGGCACGGCGTTGGTATGCAGGGCTGGACCTTCGGTGTTCATCACTTCAACCAGCGTATCAACGATCAGCGGATCGAAGCTGCGCAGCGGCGCGTGTTTTCGCACGAACAGGTGCGCCTCTGCGCCCAGGCCGTTAATCACCCCGGCCAGTTCCACCGCGATGTATCCCGCGCCCACCACGGCAACGCGCTTAGGCAGGGCAGGCAGTTCGAAGAAACCGTCGGAGTCGATGCCGTATTCCACGCCCGGGATATTCGGGTGGCTAGGACGGCCGCCGGTGGCGATCAGGATGTGATCGGCGGTGATCGTCTCGCCGTTCACTTCGATCGTTTTCGCGTCCACAAAGCGGGCGAAGCCGTGGATAACGTCGACGTTATTTTTGCCCAGCACGTTGTCGTACGAGGTATGAATACGGTCGATGTAGGCGGTACGGCTGGCGATCAGCTTGTCCCAGTCAAAGTTATTAATGGTGGTGTCAAAGCCGTAGTCCGGGCCATACATATGGATAGCTTCACGGATCTGCGCCGCATGCCACATCACTTTCTTCGGTACACAACCCACGTTCACGCAGGTGCCGCCCAGCGCTTTGGCTTCAATCAGCGCGCACTTCTGGCCGTACATGGCCGCGCGGTTGATGGAGGCGATGCCGCCGCTGCCGCCGCCGATTGCGATGTAGTCATAATGCTTAGTCATAGCTTTTGTCCTTAATCGTGAATTGCCGCGATTGTATACCTGAAATCAATAGTTTCCACCGATGGCTGCGATTACTCCGGCACGATCCAACTGACGGTGGCGTGGCCTGTACCCGCTGGCACCAGCGTTTTGTGCAGCCACGGCAGCACGTTGTTCATCTGCGCTTCGAGCTTCCACGGCGGGTTGATTACAATCATGCCGGAGGCGGTCATGCCGCGCTGATCGCTGTCCGGACGTACCGCCAGCTCAATCTGCAGGATTTTGCGGATGCCGGTCGCTTCCAGGTCTTTGATCATGCGTTTGATTTGCGCGCGCAGCACCACCGGGTACCACAGGGCGTATGTCCCGGTAGCGAAGCGTTTGTAGCCTTCATGGATGCCTGTCACCACCGCCTGATAGTCGGTTTTGATTTCGTACGGCGGGTCGATAAGCACCAGGCCGCGACGGGAAACCGGCGGCAGCTTGGCTTTCAGCTGCTGGTAGCCGTCGGATTTTTCCACGCGGGCGCGGCTGTCTTTCTGGAATTCAGAACGCAGCAGCGGGAAGTCGCTCGGGTGCAGCTCGGTCAGCTGGATGCTGTCCTGCTCGCGCAGCAGTTGGCGTGCAATCAGCGGCGAGCCCGGGTAGTAGCGCAGCTGGCCGTTGCGGTTGAAGTGATTCACCACGCCGATGTACGGCTCCAGCTCGGCAGGCAGGTCGTCCTGCTGCCAGATGCGGGCAATCCCTTCCAGATATTCACCGGTACGCTCGGCATGCTCGCCGCTCAGCTGGTAACGGCCCGCGCCCGCGTGGGTGTCCAGATAGAGAAACGGCTTCTCTTTCTCTTTGAGCGCTTCGATGATCAGGCTCTGAACGGTGTGTTTAAGGACGTCGGCGTGGTTGCCAGCGTGGAAGCTGTGGCGATAACTGAGCATGGGTAATGATATTCCGCTGAATTGACGATTTGCCACAGTTTACAGCAGAACGGCGCAGATTACCCGTAGGCCCGGTAAGCGCAGCGCCACCGGCCTCTTTTCCGCCACGTCTGGCATTGAAATCCTCTACACTTAACCCCATTCTAGATCGCATATGCACAGCGCCGGATGCGCGCTTCATTCACCTATTTCAACAGGACAGCGTTTATGACCAATCCATTACTGACGCCTTTTTCGTTGCCGCCGTTTTCTAAAATCCTCCCTGAGCATGTGGTTCCAGCCGTTACGCAATCGCTGGACAACTGCCGCGCGGCGGTAGAAAGTGTGGTAGCGCAGGGCGCGCCGTACACCTGGGAAAATCTGTGTCAGCCGCTGGCCGAAGTGGACGACGTGCTGGGGCGTATTTTCTCCCCGGTGAGCCACCTGAACTCGGTAAAAAACAGCCCGAAACTGCGCGAAGCCTACGAACAGACCCTGCCGCTGCTCTCTGAGTACAGCACCTGGGTCGGCCAGCACGAAGGGCTCTACAAAGCCTACCGCGACCTGCGCGACGGCGACCATTATGCCGAACTGAACACGGCGCAGAAAAAAGTGGTCGATAACGCCCTGCGTGATTTTGAGCTGTCCGGGATTGGCCTGCCAAAAGAGAAGCAGACCCGCTACGGTGAAATTGCCGCGCGCCTGTCTGAGCTGGGCAACCAGTACAGCAACAACGTGCTCGACGCCACCATGGGCTGGACGAAGCTGATTACCGACGAAACGGAGCTGACAGGCATGCCGGAAAGCGCCCTGGCGGCGGCAAAAGCCCAGGCCGAGGTGAAAGAGCAGGACGGCTTCCTGTTAACGCTGGATATCCCGAGCTATCTGCCGGTGATGACCTACTGCGACAACCAGGCGCTTCGCGAAGAGATGTACCGCGCCTACAGCACCCGCGCCTCCGATCAGGGGCCGAACGCCGGTAAGTGGGACAACAGCCCGGTGATGGCGGAAATCCTCGCCCTGCGTCACGAGCTGGCCCAGCTGCTGGGCTTTGAGAACTACGCCGACAAATCTCTCGCCACCAAAATGGCGGAAAATCCGCAGCAGGTGCTCGACTTCCTGACCGATCTGGCGAAACGCGCCCGTCCGCAGGGTGAAAAAGAGCTGGCCCAGCTGCGCGCCTTCGCGAAAGCGGAGTTCGGCGTGGACGAGCTGCAGCCGTGGGACATCCCTTACTACAGCGAAAAACAGAAGCAGCATCTCTACAGCATCAGCGACGAGCAGCTGCGCCCGTACTTCCCGGAAAACAAAGCCGTTAACGGCCTGTTCGAAGTGGTGAAGCGCATCTATGGCATCACCGCCAAAGAGCGTACCGATATCGACGTCTGGCATCCGGACGTGCGCTTCTTCGAGCTGTATGACGAGAAAAACGAACTGCGCGGCAGCTTCTACCTCGATCTCTACGCGCGTGAGAACAAGCGCGGCGGGGCGTGGATGGACGACTGCGTGGGCCAGATGCGTAAAGCCGACGGTACTCTGCAGAAGCCGGTCGCCTACCTGACCTGTAACTTCAACCGCCCGGTAAACGGCAAGCCAGCGCTGTTCACCCACGACGAAGTGATCACCCTGTTCCACGAGTTCGGTCACGGTCTGCACCATATGCTGACCCGCATCGAAACCGCAGGCGTGGCCGGGATCAGCGGGGTGCCGTGGGATGCAGTCGAGCTGCCAAGCCAGTTTATGGAAAACTGGTGCTGGGAGCCGGACGCGCTGGCGTTTATCTCCGGCCACTATGAGACCGGCGAACCGCTGCCGAAGGAGCTGCTGGATAAAATGCTGGCGGCGAAGAACTACCAGGCGGCGATGTTCATCCTGCGTCAGCTGGAGTTCGGCCTGTTCGACTTCCGCCTGCACGCCGAGTTCAGTCCGGAGCAGGGCGCGAAAATCCTGGAAACCCTGGCCGAGATTAAAAAGCAGGTCGCCGTGATCCCAGGGCCAACCTGGGGCCGCTTCCCGCATGCGTTCAGCCATATCTTTGCAGGCGGCTACGCGGCGGGTTACTACAGCTACCTGTGGGCCGACGTGCTGGCGGCGGATGCCTTCTCTCGTTTCGAAGAAGAGGGGATCTTCAACCGCGAAACCGGCCAGTCGTTCCTCGACAACATCCTGACCCGCGGCGGTTCCGAAGAGCCAATGGTGCTGTTCAAACGCTTCCGCGGCCGCGAGCCGCAGCTGGATGCGATGCTTGAGCATTACGGGATCAAAGGCTGATTGTTACGTGAAGATCTGCTTAGTGGATGAAACAGGCGCCGGAGACGGCGCCTTATCTGTTCTGGCCGCCCGCTGGGGGCTGGAGCACGATGATGAAAACCCGATGGCGCTGGTGATGACCACAGCACATCTTGAATTACGCAAGCGTGACGAACCGAAGCTCGGCGGGATTTTTGTCGATTTTGTCGGCGGGGCGATGGCGCACCGGCGCAAGTTCGGCGGCGGTCGCGGCGAAGCGGTGGCTAAAGCGGTCGGCATCAAAGGGAGCTACCTCCCGGACGTGGTCGATGCCACGGCGGGGCTGGGGCGTGATGCCTTTGTGCTGGCGTCTGTCGGCTGTCGGGTGCGGATGCTGGAACGTAACCCGGTGGTGGCGGCCCTGCTCGACGACGGTCTGAGCCGTGGCTACGCGGACCCGGAAATCGGCCCGTGGTTGCAGGAGCGTTTGCAGCTGATTCATGCCTCGAGCCTGACGGCACTGACCGATATCACCCCGCGCCCGCAGGTGGTCTATCTCGACCCGATGTTCCCGCACAAGCAGAAAAGCGCGCTGGTGAAGAAAGAGATGCGGGTGTTTCAGTCTCTGGTGGGGCCTGATTTGGATGCGGATGGTCTGCTGGAGCCGGCTCGTCAGCTGGCGACGAAGCGGGTGGTGGTAAAACGCCCGGACTATGCGCCGCCGCTGGCGGACGTTGCCACGACCAATGCGGTGACCACCAAAGGGCACCGGTTTGATATCTACTCAGGTACGCCGGAATAAAAAAGCCGGGTGGCGGCTTCGCCTTACCCGGCCTACGTCCTCGATCTATCCCCTCTCCCTGTGGGAGAGGGTTAGGGTGAGGGGAATTTAACGCACTTACTCGTCTTCTTCGTCACGCAGTGGAACAATCAGCATATCCACGTGAACGGTGTTAATCAGCTGGCGCGCGGAAGACATCAGCTTGCTCCAGAAGTCCTGATGGTGACCGCACACCACCAGGTCCATGTCATATTTCTTGATCGCATCAACCAGTACCTGGCCCAGGTCGCCGCTGCCGCTCAGGGTTTCGGTAATCGGGTAGCCTGCGTTAGTGGATAGTTCGCTCAGGGCGTGGTGCGTCTCTTCGGAGATACGCTTCTGCATATCGCCCAGATTGACGTCGATCAGACCGGTGTAGAGGTCGGAGTAATTCACATCAACGTGAATCAGCGAAACTTTCGCGTTGTAGGGACGTGCCATGGATACCGCTTTATCAACCAGCACTTTGCTCTCCGGGGAGAGGTCTACCGCGATGAGAATGTGTTTGTAAGCCATAGTGTTACTCCTTCCTTAAGTTATCGATGACTAAATGGGAAAGCCGTCGTCTGATGCTTTCATTACGGCCCAGTTAAACATATTTTTCAAGCTTTGGTGTTGATAACGATTAACCTTGTGGCAAAAAAATTAACGGATCTCCTACACTATTAAATGAGCCGTTCGGATATTAAAACGCGAACCGGATCGACTTTTGGTCATTCTTTCACTGAACTGTCTGTCAGGGCATTGGGGTGCGGTAGCTCAGAAGCCTTGCTTCGTGGGCGGACGCCGGGGAGGATGTATGATTAGCACCGTCGCATTGTTTTGGGCGTTATGCGTAGTTTGCATAGTGAATATGGCGCGCTACTTCTCATCGTTACGTGCGCTGTTAGTGGTACTTCGTGGTTGCGATCCGTTGCTTTATCAGTATGTGGACGGTGGAGGGTTCTTCACCTCGCATGGGCAGCCCAGCAAACAGATGCGTCTGGTGGGATATATCTACTATCAGCGCTACCGCGATCATCACGATGAAGAATTTATCCGTCGCTGCGAGCGCCTGCGTCGTCAGTTCATTTTAACCAGCGCCCTGTGTGGGCTGGTCGTGGTCAGCATGATTGCATTGATGATTTGGCACTGAGCATCACAGCAGGCGGGGTCAACCCCGCCTTCTTTCCTCTGGCTCAGGGCTTAACCGTGAACCGGAGATCGGAGATATCGCTCTCAATCGAAATAACCTTCCCGCTATAGGCGATATTAACGTCTCCGTTTGTATCAATGCTGGCCGCAGTGATTGTACCCGTACCTTCAATGACAGGATGCTTCATTGCCAACTGATGGATAATGTCGATGTCTTTCCCTGTTATCTTTTCCGAGAGATAGTAACGGTAGATTGTCGGTACGGTGGCGCCACCTTGATTGTTCACGGTCATATAGAGCCAGACGCTGTCAGATAATTTATAAACGCGTTGAAGTGCATCGTTATTTCGCTGATTAGGCTGGTGGTTTAGCCACACAAATCCAATGACCAGAGCCAGAAGCGAAACCGTAACAAGGCGATGAATCCATTTAGTAGCCGTTTTGAATGGCATAGTCTTTTCCGTCATGGGGGGAACTGAGAATATTCGCGGGGATAATAGTTATTTGTGCAGTAAAAATCTGAACAGATAGTGTTCAGATTTTCCTAATCACAGCAATGGATTAAGTAACACAACAGCCATAAAAAAAGCGGGTCAGTTTCCTGACCCGCTTTTTTGTCGCCTTCAACCGATTAAATCAGCTTCAGCGAAATCCAGTACAGCCCGCCAGACAGCAGGATGGATGCCGGAAGGGTGAATACCCAGGCCATCAGAATGTTGGTTACGGTTTTGCGCTGCAGACCACCACCGTCAACAATCATGGTACCTGCCACGGACGAAGAGAGTACGTGGGTGGTGGATACCGGCATACCGGTGTAGCTCGCCAGACCGATAGACACCGCCGCCGTCATCTGCGCGGACATACCCTGCGCATAGGTCATGCCTTTCTTACCGATCTTCTCGCCGATGGTGGTCGCCACACGGCGCCAGCCAATCATCGTACCGATACCGAGCGCCAGTGCGACCGCCATGATGATCCAGATTGGCGCGTACTCAATGGTGTTGAGCATATCGCCTTTCAGTTTCTTCAGGAGACGCTGGTCGTCAGCACTCACGTCAGGCAGCTTCGCCACTTTATCCGTCACATCAGAGATGCACAGCATAATGCGACGCAGCTGACCACGCTGCTCAACGGTCAGTTTGTCATAACTTTCGATATTGCCCAGCATGCCTTTGGCACGTTCCAGCGCGTTAATCGCGTTTGCCGGATGGCAGTGGAATTCGCCTGGCGCAGTCGCGGCACCGGCTTCCGGTGACGGGATTAACTGGTCAACGCCGGTCGCCTTCTTCAACAGGTCAGGATGCTGCTGGAAGTAGATTTCGACGTTGTTGACCGCATCGCGAGTACGGGTGATTTCGTAGCCGGAGGCGTTCATATTAACCACGAAGCCTGCCGGTGCGACGCCAATCAGTACCAGCATCACCAGACCAATGCCTTTCTGACCATCGTTCGCGCCGTGTGAGAAAGCCACGCCGATAGCGGAAATGATCAGGGCGATACGCGTCCAGAATGGCGGCTTTTTCTTGCCGTCTTTCTTTTCACGCTCTGCTGGCGTCAGGTGAATACGGGAGCGTTTTTTAGTATTGCTCCAGTAACGACGCAGGATGAAGATCAGCCCGCCTGCCACCACCAGACCCACGATTGGGGAGACGATGAGAGAAGCGAAAATCCCCAGTACTTTCGGGATATTTAACGCATCAACAACCGATGTACCGGTCATGAGGGCGTTGGTTAACCCGATACCGATAATCGCGCCGATGAGGGTGTGAGAACTGGATGCAGGCAGGCCGAAATACCAGGTACCGAGGTTCCAGATAATTGCAGCAAGCAGCATTGAGAACACCATAGCGAGGCCATGGCCAGAACTTACGTTAAGCAGCAGATCCGTTGGTAGCATATGCACAATGGCATACGCAACGCTCAGTCCGCCCAGGAGGACACCAAAAAAGTTAAATACCGCCGCCATAACAACCGCAAGCTGCGATCGCATTGCGCGAGTGTAGATAACCGTCGCTACTGCGTTTGCAGTGTCGTGGAAGCCGTTGATCGCTTCGTAAAACAGTACAAAAACCAGAGCAAGCAATAGTAAAAGCCCGGTATGTAAATCCAGGCCGGCAAACAAATGTAGCATAGGACGTTACGCCATTTTGAGGACATGAACGCGGCGCATTATCCAGGACAAATGCGCAACGGGCAAAGTGAAATATAGACTTTTTTTGACATACCACCTGATTTGAGAAAAGTGCCTGAAAGGATATTCTTTAAATTTCAAGGGAATGGCTTTGTAATATCTTTTTACGCTGGTGTGACCACAGAGGAAACTTTACAATCCGCGGCAGTTAACAAAGAGGGTTTTGACGTGGAAAGGTTTGATGCCGTGGTAATTGGCGCCGGTGCGGCGGGTATGTTTTGTGCGGCGATGGCCGGACAGGCGGGTCGTCGCGTGCTGCTGCTGGATAACGGTAAAAAGCCAGGCCGTAAGATCCTGATGTCCGGCGGCGGGCGCTGCAACTTTACTAACCTGTATGTTGAACCCGCGGCCTATTTGAGCCAAAACCGTCATTTTTGTAAATCTGCGCTGGCGCGTTATACCCAGTGGGATTTTATCGACCTGGTCGGTAAGCACGGTATCGCATGGCATGAGAAGACGCTGGGCCAGCTGTTCTGCGACGACTCCGCGCAGCAGATTGTCGATATGCTGGTGGCCGAGTGCGAGAAGGGCGGCGTCGTCATGCGCCTGCGCACGGAAGTGCTGGAAGTCGCCCGCGACGACCAGGGCTATACGCTACAGCTCAACGGCGAAACCGTCAGCGCCGATAATCTGGTGATCGCCAGTGGCGGCCTCTCTATGCCGGGTCTGGGCGCTTCCCCGTTTGGCTATAAGATTGCCGAACAGTTTGGCCTGAAAGTCTTGCCTACGCGCGCCGGGCTGGTGCCGTTCACGCTGCATAAACCGCTTCTCGAACAGCTTCAGACGCTGTCTGGCGTGTCTGTTCCCTCCGTCATTACCGCCGAAGACGGGACGGTGTTCCGTGAAAACCTGCTCTTTACCCATCGTGGCCTCTCCGGCCCTGCGGTACTGCAAATCTCCAGCTACTGGCAGCCGGGGGAATTCGTCACGGTTAACCTGCTCCCGGACTGCGATCTCGACGCGTTCCTTAACGAGCAGCGTACCGCGCACCCGAATCAGAGCCTGAAAAACACGCTGGCAATGCAGCTGCCGAAGCGTCTGGTGGAATGTTTGCAGGTGCTGGGGCAGATCCCCGACGTGTCGCTCAAGCAGCTTAACAGTCGCGAGCAGGAGACGCTGGTGGAGACCCTGACAAACTGGCGCGTGCAGCCAAACGGCACGGAGGGCTACCGCACCGCGGAAGTGACGCTGGGTGGGGTTGATACGAATGAACTCTCTTCCCGCACCATGGAAGCGCGCAACGTGCCGGGGCTCTATTTTATTGGCGAAGTGATGGATGTGACCGGCTGGCTAGGCGGGTACAACTTCCAGTGGGCATGGGCAAGTGCCTGGGCGTGTGCTCAGGCGCTGGCAGAGAAATAATCACGCAACGAAATTATTGCACCAACTTTTCCTCCCCCTTCGACTAAGCTTCGACCAGGTGCCCCGCTGCGTTCGCGGGGCCGTACTCCTTTTGGTCAGAGCACGCATCATGCAGCTACTCAGCATTATTATTTTGCTTACCCTAACCGTGGTGATTCATTCGCTGTGGATGTTTGGCGTTTTAAAATTCATCACATTAGAAGTCGATTCTGCGGTACGTATTGTTTTACGCAATGTCGGTATCGTGATCTCTATGATTTTCGCCCATCTCCTGGAAGCCGGGCTATTTGCGGCGTTTTATTTTGTCATCGACGCGTTTAATGACTGGAATACCAGCTTCTACTTTTCGCTGGTGAGCTATGCGACGGTAGGGTACGGCGACGTCACGTTACCCCAGCACTGGCGGCTCATCGGCGGGGTGGAAGGGCTGGTGGGCGCGTTGATGGTAGGCTGGTCTGTAGCGGTTCTGGTGGCGGTGCTGCAGCGTTTGCGCGGCATGAGCGCTTAAACGGCAGATGCACGATCCCCGTCTGGTAAGGTAAAGTACCCCTCCTTGCGCGGCCAGATGGCTGCGATTTTGAGGGCGAAGAGGCTGATTAACGGCCCGCCCTTTTCTGTTCCTGGTTTACGCCAGTTTGCATGGTTCTGTGTTTTGTCTGCCAAAAGGGTTTTGTATGTCTGCTGCTCATCTCGGTTTCCCGACGGAAACCGTTGTTGTCTTTGTGGTGATGGCCGTTGGGGCGATGTTTATCGACCTCTTTATGCACCGTCACGATAAACCTGTTTCGCTGAAAAGCGCGGCGATGTGGTCCATCTTCTGGGTCATGATGGCGATGGCCTTCGCCGGATTCCTGTACGTTCACCACGGCGCCGAGATGGCGAGCCTGTTCCTCACCGGCTATGCGCTGGAAGAGGTGCTCTCCGTCGATAACCTGTTTGTGATGATGGCGATCTTCGCCTGGTTCGGCGTGCCGGATAAGTACCGTCACCGCGTGCTCTACTGGGGCGTGCTGGGGGCGATTGTCTTCCGCGGTATTTTCGTGGCTATCGGCACCAGCCTGTTAAGCCTGGGGCCGTACGTTGAGGTGATTTTCGCGCTGGTCGTTGGCTGGACGGCGGTGATGATGCTCAGACGTAATGAAGAGAGCGACGAAGTGGAAGATTACTCGGGTCATCTCGCCTATCGCCTGGTGAAGCGCTTCTATCCGGTCTGGCCGAAAATCAGCAGCAATGCCTTTATTCTGACGCAGAAAGAGGTGGATGCGGAGCTGGAGAAGCCGGAAAACCAGGACGTGATGGTCGGCCGCGTGAAGAAGGCGAAGCGCTATGCGACACCGCTGTTGCTTTGCGTGGCCGTCGTTGAGCTCTCTGACGTGATGTTCGCGTTTGACTCCGTGCCGGCCATTATTGCCGTGAGCCGCGAACCGCTGATTATCTACAGCGCCATGATGTTCGCTATTCTCGGCCTGCGTACGCTCTACTTCGTGCTGGAAGCGCTGAAGCAGTACCTGGTACACCTCGAGAAAGCCGTGGTGCTGCTGCTATTCTTCGTGGCGTTCAAGCTGGGGTTAAATGCCACCGACCACTTCTGGCATCATGGTTACAGCATTGGCGCGACGGCCAGCCTGTTTGTGGTACTAGGCGTGCTGGCGCTGGGGATTATTGCGAGCGTGATGTTCCCGGGAAAACGTGAGGCCTGATGTACCGCTTTTCTCCCTCTCCCTGTGGGAGAGGGCCGGGGTGAGGGCACCAGACCGCACCTAACCCTTAATCGGTGAATTCCGGCGCTTGCGCGGCGGGTGGAAGTGCCGCCAGTGCGGATCCTGCGCCGCCGCCAGCAGCTCGTGGTCGCCGCGGGTGTCTCCCCAGGCGCGCAGGTGATAGGCGTTCAGATCGCCATACACTTTTTCCAGCCTTGCCACCTTCTGGGCGCAGCGGCAGTTGTGGCCCGTGATGCGCCCTGTCAGCTTGCCATCTTTCACTTCCAGCCGCGTGCCAATCAGCTTAATGCCCAGTTTGTCAGCCCACGGCTGAAGCACCAGCGCCGGAGAGGCGGAACAGATGGTCACCTCCGCACCGGAATTCACCTCAGCCGCCACCGCCAGAACCCCTTCGGGACGCATCAGCTTGTTCCAGTATTTTTCGCAAAAGGCTTCCGCCTGCTGGCGCAACCAGTGTTCATCCACGCCCGTCAGGAACGTTTTGATCAGCACTTCCTTTAGCTCATCGCGCGTCAGCTTACGACGCACGCAGTGGAGCGTGGGCAGCGCCATACGCACCAGACGACCCGCGAAGTAACGTTTCCCGAAGGCAAAGCGCAGGAAAGGAATAAAGCTGTCGTGGTGCGTTAATGTCCCATCAAAGTCAAAGACAGAGAGCACGCTGGATTTCGCCACCGTCTCGTCGGCAATCATATTGGTCATAAATACGTCTTAGCTGAAATACACATTCTGCGGATCAGTTTACCTGCTTTAGCTGGACAGTCCTTATACCACCACCAATTTTTTCTCCATCTTGCGATCTCAAAGTGAGTCCATTTTTGGTCTCGATAAGGATTGGTGAAAAAAAGAGCTGCCTATATTATCGCCACATCGCACGATATTTCGGGGAACCATTGGGTCCCACAGGTAAGGAAAAACTCACTCACTACGTCTTTCTTGATATGACTCTTAGATCGTTTATTTCAATCCTTACTTTAAGTTTTGCATCGTTTTCTGCATTCAGTTTTCAACTTCCCGCGTCGATGTTATCGATGAACCATGAACTGGCAGTATCGCCAGCGAAATCTGCCCTGAAGCATCAGGCAACGGATCCGCTGCGCTAGCGTATTCTCGATCCATACCAGAAAGGGGAAATCACCCGGTAACCGCGGGGCGGAATCACGCATTGCGGCGCGCAGATTGCTCCATTCCGCCCGACGTGTTGCGGCAAGTGATGCCTGACAACATTAAATAATGTCATCCACGACGCCGCCATCGACGCGTAACGCCGCGCCGGAGGTGGCGGAGGCCTGTGGCGAACAGACATAAATCACCATATTGGCCACCTCTTCAACCGTGGCCGCGCGCTGGATCACCGAGCTGGGGCGGTTGGCCATCACAAACTCTTTCGCCAGCTGCTCCAGCGATTTGCCGGTTTTTTCGATTTCATCTTTCATCATCTCTGCGAAACCGTCAGACATCGTCGGGCCTGGCAGTACGCTGTTGACCGTCACGCCGCTCCCTGCCACGAACTTCGCCAGCCCGCGTGCCAGCGAGAGCTGCGCCGTTTTGGTCACGCCGTAGTGGATCATATCCGCCGGGATATTGCAGGCCGACTCGGAGGAGATAAACACCACGCGTCCCCAGCCTTTCTGCACCATGCCCGGCAGCAGGGCGCGGGACAGACGCACGCCGGACATCACGTTGGTCTGCCAGTAACGCTCCCAGGTTTCATCGTCGGTGGCATAGAAATCCTCAGGGCCGTAAATCCCGGCGTTGTTGACCAGGATATCGACGTTATTTGCCACCTTCAGCAGCGACTCGACCCCTTCCGCCGTGCTGAGATCGGCAATCGCGGCGCGCACCTGTACGCCCGGCACCACCTGCTGCAGCTGCTGAATGCCTTTGTTCACCGATTCCGTGCTGCGGCCATTGACGATCACTTCCGCCCCGCTTTCTGCCAGACCTCTGGCAATGGCGAACCCGATCCCGCCGGTTGAGGCGGTCACCAGCGCCACTTTCCCCGTAAAGTCGATTTTCATCATCAGCTCCCTATCGTTTTAACGTTCGGACCTTAAAGCGTAGCAGGTGAGGATGACGGCTCCTGGCTAAAAAGGCGCAGCAGCGTCTCCACCTGCTCGTCAAGCGGGGCGAGGGAGCGCTTTACAATCAGGTGAAGCGGCGTTGCTCTGTGCGCACCGTGGCTCAGCGGCAGGCGTTTCAGGACGCCTTGATCCAACTGGGTCTGGATGCGTTCCTCTGGCAGCCAGCCGTAGCCGACCTGAGAGACGACGGCCTCTATGGCGGCATCGATGGTGGAGAAGGTCCACGACTCACCGGCAGCACGTGCGGCGGGCTGGCTGTCCGCAATCTGGATAAGCGGCCACGGGCGCAGCATCTCATCATTTAGCGGCGCGTCGAGGTGAAAGAGGGGATGCTGGTGATGGGCCACGGCAACAAAGTCGATATTCATCAGCCATTCGCCGAGCCCGGTAATGTCCTGGCGGCGGGTTAAGATCATCACATCGGCTTCGTCGTTAATGGCGTCGGCGCGGGTGTTTTCCAGCACTTCGGTGAGTCGTACCTGGGTCTGCGGATACTGCTGCTGGAACTGGCGCAGAATGGCGAACAGGCGGCGGCGCGGGAAAATGGAGTCCACCACCAGATCCAACCGCGTGCGCATCCCGTTGCGAAGGGTCGCTGCGCGCGTCTCAACATACGAAAAGGCTTTCAGCAGCGGTTTAACCTGGTTGAGCAGAAGCTCACCGGCCGGGGTTAACACCGCCCGTCGCCCCTCCGGGACCAGCAGCGCCACGCCGAGCCGCTCCTGCAGCAGTGACAGGTTATAGCTCACCGAAGACTGGCTGCGGTGGGTTTCTTCTGCGGCTTTGGCAAAGCTGCCCGCTTCCACTACTCGTTCCAGTAAGGACCATTGTTCCAGCGTCGTCTTATGCATGATTTATCTAAAATTTGGATGAATTTGATTAAAACATAGCGTTATTCATCCATTTTTTGAAGGGGTACGATCGTCTCATCAAAACAAAGGAGACATCTTATGAACACCTTCGACAAACACGACTTAAGCGGCTTCGTTGGCAAACACCTTGTTTATACCTACGACAACGGCTGGAACTACGAGATTTACGTCAAAAATGAGACGACCCTGGATTACCGTATTCACAGCGGCCTTGTGGCAAACCGTTGGGTGAAAGATCAGCAGGCTTACATCGTGCGGGTAGGGGAAAGCATCTATAAAATCTCCTGGACCGAGCCAACCGGCACCGACGTCAGCCTGATTGTGAACCTGGGCGACAAACTGTTCCACGGCACCATCTTCTTCCCGCGCTGGGTCATGAACAACCCGGAAAAAACCGTCTGCTTCCAGAACGACCATATCCCGCTGATGAATAGCTATCGCGATGCGGGTCCGGCGTATCCAACGGAAGTGATTGATGAATTTGCCACGATCACCTTTGTGCGCGACTGCGGCGCAAATAATGAAAGCGTTATCGCCTGCGCCGCCAGCGAATTGCCGAATGATTTCCCTGCTAATCTTAACTAAGCGCGACAGTTGAATGCGCGACAATTGATATTAATAGAAAGTTCCCGGAGGATGTCGGAATTCCCACCCAAACCTCCGGGATTTTTATTTTGGTTGAGTATTCATTTACTTTTCTTATAATTTTAATGTAAACGAAATGAAATAGTAGAGTAATCGCTGTGAGTCCACCCGCAAAAAAACAAAAAAATAGTTAGAATCACTATCCTGCTGTTGTAAAACGATTTTCTATCCTATTTTATGTGCTGTTTCCCTTCCGCTCTTCGCCTGTCTTAATTTTTTCCTAAGAAAACGACGCTACTTTTGCTTCAGTTGATGGTTTGTTGACATAACTGTTATAGCGACTTAATTTTATTTGGTCTTTATTTAATAACCATCTTGCATGATCCCATTGAGCTGCCCATTACGACAGCGCAGTAAAAGATGACGCCTTTAATACAGCAAGGAAATTAATAATGAGTGATTTTCTGCCTTTTTCGCGACCGTCGATGGGCGCTGAGGAAATTGCGGCGCTTCAGGACGTTTTGATGTCGGGCTGGATCACCACGGGGCCTAAGAATCAGGAACTTGAAGAGGCATTCTGTCAACTTACCGGGAATCAGCATGCGATTGCCGTCTGTTCAGCCACCGCGGGTATGCACGTCACGCTGATGGCGCTGGATATTGGCCCGGGCGATGAAGTCATTACCCCTTCCCAGACCTGGGTCTCCACGCTGAATATGATCGTGTTGCTGGGTGCCACACCGGTCATGATTGATGTGGACAAAGATACATTAATGGTGACGCCAGAAGCCGTTGAAGCCGCCATTACCCCGCGTACCAAAGCCATTATTCCCGTTCATTATGCCGGCGCGCCGTGTGACATCGACGCTATCCATGCCATCGGTGAACGTCACGGTATTCCGGTTATTGAAGATGCGGCCCATGCCGCCGGAACGTACTACAAGAACCGTCACGTGGGCTGGAAAGGGACGGCGATTTTTTCCTTCCACGCCATTAAAAATATGACCTGCGCGGAAGGCGGCTTAGTCGTCACGGATAATGCCCAGCTGGCACAGCGGATCCGCAGTCTGAAATTCCACGGCCTTGGCGTAGACGCCTATGACCGCCAGACGCACGGTCGTGCGCCGCAGGCGGAAGTGATCGCACCGGGCTATAAATACAACTTGGCGGACATTAATGCCGCGCTGGCGCTGGTGCAGTTAGGTAAACTGAAAGAGGCCAACAGGCGCCGCCAGGAAATCGCTGAACGCTACCTGCGGGAGCTGGCCGATACGCCGTTCCAGCCGCTCACCATTCCGTCATGGCCGCACGTGCACGCCTGGCACCTGTTTATTATTCGCGTTGATGAAGCGCGCTGTGGGATCTCACGCGACAACCTGATGGCGGCGCTGAAAGAGAAAGGCATCGGTACCGGCCTCCATTTCCGCGCGGCGCACACCCAAAAATACTACCGCGAGCGTTTTCCTGAAGTATCGCTCCCGAATTCTGAATGGAATAGCGCGCGTATTTGTTCCCTCCCTCTTTTCCCGGATATGACTCATGACGACACAACCCGTGTCATTACCGCACTCCATCAGCTTGCAGGACATTGATATGTTCAGTGCACCGCCTGTACAAAAAGTTTCCGTGGTCATCCCGGTTTATAACGAGCAGGAGAGCCTGCCCGAACTGATCCGCCGTACAACGGCCGCCTGTGACACGATGGGCAAGGCTTACGAAATTCTGCTGGTGGATGACGGCAGTAGCGATAATTCCGCACTGATGCTGACCGAAGCCGCGCAGGCTGAAGGCAGCCACATTGTGGCCGTGCTGCTCAACCGCAACTACGGCCAGCATTCGGCGATTATGGCGGGGTTTAGCCACGTCACGGGCGATCTGATCATCACCCTGGATGCTGACCTGCAAAACCCACCGGAAGAGATCCCGCGCCTGGTTGCCAAAGCCGATGAAGGCTATGACGTGGTCGGCACGGTACGTCAGAACCGCCAGGACAGCCTGTTCCGTAAGCTGGCGTCACGCACCATTAACCGCCTGATCCAGCGCACCACCGGTAAAGCGATGGGTGACTACGGCTGCATGCTGCGCGCCTACCGCCGCCATATTGTCGACGCCATGCTGCATTGCCATGAGCGCAGCACCTTCATTCCTATTCTGGCGAACACCTTTGCCCGCAAGGCAACGGAAATCCCGGTTCTGCACGCCGAGCGCGAGCACGGGGAATCGAAGTACAGCTTTATGCGTCTCATCAACCTGATGTATGACCTCATCACCTGCCTGACCACCACGCCGCTGCGTCTGCTGAGCGTTTTCGGCAGCATCATCGCCGTGGCCGGTTTTGCGCTGTCCGTTCTGCTGGTGGTGCTGCGACTGGTCTTTGGCCCGCAGTGGGCGGCGGAAGGGGTCTTCATGCTCTTTGCCGTGCTGTTTATGTTCATCGGCGCCCAGTTTGTCGGAATGGGCCTTCTCGGTGAATACATTGGCCGTATCTATAACGATGTTCGCGCGCGTCCGCGCTACTTTATTCAACGTGTTGTCCGTCAGGAACACAAAGCATCTCAAGAGGAAATTCACCCATGAAAGCTGTTGTATTTGCCTATCACGATATGGGGTGCACGGGCACGCTGGCCCTGCTGGAAGCGGGCTATGACATTGCGGCAATCTTTACTCATCCGGACACCGCCGGAGAGAATAACTTTTTCGGCTCCGTGGCGCGCATCGCCGCCGAGCGTGGGATCCCGGTTTATGCGCCGGACGACGTAAATCACCCGCTGTGGGTGGATCGCATCCGCGCGCTCGCGCCTGACGTGATCTTCTCGTTCTACTATCGCAACCTGCTCTCCGACGAGATCTTAGGCCTGGCCGCAAAAGGCGCCTTTAATCTTCACGGCTCTCTGCTGCCGGCCTACCGTGGCCGCGCTCCGCTGAACTGGGTGCTGGTGAACGGTGAAACGGAAACGGGCGTGACGCTGCACCGCATGGTGCGCCGTGCGGATGCGGGCGCTATCGTGGCACAGCAGAAGGTCGCTATTGATGCGGACGAAACTGCGCTGCAGCTGCATCACAAGCTGAACGCGACGGCACAGACGCTGCTGCGTGATGCACTTCCCGCCATCCTCAGCGGCACCTTCAGCGAAACCGCGCAGGATGAGAGCAAGGCAAGCAGCTTTGGTCGCCGTACGCCGGAAGATGGTCGTCTGGACTGGAACAAACCGGCCCGCCAGCTGCACAACCTGGTGCGCGCCGTGACCGACCCGTGGCCGGGCGCGTACAGCTTTGCTGGCGTTAGCAAATTTATCGTCTGGAAATCCCGCGTGCGTGACGATATTCCTGCCGCTAAACCGGGCACCGTCGTCTCTGTCTCCCCGCTGATTGTGAGCTGCGGCGAGCAGGCGCTGGAGATCGTCACCGGACAAACCGACAACGGCCTGTACGTTCAGGGCACACAGCTGGCTCAGTCTCTGGGCCTGGTGACCGGGGCGCTGATCACCAGCGCACCGGTTGTAGCCATCAAACGCCGTACCCGCGTGCTTATCCTCGGCGTAAACGGCTTTATCGGTAACCACCTGACCGAGCGTCTGCTCAAAGACGATAACTACGAAATCTACGGTCTGGATATCGGCTCTGATGCGATCAGTCGTTTCCTCGACAACCCGCGTTTCCACTTCGTGGAAGGGGATATCAGCATCCATTCCGAGTGGATCGAATATCACATTAAAAAATGCGACGTGGTGCTGCCGCTGGTCGCCATTGCCACGCCAATCGAGTACACCCGTAACCCGCTTCGCGTGTTCGAGCTGGACTTCGAAGAGAACCTGAAGATCATCCGCGACTGCGTGAAATACGACAAGCGCATCATCTTCCCGTCCACCTCTGAAGTGTACGGCATGTGTACCGATAAGAACTTCGACGAAGACACCTCCAACCTGGTGGTCGGGCCGATCAACAAACAGCGCTGGATCTACTCCGTCTCCAAACAGCTGCTGGACCGCGTGATTTGGGCCTACGGTGAGAAAGAAGGTCTGCGCTTTACCCTGTTCCGTCCGTTCAACTGGATGGGGCCACGTCTGGATAACCTGAACGCGGCGCGTATCGGCAGCTCCCGTGCGATCACCCAGCTGATCCTGAACCTGGTGGAAGGCTCGCCAATTAAGCTTATCGAAGGCGGGAAACAGAAACGCTGCTTTACCGATATCAGCGACGGTATCGAAGCGCTGTTCCGCATCATCGAGAACAAAGACAACCGCTGCAACGGTGAGATCATTAACATCGGTAACCCGGACAACGAAGCGAGCATTCGCGAGCTGGCCGAGATGCTGCTGGCCAGCTTCGAGCGTCATCCGCTGCGCGATAAGTTCCCGCCGTTTGCCGGTTTCCGCGAAGTGGAAAGCAGCAGCTACTACGGTAAAGGGTATCAGGACGTTGAGCACCGTAAGCCAAGCATTCGCAATGCGAAGCGCTGCCTGAACTGGACGCCGACGGTGAAGATGGAGCTGACCATTGATGAGACGCTCGATTTCTTCCTGCGCACCGTGGAGCTGTCGGAACAGGACTCATGAAAAAAGTCGGTTTACGCATTGATGTCGACACCTTCAGGGGAACGCGTGACGGCGTACCCAAACTGCTGGAACTGCTGAGCAAGCACGGTGTGCGTTCCAGCATTTTCTTCAGCGTGGGGCCTGACAACATGGGACGCCATTTATGGCGTCTGGTTAAACCGGCATTTCTGTTCAAAATGCTGCGCTCGCGCGCAGCATCCCTCTACGGCTGGGATATTTTGCTGGCCGGCACCGCCTGGCCCGGCAGACGCATCGGCGCGGGTAATGAAGCGATTATCCGCGAGGCGGCTCAGCATCATGAGATTGGCCTGCATGCCTGGGATCACCATGCCTGGCAAGCCTGGGCAGGCGTCTGGGACATCCCGCGCCTGTCCCGTGAGGTCGAGCGGGGGATGCTGGAGCTGGAGGCCATTACCGGTCAGCCCGTGCGCTGCTCTGCCGTGGCGGGATGGCGTGCGGATCAGCGCGTCGTGAAAGCCAAAGAAGCCTTCGCGTTTCGCTACAACAGCGATTGCCGCGGAACCGGACCCTTTTTGCCGCTGTTAGGCGAAAATCGCTACGGTACGGTGCAAATTCCGGTCACGCTTCCCACCTGGGATGAAGTGGTCGGACGCGAGGTAAAGGCGGATGAGTTCAATCGCTACATTCTGGACCGCATTCATCGTGACGCCGGTACGCCGGTCTATACCATCCATGCCGAAGTGGAAGGGATTGCGTATCAGCATGATTTCGACGAACTGCTGACCATGGCCGCTCAGGAGGGCATCGAATTCTGCCCGTTGAGCGAGCTGCTGCCAGATGACCTCAGTACCCTGCCCGTGGGAAAAGTGGTCCGTAATGAACTGGCTGGCCGGGAAGGCTGGCTTGGTTATCAACAAACCGTGAGTCCGGTCCCATGAAAACAGCCCGTTATGGCTTAGCGCTTCTCGCACTGTTTATCGTTTACTACCTCATTCCTGTCGATGTCCGCCTGCTGTGGCAGCCTGATGAAACGCGCTATGCGGAAATCAGCCGCGAAATGCTGGCCTCCGGAGACTGGATTGTCCCGCATTTTCTGGGACTGCGTTACTTTGAAAAGCCGATCGCTGGCTACTGGATCAACAGTATCGGGCAGATGCTGTTCGGGCACACCAACCTCGCCGTGCGCGCCGGGTCCATCTTCTCCACCGGCTTAGCCGCGCTGCTGGTCATCTGGATGGCCTGGCGTCTCTGGCGAGATAAGCGGACAGCCATTTTCTCTGGCCTGATCTTCCTGACCCTGTTCCTGGTGTATGGCATCGGCACGTATGCGGTGCTGGATCCTATCATCACCCTGTGGCTGGTGGCGGCGATGTGCAGCTTCTGGCTGGCCTCACAGGCGCAAACTGTTGCCGGAAAAGCGGGTGGCTATGTGCTGCTCGGGCTGGCCTGCGGGATGGGGGTGATGACCAAAGGCTTCCTGGCGCTGGCGGTACCGGTGATTGGCGTGCTGCCGTGGGTGATCGCCCAGAAGCGCTGGAAAGAGGTGCTGATTTTTGGCTGGCTCGCGATCCTGAGCTGCGTGCTGATTGTTCTGCCATGGGGGCTGGCCATTGCGCAGCGTGAGCCTGACTTCTGGCGTTACTTCTTCTGGGTTGAGCATATTCAGCGTTTCGCCCAGAGCGACGCGCAGCACAAAGCCCCGTTCTGGTACTACATACCGTTCCTGATTGCGGGTAGCCTGCCGTGGCTGGCGCTGCTGCCCGGCGCGTTTCGTCTCGGCTGGAATGACCGACAAAACGCGGGTGGCGGGTTCTATCTGCTGGGATGGGTGGTGATGCCGCTGCTGTTCTTCAGCATTGCCAAAGGCAAGCTGCCGACTTATATCCTGCCGTGCTTTGCCCCGCTGGCGATCCTGATGGCGCGCTATGCCTGCCTCGCGGCGGAGAAAGGTGCCAGAGCGTTGCGCATTAACGGCGGGATTAACCTGGCGTTTGGCGTTATCGGCGTGATAGCGGCACTTGTGGTCTCGCCGTGGGGACTGTCTAAGCATCCGGTCTGGACCTCGGTCGAACTGTATAAAGTCTTCTGCGCGGTGGTCGCGTTCCTTATCTGGGCCGCGGTAGGCTGGTTTACGTTCAGGCAGAGTCAGCAGCGCTGGTGGCTGGCGGCACTGTGCCCTGCGGGGCTGGCGCTGCTGATTGGTTTTGCCATTCCTAACCTGGTGGTGGATTCCAAACAGCCGCAGTCGCTGGTCGACACCGTGCGCGAGCCGCTTCAGGACAGCCGATTTGTTCTGGCCAATAACGTGGGCGTGGCCGCTGGCCTGGCGTGGGAGCTGAAGCGCAATGACATCACGCTGTTTGGTCAGAGCGGCGAGCTGCGTTACGGGCTGGATTATCCTGATGTGAAAGATCGTTTTGTCGGTAGAGATGACTTCGCGCAGTGGCTGGCAGAGCACCGTCAGCAGGGACGCGTATCGCTGGTTATCCTGCTGTCAAAACGCGATGACCTTTCGCGGGCTAATCTGCCAGAACCGGACAGCCTGTATATCCAGGGCCGTCTGGCCTACCTGCAGTATCTGCCGAAGTGATGACCTGGATCTGGCTGATACTGGCAAGCCTGCTCAGCTGCGCGGGACAACTGTGTCAGAAACAAGCCACCCGTCCGGTGAAAGCCGGGCGGCGTGGGGCGCATATTGCGCTGTGGCTTGGCCTGGCCCTGCTGGCGCTGGGCAGCGGGATGCTGGTCTGGTTGGTGGTGCTGCAACGCCTGCCTGTCGGCATTGCCTACCCTATGCTGAGCCTCAATTTTGTCTGGGTGACGCTGGCGGCGAAGGTATTCTGGCGTGAAAACGTCGCGTTGCATCACTGGCTGGGGGTGGGGTTGATCATCGTTGGGATTGTTATCCTGGGAGGGAGCCTGTGAAAGGAGCGTTCTGGGCCTTATGCAGCGTGCTGTTAGTCAGCGCCGCGCAGCTGTTGCTGCGAGATGCCATGCTGGCACTGCCACCGGCCAGCGATGTTCTGGCGCTGATTTCCGCGCTATGGCACTTCTCATCCGGCACGGGCGCGCTGCTGCTGGGGTTGATGGGGTATGTGGCCTCTATGGGCTGCTGGTATCTGGCGCTGCATCGTATGGCGCTCAGCAAAGCCTATGCCTTGCTGAGCCTCAGTTATATTCTGGTGTGGGGCGCCGCGATCCTGCTGCCGGGCTGGGAGGAGCATTTCTCCTGGCACGGGCTGGCGGGGGTCGGGTTTATTATTCTGGGTGTGTTAGTGATTTTTCTGCCCCGAACGTCCCAACGTGAATAATCGACTCGTTGGTCAGGGTATAAGGGGTCGATGTGCAGACGGCAAGGCTCAGCGAGCCGACCTGTAGCTGACTGACCGCGTGTGTCTGCGCAGTGCTGTCGATGCTGACAATCTGCCAGGCACTGCCGCCACGCTGTTTCACAATCGCTTCTTTCCGTGTCCAGATACGCCAGAACGCAGAAAGCCGTTCCTCGGGCGCTTCACGCTCCAGCTCATCATGCTCTGTCACGCTGAATACCGCATTAGCCAGCGCCTGCCAGTTCTTCCTTGGACGAATCACTTCGATATCACAGCCGACTTCGCCTTCATCGCTCATCAGTAAGGCGATATCGTCACCGCTGTGGCTCAGGTTGAACCACAGTGGATGCCCCTTCGCAAAGGCTGGTTTCCCCTGCTCACCGTAAATGATGTCGGGGAGCGGGTGAGGGGATAACGTTCTGGCGAGCAGCGTCCTCCCGGCCAGCCAGGAGGCATGTCGGGCACCCAGAGGTGCCCTGTCTGCGAGCGTTGACGCCAGCGGGTCCGCGCTAAGGGTGGAGATCTTTCCCAGTACAAACTGGTACATAGTTACGCCCAGCGTTTAATGATAATCGAGGTGTTGATGCCGCCAAACGCGAAGTTATTGCTCTGCAGATACTCGCAATCGATCTGGCGGGCTTCCCCCATAATATAATCTAAAGCACCGCATTGCTCATCCGGGTGCGTTAAATTGAGCGTCGGGGCAAACCAGCCTTCACGCATCATCTGCAAGCTCATCCACGCTTCCAGCGCGCCGCAGGCCCCTAACGTATGGCCAAAATAGCTCTTCAGCGAGGAAACCGGCACGTTGTCACCATAGATAGCGGCAGTGGCCTGACTTTCGGCGATATCACCGCGATCGGTGGCGGTACCGTGCGCGGAGATATACCCCATATCCAGGGCGTTTAATCCCGCCATGGCCAGCGACTGCTCCATGCAAATCTGCATGGTTTCACGCTGAGGCTGGGTGATATGGGCCGCGTCACAGTTAGTGGCAAAGCCCACGATTTCGCCGTAGATCCTGGCTCCGCGCGCTTTGGCATGCTCCAGCTCTTCGAGTATCAGGGTACCTGCGCCTTCTCCAATCACCAGACCATCCCGTTGCGTATCGAACGGTGAAGGGGTGGTTTTGGGTTCGTCGTTACGCTGGCTGGTGGCAAACAGCGTGTCAAACACCGCCGCTTCAGACGGGCACAGCTCCTCAGCGCCCCCCGCAACCATAACGGTCTGGTAGCCGTGGCGAATCGCCTCCCAGGCGTAGCCAATCGCCTGGCTGCCGGACGTACAGGCGCTCGACGTCGGGATGACGCGGCCGCGTAGCCCAAAGAACAGGCCGGTATTCACCGCGGTCGTGTGCGGCATCATCTGCACGTAGGTTGTCCCGGTGATGTTATTGGTGTGCTTTTCGGTGAGCATGGTCGCGAATTCGCTGACCGGTCCGGTACTGCCTGTAGAAGAACCGTAGGCGATACCGGTTTGCCCGTTGGTGAGTACCGCCTCGCCAATCAGCCCCGCCTGCTCCAGCGCCAGCTCGGTGGCGCGGGTCGACATCAACGACACCCGGCCCATGGCGCGAATACGCTTGCGGGTATAGTGTTCCGGCAGCGTGAAATCATCGATCGGCGCGCCCAGCAGGGTATGCAGGCCATCATACACCTGCCATTCCGGCATTTTACGCACCGCGTTTTCATACGCCAGCAGTCTGCTGGACACGGATTGCCAGTTTTCGCCAAAGGCGGTCACGCCGCCCATGCCCGTAATCACCACGCGACGCGTCATAGCATTCCTCCGTTAATGGAAATGACCTGGCGGGTGACGTAGCCCGCAATATCTGACATCAGATAGCTTGCCAGCCCGGCGACCTCCTCAGCCTGGCCCATGCGTTTCATTGGAATGATGGACATCGCTTCTTTCAGCGCGGCCTCTTCCATCTCAATCATGCCGGTATCAATCAGCCCCGGGGCAATGCAGTTCACGGTGATTTTGCGTTTTGCCAGCTCAATCGCCAGCGCTTTGGTGGCACCGATAATGCCCGCTTTTGCCGCGCTATAGTTCACCTGCCCGCGGTTGCCCATCACGCCGGATACGGACGATAAGGTGATAATACGTCCCCCTTTACGGGTGCCAATCATCGGCATAACGCAGGGGTGAATGACGTTATAAAAACTGTCGAGATTGGTGTGGATCACGCTGTCCCAGTCGTCTTCACTCAATGCCGGAAAGGCGCCATCGCGGGTGATACCGGCGTTGCTGACCACGCCATACCATGCGCCATGGGCTTCAATGTCCTGCTCCAGCACCTCGCGGCACTGTTCGCGGTTGCCCACATCAAAGGTGAGTAAACGACCGTTGCCACCCGCCTGCGTGATGGCGTCCAGCGTCTCCTGCGCGCCTGCGGCATCACGATGGTAATGCACGCCTACGGTAAACCCGTCGGCGGCGAGCTGGCGGGCGATGGCGCGCCCTATGCCTTTGCTGGCCCCTGTGACCAGTACGGAACGACTCATGCGTTAGATCCCTGATTAAAAAGCGAGGTTAATTCTTCTGCGCTCGGCTGAAAGGTGTTGACCCGGCCCGTGGCCAGCGTCTCTTCATCAGCGGAAATCGCGCATTCAAAACTGCCGAAGCGTTCGTCCTGCATCAGCAGTTTTACGGTGATTTCCAGCGTCAGACCTTGTGTAAAACGCCCGCTGGCGCAGACCAGCTCGCGCGCGCCGAGCACCATGCCCAGCGCAATATGATCCTGCCCATGCTGCTGGCGATGCCAGCCTGACCAGACGCCAACGGTCTGCGCCATCAGCTCGAGCGCGTACCAGCCCGGCAGATCGCCATCGGCATTCAGAAACGGCGCCAGTACGCTTTGCCTGTCGACCACAACGCGGCATACCGCCGTGTCATCCGTAACGCACTCAACGGACTCGAGCAGCATCATTGGCGCATCGTGCGGCAAATAGTCGACGGGTGATAAGTATCTCATGACGCTCTCCCCAGCAGAATGCTGGCGTTATTGCCGCCAAACGCGAACGAATTAGACAGAATGATCGGTTTTTTCAGAGCGGCACTCTGGTGCAGCAGGCCGCACGGCGCTAGCGTGTCGTCCGGTGCGTAGCGGGCGAAGTCCTGCGGCGGCAAGGGCAGATCGCGCGTCAGGATCAGCCAGCTCAGGGCCGCTTCGGTAATGCCGGCAGCGCCCAGCGTATGGCCGGTAAGGTGTTTGGTTGAGCTGCACGGCACGCTTTCCCCGAAGAGATCGTGAACGACCTGCGATTCAATCTGATCGTTGAGCGGCGTGGCCGTGCCGTGCAGGTTGATGTAGCCGATATCATCCGGCTGCATACCCGCTTCGTTAAGCGCCTGCGTGATGGCTCTGATCGCTCCTTCGCCCTGCGGATGAGGAGCGGAAATATGGTAAGCATCACTGGATTCGCCCGTCCCGAGCAGCGCCACATCGGCGGGCTCACGGCTCAGCACCATCAGCGCGGCGGCTTCACCGATGGTGATCCCCCGGCGATCGCGACCGAACGGCTCGCAGAGCGTAGGGGAGAAGGATTCAAGGCTGTTAAAACCGTTGACGGGCATTCGGCTCAGGGTATCGGCCCCGCCGACAATGGTGATATCCACCAGTCCGGCGTCGATCAGGCGTTTGCCGCCGATCATCGCCCGCGCGCTGGAAGAGCAGGCCGTCGAGATCGTATAGGCCGGGCCCTCGAGCTGAAGCCAGTTGGCAAGGAAGCGGGACGGATCGCCAAGCTCCTGCTGCGCATACTGCCAGCGCGTGCTGGTCTCGCCGTCGGTCATGCGGCGCACATGCTCATCGCCTTCATCCAGCCCGGAGGTACTGGTTCCCAGCACCACGGCCACACGGTCGCGACCGACGCGGGTGATGGCCTCGTCGACGGTCGACTGAATCTGCGCCAGCGCGGCCAGCAGCAGCTGGTTGTTGCGGGTGCGGTGTGCGGACAAGGTATCCGGGATGGTCGGCAGCTCGCCTTCCACGCCACCCAGTACGGCTTCGGGTGAGCCCTGCAGCCAGCCGGTCCGGGCATGCATCCCCGGTGCCACGCCTGCCGTCAGGTTCGCGGCAATCTCATCAGGCGAGTTGCCCAGCGCGTTGACCATGCCAACAGCGGAAATATAAATCATCTCAGTCACCCAGATATTGAATGGTGATGTGGTATTTGAATACGTGTTGCTCGATGCTGATCGGCTCGCGCTTGCCTTTGCGCTGCAGATAGACAATCTCCGTCACCAGCTTGCCGCTGGCGTTGCGCAGCTCGCGTCGATCGCCATTGTCCGTTAACGTCCAGCCCTTCGGCAACTGTGGCTGCCAGGCGCTAATTGGCCAGTGGCTGAGCATCACGTCGGCCAGCACCTGGCTGGCTGGCGGCAGCTGCGGCACGACGATCGACTGCTCGGTATGAATACCGGTCTCATCGTACGTCGCGAGGAACAGACGAATGCCCACGGAAGAGAGTCCGGCCAGCGTCACTTTATGCGCATCCGCGTTGAGCATCACCAGCAGAGACTGCGATTGTCCGTTAAAGCTGCCGGTCAGCAGCTGTTGGGAGCTTACTGCCGGGCTAATGCCGGGTGGCGGGAGCGTAACTTTAGTTCCCGGCTGGAGCCAGGCCTGGGGACGCGTCTCTTTGGTATCGGTCGAATGGCTGCAGCCTGCCAGCAGCAGCGCGGCGGCCAGCGCGGCGGCGCGGTAAAAAGCGTTCATTTACGTTTTCTCTCTTTCTTATCCGGCATCGCCAGCGGCGCCAGCAGGAAGGCGGTAAAAATACCGCTCACCAGCACGATACCAAAGCTGCTGATGGCCTGGGTGGCGCTGAAGACGAGCATGCCCAGCGTCAGCAGCGTGGTCATCATCGCCAGCGTAATCGCCAGCATTGAGGTCAGCGGCGTACCGCGCGGGTTGCTGAAAAACAGCGTGTAGTTAATGCCAATGCCGAGCACCAGTACCAGCGCCAGCAGTGAAAACAGATTCACCGGATGGCCCGTTGCGGCCAGGACCGCCAGCCCGCAGCTCAGCGACAGCACGGACGGTACCAGGCTTATCAGCCCTTTACGCCAGCCGAGGCGCAGCATTGCCCCACAGGCAATCACTGCCAGCGCCGCAAACAGTAGCCCCGTCAGCAGCGTGCGATAGAGGGCAAACAGGCTGTCAAAGCTGGCTTTGCGATCGACCCAGACGACGCCGTCATGGCGCGCGGCCAGTTCACTGAGGTGCGCGCTGTTTTTCGCGCCGTCCACCGGCACCAGCACGCCGCTTTCCCCATCCGGCAGGGTCAGCCAGAGCAGACGCCAGCCTTCGCTGGCCGGGCTTTTAAGCCACGCGTCAACGCTGACCGGCATGGCGTCGAGATTCGGGGAGACGGCGTTGAGCCCGGCGCTTTGCAGCACGTTCGTTACCGCAGGGGCAGCGTCGCGCAGCATCGTAAGATCGCTTTTCTGGCGGGCCAGCGAGTTCAGCGGCAGGGTACGCCAGCGGGCGATCTCTCCCGCTTTTTGCGCCTCCGCCAGCGCCGGGGTAAAGGCTTCCAGCCGCTCCAGCGTTTGCTGAGGCGAGGCGCCATGGACCACAAACCATTTCTGATCGACGCTCTGTCCGGTCAGGGCGGTAATGGCCTTCTCCTGCGCCAGAATATCTTTTGGCAGGGCCTGTAGTTGGGCGATATCGTCGTCCACCCTCAGGGTGCTCATCCCCACGGCGGAGAGCAGCGCCAGCGCGACGGGCAAACCAACGGACAATTTTTTATTGCGTCGCCAGGCGGCCAGCCAGCGCATCATCGGGACCATCAGCGGAACCGGGCGCACCGGTAAACCCCGGCACAGCCACGGATGCCAGAAAATCACCGTCAGGCAGGAGGCGCTCAATCCCACGGCGGCGAACACCGCCATCTGGCGGATCCCGGGGAAGGGGGCCAGCATCATTATCAGGTAGGCGGCGACGGTCGTCAGCAGCGCCAGCAGCAGCGCATTGCGCACTTTCCCCAGGCTTTGCCAGGGGGAATGCTCCGCGCCGTGCACCATCCGTTCGGTCAGGTAGTAGAGCGTGTAGTCGGCTGAAATACCGATGATGCTCATGCTCATCACCAGCGTCATCAGGTGCAGCTCGCCAAAGAGCAGCAGCGTTACCACCGTGCCCGCCAGCGCGCCGATGACAATCGAGAGCACGCTCAGCAGCAGCGGACGCAGAGAGCGGAACACCGCCACGATGAGCAGGAACACGCCAAGCAGGGTGGCGATGCCCAGCGTTGAGACGTCGCGTTTGGCCTGCTGGCTGGCGTAATCGCTGTAAAACACGGTTCCGCGGGAAAGCAGCTGTGCCTGCGGGTAACGGGCTTTGAGCGTCTCCTGCAGCGCGTTAAGCGTCGTCACGAGCCGGTGGGTCTGCTGCATATCAAATGACGAGCCCGCCAGTTCACCGTGAAGCAGATACCAGTAGTTTCCCGCCTCATCTTTTGTGACCAGCCAGCCGTCCATCAGCCGCAGCTTCTGGCCGTTTTGCGCCAGAGCGAGCTGCGAGCCGCGCATCAGCATCAGGGGATCGTTTTGCAGCTCTTTGCCGCTGACGCCGGAAAAGGCTGAATAGAGCTGAGATAAAATCCACTGCGCCTGCGCGTTTCCGCCGTTTTGCAGGCGGGCGCGGGTGGCGGGATCGATAAGGCCGTTGCGGTGCTGCCAGAAGAACTCTCCCCAGGCTTTTTGCCCGGCGGCGTCCATCGGGCCTTTGACCTCGCTGAGCGCGTCACTGCTTTGCAGCATCGCCAGCCACTGCTGCGCCACGCGCGAATCCGGCTCTTTGCCGGGGCTAACCAGCCAGACCAGCTGGCGGTCGAGACGCTGCATAAACCCGTCGTTAAGCGCCGGCGGGATCGCCCCCAGCGTCTGTTTCGGCAGCATGGCCAGCACGCTGCTGTTCAGCCGCGCGCCGGGCAGCCGCGACAGCAGCACGCCCAGCAGGATCAGGCATAGCGTGGCCCACAGCAGCGCCGGGCGCAGGGATTTACGGTGCGGCAAAGCGTTGGCGTTCGTCATCGGTCAGGCTGGCGGGCGTCAGTTGGTGGCGTGAAAGGGCGATATCGGTACGGTCACCCTGTTTGTCGTTGAGGCGAATCGTCTCCAGATAGGTCGCGCCGCCCAGATCGAGGGTGGCGAAAATCTTGTCCAGCGGCGTCGTTTTTGGCGTGAGCACCAGCGACCAGCGGCCTGCTCCCTGGTCTTTAAAATCGATGCGGAAGTTCTCTTCAAGCACCTTACGGTCGGCCTGGAACAGGGCCCGCAGAAGGTGGTTGAACTGGAACATCTGCGGATTATTGTCGGCAGTGATGGTCTGCGGCGGCTGGCCGTTGATCGCCTGAACCATCCGCTTGTCGTCCAGCAGGAGCGTCATCGGAAACGGCGCTTTTTGATCCCACAGCAGGCCACTGTCGCGGGCGATCAGCATCTCGCCCTGCGAGCGCAGCGGCTGCGGCATATCTTTTATCGTGCGAACCTGTTCGAAGTGCGCGCGCACGACAGGCTGCTCGGTGAAGCGCTGCTGCAGTTCATCCAGCGTCACGGCGCTGACCAGCGGGCTGACGATCAGCGCCAGCAAAGGCAACCATTTCATGGCGTCACTCCCATTCGTTCAAACAGTATTGCCGGGCTCACAAAGCACATTTCGCGGGTGGCTTCTTCTACTGCCACCTGGATGGTGTAACCGGTGGTGGTGCGTTTGCCGGTCTGCGCATCGAAAATTTGATAGGCAATGCGCAGGCGGTTTTCATACTCTTCAATGTGCGCGCGGACGCGAATTCGCTGCTCAAAGGTCACCGCATCGCGGTATTTCACCCGGGTATCGACGACGGGCCAGACGTAGCCGGAGGCCTTCATCTGGCGATAGCCATAGTTAAACTGATTGAGCAGCGCCTCGCGGGCGATCTCAAAGTAGCGGAAATAGTTACCGTGCCAGACCACGCCCATCATATCGACGTCGTGGAACGGAACGGTGATCTCGACTTCAGTCGTAAAGCGGGGATCGGTCAGCACCCTTTACTCCTTCTCTCTGGACTCTGGCAGATGCCAGAAATCGAAAAAATTAAACCAGTCGAGCGGCGACATGAGGGCGTAATGCTCCAGCCGCTGCGCGTAGCGATCGACGATATCCTGCAGCGCCTGCTGGCGTTCACCGCGCGGCAGGCGCAGCGGGTCGGCAAACGGTTCGCAGTGCAGGGTGAGCTTCCCCTGCTGGCGCAGGGCAAAAATCAGCACCACCGGGCAGCGCAGGATGGAGGCCAGAATAAACGGCCCCTGTGGGAACGGCGCAGGCTGGCCCATGAACGGACTCCAGATCACGCGCCAGTCGCCGCCACGCTGCGGATTCACCGCGATGCGATCGCCCACAATCGCGACCCACTCTCCGCGCTCAAGCTTCTCTTTGATGGCAATCGCGGTGTCCGGGCCGATGTCGGTAACCGACATCAAATTTACGCTGGCCTGGGGCGCCATTTCGCTCATGATTTGCTTAAAGCGCTGGGCGTTCTCGCTGAAAACCAGGGCGTTGATGATTTTGCTCTCTTCCAGCTGAGCCAGCGCCCGGCAGGCTTCTACGTCGCCAAGGTGCGAGGCGAGCAGGAGCTTGCCCTGCGGTGCCGCGATATCTAGCGCTTCGCTCGCGCCGGGGGCAAAGACCACGTCGCGATCAAACTTCAGCTCACCGCGCCAGCTGGCGACTTTATCCAGCATCGCGTTTCCGAAGCGCATAAAATGGAAAAAGCTGTTGAGCCGTGAGGGAACAGGCATGCTCCGCTGACGCAGTTCTTGCTTCACTCTCGCAATCCACTGCCGCGAGGCCTGCCGCGCCGGATGCGCGATAAGCCAGTACACGCCGATCACCGGCCACAGCAGCACGGCAAAGGCCCGCCGCCCCAGCAGTTGCCAGACGCGCAGCATCAGGCGCATCCCCCGCAGACCCTTGACTTCGTCCTGCTGCGCCCAGTGCTGGCGGCGTCGACGGAAAAGCAGGCCGGGCATGCGGGGCAGCATGCCGAAGAAGAGTCGGGTATGCATCAGGGAGATCCGCACGTTATCTTTTAACGCATCGAAGTGGGACAACCCGTCCTTCGGATAGGTGACGCGGGTGGGCAGAAAGACGCTAGTGTTGCCCTGCCAGTAGAGACGGACCATCACTTCGGTGTCAAAGTCCATCCGTTTACCGAGCGGCTCACGCGCTGCCAGCCGCAGCGTGGGCGAGACCGGGTAGACCCGAAAGCCGCACATGCTGTCTTTAAGCTGCAGGGATAAGGTCTCAATCCACACCCAGACGTGGGTTACCCAGCGACCGTAGAGTCGCGAGCGTGGAATGGAATCATCGTAAATGGGCTGGCCGGAAATCAGCGCGTCCGGGTGGCGCTCTGCCAGCGCCAGCAGTTTGGGGATATCTTCGATGGCGTGCTGGCCGTCCGCGTCCACCTGCACGGCGTGGGTATAGCCCGCACGCGCGCACTCCTCCAGCCCCCTGATGACCGCGGCACCTTTCCCGGCGTTTTGCGCCAGACGGACCAGCGTCATCTGTGGCTCCGCCGCCGCCAGGCGTTCGAGCTCCTGACGGGTGACAGCTTCGCTGCCGTCATCCACCACCAGGCACGGCAGGCCGAACGGTGCGAGACGCGACAGCACGCTGGCGATCATGGCGCCGTGGTTGTAGCACGGGATCAGCACGCAGGGGCGAAAGATTACTGACATAGACGAATCTTTCCGCTGCTGGCGGTATGGCGCTCATCCCCGGCGTGACGCTGGTAGCTGAAGGTCAGCATCTGACGTTCGGCATGCCACTCAAGCACCAGCGTGACCGTGGTTTCCGGCAGCAGAGGAGCCTGGAACTTCACGTTTTGAATGCTGTGAAAGCGGTAGCCCGGTGCCAGTAATGTCGTGGCGTAGTGCATCACCCAGTCAAGCTGTGCAACGCCGGGCAGTAGCGGTTGTACGGCAAAATGGCCCTGAAACCAGAACAGCGCCGCGTCGAGATGCAAAGTGATTTCCAGCTTCTCCGGCTGTGTCTGGTGGCGCTCAATTTCATGAATTTTCATGAAACAACTCCTCTAACTGCGCATAGACACGCTTGTTCATACTGTTTACCGGCATTTCATCGACAATGCGCCAGTAGCGTGGAACGGCGACCGGCTCAAGCCAGGGCAGCAGGGCGCGACGCCAGGCGAACTCCTGCGCTTTTTTATCCTGCATATACCCGCGCTGACGAACCGCTTCGTCCAGGACCAGCAGTGCACCAATCCCCTGACGGCCTCCGCGCGTGACCGGCAGTACAGCCGCTTCGCAAATGCCGTCGAGCTCCAGCAGGCGACGTTCGATCTCGTTAAGCGAGATGCGCTTTTCTTCAATTTTGACCACCCGCCCGCGACGACCTGCGATGCTGAACAGCCCCTCGCTGTCGAAGTGGAGGATATCGTCCAGCTGGAGTCCTTCAGCCTCATGGATCAGTGGCGACGTGACGCGACAGGCTTCATCTTCCTGATGGAAGATCACGCCGGGGAACGCCAGCCACGGGACGTTATCCTGCTGGCGATGGCGCCAGGCGAGGATCCCGGTTTCGGTACTGCCATAAATTTCATCCGGGCAGATGTTAAGCCAGCCAGCGGTGGTGGCGACGTCACACCAGGGCAGCATTCCGCCTGCGGAAATCAGCATCCTGACGGGCGGCGCGGCCAGCTCGGTATCCAGGCGCTTCAGGAACGCCGGGCTGCTGATGAACAGGTAAAGCCTGTCATGAGGAAGGGCGGCCAGCTGTTCTGCGTAATAGAGCATCGCGGCATGCAGCGGCAGGCCCAGCGCCATCGGCAATACGATGCGGAATGTCAGACCGTACAGATGTTGCGGTACGACCGAGGCGACAACGCTGCATCCGGCCAGACGCTCGCCGAAGCGGTCAGCCAGCAGACGGGCCTCGCGATCCAGGCTGACGATGTGCTTAATCACCCGGCGCGGAGTACCCGTGGAGCCAGAGGTGAACAGTTCAACGAAGCGGCTTTCGTCAATCTCCGGCAGGGGCGCCCAGTGGCTAACTGTCTGATGGCGGGAAGCCACCACAATCAGCTTCCCATGGAAAGCGAGAGTCCGATCGCTCAGAACGCCGCTAAACAACGCCTGCTGTTCTTCAAGCTGTGAGACGCGGCTATGGCCGGGAATGACCGGTGTTTTACCGGTATGCAGCGAGGCCAGCAGCGCAACAATAAACAGGTAGCTATTTTCAAAGCACAGCGCCCAGCGCTCGCCTTCCTGCTGACGCAGGGTGCCGACCAGTAAGGTCACGTCGTGGCGCAGCTGGCCCAGCGTCCAGGTACGATCGTCAAGCCAGGCAACGGGCGTATCGTCAGGGCGCGGCGCGTTTAACCACTGGCCCAGTGGAAGGGGGTTAGTCATTGTGCATCTCTTTTTTTATCACCCGCTGGCGCACCAGCCACTCTGTCGCCATCAGCGTCCCCATCAGGATGTAAGCCACCATACCGTTCCACAGCGTCCACAGATGCATGTCGCCGTGGAGGACGGTGAACAGCGCCATCGCGCCGTTACCGATGAAAAAGCCGCACCAGACGAGAGTCACCCTGCGGGTATAGCGCACGCCCTCCGGGGGCAAATCTGGCTCGCGCAAGCGCGCCAGTCGCTCGACAAGTGGCATCGCGGTCCACAGCGAACCCCCGAACACGGCCAGCATCACCAGGTTGACGACCACCGGGTAGAGCAGCAGCCACTGATGGGTTTTCAGCAGATAGCTGGCCGCGCAGAGCACGATGCCCGCCAGCGCAACACACTGCACCACGTACCGCATCGGGCCGGTGTTTCGCTGCGCCTGACGCAGCCGCAGCAGCAATACCAGTGCCATCACCGGTAACAGCCATTGCAGGCTGTTGTGCGTCAGCCCAAATCCAATCAGGAAGGGCCACGCCAGCAGCATCAGCCCCGTCAGCAGTGGGATGACCGGGAACGTCCGTCCACCACGCACAATGTCTTACTCTTCGCGCAGAAGCTGTTCGACGGCGTCTACCACATCCTGAACGGTACGAACCGATTTGAAGGTTTCCGGCTTGATTTTCTTGCCCGTTTTTTTCTGCAGATGAACAATCATGTCCACCGCATCAATGCTGTCCAGCTCCAGGTCTTCGTAAAGACGGGCTTCGGGCGTAATATCCTGCGGGTCGATTTCAAAGAGCTTGGTCAAAAGGCCACAGACTTCCTGATAAATGGTTTCTTGTTCGGTCATCGTGATCACATCTCAGGCGCGTTGAGCGTTGATAAAGGACGCCAGCGTGGCGACGGAAAAGAAGTGCTGGCGCATCTCTTCGCTTTCGGCGGAAAGCACCACGCCATACTGGTTTTTCACGGCCAGCCCCAGTTCCAGCGCGTCGATAGAGTCGAGACCCAGCCCATCGCCAAACAGCGCGGCATCGGTATCAATATCCTCTGCGGTAAGCTCGTCCAGATTCAGCGTGGTGATAATGAGATTCTTAATTTCAAGATAAAGCGCTTGCATCATTAATTCCTGACAAAGATTGAAGGCCTGATGTTAATCGATGCTGTAGATGCCGGTTTAACTGCCTTGCCGCCAGCGCCGGTTCTTGTTCAGTTGCATCGTAAAATTCGTCGATGTTCACGCGGTCGCGGACATCCACGGTGAAAACAGGTTTTTCTGGCGGTACATCATACCAGTGACTTTTTTTATCCAGCAGATGTTCGCTACAGTGGATCAGCACCACCCGCAGATCGCTGTTACAGCGCACGGCGATATTTGCCGCGCCGCGCTGGAGAGAGATAGCCTCGCCAAATCGGGTACGCGTGCCTTCCGGGAAGATTAAAAGCGTGTCGCCCTGAGCCAGACGCTGCTGGCTGGCCGCGAGCAGGGGCTCGGCTTCGCTGTTAATCAGGTAATCCGCCGCACGGATAACACCGCTGACAAACGGGTTGCGCAGCAGCGCGCTCTTCACCAGACAGTCGGTTTCCGGCATCACCGACGCCAGAATCACGTAGTCAATTAACGTGGGGTGGTTAGCCACCACCAGACAACCCCGATCGCTGCGCAGCGCGTCAAGGTTGTGAATGCGATAGTCCAGTACTCCGAGGCTGCGAGCAACGGTCAGGAAGAAGCGGAAGCTGGCCGCAATGCTGCGACGCGCCAGGCGACGACGGCTGGCGCGGTCGCGCTGGACGATCAGCAGCAGGTTGAACCAGACCAGCGACAGCAGCAGCCCGCCCACGCCAAACAGCGCGAAGCAGAAGCCGGTCATCACCAGACGCCATAACCAGTTGATACGGGCAGCCAGGCGGTTCATGCGCGCGTCCATTGCCACAGCAATCGTTCCCCGGGCACCACAAACTGCCGCGCCTCGCTGAGATAGCGTTGCAGGAACAACAGGCTTTGCGGCAGGGCGGGTTCTTCACCCGTGCTGCCGCTGCGGGTTTCACACTGCAATCCGTTGCCGGATTCAATCACCAGCGCCAGCGCGTATGGCCAGGTGGGCATCTGCGGCGGTAACGCCGGATGGTAAAATTCCGGCAGCGCGCCGTCAAAATCGACCAGCAGGACGCGGGAATAGCCCGCATGCAGCAGGCTCAGCACTTCACATAAGGCCTGCTGGAAGGTGTCCAGTCCGGCTGAGATGGATGACGAGACGATGGCCTGGCGTGCGGTAATCGTGAGATTGCCCACCGCGGAATTGTGCACGGACATGGCGAAATCGGTGGGGGAAACGGACTGCCCGGTCGCCAGAGCATGCAGAATACGGTAGTTGCGCTCCAGCTCGCCGTGACGGCTGGAATAGACGACGGCATCAATGGCGTGCTTTTGCAGCATGGCAAGACCAATGTCCACCGCCAGCTTACTGCCTGAATTGAGGCGGCGCGCGGTCATCATAGGTAAAGCGGTCAGCCGGGGAAGCGGGGCCGCTGGGTCAACGGCCAGCTGCAGGCGCGACCACGCCTGCCACTCTGTGGCATCGCTGAGTCCTGGCGCTCTCGCCTGCCAGTCGATAATGTTCAGTGAAAATTTCATCTACGCGCGTCCGCGAAAAAACCGTATTCAAAGGGCAGGCTGGGCCACCCGGGCAGCTACGCTGCTCTGTTGTTCACGTTTGGTGCATATCAGCAGGGTATGACCGACCCCAAGGTTGTCCAGCCGCTGTTCAACGCTGAAACCTGCGCTCTCCAGGTAGCGATAAAACTTCTCTACGCTGTAAAACCGGCTATTACCATTCGCCATACAGGTGAAATAGAGCGAGGTGGCATTCAGGCTGAAAGAGGCCGCTTCAAACTTCTGGGCATCCCAGAAAAGCTCCATGATGCACAAACGTGCGCCTGGCTTCATGACCTGTGCGACGCGCGTCAGCATGGCGACAATCTGATCCGGAGAGAAACAATCCAGGAACTGGCTCATCCACCAGACGTCGGCGTCACCCGGCAATGCTGCTGGGCTAAGCATATCGACAGCATGGAATCCAATACGATGAGAAAAACCTGCTTTTGCGATGTTTTCCTGCGCCAGCGCTATCTGCTGCGGCAGATCGAGGATCGTCACGGCAACATTTTCGTCATAGCGGCAGCAGCGTAACGACCATTTACCCGTATTTCCGCCCACATCGTACAATTTTGTCGGCGAGCTTGCGAATATATATGGTAACGCAGCGTCAAAAGCGGCGTCAGAATAGTAATGATCAAAGGCGAACCAGCTCTCTTTCGCCGGAGCCGGTAATTGGGATAATGCCGGGTAGATGGTTGGCCAGTCGCCAAACACGGCTAATCCGGCCGGCTTTTCTTCCTGCAGGGCGTCCGCCAGGTGAAATAGCCCCTGATAACAAACATCCTGAGTGAAATCCATATTTACGCGGGTCATTGCGTCGTGCAGTAAAAAATGTCCCACTTTCGCCAGAAAATAACGTCCATTCTGTTGGGTAACGATGCGTCCGCTTAATCCCATATCCAGCAGGACGCTGACACCATAGCTACTCAGGGTGCTGTTTTCGGTTATTTCCTCGAGGGTAGCTCCCTCTTTGCCTTGTTTATCGAGACAGGCGAGAACGCCTGAGTTACGCAGACAAAGCGCAGTCTGGAATAACATCGGGGCAAAGGCGATGCGTTGCGCTTCGGTAATGGCATCCAGTGCGCTGAGTGTGTCCTTTTCGTACATTACTGCGTAACCTTATAGGGCAATAAAGAGAGGTTATCGGGCCATACGCGGCCCGACTTTAGAAAAATATTACAGCGCGGCGCCAGCGGAGAGGTTCAGCTGAATATCGTGGTCGAGGTTATTCACCCAGCGGTTATAATTCTTGTGAATTTTACCGTCTGCCGCTTTCAGGTTAAGGCTGTTTTCATAGTTGATTGAATAGCTTGTTGCCGTGTACGGAATACTCACCTGGACCGAGTGATCGCGTGACTGCAGACGTCCCTTAATCACCCCAGGACCCGCTTCCGTCATGATCCAGTCACGCTTTTGGCCTGCTTTCAAAATTGCCGTTTTTACCTGATCGGCAGTATGACCCGCGCTGACAATAGAGTGAACCTGAGCGATTGGGGCGGTACGCGCACAGCCTGCCAGTGCACCCACGAATACGGCAGCAGTACACCATTTAACGATCTTTTTCATCAACAACTCCATATCAATAATAACAATTAAAGGTAGTGTTTTTTACAAATAATACGCATCCGGCTTTTTTTGACCGCCAGATGTATTTTTAATCAATATTAATGTTTGCATTGCGTTGACGCGAAGGCGGGCATAATAACATGGAAAATAAATAAGAATTTCATTTTTTATAATTTGCGTTAAATCATGGATTGCGTTTCAACATAATGCGCGTGGAGTAAATAAAGACAGAGTGAATATCGCCTTAACGCAAATAAAAATACCGCGACGGATTAGGGACGCGGTAATTTACGGTGTATTACTGACGCTTTAAACCTACCTGTACAGGTAGGCCGGTTACCCGGGTAGCCGGCTTTTCGGCCTCCCCGGGCCGAGCAGGATCGCCAGCTTGCTTCCGCCTTTGGTGGTTTCCATCCAGATTTTACACACGCTGGTCAGGGGGACCGACAGCAGCATCCCGACCGGGCCCAGCAACCATCCCCAAATCAGTAAGGATAAAAACACCACCAGCGTCGACATGCCCAGCCGGTGTCCCATCATGCGCGGCTCAAGAATATTGCCCAGCACCATATGCACGACGAGGAACAGCGCGCCGACCAGCATGCATTCGTAAAAACCGTTAAACAGGAACGCCTGAATCATCGGCGGCACGGCGGAAAGCACCGCGCCAATATTGGGCACGTAGTTGAGCAGAAACGCCAGCACGCCCCACATCAGCGCGAACTGCACGTCCATCAGCATCAGCCCCAGCCAGACAATGATTCCCGTCCAGACGCTCAGCAGCGTTTTCAGCGCCAGATATTTGGAAACGCCCTTCAGTGCCCGATGTAATCCAGCAATATGAATTTGTGGATTATTTAATGCAAAGCGCAGCTTATAGGGGACGTGGCGGACTTCGAACAGCATAAACACCACCGTCATGACCAGCAGCAGAATGCTGGCCATCGCGCCGGAAAGCCCTGTCATCAAGGTGGTGGCGTAGGTCATAACTTTCTCTGAATCCATCCGGCGCAGCATCCGTTCGGGTGAGATATGCAGATTAAGGAAGGGCACCATCTCCTGCAGCGCCACAATCTTACGCGTCAGCTCTTTGTTGTACTGCGGCAGCATGGTGGAGAATTCGCTCAGCGAGGCCGCCAGCACGCCAAAGAGCGCTGTCAGGGCAATCAGCATCACGATGACGACGATGGTGATGGCGACCGGACGGCTGACGCCCCGGCGTAAAAACCAGGTGACCAGCGGATTAAGCACAATGGCAAAAAAGAGCGCCAGCAGGAGCTGGACAATAATGTCAGCGGCAGCGTGGATACCCGCAAGGATAACCACCAGACAGGCGAGTTTTAATAAGATATGGAGCCCTGCTTTGTCGGACGGGTTAGCGATCATGCGTGTTCCTTAATATGATGACCCGGTAAGTGTAGTGCCCGGGCTTCGCTTCGTCTGGCACCGTTAATCTGAAAGTCGGTGCTGATTTTCTTATTGGGGCGTGGTAATAGTGAAACACTGTTGTAAAAAATCCAGGTAGAACCCCATGCCCGAACCTGCCGCTGAACCGGTACTGAGCGGACTGCGCCTCAATCTGCGCATCGTTTCCGTTGTGATTTTCAACTTTGCCAGCTATCTGACCATCGGGCTGCCGCTGGCGGTCCTGCCGGGCTATGTCCATGACGTGATGGGCTTCAGCGCCTTCTGGGCGGGGCTGGTGATTAGCCTGCAGTATTTCGCCACGCTCCTCAGCCGCCCGCATGCCGGGCGCTACGCGGACACGTTCGGTCCAAAAAGCATCGTGGTGGTGGGATTGTGCGGCTGCTTCCTCAGCGGCCTGAGCTATCTTCTGGCTGCCGCAACCAGCCACTGGCCGCTGGTCAGCCTGGCGCTGCTCTGCCTGGGGCGCGTCATTCTGGGCATTGGGCAAAGTCTGGCGGGAACCGGCTCGACGCTGTGGGGCGTGGGGGTTGTCGGCGCGCCGCACATTGGCCGGGTGATCTCCTGGAACGGGATTGTCACCTACGGTGCGATGGCGCTCGGTGCGCCGCTCGGCGTGGCCTGCTATGCGCTGGGCGGGCTGCATGGGCTGGCCATCACCATTATGGCGGTCGCGCTGCTGGCGATCCTTTTGGCGCTGCCGCGCCCGAAGGTGAAGGCCAGCAAAGGCAAGCCACTGCCGTTTCGGGCGGTGCTGGGGCGCGTCTGGCCGTACGGCATGGCCCTGGCGCTGGCGACAACTGGCTTCGGCGTGATAGCCACCTTCATTACTCTATTCTATGACGCCAAAGGCTGGGACGGCGCGGCCTTTGCGTTAACCCTGTTCAGCTGTGCGTTTGTTGGCGCGCGCCTGCTTTTCCCTAACGGCATCAACCGTCTGGGCGGGCTGAACGTGGCGATGATCTGCTTTGCGATAGAGATTGTTGGGCTGCTGCTGACCGGAATAGCGATGGTGCCCTGGGTCGCGAAAGTGGGCGTCTTCCTCGCGGGGGCAGGCTTTTCTCTGGTCTTCCCGGCGCTGGGCGTGGTGGCGGTAAAAGCCGTGCCGCAGCAGAATCAGGGGGCGGCGCTGGCGACCTATACGGTGTTTATGGATATGTCTTTAGGCATTACCGGCCCGCTGGCGGGGCTGGTGATGGCCTGGGCAGGCGTGCCGGTGATCTATCTTGCCGCGGCGGGTCTGGTGATTATTGCGCTGCTGCTGACGTGGCGGCTAAAAAAATGGCCCCCGGTGCAGGCACCGGAGGCCACGTCATCATCGTGAATCGTTACTGGATCACGATGGTGTTAATGATGTTTTCAGCAGCCGTCTGTGCTTTCTGCTGATCTTCCGCTGGCAGGGTGATCTGCAGGGTCAGCAGTTTGTTATCGACCTTGCCCAGCACGACAGAGGAGTAAGCTGTCTGGCCTTTTGCAGAGATGATGCTGTCCAGCTGCTGCAGCTTATGACCTTTCAGCTCGATGGATTTATTGGTCACGACCTGCAGCTGCGGGTCGCGGCCGCGCTGCTGATCTTCCAGACGTTTGGACAGAACGGCCAGATCTTCGCTGGTGTCGTCGCCCACAATTACAATGACCGCTTTCTGCCCGGTTGCGTCGGAGTAAACGTGCATGTTATTCGCCTGGGTGCCCAGCTTGCCGCTCTGGTCAGTCATATCGGCTGGCAGAGAGAAACTGAGTTTGCCATCCATCAGATTGACCGGCTGGCCGGTCGCGTTGCTCTCTGCGGATGCGCCCTGAGCAGGCGTTTTCGTGTCGCTGTTATCACAGGCTGCAAGACCCACAACCAGCAGGCCAATCCCGACATATTTAACCAGATTGCGCATTGACTTCTTCCTTTCGATAAACGGCCATAACGGCTCATTCGCTCATCTTATCACAACTGATAAAGCTAACCTTTAACCTGCCTGCAATGCGGTGATTTCAGATTTATCTGCCAGCCTTTTCAGCAGCATATTGAGCAGTACGCCGTACATCGGCAGGAAGAAGACAATGCTGATGAGGACCTTGAAGCAGTAGTCCACCAGCGCGATTTCCATCCAGTGTTCGGCCATGAACGCATCCGGGCTGCGCCAGAAGGCGATGAAGAAGAAGGCCAGAGTATCGCTCACGTTACCGAACAGCGTGGAGGCGGTGGGCGCCATCCACCAGCGGTGATTTTGCCGCAGGCGGTTAAACACGTGCACGTCGAGGATCTGCCCCAGCGCGTAGGCCATAAAGCTGGCGGCGGCGATACGGGCGACAAACAGGTTAAAGTGGGTTAACGCCTCAAAGCCCTGCCAGCTTCCCATATAAAACAGAGAGGAAACCCCGTACGAGATAAACAGCGCCGGGAGCATGACCGAAAAAATAATGCGGCGAGCCAGCGGTGCGCCAAAGATACGCACGGTCAAATCGGTCGCGAGGAAAATAAACGGAAAACTGAACGCGCCCCAGGTGGTATGAAAACCAAAGATGGAGATCGGGAGCTGCACCAGATAGTTGCTGGAGGTGATCACCAGCAAATGGAAAAGCGAAAGCCAGAACAACGCTTTTACGCGCTGAGATTCGGAAAACGACGTCATATTGTGACCTTTTTATACGTTGGGGTGAGGGAACCCAATAAAAACCGCAGCATGATACTGCTTTGGCAGGACATTGCAATGGTTAGTTTTTACGCAATCGTTAACCTGGTTTGCATTGATCGAAACCGGGCGTAAACTACAGCCGTTTTTATCTGACCGAGAAGATCATGACCGACCTGTTTTCCAGTCCAGACCACACCCTTGATGCCCAGGGCCTTCGCTGCCCGGAACCGGTAATGATGGTACGTAAGACCGTGCGCAATATGCAGACCGGTGAAACGCTGTTGATTATTGCCGATGACCCGGCCACAACCCGCGATATTCCCGGTTTTTGTACCTTTATGGAACATGAGCTGGTGGCACAGCAGACTGAGGCGCTGCCGTACCAGTATTTGATTCGTAAGGGGTAGATGGGCTGCCCTCTGCGGCCTGATGCCCTCACCCCGACCCTCTCCCACGGGGAGAGGGAGAAAGTCATCCTTTCATCCACGCCCGGATCCCGTCCAGGAACATCTGCGTCGCCATCATGACCAGAATCAGCCCCATCAGGCGCTCCAGCGCGTTCACCCCTTTCTCACCCAGCAGGCGCAGGAACAGGGACGACTGCAGCAGGATAATAAACGTCCCGCCCCAGGCGATCAGCAGGGCAATCACCAGATGACTCATCTGGTTCGGATACTGATGCGACAGCAGCATCAGCGTGGCCAGAATGGTCGGGCCCGCGACGAGGGGGATCGCCAGCGGCACAATAAACGGCTCTTCACCCGCAGGCAGGCCGCTGCTGCTGCCTTCCGCGCTCGGGAAAATCATCTTAATGGCAATCAGGAACAGAATAATCCCGCCGGAAATCGACACAGTTTCGGCGCGCAGGTTCAGGAATGCGAGGATCTTTTCCCCGGCAAACAGGAAGATAAACATCACCAGCAGGGCGATGAGCAGCTCGCGGATCATGATCGCCCGGCGGCGCTTCGGCTCGGTGTGCTTCAGCACCGACATGAAGATCGGCAGGTTACCCAGTGGATCCATTATCAGAATCAATAAAACCGCTGCGGAAATGATTTCACTCATGTAAATTATCCCTGAAATTCTCTATGGTTATTATGATAATTAGCTGTATTTCTGATTGTCGGGCAATCATCGATTAATTTCGCTTGCGACTTTGGCAGCATTTTGTAATGTGAAGCATATCCCAGTTCAATACTGGCTTGCACAAACAGCACACACCCTCAGCAGGAAAAAAATGCTATGAAAAACGTTGGTTTTATCGGCTGGCGCGGTATGGTCGGCTCTGTACTCATGCAACGCATGGTTGAAGAGCGCGATTTCGACGCTATCCGCCCGGTCTTCTTCTCCACTTCCCAGCTCGGCCAGGCTGCTCCGTCCTTTGGTGGTACCACAGGCACGTTGCAGGATGCTTACGATCTGGAAGCGCTGAAGGCGCTCGACATTATTGTGACCTGCCAGGGCGGCGATTATACCAACGAAATCTATCCAAAGCTGCGTGAAAGCGGCTGGCAGGGCTACTGGATTGACGCGGCCTCGTCGCTGCGCATGAAAGACGATGCCATCATCATTCTCGACCCGGTTAACCAGGGCGTGATCACCGATGGCCTGAACAACGGCGTGAAAACCTTTGTCGGCGGTAACTGCACCGTCAGCCTGATGCTGATGTCCCTCGGCGGCCTGTTCGCGCAGGATCTGGTGGAGTGGGTCTCCGTGGCGACCTACCAGGCGGCGTCCGGCGGCGGCGCGCGTCACATGCGCGAGCTGCTGACCCAGATGGGCCAGCTGCACCAGAGCGTTGCGACCGAGCTGGCAAACCCGGCATCCGCTATTCTGGATATCGAGCGTAAAGTGACCCAGCTGACCCGCAGCGGCGAGCTGCCGGTGGATAACTTTGGCGTACCGCTGGCCGGCGGCCTGATCCCGTGGATCGACAAACAGCTGGATAACGGCCAGACCCGCGAAGAGTGGAAGGGCCAGGCTGAGACCAACAAAATTCTCAATACCGCGAACACCATTCCGGTTGATGGCCTCTGCGTGCGTATCGGTGCGCTGCGCTGCCACAGCCAGGCCTTCACCATTAAACTGAAAAAAGATGTGTCTATTCCGACCGTGGAAGAGCTGCTGGCCGCGCACAACCCGTGGGCGAAAGTGGTGCCAAACGATCGCGATATCACCATGCGCGAGCTGACCCCGGCTGCCGTTACCGGCACGCTGACCACGCCGGTTGGCCGTCTGCGCAAGCTGAACATGGGGCCGGAGTATCTCTCCGCGTTCACCGTTGGCGACCAGCTCCTGTGGGGCGCTGCCGAGCCGCTGCGCCGCATGCTGCGCCAGCTGGCGTAATAATTTGTTAAATACCGGGGGTGATTTTCACCCCTTTTTTTTGCGTACTACATGGAGTAACACGCGTATGTCTTATTTTTTATCAGGAGTCATCTAGAGCGTTGGCTATGCTTTAAGGAAGAGTCATTTCTTACCTGAGGTTCGAACGGAGCAGATTGGATGCACATTTTTGTGCTGTCCCGTTCAGGTCACATTAAAAGTCGTCCCGGAGCGCTTAAAAAGGACGACATAAAAAACAGGATGAATACCATGTCCGATCGTGTGGATAGAGACGTGATTAATGCGCTTATTGCGGGTCATTTTGCTGACCCCTTTTCTGTGCTTGGGATGCACCGTACTGAGGCCGGTCTGGAAGTTAGGGCACTGTTACCGGATGCCACAGAAGTCTGGGTGATTGAACCCAAAACCGGCCGCAAGGTGGGTAATCTTGAATGCCTCGATTCCCGTGGCTTCTTCTCGGGCGTAATGCCCCGTCGTAAAAACCCGTTTCGCTATCAGCTCGCCGTTCTCTGGCACGGTCAGCAAAACCTGATTGACGATCCCTACAGCTTTGGCCCTCTGCTTAAAGAGATGGACGCCTGGCTGCTCTCCGAAGGGACGCATCTTCGTCCTTATGAAACGCTGGGTGCCCATGCCGATACCATGGACGGCATTACCGGCACGCGCTTCTCCGTGTGGGCGCCCAATGCCCAGCGCGTCTCCGTTGTCGGGCAGTTCAACTACTGGGACGGCCGCCGCCACCCGATGCGTCTGCGCCGGGAAACCGGCATCTGGGAGCTGTTTATCCCCGGGGCGCACCACGGGCAGCTTTATAAATTCGAGATGATCGACGCCCACGGCAAGCTGCGCATTAAAGCCGACCCGTATGCCTTCGAAGCGCAGATGCGCCCGGATACCGCGTCGCTGATTTGCGGCCTGCCGGAGAAGGTCGTTCAGACGGAGGAGCGCAAGCAGGCTAACCGCTTTGATGCGCCGATCTCCGTCTATGAAGTCCATCTTGGCTCCTGGCGTCGCCACACCGATAACAACTTCTGGCTGAGCTACCGGGAGCTTGCCGACCAGCTGGTGCCGTATGCAAAATGGATGGGCTTTACCCACCTTGAGCTGCTGCCGGTCAACGAGCACCCGTTCGACGGCAGCTGGGGCTATCAGCCCACCGGGCTGTATGCGCCGACCCGCCGCTTCGGCACCCGCGACGACTTCCGCTATTTCATTGATGCCGCGCACGCCGCCGGGCTGAACGTCATCCTCGACTGGGTGCCGGGTCATTTCCCGGCGGATGATTTCGCGCTGGCAGAGTTTGACGGTACGAAGCTGTACGAGCACAGCGATCCGCGCGAAGGCTATCACCAGGACTGGAACACGCTGATCTACAACTACGGTCGCCGTGAGGTCTCAAACTACCTGGTCGGGAATGCCCTGTACTGGATCGAGCGGTTTGGCATCGATGCCCTGCGCGTGGATGCGGTGGCGTCGATGATCTACCGCGACTACAGCCGCAAAGAGGGGGAGTGGATCCCGAACGAGTTTGGCGGCCGCGAAAACCTGGAAGCGATTGAATTCCTGCGTAATACCAACCGCATTATCGGCGAGCAGGTGGACGGTGCCGTGACCATGGCGGAAGAGTCGACCGACTTTGCGGGCGTCTCCCGTCCGCCGTCATTGGGCGGCCTGGGGTTCTGGTATAAGTGGAACCTGGGCTGGATGCACGACACGCTCGACTACATGAAGCTGGATCCGGTTCACCGTAAGTATCATCACGATAAGCTGACGTTCGGGATGCTCTACAACTACACCGAAAACTTCATGCTGCCGCTGTCGCACGATGAGGTGGTACACGGCAAAAAATCGATTCTCGACCGCATGCCGGGCGACGCGTGGCAGAAGTTTGCCAACCTGCGCGCCTACTACGGCTGGATGTTTGCCTTCCCGGGCAAAAAACTGCTGTTTATGGGCAATGAGTTCGCTCAGGGACGCGAGTGGAACCACGACGCCAGCCTCGACTGGCATCTGCTGGAAGGCGGCGACAACTGGCATCACGGGGTGCAGCGGCTGGTACGCGATCTGAACCTGACCTATCGCCACCACAAAGCGCTGCACGAGCTCGACTTCGATCCGTACGGCTTTGAGTGGCTGGTGGTGGACGACCACGAACGCTCGGTGTTTGTCTTTGTGCGTCGTGACAAAGCCGGTAACGAGATCATCGTCGCCAGCAATTTTACGCCGGTGCCGCGCGAACACTACCGCTTCGGCATTAACCAGCCGGGCAAATGGCGCGAAATTCTGAATACCGACTCGATGCACTACCACGGCAGTAACGCCGGTAACGGCGGGCTGGTACAGAGCGACGCCATCGAAAGCCACGGACGACCCAACTCCCTGAGCCTGACGCTGCCGCCGCTTGGCACCATCTGGCTAATGCGGGAGGGCGAATGACGCAGCTTACGGCAGGTAAACCCGAACCGCTCGGGGCGAGTTTTGACGGGAAGGGGGTCAATTTCACCCTCTTTTCCGCTCACGCTGAGCGGGTAGAACTGTGCGTGTTTGACGGGGAAGGTAACGAGCACCGTTACGATTTACCCGCGCGCACGGGGGATACCTGGCACGGCTACCTGGCCGGAGGGCGGCCAGGCTTGCACTATGGCTTTCGCGTACACGGTCCGTGGGATCCGGCGCAGGGGCACTGGTTTAATCCGGCGAAGCTGTTGATTGACCCGTGCGCGCACCGCGTGGACGGCGAATTTAAAGACGACCCGCTCTTCCACGTGGGTTACGGCGATCCCGACCACCGCGACAGCGCGCCCGTCGCGCCAAAAAGCGTGGTGGTGAACGATCTTTATGACTGGGAAGACGATGCCCCGCCGCAGACGCCGTGGGGCCATACCGTCATTTATGAAGCCCACGTCAAAGGACTGACGTACCTGCACCCGTCGATCCCCAAAGAGATGCGCGGTACCTATAAGGCGCTCGGGCATCCCACCATGATCGCCTACCTGAAGCACCTCGGCATCACCGCTCTGGAACTGCTGCCCGTCGCCCATTTTGCCAGCGAGCCGCGCCTGCAGCGGCTGGGGCTCAGCAACTACTGGGGCTACAACCCGCTGGCGATGTTCGCGCTTGAGCCACGCTATGCCGCTCATCCGGAAAAGGCGCGGGACGAGTTTCGCGATGCGGTGAAGGCGCTTCATACGGCGGGCATTGAGGTCATTCTGGATGTCGTGCTGAACCACAGTGCCGAAAGCGATCTCGACGGTCCGACGCTCTCCATGCGCGGAATTGATAACCGTAGCTATTATTGGATCAGGCAGGATGGCGATTATGAGAACTGGACCGGCTGCGGCAACACGCTCAATCTCAGCCATCCGGCGGTCACGCATTTTGCTTATGAATGCCTGAAATACTGGGTGGAAACATTCCACGTCGACGGTTTTCGTTTCGACCTGGCGCCCGTGATGGGGCGCACGCCGGCGTTCAGCAAGCAGGCGCCGCTGTTTGAGGCGATAAAAAACTGTCCGGTGCTCTCGCAGGTGAAGCTCATTGCCGAGCCGTGGGACATCGGAGAAGGTGGTTATCAGGTCGGGAATTTCCCGCCGCTGTTTGCCGAGTGGAACGACCACTACCGCGACGCCGTACGCCGCTTCTGGCTGGAGCGGAATCTGTCGCTCGGGGAGTTTGCCGGACGTTTTGCCGCTTCAAGCGATCTCTTTAAGCGCGACGGCAAACGCCCGTCGGCCACCGTCAATCTGTTGACGGCGCACGACGGTTTTACCCTCAGGGACTGCGTTTGTTTCAATCAGAAACACAATGAGGCAAACGGCGAAGAGAATCGCGATGGCACTAACAATAACCATAGCTTTAATCATGGTATAGAAGGGTTAGGCGGAAGTCTGGATGTGATAGAGCGGCGACGCGCCAGCGTACATGCGCTGCTGACAACGCTTTTATTGTCGCAGGGCACGCCGATGCTGCTGGCAGGCGATGAACACGGCCACAGCCAGCACGGTAACAACAATGCGTATTGCCAGGACAACACGTTAACCTGGCTCGACTGGGGTGAAGCCAACAGCGGGCTGATTCATTTTACCGCTGCGCTGATCCATCTTCGCCAGCAGATCCCCGCGCTGACCGCCGACCGCTGGTGGGAAGAGGGTGACGGCAACGTTCGCTGGCTGAATAAAGACGCGCAACCGTTAAGCGCGCAAGAGTGGCAACACGGCGTACCACGCCTGCAAATCCTGCTGTCGGATAAATGGCTGGTCACGCTGAACGCGACGGATGACGTCGCAGAGATTGTTTTACCTGAAGGGGAATGGCGCGCCGTTCCTCCCTTTGCCGGAGCGGATAATCCGGTAGTAATGGCTGTCTGGCACGGGCCTGCGCACGGAGTGTGCGTATTCCAAAGATGATAAAAAAGGAGTTAGTCATGGTTAGATTAGAGAAGAACGATCCCTTAATGTTGGCACGCCAGCTACCATTAAAAACGGTTGCCCTGATACTTGCGGGCGGGCGTGGTACCCGTCTGAAAGATTTGACCATCAAGCGCGCCAAACCGGCTGTTCACTTTGGTGGTAAGTTCCGTATCATCGACTTTGCGCTCTCCAACTGCCTGAACTCGGGCATTCGCCGCATCGGCGTCATTACGCAGTATCAGTCGCATACGCTGGTTCAGCATATCCAGCGCGGCTGGTCATTCTTCAGCGAAGAGATGAACGAGTTTGTCGATCTCCTTCCTGCGCAGCAACGCGTCCACGGCGAGAACTGGTATCGCGGGACAGCGGATGCGGTGACCCAGAACCTCGACATCATTCGTCGCTACAACGCGGAATACATCGTGATCCTCGCCGGGGACCACATCTACAAGCAAGATTACTCCCACATGCTGATCGACCACGTCGAAAAAGGGGCGCGCTGCACCGTGGCGTGTCTGCCTGTGCCCGTTGCTGAAGCGACGGCGTTTGGCGTCATGCACGTGGATGCCGACGACAAAATTATCGACTTCGTTGAAAAACCGGCGAACCCGCCAACCATGCCGGGCGATGACACCAAATCGCTTGCCAGCATGGGGATCTATGTCTTTGACGCAGATTATCTTTATGAGCTGCTGGAAGAAGACGACAAAGACGAAAACTCCAGCCACGACTTCGGTAAAGACATCATTCCGAAAATCACGAAAGCTGGCATGGCGTATGCACATCCTTTCCCGCTGTCCTGCGTGCAGTCCGACCCGAATGCGGAACCTTACTGGCGCGATGTGGGCACGCTGGAAGCGTACTGGAAAGCGAACCTCGATCTGGCATCGGTCACGCCTGAACTGGATATGTACGACCAGAACTGGCCGATTCGTACCCATATGGAGTCGCTGCCGCCGGCCAAGTTCGTCCAGGACCGCTCCGGCAGCCACGGTATGACGCTGAACTCGCTGGTGTCCGGCGGGTGCATTATTTCAGGCTCGGTGGTGGTGCAGTCGGTGCTGTTCCCCCGCGTGCGGATAAATTCATTCTGTAATATCGATTCGGCAGTCTTGTTGCCGGATGTCTGGGTAGGGCGCTCGTGTCGTCTGCGTCGTTGCGTGATCGACCGTGCCTGCGTCATCCCTGAAGGGATGGTTATTGGGGAGAATGCGGAAGAAGACGCGCGTCGTTTCTACCGTTCGGAAGAGGGGATCGTGTTAGTCACACGGGAAATGTTGCGGAAGCTGCAGATCAAACAGGAGCGATGATGCAGGTTTTACACGTATGTTCTGAGATGTTCCCGTTGTTGAAAACGGGCGGACTGGCAGATGTGCTTGGCGCATTACCGGCGGCGCAAATCGCCGGAGGCGTGGATACCCGAGTCCTGCTGCCCGCCTTTCCGGATATCCGGCGCGGTATACCTGATGCGAAAGTGGTGACCCGCCGTGAAACGTTTGCCGGACGCATTACCCTGCTGTTTGGACATTACAATGGCGTAGGGATTTACCTGATCGACGCGCCGCATTTATACGATCGCCCGGGCAGCCCGTATCATGATACGAACCTGTTCGCCTACACCGACAACGTGCTGCGCTTTGCGCTGCTCGGCTGGGTCGGTGCAGAAATGGCGACGGGGCTGGATCCGTTCTGGCGCCCGGATGTGGTGCACGCGCACGACTGGCACGCCGGGCTTGCCCCGGCGTATCTCGCCGCGCGCGGCCATCCGGCCAAATCGGTCTTTACCGTGCACAATCTGGCGTATCAGGGGATGTACTATGCCCATCACATGAGTGAAATCGATCTGCCATTATCGTTCTATAACATGCACGGGCTGGAGTTTAACGGGCAGATCTCGTTCCTGAAAGCCGGGCTGTACTACGCCGATCACATCACGGCGGTGAGCCCAACCTACGCGCGTGAGATCACCCAGCCGGCGTTTGGCTACGGTATGGAAGGGTTGCTGCAGCAGCGCCATCGCGAAGGACGCCTGTCGGGCATTCTGAACGGCGTGGACGAACAGATCTGGAGCCCGGAAACCGATCTCCTGCTGGCGGCGCGTTATGGCCGTGATTCCGTGGAAGACAAAGCGGAAAACAAACGCCAGCTGCAGATTGCGATGGGCCTGAAGGTTAACGACAAAGTGCCGCTGTTCGCGGTGGTCAGCCGCCTGACCAGCCAGAAAGGGCTGGATCTGGTGCTGGAGGCACTGCCCGGTTTACTGGAGCAGGGCGGACAGCTGGCGCTGCTCGGCGCGGGCGACCCGGTGCTGCAGGAAGGCTTCCTTGCCGCCGCGGCGGAACATCCGGGTCAGGTGGGCGTGCAGATTGGCTACCACGAGGCATTCTCGCACCGCATTATGGGCGGCGCGGACGTCATCCTGGTGCCAAGCCGTTTCGAACCCTGCGGCCTGACGCAGCTGTACGGCCTGAAATATGGCACCCTGCCGTTGGTACGCCGCACGGGCGGACTGGCGGATACCGTATCCGATAGCTCTCTGGAAAACCTGGCGGACGGTATCGCCAGCGGGTTTGTCTTTGAGGACAGTAATGCCTGGTCGCTGCTTCGGGCGATTCGGCGTGCTTTCGTCTTGTGGTCCCGTCCATCGCTGTGGCGTTACGTACAACGTCAGGCGATGTCCATGGACTTTAGCTGGCACGTCGCGGCGCAGTCATACCGCGATCTCTATCAACGCTTGATGTAACGAGGCGAAGTTACTGATATGAACGCTCCATTTAGCTACTCTTCACCCACGCTCAGCGTTGAGGCGTTAAAGCACTCTATCGCCTACAAGCTGATGTTCACCATCGGGAAAGATCCGGTTATTGCCAACAAGCACGAGTGGCTGAACGCTACCCTGTTTGCGGTGCGTGACCGTTTAGTGGAACGCTGGCTGCGCTCAAACCGCGCCCAGCTCTCTCAGGAGACGCGTCAGGTTTACTACCTGTCGATGGAATTTTTGATTGGCCGCACGCTGTCCAATGCGCTGTTGTCGCTCGGTATTTATGACGACGTCAAAACCGCACTGGAAGAGATGGGGTTAGATTTAGAAGAACTGATCGACGAAGAGAACGACCCGGGCCTCGGTAACGGCGGTCTGGGACGTCTCGCCGCCTGCTTCCTCGACTCGCTGGCGACGCTGGCGCTGCCGGGCCGCGGCTACGGTATTCGCTACGATTACGGCATGTTCAAGCAGAACATCGTCGACGGGCGTCAGAAAGAGTCCCCGGACTACTGGCTGGAGTACGGTAACCCGTGGGAGTTCAAGCGCCACAACACGCGCTACAAGGTGCGCTTTGGCGGGCGTATTCAGCAGGAAGGGAAAAAATCCCGCTGGGTGGAAACGGAAGAGATCCTGGCCGTGGCCTACGACCAGATTATCCCCGGCTACGACACCGACGCCACCAACACGCTGAGGCTGTGGAGCGCCCAGGCCAGTAGCGAAATTAACCTCGGTAAATTTAACCAGGGTGACTACTTCGCGGCGGTGGAGGATAAAAACCACTCCGAGAACGTATCCCGCGTGCTGTACCCGGATGACTCGACCTACTCAGGCCGCGAGCTGCGCCTGCGTCAGGAGTACTTCCTTGTTTCGGCGACCATTCAGGACATCCTTAGCCGTCACCATCAGCTGCACAAAACCTACGCCAACCTGGCGGAGAAAACCGCGATCCACCTTAATGACACCCACCCGGTGCTTTCTATTCCGGAGCTGATGCGCCTGCTGATCGACGAGCATAAATTCAGCTGGGACGACGCCTTTGAGGTGACCTGCCAGGTGTTCTCGTACACCAACCACACGCTGATGAGCGAAGCGCTGGAAACGTGGCCGGTGGACATGCTCGGCAAAATCCTACCGCGCCATCTGCAGATTATCTTTGAGATTAACGACTACTTCCTCAAGACGCTGCAGGAGCAGTATCCGAACGATACTGGCCTGCTGAGCCGCGCGTCCATCATTGATGAGTCGAACGGTCGTCGCGTGCGCATGGCCTGGCTGGCGGTTGTCATCAGCCACAAGGTCAACGGGGTGTCCGAGCTCCACTCGAACCTGATGGTGCAGTCGCTGTTTGCGGACTTTGCGAAGATCTTCCCGACGCGGTTCTGCAACGTGACCAACGGCGTCACCCCGCGCCGCTGGCTGGCGCTGGCCAACCAGCCGCTCTCTGAGGTACTGGACGAGAATATTGGCCGTACCTGGCGTACCGATTTGAGCCAGCTGAGCGAGCTGGAACAGCATATTGATTTCCCGACGGTGAACAAAGCCGTGCGCGAAGCCAAGCTGCTGAACAAAAAGCGTCTGGCGGTCTGGCTGGCGATGCACCTCAACGTGGTGGCAAACCCGAAAGCGCTGTTCGACGTGCAGATCAAACGCATCCATGAATACAAGCGTCAGCTGATGAACGTGCTGCACGTGATCACCCATTACAACCGCATTAAGGCCGATCCGACGGCCGAATGGGTGCCGCGCGTGAAGATCTTTGCCGGTAAGGCGGCGTCGGCCTACTACATGGCGAAGCACATTATTCATCTCATCAACGACGTGGCGAAGGTGGTTAACCAGGATCCGGACATTGGCGACAAGCTGAAGGTGGTGTTCATTCCGAACTACAGCGTCAGCCTGGCTCAGCTGATCATCCCGGCGGCGGATCTCTCTGAACAGATTTCCACGGCGGGGACGGAAGCATCCGGCACCAGTAACATGAAGTTTGCCCTTAACGGCGCGCTGACCATCGGTACGCTTGACGGGGCGAACGTCGAGATGCTGGAGCACGTGGGCGAAGACAATATCTTTATCTTCGGTAATACGACAGAAGAGGTGGAGGCGCTACGCAGAAAAGGCTACTCGCCACGTCAATATTACGAAGGGGATGAAGAGTTGCGTCAGGTGCTGACGCAGATCGCGACCGGCGTGTTTAGCCCGGATGAACCGAGCCGCTACCGCGATCTGGTGGATTCGCTGATTAACTTTGGCGATCACTATCAGGTGCTGGCGGATTATCGCAGCTACGTGGACTGTCAGGACAAGGTGGACGAACTGTATCGCCAGCCGGAGAAGTGGACCAGCGCCGCGATGTACAACATCGCCAATATGGGCTATTTCTCGTCTGACAGGACCATCAAGGAGTATGCCGAGACGATCTGGCATATTGATCCGGTGAGGTTATAAAAGCAAAACGGCAACCTCGGTTGCCGTTTTTAGTGTTTGTTCCCTCTCCCTGTGGGAGAGGGTCAGGGTGAGGGCATCAGCCCGCACCGATCGCATTAAGACGCCAGCGACAGCTCACGCTTTCCCGCATGTTGCAGTAACCACTGCGCCACGCGAGACTGCTGCTCGGCGTTGAGCCACATCCCTTCTTTGGTACGGCGCCAGATAGCATCGTCCAGACGACGCACCCACTCGTGCTCAACCAGGTAGCGCAGCTCGGCTTCGTACAGCTCGTGGCCGAAATGCTCGCCCAGATCCGCAATGTCCTTCGCATCGCCCAGGAACAGCTCGGTATTGCTGCCGTAGGTGCGGGCATAGTGGCGCGCCATCCCTTCGGTGATGAACGGGAAGCGACGGCGCAGTTTCGCGGCGTAATCATCGCGGTTACCGCCGATATCACCGCCGGGCAGCACCGCGCCTTTGGTCCATGCCGGGCCAATGCCTTTGTAGTACGGCGCCAGTTTTTCCAGCGCGTGCTCGGCCAGTTTGCGGTAGGTGGTCAGCTTGCCGCCAAACACGGACAGCAGCGGCGCCTGACCGTCTACGTCGTGAATATCGAGCGTATAGTCGCGGGTGATGGCCTGCGGTGAGTCAGACTCGTCATCGCACAGCGGACGCACGCCGGAGTAGGTCCAGACCACGTCGTCGCGTGACAGCTGTTTCTTAAAGTGCGCGTTATACACTTTGAGCAGGTAGTTCACTTCGCTCTCGTCGATCTCGACGTTCTTCGGATCGCCTTTGTACTCCACGTCGGTGGTGCCGATGATCGAGAACTCGTCCATCCACGGGATCACAAACACGATGCGCTTGTCTTCGTTCTGCAGAATGTAAGCCTGCTTCTGGGTATGCACGCGCGGCACCACAATGTGGCTGCCCTTGATCAGGCGGATGCCGTACGGCGAAGGCAGATGCATGCCGTCGTCGAAGAACTGCTTCACCCACGGGCCGGTAGCGTTCACCAGGCCGCGCGCTTTCCAGCTGAATTTCTCGCCGGTATCGATGTCTTCCGCTTCCACAATCCACAGGCCGTTTTCACGACGGGCAGCGGTCGCGCGGGTACGGGTTTTCACCTCGCCGCCTTTCTTCTCAACCATCTGCGCGTTCGCCAGCACCAGACGGGCATCGTCCACCCAGCAGTCGGAATATTCGAATCCGCGCACGATTTCAGGCTTAAGGACCGATTCTGAGCCAAAACGCAAACCTTTCGAACCCGGGAGACTGGTGCGTTTACCCAGATGATCGTACATAAACAGACCAATTCGGATCATCCATGCCGGACGCAGATGCGGGCGATGGGGCAGGCGGAAGCGCATCGGAATCGCCAGATGCGGGGCCATTTTCAGCAGCACTTCACGTTCGGCCAGCGCTTCACTGACCAGGCGGAATTCGTAGTGTTCCAGGTAGCGCAGGCCACCGTGAATCAGTTTGGAGCTGGCGGACGACGTCGCGCAGGCGAGATCGTTAGCTTCCAGCATCAGTACGGATAAACCGCGTCCTGCGGCATCGACCGCAATACCGGCACCGTTGATGCCACCGCCTATCACAATCAGATCTTTGGTTTCCATAACACCCTCATGCACTTTCGTTAAAGCTCAGAAATGTTCGATATCGCTCATAATAGCAAAGGAACGCGCTTTTGGTAACATCAAAAAAACAATTTAGAGTGATATGGATAACATAATGGCGTTTACCCGCCGCCAGGACGTACACTACGGGGTAAAATCTTGTCGTTGACCACTGTAAAGAGAACACCATGGATCAGTTTGAATGTATTAACGTAGAAGAAGCCCACCAGAAGATGCACCAGGGAAAAGCGGTGCTGGTGGACATCCGCGATCCGCAGAGTTTTGCGATGGGCCATACGCCGGGCGCGTTCCATCTCACCAACGACACGCTGGGCGCGTTTATGCGCGATAACGACTTCGACACGCCGGTCATGGTCATGTGCTATCACGGCAACAGCAGCAAAGGCGCGGCGCAGTATCTGCTTCAGCAGGGCTACGACGCGGTATACAGCGTCGACGGCGGCTTCGATGCCTGGCATCGTCATTTCCCGGCAGAAGTGGAATACGCTTTTGAGCGCTGATCCCGCTATACTGTCCCCTTTTGTGTGGAAATAAGCGACCGCTGCCCATGTTGATGATCACCTCTTTTACCAACCCGCGCGTCGCCCAGGCGTTTGTCGACTATATGGCGACGCAGGGCGTTATTCTGACTATTCAGCAACATACGCAGACCGACGTCTGGCTGGCCGATGAGAGCCAGGCCGGGCGGGTAAACGAGGAACTGGCGCGTTTTCTTGAGAACCCTGGCGACCCGCGCTATCTGGCGGCAAGCTGGCAGTCCGGCCAGACCGGAAGCGGATTGCACTACAGCCGCTTTCCCTTCATCGCCACCATTCGCGAGCGCGCGGGCCCGTTTACGCTGCTGCTGATGGCGGCCTGCATCATTGTCTTCATTATCATGAACGTGGTCGGCGACCAGAGCGTGATGATTGCCCTGGCGTGGCCCTATGATCCGTCTGTTGAGTTTGACGTCTGGCGCTACTTTAGCCACGCGCTGATGCACTTCTCGGTGATGCATATCCTCTTTAACCTGCTCTGGTGGTGGTATCTCGGCGGTGCCGTTGAAAAGCGTCTGGGCAGCGGCAAGCTGATCGTTATCACCCTTATCAGCGCCCTGCTGAGCGGCTACGTGCAGCACAAGTTCAGCGGGCCGTGGTTCGGCGGGCTATCGGGCGTTGTGTATGCCCTGATGGGCTACGTCTGGCTTCGTGGGGAGCGCGACCCGGAAAGCGGCATCTATCTGCAGCGCGGATTAATAACCTTTGCGTTAATATGGCTAATTGCCGGATGGTTTGATCTGTTTGGTATGTCTATCGCCAACGGTGCACACGTCGCCGGGCTGGCCGTGGGGCTGGCGATGGCGTTTGCCGACACGCTCCATGCGCGAAAACGAACATAATTCTCAGGGATAATTGATGAAACAAACACAACGTCATGACGCCATTATCGAACTGGTAAAAAAACAGGGATACGTCAGCACCGAAGAGCTGGTGGAGCAGTTTGCCGTCAGCCCACAAACCATCCGTCGTGACCTGAACGACCTGGCCGATCAGAACCGTATTCTTCGCCACCACGGCGGCGCGGCGCTGCCGTCCAGCTCGGTTAACACCTCCTGGCACGACCGTAAAGCCACGCAGACGGCGGAGAAAGAGCGTATTGCCCGCAAGGTCGCCAGCCAGATCCCGAACGGGGCAACGCTGTTTATTGATATCGGCACCACGCCGGAAGCGGTCGCCCATGCGCTGCTGGATCACGAGAACCTGCGCGTGGTCACCAACAACCTGAACGTGGCCAACACCCTGATGCAGAAAGACGATTTCCGCATCATCCTCGCGGGCGGCGAACTGCGCAGCCGCGACGGCGGGATTATCGGCGAAGCGACCCTCGATTTTATCTCTCAGTTCCGCCTCGACTTCGGCATTCTGGGGATCAGCGGCATCGACAGCGACGGCTCGCTGCTGGAGTTTGATTACCACGAGGTGCGCACCAAGCGCGCGATCATTGAAAACTCGCGCCACGTGATGCTGGTGGTAGACCATTCGAAGTTTGGCCGTAACGCGATGGTGAACATGGGCAGCATCAGCATGGTGGATGCGGTCTACACCGACGTGATGCCGCCGGCGGGCGTGATGCAGGTGATTAAAGATAATAATTTGCAGTTAGAGTTGTGTTGAAAAGCCGTTCTCCCTCTCCCTGTGGGAGAGGGTCGAGGTTAGGGCATCAGGCCGCACAAAACCTAAACTCCGTACCCCATCATCTTCAACAGCTGCTGTGCATGCTGCACCGCATCCTGACGATGCGCCACGCCCAGCTTCTGGTACAGGTTGCGGATATGCGTTTTGATGGTGGTCGCCGCCACCGCCAGCTCACCGGCAATCTGTTCGTTGCTGTAGCCTGAATAGATCAGCCCCAGAACCTGCCATTCGCGCTGGGTGAGCGGGCTGGTGCGGATAAGCTCCGGCACTTCCGGGTGGTTCAGCAGACGTTCAACGAAGTTCTCATCGAAGTGCGCGAACTTGTGCCGATGATGCTGGTTAATCTCGCGCAGAATACGCTGGGCGCGATGCTGATCCAGCTCCGGCAGCGTGTTGAGCTGAATAAGCTGACGCAGCTGCTGCGCCATCACTTCACCTTCAATCACAAAGTGGCTGATAAACCCGGTGCGGTTAGCCAGCTGCAACGCCTCCAGCAGCACGCGCTGGGCATCATTTTTACGACCCGCCTGCCAGTAGAGCTGGTTCTGCAGCAGCAGGTTGCGGTTCAGGTCGCTCATCAGGCGCAGGCTGCGCGCGTTCTCGTTCAGCTCCTCCAGGACAATCTCTGCGGGCTCTAAATCACCGAGCAGGATCTGCGCGCGGGCGATGTTGCGCCACTGGCTCTGCAGAAAGTGGTTGTTGGCAAATTCCGGTTTTGGCGTCTGGCGCAGCCAGTTGGCGGCGGATTTTTTGTCGCCGGTCATCTGCCAGTAAATCACCCGAACCTTATCGGCGTTCGATACCCAGTCGCTATGATACTGGCCGTTGCCGAGCAGGTTCTCCAGGCGGTTCAGATGGTTGCGGGCGTTATCGAGATCGCCGCGCGCCAGCGAGCACTGCACCAGCAGCGCCAGGCACTGCAGCTGCTGCTGCGGCTGGAAGCTGGAGAGCACGTCTACACCCTGACGGGCGCAGCTTTCTGCTTCATCCAGACGCGACCATGCCCACAGCAGCTGAGCGCGAATACGCAACAGGAACTCGTGCATCGGCAGCTGTTCCAGATGCTGTTCACGAATCAGCTGGAACGCTTTTTCCTGGTTTTCCCAGGCGGCCTGCAGGAACCCCTGCGCGAATAAAATCTCACTCTGTTGGATCAGGCTCCACAGCGCGTAGTGCCAGACATCATGACGACGCGCCATCTGCTCGGTTTGCTGCATCAGTGAAAGCGAACGCGTGAGATCGCCTTTGCAGTGCAGCACTTCGCCGTGCACCGAGGTCGCCACGATGCGGCTGTAGAAGTTAGCCAGCGGCAGTTCATCCAGCGCGACCATCGCCAGCCGTTCAGCTTCGTCCGGGTCGCCGTCGTTAATGGCCACCTGAGCGCGCAGCGCGTTGAACTCGCCGTGCAGGGTGGTATCCATTTCGCTTTCCATCTCCTGCTCGGCGCGCGCCAGCAGGGTGTTCACTTCGCTGTAACGATGCTGGCTCTGCATCAGCCAGGCCTGCAGCAGCACCAGACGCGGGTTCTCCAGCAGGCTTTCCCACGGCAGGGCTTTGAGGGACTCTTCCAGCAGCGTCAGTTCGCTGTGGTTAAACAGGCCCCATGCATGGTTGAGGAGGATATCGCGCAGCATGCTGGCATCACCGGCGGCCAGCGCGTGGTGGATGGCCTCGCTCGGGAAGCCTTGTGCCATCCAGCCTTCAGCGGCGGCACGGTGAATCTCCGGGAGTTCAACCGCCATTTCCCACTGACAGCGCTGGCGCAGGAAGCTACCAAACAGCGGGTGATAGCTAAACCACTCGCCCGGATCGTCCATGCGCGTCAGGAAAAGGCCCTGACGTTCAATCTCTTCGAGCTGCAGCTGACCGTTTTCACAGCCCGTCACCCGCACGATGAGCGCATCATTCATGGAACGCAGCAGAGAGCTTTTCAGCAGGAAATTACGCGTCGAGGGATCGACGCTGTCCAGCACCTCATCCACCAGGTAGTCAGAAAGGTGGCTGGCGTTGATGCCCGCCAGACGCCGCGCAGACTGATGCGCCGGACTGTTGTTTTGCCGGGCAGAGAGGGCGATAAGCTGCAGCGCCGTGGCCCAGCCCGCAACGTCATCACACAGACGGCTGCTTTCGGCGGCCTCAATCGGTGAGGTCAGGCGGCAGTCAAAGAACTGTTTAGCTTCCTGGTGGGTAAAGGCCAACTGCTGGCTGCCCACTTCCAGAAGCTGATCGCGCACGCGCAGGTTGGCAATACCCAGCTGCGGCAGGTTGCGTGACAGCACGACTAAAGTCAGGTTTTCCGGCTGATGGCGCAGGAAGAAACGCATCGATTCATGAATCACCGGGTTAGTGATGAGATGATAATCATCAATCACCACGTAAAGCGGGCGATGCCATTCGGCCAGTTCGATAAACAGCTGAGAGAAAAGGGAAGACAAGCTGGCATACTGGCGCTTTTGCACCATCATCTCACTGGCGACGCAGTGTCCATGGGTGGCTTGCTGTATGGCAGCAATCAGATAGCTGGCAAAACGCTCTTGCTGGTTATCGCCCTCATCGAGGGAGTACCAGCCAAGATCGCTCTTACCTGCGGCCCATTGCGAAATGAGCGTTGTTTTTCCATAACCTGCAGGGCTCGTAACCAGCGCCAGTCGGAAATTATGCGCGCCGGAAAGTTTAGCCAACAGACGTTCGCGGACCACTGTATGGTCAAGGCGAACCGGGCGACTTAATTTAGACGGAATCAACATAGGTTTCACTTCACTGTGGGGAACGAGAGATTTTATTTTTTTTGCGCTTCGTAATTAATGGATATAAGGTCGGCCAATAAGTTAACTATTGCAAGTTATGTCTGGATTTGGTGGCTGTGAATTTGCACTCTGTCACAAAACATTCAGGAAGAAGATGGAACTTTCTGGAAAGGTCTTTGACGCCGCGTCACTGCTGGCTTGTCTGTACTGGTTACCGCTGCGCTGAAACTGGTTTCAGAAAGGGATAGTGACGTCAAATTTAATATACTGCTGGTAAAGTTAAGGGAGATTAATAATCTCCTTAGCGATTACCCGATTGCAGAAATATTATTCTACGTAAGTAATTATTTCGGTGGGGTTTGATTTCACCCGAAACTGCATTTCATTTCTTTGACATTATACTCGGTTACTTTTTTATCTTCCGGGCACACTCGAACTATGCTCTGAGAGTGGCCTCGATCACACTTTTCTGCTCATCCCCGCTACTCCTCCCTGTCTAATCCCCCACGGGAGGAGGAAGAGGGGAAATGAGCCAGGCACACTAGCGCCAACTTGTGTTTTCTTTCTAAAGGATGCCGATCCCCTATGTCACAGCCTACCTTCAACAAAGCTCAATTCCAGGCTGCCCTGACGCGTCAGTGGCAGCGTTTTGGCCTTCATGCTGCAAACGAAATGACGCCTCACCAGTGGTGGCAGGCAGTGAGCGGTGCGCTCGCAGAGCAGCTGGATGCTCAACCCCTGGCAAAACCGGTAAAAGGCCAGCGCCATGTAAACTACATTTCAATGGAATTCCTGATTGGCCGTCTGACGGGCAACAACCTGTTGAACCTCGGCTGGTATCAGGAGGTCGGTGACGTCCTTAAAGAACACGACATTAACCTGACCGACCTGCTGGAAGAAGAGATTGACCCGGCGCTGGGCAACGGCGGCCTGGGACGCCTGGCGGCCTGCTTCCTTGACTCCATGGCGACCGTCGGCCAGTCGGCGATTGGCTACGGTCTGAACTACCAGTACGGCCTGTTCCGTCAGTCGTTTGCTGACGGCCACCAGATGGAAGCGCCGGACGACTGGCATCGCAATACCTATCCGTGGTTCCGCCATAACGCGCAGCTTGACGTGCAGGTTGGCATTGGCGGGAAAGTGACGAAACAAGGTCTCTGGGAACCGGCGTTCACCATCACCGGCGAAGCCTGGGATCTGCCGGTGCTTGGCTACCGTAACGGCGTGGCGCAGCCGCTGCGTCTGTGGCAGGCGAAACACGCTCACCCGTTTAACCTGACTAAATTCAACGACGGCGATTTCCTGCGGGCCGAGCAGCAGGGCATCGACGCCGAGAAGCTGACCAAAGTCCTCTATCCGAACGACAACCACCTGGCCGGTAAAAAGCTGCGCCTGATGCAGCAGTACTTCCAGTGCGCCTGCTCCGTGGCGGATATTCTGCGTCGCCATCACCTGGCGGGCCGCAAGCTGGCGCAGCTGCCGGACTTCGAAGTGATTCAGCTCAACGACACGCACCCGACGATTGCGATCCCGGAACTGCTGCGCGTGCTGATCGACGAGCATCAGCTGAGCTGGGATGACGCCTGGGCCATCACCAGCCGTACCTTTGCCTACACGAACCACACCCTAATGCCGGAAGCGCTCGAGTGCTGGGATGAGAAGCTGGTGAAAGCGCTGCTGCCGCGCCACATGCAGATCATCAACAAGATTAACGACCAGTTTAAAAAGCTCGTGGATAAAACCTGGCCGGGCAACAAAGCGGTCTGGGCGAAGCTGGCGGTGGTTCACGATAAGCAGGTGCGCATGGCAAACATGTGCGTAGTCAGCGGCTTTGCGGTGAACGGCGTGGCGGCGCTACACTCGGATCTGGTGGTGAAAGATCTGTTCCCTGAATACCACCAGCTGTGGCCAACCAAATTCCACAACGTGACCAACGGCATCACGCCGCGTCGCTGGATCAAGCAGTGCAACCCGCTGCTGGCCGGCCTGCTGGACAAGACCCTGAAGAAAGAGTGGGCCAACGATCTGGACCAGCTCATCAACCTGGAAAAACAGGCCGACGACGCGAAATTCCGCGAGCAGTACCGTGCGATCAAGCTGGAGAACAAGGTTCGCCTGGCGGAGTTCGTGAAAATGCGTACCGGGATTGAGATCAACCCGAATGCGATTTTCGATATCCAGATCAAACGTCTGCACGAGTACAAACGCCAGCACCTGAACCTGCTGCACATTCTGGCGCTATACAAAGAGATCCGCGAGAACCCGCAGGCCGACCGCGTGCCGCGCGTGTTCCTGTTCGGTGCGAAAGCGGCGCCGGGCTACTACCTGGCGAAAAACATCATCCTCGCCATCAATAAAGTGGCGGCGGCGATCAACAGCGATCCGAAAGTGGGCGACAAGCTGAAGGTGGTGTTCCTGCCGGATTACTGCGTCTCGGCGGCTGAAATGCTGATCCCGGCGGCGGATATCTCCGAGCAGATCTCTACCGCAGGGAAAGAAGCGTCCGGTACCGGCAACATGAAGCTGGCGCTGAACGGCGCGCTTACCGTCGGTACGCTCGACGGGGCCAACGTCGAAATCGCCGAGAAGGTGGGGGAAGAGAATATCTTTATCTTCGGCCATACCGTGGAAGAGGTGAAAGCCATCAAGGCCAAAGGCTATGACCCGGTGAAATGGCGTAAGAAAGACAAAGTGCTTGATGCGGTGCTGAAGGAGCTGGAAAGCGGTAAATACAGCGACGGCGACAAGCACGCGTTTGACCAGATGCTGCACAGCATGGACAAACACGGCGGTGACCCGTATCTGGTGATGGCGGACTTCACGGCCTATGTCGAAGCGCAAAAGCAGGTCGACGTGCTCTATCGCGATCAGGAGGCGTGGACCCGGGCGTGCATCCTGAACACCGCCCGCTGCGGTATGTTCAGCTCTGACCGTTCAATCCGTGATTATCAGGCCCGTATCTGGCAGGCAAAACGCTAAGGAAGCGCGATGGAGAGTAAACGTCTGGACAGCGCCGCGCAGGCGGCGGGGATCAGCCTCAGTTACATTAATGCTCACGGCAAACCGCAGTCTATTGGCGCCGACACCAAAAGACGTTTGCTGGACGCTATGCACAAAACCGACGCGAAAGCGTCGGGTGCGCCGGTGCCGAACGTGAAGGTATTCACCGCAGGCAAAAAGATGCCGCTGGCGGTGGAGGGGCGCGGCGAGTTTAGCTGGCTGCTGACCACCGAAGAGGGGCATCAGCACAAAGGTCACGCCACCGGCGGCAAAACGTTAAACCTTCCGGCGAAGCTGCCGGAGGGCTATCACACCCTCACGCTCACCCAGGACGATCGGCGTTTCCACTGCCGGGTGATCGTCGCGCCAAAACGCTGCTACGAGCCGCAGGCGCTGCTTGAAGGCAAAAAGCTGTGGGGCGCCTGCGTGCAGCTCTACACCCTGCGTTCCGACAGCAACTGGGGCATCGGTGATTTTGGCGATCTGAAGAACATGCTGGCATCCGTGGGCGAGCGCGGCGGCGCGTTTATCGGCCTCAACCCGATCCACGCGCTTTATCCCGCCAACCCGGAGAGCGCCAGCCCGTATAGCCCGTCGTCCCGTCGCTGGCTGAACGTGATTTATATCGACGTTAACGCCTTAGATGACTTCAAAAACAGCAAAGAGGCGCAGGCGTGGTGGAAACTTAGCACCACGCAGCAGGCACTGAAGCAGGCGCGCGACGCAGACTGGGTGGACTATTCCACCGTCACGGCGCTGAAAATGGCCGCGCTGCGCCTGGCGTGGAAAGGCTTTTCGCAGCGTGACGACGAGCAGATGGCCGCGTTCCGTCAGTTTGTGACGCAGGAGGGCGAGAGCCTGTACTGGCAGGCGGCGTTTGATGCGCTGCACGCGTATCAGGTGAAAGAGGACGAAATGCACTGGGGCTGGCCGGTCTGGCCTGAAGCGTATCAATCCGTCGACACGCCGGACGTGAAAGCGTTCTGTAAAAAATATGCCGATGAAGTGGACTTCTACCTGTGGCTGCAGTGGCTGGCGTACAGCCAGTTTGCCGCCTGCTGGCAGGTGAGCCAGGGCTATAAAATGCCGATTGGTCTGTACCGTGACCTGGCCGTGGGCGTGGCGGAAGGCGGCGCGGAAACCTGGTGCGACCGTGAGCTGTACTGCCTGAAGGCCTCCGTGGGGGCACCACCGGATATCCTGGGCCCGCTGGGCCAGAACTGGGGATTACCGCCGATGGATCCGCACGTCATGGCGGCGCGCGCCTACGAGCCGTTCATCGACCTGCTGCGCGCGAACATGCAGAACTGCGGCGCGTTGCGTATCGACCACGTGATGTCCGTGCTGCGCCTGTGGTGGATCCCGTACGGTGAAACGGCGGATCACGGGGCGTACGTGCAGTACCCGGTTGACGATCTGCTGTCGATCCTGGCGCTGGAAAGCAAGCGTCACCAGTGCATGGTGATCGGTGAAGATCTCGGTACCGTGCCGGTGGAAATTGTCAGCAAGCTCCGCGACAGCGGCGTCTACTCCTATAAAGTGCTCTATTTTGAAAACGACCATGAGAAAACCTTCCGCGCGCCGCAAGCGTACCCTGAACAGTCAATGGCAGTCGCGACGACGCATGACCTTCCTACGCTTCGTGGCTATTGGGAAAGCGGCGATCTGACCCTTGGCAAAACGCTGGGCCTGTATCCTGACGAAGAGGTGTTACGCGGTCTTTATCAGGATCGCGAGCTCTCCAAACAGGGGCTGCTGGATGCGCTGCATAAGCATGGCTGTCTGCCGAAGCGCGCCGGGCATAAAGCGTCGCTGATGGCGATGACTGCGACACTCAACCGCGGTTTGCAGCGCTATATTGCCGACAGCAATAGCGCCCTGCTGGGCCTGCAGCCGGAAGACTGGATTGATATGGCGGAGCCGGTGAACATTCCGGGCACCAGCTATCAGTACAAGAACTGGCGTCGTAAGCTGTCCACCACGCTTGAGGCGATGTTTGCCAATGACGGGGTGAACAGGCTGATCAAGGATTTGGATAAGCGGCGAAAAGCAGCCGGTAAGAAGTGATAAAAAACCCGCCAGTGGCGGGTTTTTTATTGCCCGGTGGCGCTGCGCTTACCGGGCCTACATGTATCGAGTAGGTCGGGTAAGGCGAAGCCGCCACCCGACTTATGGCATCAGACCACCATATTGAGCAGCAGCACCCCGACCAGACCGCACACCGAAATAATGGTTTCCAGCGCGGACCAGGACTTGATGGTTTCACCGATCGTCAGGTTGAAGTACTCCTTGAACAGCCAGAAGCCCGGGTCGTTAACGTGAGAGAAAATCACGCTACCGGAACCGACGGCGATAACCATCAGCTCAGGGCTCACGCCCGTGGTGGCAATCAGCGGAGCAACGATACCGCCTGCGGTAATCGCCGCAACGGTCGCAGAACCCAGGGCAATACGCAGCACGGCAGCGATAGACCAGGCCATCAGGAGCGGCGACACGTTGGTTTCATGCATCATGGCCGCGATGTATTTGTCCACGCCGCTGTCGACCAGAACCTGCTTGAATGCACCGCCACCGCCGATGATCAGGAGCATCATGGCAATGATTTTGATGGACGAGGTCAGCGTGTCGTTGATCTGATCCATTGAACGGCCGCGATTAAGACCGAAGGTGAACATCGCGATCAGCACGGCAATCAGCGTTGCCATCACCGGGTCACCCAGGAATTCCGCAACGGACAGGAACGCATGACCTTTCGGCAGGATCATCTCTGCCACGGCACGCATTGCCATCAGGATCACCGGTACCAGAGAGGTCCAGACGCTGACGCCAAAACCAGGCATCTCTTCTTCGGTGAAGGTTTTGGCGCTGTACAGACCTTCCGGGATTGGCTTATCAATGCCCTTCAGGAAGCGGGCATAAACCGGGCCTGCCAGAATCACCGTCGGGATCGCCAGAATCGTACCGAACAGCAGGGTTTTACCCATATCCGCGTGGAAGATGGTCGCGATAGCGGTTGGACCCGGGTGCGGCGGCAGGAAGCCGTGGGTCACGGACAGCGCCGCAGCCATCGGCACGCCAACATACAGCAGCGGGATGCTCGCGGCAGCCGCGATGGTGAACACCAGCGGCAGCATCAGCACGAAGCCCACTTCGTAGAACAGCGCGAAACCGACGGTAAAACCGGTTAACACCACTGCCCACTGAATATTCTTCTTACCAAATTTGTCGATAAGCGTGGTAGCAATACGCTGGGCGCCACCACAGTCCGCCAGCATTTTACCGAGCATAGCGCCGAAGCCCATGATCAACGCCAGGCTGCCGAGCGTGCCGCCGACACCGGCTTTGATGGAACTGATAACTTTAACCAGCGGCATACCCTGCATCAGACCGACTGCAAGTGCCACCAGAACCAGAGCGATAAATCCGTTCATTTTGAAACGGATCATCAAGAGCAGTAATAACACAACACCGATAGCAACGATGACTAATGGCATGATTTACCTGGCCTTTGAATTGTTATGGGTAACGTCATTGTTTCAACGACACATTCCGATTGTCCCAACTGGGAACAGAGAAGTAACGGCACTAATACTGATGCCTTGGAAACCATTAAGTTTAGTCGGCTGTTATGAGTGTGCTTAGTGCCCATGAGAATGATACGGGTAACATGACGTGATTGAGAATCACCCTGGCAGGCAAAATGTGAATTATGAGACGCAGGTCAACATATAGAGGGGAACGAAGAGGGGGGGCAGGGTTTTGTAGGCCCGGTAAGCGCAGCGCCACCGGGCAATACAGACGGGCACTGAATCAGTAGTAGGAGTGCTCGCCGCGCTGGTGTTCGGTCAGGTCACGCACGCCTTTCAGTTCCGGGAACTCGTTCAGCAGCTGCTTCTCGATCCCTTCTTTCAGGGTGACATCGACCATTGAACAACCGTTACAACCGCCGCCAAACTGCAGAATGGCAAAACCTTCGTCGGTGATTTCCATCAGGGAAACACGGCCGCCGTGGCCCGCCAGCTGTGGGTTGATCTGGGATTGCAGCAGATACTCGACGCGCTCCATCAGCGGGGCATCGTCAGACACTTTACGCATTTTCGCGTTCGGCGCTTTCAGGGTCAGCTGAGAACCCAGCTGATCGGTGACGAAGTCGATCTCCGCATCTTCAAGATACGGTGCGCTCAGCTCATCAACATAGGCGGTGAGCTGTTCAAATTTAAGGGCAGTGTCGGTGGCTTCCACAGCGTCCGGAGGACAATAAGAAACACCACATTCTGCATTCGGAGTGCCTGGATTAATCACAAACACGCGGATCTGCGTCCCTTCTTCCTGATTTGCCAGCAGTTTGGCAAAGTGCGCTTGTGCAGAATCGGAAATACGGATCATAGCTTTGGCCTAATAGTTGACTAAATTACCTGGGTATAATCATACGCCCATTGAAGAAGGGCTACAAGGTACGGCACAGACACCATACCTGAACCGACGCGGCGCCGCTTCGCAAAAGCAGTCGGGAAAGTTCAGCAACGGTACTGCCCGTGGTGACGACATCATCCACAATCGCGATATGGAGACCGTCGACCGGTAATTCAAGGCGAAAGGCATTTTTGAGATTTCTTTTGCGAAGCCGCGCGCTGAGCTGATGCTGGATGGCGGTGGCATGAACACGCGTCAGCGCGCTGGCATCATACCGACAGCCGAGCCACCGGGCGAGGGGACGGCAGATCAGGTCACTCTGGTTATAGCCGCGCCGCCAGTGCCGATGTCGGTATAAGGGGACATTCACCACCCTGTCAATTTTCGGCAGTGCGCGATGACGCCGTGCCTGCAAAACCGCCAGCAATAGCAGGCGGGCAAGGGGCGGTGCAAGCGAGCTCTGCCCGGAAAACTTCAGCGCGTGAATCAGCCTGCTCAGCGGTGGAACATAATCATCCACGGCCACCAGCGCGCTCCACGGCGGGGATTTCTTCAGGCAGCGGCCGCAGGGCAAAGAGGAATTTGTGGCCGGTAAACCACATTGTGGACAGATCCCGATACGCCATTCCAGCGAACGCGTACAGACGGAGCAGACGCCCCACCCGCTGAGCGCCAGCGGCATTCGGCATAGCCAGCACAACCCAGGTACTGTTAGCATGTGCAACCTCCATGTGAAAAAAGAGAACAGTAACTGATGAAGACGCTGTGGTGGCAGACTGTAGGGACAGGAAATTGCCATCTTGTGCTGCTGCACGGATGGGGCCTGAATGCGGAGATATGGCATTGCATACGTGAGGAACTCGCCTCGCATTTCACACTGCATCTGGTAGATTTACCCGGCTTTGGCCGCAGCCGCGGATATGGCGCGTTGTCGCTTGATGAGATGGCGCAGCAGGTTCTGGACGCCGCGCCGCAAAACGCTGTCTGGCTGGGCTGGAGCCTGGGCGGGCTGGTGGCGAGCCAGGTTGCGCTGTCGCGACCAGACCGCGTACAAGCGCTGGTGACGGTGGCGTCGTCGCCCTGTTTTAGCGCGCAGGACGCGTGGCCGGGGATAAAACCCGAGGTACTGGCGGGATTCCAGCAGCAGCTGAGCGAAGATTTCCAGCGGACCGTAGAGCGCTTCCTCGCCCTGCAGACGATGGGAACTGAAACCGCCCGTAAGGATGCCCGCACGCTGAAGCAGACCGTGCTGTCACTGCCGATGCCGGAGGTTGAGGTGCTTAATGGCGGTCTTGAGCTCCTGAAAACCGTTGATCTGCGCGAGCCGCTGGCCGCCCTGACGCTGCCGCACCTGCGTATCTACGGTTACCTCGACGGAATTGTGCCGCGCAAGGTGGTTCCACTCCTGGATTCACTTTGGCCGAACAGCGAATCGCAGATCGTTGCCAAAGCTGCACATGCCCCGTTCATCTCTCATCCGGCGGAGTTTTGTTCAGCGCTCATTGCGTTAAGTCAACGTTTCGACTGATTATTTTCTATCCAGCCTGGAAAAAGTTACACACCGCAACCATACTCCAGATGTCGTTGCGGTTGTTCTGCTTACGATAATCAAAACAACAATCCTATGGAGAGTCAGGTTATGAAACTTGTTACAGGTATTGTCACTTCTCTGGTTATTGGGTCACTTTCATTTGGCGTCTTTGCGGCAAAAGAGCTGGAAAAAGATAAAGTTGCCGGCATGAATCTGACCAAAGTTGGTGAGATCTCTACGTCTGATACTACCGCGCCGATGGATGCTCGCAGAGAGCTGTCGAAGAAAGCGGATGAACTGGGTGGGACGTACTACGTGGTAACCAGTGCAAACAAAGACACGAAGAACGTACGCGCAACGGCGGACGTCTACAAGTAATACGATAAAGCCGGGCAGCGATGCCTGGCTTTACTAGCGCAGTGCCCACCACTCCCTGAGGCAGGCCTTTCCTTCCGGACAGCTTTTACAACTGCCGGAGAGACAGCCGTCCGCGTCTTCCTGAATCCGCACGGCTTTCCCCATGGCTTCCAGTCTTTCCAGCATGGCATCGATCATCGGCTGCGGCGTATGCAGGCTGAGGCTCAACTGTTTCGCCTCCATCCGCCCCTGTAGCGCCAGCAGGTCACGAACCTGAATCAACGATGCCATGTGGTGTACTCCTTAGTGGCAGTCGCCCGCCGGGCTGTTGCAGCAGGTCGCGGCGGTTTTACGGTTTGCCAGCAGATCAATATCGACGCGGCTGCGTGCCCGCCGCAGCAGACCGAGCACTACCACGTTAAACAGCACAACCGCGAGAATGCAGACCAGACTGTAGCGCGGATGCTGACTGAAGTTAACGGTTTGATAAAAGAGCGTCGACAGCGAGTACGCAATATTTAACCCCCACAGGATGGAGAAGCCCATCCAGCCGCGGCTGGACTCGCGGGCAATCGCCCCCATCACGGAGATGCACGGAATATAGAGCAGAACGAAGATAAGGTAGCTGTAGGCCGCGGACGCGCTGCCAAATTTCTCGCCCATCACGCCCATGGCACCCGTCGCCATTTCGCCGTCGCCTTTGCTGGCCTCAATCGGGTTCGCCAGCACGCTCAGGCTGAAGGTGTCCTTCAGGCTCTGCCAGGTTTCCTCTACGGCACCCAGCAGCTCATGACCGAGATGAAACTCTGCTGGATTAAATTCCTGTTCCTGAATGTTCTCAGCGGTGTAAAGCGTGTTCAGGGTGCCGACAACCACCTCTTTCGCCATCGCACCGGTGAACAGCCCGACGGTTGCCTGCCAGTTATCCTCATGCACGCCAATCGGTTTGAAGACCGGCGTGATGACGCGGCTGACGGAAGCGAGGGCAGAGTCGTTGATGTTATCTGCCGCCTGCCCGCTGAGGGTGAAGCTGTTCAGCGCGCTCAGGAAAATGCTGACGATGACAATTACTTTACCGGCGCGCAGCACAAAGCCTTTCAGGCGCTGCCAGGTCTGGATCGCCAGGCTTTTCAGATGCGGCACGTGGTACACCGGCAGCTCCATCACAAACGGTGACGCTTCACCGCGCATGATGGTGTGCTTCAGCATCAGACCGGTGAGGATCGCCATCACGATGCCCAGTACATACAGCGAGAAGACCGCCAGCGCGCCCTGCTGACCAAAGAAGGCTGCGGCAAAGACCGCAAAGATTGCCAGGCGGGCACCGCAGGACATAAACGGCGCCATCATGATGGTCATCAGACGTTCACGCGGCGCATCCAGGGTGCGTGCGCCCATCACCGACGGCACGTTACAGCCGAAGCCGACGATCAGCGGGACGAAGGATTTACCCGGCAGGCCCAGCGCCTGCATCAGACGATCCATCACGAACGCGGCGCGCGCCATGTAGCCGGAATCTTCCAGGAACGAGAGGAACAGGTACATCATGCCGATCTGCGGCACCAGCGGCAGAACGGTGTTGATACCGCCGCCGATCCCCTGCGCGAGGAAGATGGTGAGCCATTCCGGGAAGTGCAGGGTGTAACCCACCCACTGGATCCCGTGGACGAAGACCGCGACGGAACCGGCGTCAAAAATCGGCTGCAGTGCGCCACCGATGTTAATGGCGAGCAGGAACATCACGTACATCACCAGCAGGAAGATCGGCAAACCGAGGAAGCGGTTAAGCACAACCTTATCTACTGCCGCCGTAAAGCGGCTGGGTTCCGCCGTCAGCGCGTTACTGACCACGTCGCAAATCGAGGCGATGGCCTGGTAACGGGCGTCGGCGATGTGCAGCGCCGGGTCGTCCAGCTCGTCGCTAAGCCGGGCCACCGTCACGTCCAGCTTATCGGCCGCATGCCCGGCGTAAGCGCGGCTGTAGATATCCCCTTCCAGCATCTGCAGTCCAAGCCACAGGCGCTGTTTCGCAGGCATGCTGTTGTCCATCTCCTGCGCCAGCAAATTGGCTTCGCGCAGGAGAGGCTGCGCGTAATGCACCAGCTCAATGTCGCGATTACCCGCGTGACGGTCAATGGCCAGCTTCAGTGCATCAATACCGCGAGCGCGCGTCGAGACCAGCGGAACGACCGGGCACCCCAGGCGCGCGGAGAGGGCATCGACGTCGATGCGCAGCTTTTGTTTCTCCGCAATGTCGAGCATGTTGAGCGCCACGATGCAGGGGATCCCCAGCTCCAGCAGCTGCAGCGTCAGATAAAGGTTACGCTCGAGATTGGAGGCATCGACCACGTTGATCAGCAGGTCCGCGTCGCCGCCAAGAATATAGTGGCAGGCAATCTGCTCATCGAGCGAGGTTTGCGACGAAATGGTGGTTAAGGAGTAGGTGCCGGGAAGGTCGACCAGCGTTACCTGATTGTCCGTTGTCGTGAACTGGCCCTCTTTACGCTCAACCGTCACGCCCGCCCAGTTGCCCACGCGCTGGCGGGCTCCAGTCAGCTGGTTAAAAAGCGTAGTCTTGCCGGAATTAGGATTGCCAATTAAGCCAATAGTTAACTTTTTCATTTTTTAGACTCACTGAAACCGCTGGCTTGTTATCGGGATAAGGCTTCGACTTCTATTAACGCGAGGTCTTTCTTACGCAGCACCAGATTCACGCGGCGGGTTTCGATATGAACCGGATCGCCTAACGGCGCTACGCGTACGACCTGAAAGGACGAGCCGGGCAGCATGCCCAGCGACAGCAGCTTTTGCCGATAGGCCGGGCTAATTTCGCGGGTAAAACCGGTAATCTTCCATGCACTGTCTGGAGTGAATTGCATAACGCCTGATTCCACGAAAGGTTAAATTATCTACTATGGGATGATAATGAGAATAGTTTTTATCAGCAATATTAAAACTGTGACGGAATGTTGTTTGCGATATTAATTTACGGCCTTTTTGACCTTGCTCAATATTTGCTGAAATGCCTGGAAAACGAAAAGGAGAGGATTTGTTAACGGGGTGATAATTGGTGGTTTAAATATGGATGTGCAATCGGTTTCATATATTACGGCACGATATTATTATTATTCCCTCTCCCCTGTGGGGAGAGGGTTAGGGTGAGGGTTTAGCGTTTCTTACCCATCGCTGCCGCCAGCGCATCCATCATCGCGCTGTTGCCTGCAGGCTGGGCATCACGTCCGCGCGGTTTTGCTGCTTTCGCGGCCGGACGCTGCTGCTCGCGGCCACCGCCGTTTCCGCCACGGCGCGCGTTGGTGTCACCCGGCTGTTCGTCCAGACGCATGGTCAGGGCGATACGCTTGCGCTGCAGGTCCACTTCCAGCACTTTGACCTTCACGATGTCGCCCGCTTTGACCACGGTGTGCGGGTCTTCAACGAACTTGTCGGCAAGGGAGGAGATATGGACCAGACCGTCCTGATGCACGCCGATATCCACAAACGCGCCAAAGTTGGTAACGTTGGTCACCGCGCCTTCCAGCACCATGCCGGGCAGCAGGTCGTTCATGGTTTCCACGCCGTCAGCAAAGGTCGCCGTTTTGAACTCAGGACGCGGATCGCGGCCCGGCTTTTCCAGCTCTTTGATAATGTCGGTAACGGTTGGGACACCAAATTTGTCATCGGTGAAATCAACGGCTTTCAGATTGCGCAGAGCGCTGCTGTCGCCCATGAGATCTTTCAGGGCCTGCTGGGTGGCGGCCAGAATACGCTCCACCACAGGGTACGCTTCCGGGTGAACGGTAGAGGCATCCAGCGGGTTATCGCCGTGGTTGATGCGGAGGAAGCCCGCGCACTGCTCAAAGGCTTTTGGCCCCAGACGGCTGACCTTCAGCAACTGCTGACGGTTCTGGAACTGGCCGTTCTCGTCACGCCAGGCGACGATGTTCTGCGCCATCATGCGGGTTAAGCCCGCCACGCGGGTCAGCAGCGGAACGGAGGCGGTGTTCAGGTCAACGCCGACGGCGTTAACGCAGTCTTCCACGACAGCATCCAGCTTGCGCGCCAGCTGCGTCTGGCTCACGTCGTGCTGATACTGGCCCACGCCGATGGATTTCGGGTCGATCTTCACCAGTTCCGCCAGCGGATCCTGCAGGCGGCGAGCGATAGAGACCGCACCGCGCAGGGAAACGTCCAGGTCCGGGAACTCCTGTGCCGCCAGCTCGGATGCGGAATAGACGGATGCCCCCGCTTCGCTGACGATCACTTTCTGCGCCGTCACTTTCGGGAACTGCTTCTGCACGTCGAGGTAGAAACGCTCGGTCTCACGTGAGGCCGTACCGTTGCCGATGGCAACCAGCTCGACGTTGTATTTTTCGCACAGCGCCGCCACTACCACGGCCGCTTTCGCTGCCTGGCCAGTGTGCGGATAAATGGTATCGGTAGCCACCAGCTTGCCGGTGCCGTCAACCACAGCGACTTTTACACCGGTGCGCAGACCCGGATCGAGACCCATGGTGGCGCGCAGGCCAGCAGGAGCGGCCATCAGCAGGTCGTGCAGGTTACGGGCGAAGACGTTAATCGCTTCATCTTCGGCACGCTCGCGCACGGTGCCCATCAGCTCGGTTTCGAGGTGCATCAGCACCTTGATGCGCCAGGTCCAGCTCACCACGCCTTTGCGCCAGCTGTCCGCCGGGGCGTTGTTCAGGCGCAGGCCAAGATGGTCGATGATGATCTGCTCGCAGTGGCTCTCTTTCGGCGGCTCGTCAAACTGCGGGTCGGCGTTCAGGGAGAGCTGCAGCACGCCTTCGTTGCGGCCGCGAAACATCGCCAGCGCGCGGTGGGAAGGGGCGGTAGAGATCGGTTCGTGGTGATCGAAGTAGTCGCGGAATTTCGCGCCTTCTTCCTCTTTACCCGCGACGACGGTAGAGACGATGTGGGCATTCTTCCACAGGTAATCACGCACTTTGGCGAGCAGGGCGGCGTCTTCGGCGAAGCGCTCCATCAGAATATAGCGCGCGCCGTCGAGGGCGGCCTTGGTATCCGCTACGCCTTTGTCGGCGTCGATGAATTTCGCCGCTTCGGTATCCGGATCGTGGGATGGTTCGTTCCACAGCAGGTCGGCCAGCGGCTCAAGACCCGCTTCAATCGCAATCTGTCCGCGCGTGCGGCGCTTCGGCTTGTACGGCAGATAGAGGTCTTCGAGTTCGGTTTTGCTCAGGGTGCCATTGATGGCGCTTTCCAGTTCGCTGGTCAGCTTGCCCTGTTCGCCGATGGACTTAAGGATCGCCTGACGACGTTCTTCCAGTTCGCGCAGATAACCGAGACGGGTCTCCAGGTTACGCAGCTGCGTGTCATCCAGACCGCCGGTGACTTCCTTACGATAGCGCGCAATAAATGGCACGGTGTTCCCTTCATCAAGCAGGCGAACGGCAGCTTCTACCTGTTCGGCTCTGGCCTGAATATCACCCGCAATAATGCGGCAGAGCGAATCTTTCATCATGGCTTTATCATCTTGTGGGTCAAAAATCAGGGGATAGTTATACGGGCTGACACGGCAAAATGCCAGCCGGGGAGGGCGCTCTCGGACTATTTTACGTAGACGATCTCATTGACGTACCAGCTGGCTTCGCCGGCTGGGGTCTGCACGACGGCCAGATCGCCCACTTCCTTTTTCAACAGCGCGCGAGCCATCGGGGAGTCGATGGAGATGTAATCCTTACGACCAAAAATTTCATCGTAGCCGACAATGCGAAAGCGCAGGGTGTCGCCGTCGTCGTTTTCAATCTCCACCCACGCGCCGAAGAACACTTTGCCCTCCTGCTGCGGTGAGTAATCGACAATTTTGAGATTCTCGAGGCACTTCGTCAGATAGCGAACCCGGCGGTCAATTTCGCGCAGCCGCTTTTTGTTGTACTGGTAGTCAGCGTTTTCGCTGCGATCGCCCAGGCTCGCGGCCCAGGTCACTTTTTTGGTCACTTCAGGACGCTCTTCGCGCCAGAGGTAATCCATCTCTTTTTTGAGCTTCTCATACCCTTCGCGGGTGATCAGGGGCGTTTTCATGGTAAAGCCTTTGCTGCCGGTTTTCTGTCTTGCGCACAATACGTACCACACAGTGTAACAGACAGGATTAATAATGATTTATGTGATGAAATGAACAGATAAGCTGCTGTTAAATATGCTTTGTAACAATTTCGACTAGAATTTATACCAGAATTAACTGGTCGAATACGTGCACTTTTTTAGAATACGCTGTTACAAAGACTATCCGAACCTTTGGGAGTACACACAATGCAAGAGAACTACAAAATTCTGGTCGTGGATGACGACATGCGCCTGCGTGCGCTGCTGGAACGTTATCTGACCGAGCAGGGCTTCCAGGTTCGTAGCGTCGCGAACGCTGAGCAGATGGACCGTCTGCTGACCCGTGAATCTTTCCATCTGATGGTTCTCGACCTGATGCTGCCTGGCGAAGACGGGCTTTCTATCTGCCGCCGTCTGCGCAGCCAGAGCAACCCGATGCCGATCATCATGGTGACGGCGAAGGGAGAAGAAGTTGACCGTATCGTGGGCCTCGAAATCGGCGCCGACGACTATATTCCAAAACCGTTTAACCCGCGTGAACTGCTGGCGCGTATTCGCGCCGTGCTGCGTCGTCAGGCGAACGAACTGCCTGGCGCGCCGTCGCAGGAAGAAGCCGTCATCGCCTTCGGCAAGTTCAAGCTGAACCTCGGTACGCGCGAGATGTTCCGTGAAGACGAGCCAATGCCGCTCACCAGCGGCGAGTTTGCGGTCCTGAAAGCGCTGGTCAGCCACCCGCGTGAACCGCTTTCCCGTGACAAGCTGATGAACCTGGCGCGCGGTCGCGAATACTCCGCAATGGAACGCTCTATTGACGTGCAGATCTCCCGCCTGCGCCGCATGGTGGAAGAAGATCCGGCGCATCCTCGTTATATTCAGACCGTATGGGGTCTGGGCTACGTGTTCGTCCCGGACGGCTCTAAAGCATGAGGCGAATGCGCTTCTCGCCGCGTAGCTCGTTTGCCCGCACCCTGTTACTGATCGTCACCCTGCTGTTCGTCAGCCTGGTGACGACCTATCTGGTGGTGCTGAACTTTGCGATCCTGCCGAGCCTCCAGCAGTTTAATAAGGTCCTGGCCTACGAAGTCCGTATGCTGATGACCGATAAACTGCAGCTGGAGGACGGCACGCAGCTCGTCGTTCCCCCGGCGTTTCGCCGTGAAATCTACCGTGAACTGGGCATTTCGCTCTACTCGAATGAAGCGGCGGAAGACGCGGGCCTGCGCTGGGCGCAGCACTATGAATTCCTCAGCCAGCAGATGGCGCAGCAGCTGGGCGGCCCGACGGAAGTGCGCGTTGAGGTCAACAAGAGCTCGCCCGTCGTCTGGCTGAAAACCTGGCTGTCACCCAATATCTGGGTGCGCGTCCCGCTGACCGAAATCCATCAGGGCGACTTCTCGCCGCTGTTCCGCTACACCCTGGCGATTATGCTGCTGGCGATAGGCGGCGCGTGGCTATTTATCCGTATACAGAACCGACCGCTGGTCGACCTGGAGCACGCTGCGCTGCAGGTCGGTAAAGGGATTATTCCTCCTCCGCTACGCGAGTATGGCGCCTCGGAAGTCCGCTCGGTGACGCGCGCGTTTAACCATATGGCGGCAGGCGTGAAGCAGCTGGCGGATGACCGTACGCTGCTGATGGCGGGCGTCAGCCATGACCTGCGCACGCCGCTAACGCGTATCCGTCTGGCGACGGAGATGATGGGGGAAGAGGACGGTTACCTTGCCGAGTCCATCAATAAGGACATCGAAGAGTGTAACGCCATCATCGAGCAGTTCATCGACTACCTGCGCACCGGTCAGGAGATGCCGATGGAGATGGCGGATCTGAACGCGGTGCTGGGTGAAGTGGTGGCGGCGGAAAGCGGCTACGAGCGCGAGATCGATACCGACCTCCAGGCGGGCGAGATCCAGGTACGTATGCACCCGCTCTCCATTAAACGCGCGGTGGCCAACATGGTGGTTAACGCGGCGCGCTACGGCAACGGCTGGATTAAGGTCAGCAGCGGGTCTGAGCTCAACCGCGCCTGGTTCCAGGTGGAAGATGACGGTCCGGGCATCAAGCCCGAGCAGCGTAAGCATCTGTTCCAGCCGTTTGTGCGCGGTGACAGCGCGCGCAGCACCAGCGGTACAGGCTTAGGCCTGGCGATTGTGCAACGTATTGTGGACAACCATAACGGGTTGCTGGAGATTGGCACCAGCGAGCGGGGTGGGTTGAGCATTCGCGCCTGGTTGCCGGTACCGGTCACGCGGGGGCAGGTGAAAGAGAGTTAAAAAAAGGGTGGCATTCGCCACCCTTTTTTGTAGGTCGGGTAAGGCGAAGCCGCCACCCGACATGGACTACAGTTTTGGACCCGCACTCACCAGCGCAGCACCCGCCGGAGTATCGGTGTACTTCTCGAAGTTCTCGATAAACAGTTTCGCCAGCGATTCCGCTTTCTCACGCCACTGCTCCGGCGAACCGTACGTATTGCGCGGGTCGAGGATATGCGTATCCACACCCGGCAGCGACGTTGGGATCGCCAGGTCAAACATCGGCAGCGTGAAGGTTTCGGCGTCGTCCAGAGAACCATCCAGAATGGCGTCGATAATCGCGCGGGTATCTTTGATCGAGATACGTTTGCCGGTACCGTTCCAGCCGGTGTTCACCAGGTATGCCTGCGCGCCGGATGCCTGCATGCGTTTCACCAGCACTTCAGCGTACTGCGTCGGGTGCAGCGACAGGAAGGCCGCGCCGAAGCAGGCGGAGAAGGTTGGGGTTGGCTCCGTCACGCCGCGCTCGGTGCCCGCCAGCTTGGCGGTGAAACCGGAGAGGAAGTGGTACTGCGTCTGGCTGGCCGTCAGGCGAGACACCGGAGGCAACACGCCGAACGCATCCGCCGTCAGGAAAATAACCTTCGTGGCATGACCCGCTTTTGACACCGGCTTCACGATATTGTCGATGTGGTAGATCGGGTAAGAGACGCGGGTGTTTTCCGTTTTCGACGCATCGTCGAAGTCGATGGAGCCGTCGGCACGCACGGTGACGTTTTCCAGCAGCGCATCGCGACGGATCGCGTGGAAGATATCCGGCTCGGCCTCTTCAGACAGGCGAATGGTCTTCGCGTAGCAGCCGCCTTCAAAGTTGAATACGCCGTCGTCATCCCAGCCGTGTTCGTCATCGCCAATCAGACGACGTTTTGGATCGGTGGACAGAGTCGTTTTCCCGGTGCCGGACAGGCCGAAGAAGACCGCCACGTCGCCTTTTTCACCGACGTTCGCCGAGCAGTGCATGGAGGCGATGCCCCGCAGCGGCAGCAGGTAGTTCATGACCGAGAACATCCCTTTCTTCATTTCGCCGCCGTACCAGGTACCGCCGATCAGCTGGATACGCTCGGTCAGGTTGAAGGCAACAAAGTTTTCGGAGTTCAGACCCTGCTCTTTCCACTGTGGGTTGGTGCATTTCGCGCCGTTCATCACGATGAAATCAGGGGTGAAGTCCTGCAGCTCTTCGTCGGTTGGACGAATAAACATGTTTTTCACGAAATGCGCCTGCCAGGCCACTTCGGTGATAAAACGTACGGAGAGACGGGTGTCGGCGTTAGCGCCGCAGAAAGCGTCGACAATAAACAAACGCTTGCCGGAAAGTTGATGGGTGACGAGCCCTTTCAGGTGCTGCCAGGTTTCCGGAGAGAGCGGTTTGTTGTCGTTCTTCCCTTTGCCCTTGTCAGCCCACCACAGCGTATCGCGGGTGGTTTCGTCTCGGACGATATACTTATCTTTCGGCGAACGACCGGTAAAGATACCGGTATCGACGGCGATAGCACCAAGATTCGTCAACACACCACGCTCGTATCCTTCCAGTGCTGGATTGAGCTCTTCCTGATACAGCGTATCGTAGTCGGGGTTGTAGACGATTTCCTGGACGTCGTGAATACCATAAGCCTTGAGATCTTGCGGGGTTAAACCAGTAACACGCATATCACTGCTCCTTAGCCAATATGTACTGCCTGAAATTGTAGGGTTTTTCTGGGGTTGTTTACCGCGACGGGGCTCATAGATTCATGCATCTGGACAAAACCCTTACTAACGGAAAACGCTGCGACTCCAGTCACAGCGCAGGCGGATTATCGCAGGAATCGCTTTTTGGGTGGGGAAAATGTTCCGAAAAGGTTAAAGACTGGTGATTTTATCGGAAGGAATGTGAATGTAATCGCATACACGTAAGAAAATTACGTAAGAGTTACACAGGGAAAACGATTCAGCTTGGGTGGAGTTTTTACCCTCACCCCAGCCCTCTCCTCAAAGGGGAGAGGGTTATAGGGTGAGGGGAAAGAGGTTTAGTGAACCTGTGGATCTGCCGGGGAGGCGTTATTGCGGATCTCTGCGATATCCATTGAATTGAACACATAGTGCGTACCGCAGTAGTCACAGTGCATATCAATTTCACCGTCTTCCGCCATGATGCTGTCGATCTCTTCATCCGGGAGGGTTTTCAGTGCGCCAGCGCAGCGTTCGCGGGAGCAGGTGCACTTAAATTCCACGGACTGCGGGTCGTAAACGGTCACTTCTTCTTCGTGGTACAGACGCCACAGCACGTCAGTCGCTGACAGGTTGAACAACTCTTCCGCTTTGATGGTTTCTGTCAGCGTCGCCAGGTGCTCAAAGTCATTGGTCTGTGCGTCCTGCGCAGGCAGAACCTGCAGCAGCATACCGCCCGCAGCAGGCTGACCGTCCACTTCACCGGTGCGGATGAACAGGCGCGTCGGCAGCTGTTCAGAACGCATGAAGTAATCTTCCAGGCAGGCCGCCAGGGTATCGCCTTCCAGACCCACCACGCCCTGATAGCGCTCACCTTCCTCAGGGGAGATGGTGATCACCAGGTAGCCATTACCCACCAGCGTTTTGAGGTCTGCATTTTCAGGCACGTCGCCCTGAACGCGCGCGACGCCGCGCATCTGCTGCTGGTTATTGCCGTTGATGACCGCCAGCGTCATCGGGCCGTCACCCTGCAGCTGCACGGTGATATCACCGGCAAACTTCAGCGTCGCCGTCAGCAGGCTGGTGGCAACCAGCAGTTCGCCCAACAGGGTCTTCACCGGCAGCGGGTAGTTGTGGTTTTCCAGAATCTGTTTCCAGGTTTCAGATACGGTGACCAGCTCGCCGCGCACGGCGAATTGTTCAAACAGATAGCGGTGTAATTGGTCGTGTTGGGCCATTTTCATCTCTCGTGCGGGTGAGGTTATTCAGTCTCACCGTGTTTAAATTTCATCAGGTCGCGGCGCTCTTTTTTATCCGGTCGCCGGTCCGGGTGAGGCATCGTCAGCGCGTTCATTTTGCGCGCCAGCGCGGTCTTCTCGCGCTTTTCAATGCTCTCCGCCGTCTCTTCATAAAGCAGTACGGCTTCCGTTGCGGGTCGACGTTGTTCGGTAATGGCTTTAATCACTACCGTACGTTCATCGTTGCCCTGACGCAGCGTTAAGGTGGCATTCAGCTCAACCAGCTTGCTCGGTTTGCTGCGCTGGCCGTTGTAATGCACTTTTCCGCCGTCAACCATCTCGCGGGCAAGGGCGCGCGTTTTATAAAAACGCGCCGCCCACAGCCATTTATCCAGTCTTACCCCGTCAGAGGGTTTTTCTTTCATGGCGTCTCCTTCACGGTCAGTGAGGGGATCATCTGGCGATAGTCGTTCAGTCCAGGGTGGCGCAGATAGCTTTTTTCAGCCAGGCCAGAGTCAGGATTGGTAACGCCCAAACAGTAGCGGATGCCAAACTTTGCCGCGGAATCCAGAATGGGCTCGCTGTCATCAATGAACAGCGTACGTTCTGGCTGCAAACCCGTCTCTTCCTTCACCGCATGCCACAACCGCTGATCCTCTTTCGGATAACCAAATGTGTGGGTGGAAAGTAATAAATCAAGGTGCGACGCCAGACCCGTATGCTCCAGCTTCACCGCCAGATTATGTGGATGCGCGTTGGTCAGTAAAATACGGCGCTTGCCGCTTGCTTTCAGCGCATCCAGGAACGGAACCGTATCCTCGCGCAATACGGCGCGTGGACCCTGGGCGGTGGTCATGGCACAAATATCCAGACCGAGGCGTTCGCTCCAGTAGTCAAGACAGTACCAGTTTAGCGTATGTTGGACCGCGCTATATTGCGAACGAATGAATGCCTGCGCTTCTGCCGGGGAGATCCCCTGCTGCTCGCCATAGGTTTCAGGAACCAGCGTTTGCCAGAAATAGTTATCAAAGGCGAGATCGAGCAGCGTGCCGTCCATATCCAGCAGAACGGTATCAACCTCCTGCCAGGCGATATCAAGGTGCATAAGGGGGAACTCCAGCCAGAAGAAACGTGCGCGACAGGGTAGCACATCTTGTCGCGCAACGACGTTATCAGATCAGGCTCTCAGACGAGGGGATCAGCTTAGGATTGAGGCAGTTTTCATAATACTGCTGGATGTCGGCAAGCCGGGTGCGCGAGCGCTGGTAGCGGCGCAGGGCCATAAAACCGTTCCAGAAAATGGCAATCAGCATCACGGTCATCAGCAAAGAGGTGCCAACGTAACGCCACAGCCCTGCGCTATCCGGCATCCGGTGCAGGCCGATATGGCGAGTGCCGTTGGCATCGGTGTACAGGCTTGTGACAATCCCTTCGGCGCTGAACGGCGTTTGCATCAGCATCTGTGCCAGGCGCTGGAATTGGCTCCACTGCTCCTGCGCCGGGTAGTCATAAAGCGCAACCTGCGGGTAAGGCTGATCGACCAGGTCGCTGCCTTCATCGCTGACGATCACAAACCCGCCCGGTGCCGGGCTGTTCAGCGCCTGAGCCGCACGGGTGGTCTCGCGCATCATGAACGGCGAGGTGGAGGTGGCGACCAGGTTATCCAGCGATTCAGCGCTCACCGGACGCAGCAGCACGTTAACACCGTCCAGTCGTCCCGCTTCGGCGCGTTTCACCAGCGAGTCCCAGTCTTTACTGTTACCCAGGTTTACCAGGGCGTTTTTAAGACGTATACACTCATCCTGAGAGGAGCATAAATCCTGCGTTTTCAGGACGATGTCACCAAAATCATCCAGCAGAACCATGCCTGATTTCTGAATGGCCGAGCGCAGCGCGGGGCTGACGCGCGAGTCATCGTCCGTTTTCGGGTGCAGCTGGCGGTTCACCGTCTGGGTAAGGGCCGTGGCTTTATTCACCACTTCGGATTCCGGCAGCGGCAGCGGCGGCGCGTCGTTCCAGATAATTTGCGAGCAGTCGAACGGCATAAACGGCGAATTCTGGCGGGTGTTCCACGCCCCCGGGGTGTGAATATTACACATCCCGGTACCCTTCAGGCGCAGCGTGTCCCCCACGCGCACACCGGCTTCATCCAGCTTGTTGACGCTGGTCGCTTCGATGGTTTGCGCCCCTTTGATCCACGACAGGGTGAATTTGATGGGCATATCCAGCGGCACGAAAAGCAGCAGCATGACTAAGACCAGCGCCGCGCCTCCGGCAATGACCGTGCTGCGAAGCCAGTGCTGAAGCGGGAAATTTTTCACTTCATCATGCAGGGACAAGAAGCGCCCCTGACGCACAACATGTCGGTCAAGGTAAATATCAATATCGGTTTTCTGACCCAGGTCCTGCGCAATCCACGGTTGCCAGTGGCGCGGGTAGATCAGGTCGATAATACCGAGCGAAATATTATTGAGATGTTCCTGATCGTTTTCACCGAACAGGCCCCAGCGCTTTGGCGTACCGCGCAGGCAGTGGATCTCACGCAACGAGGTTTTGGCCGGTGGGGCAAAGAGACCCCAAAGCCCGGCCGCCAGCAGCAGCACCGCGCCTCCCGCCAGCCAGGGGACAAACACATCCGGCGTCAGCAGGCAGACAAAAAAGAGCAGGAAGGCGGAGACGATCAGAAGCGCTTCACGAATGCCGTCCGGGCGGCTCAGGGCGTACTCTTCATGCGTCTCCTGGCGAATATTCAGCAGTTCGATCTGCTCAGTCTCTTCGCCACGAATGGAAGCCTGCGTTGAACTCGCACGTTCCAGCGCAAAACGCGGGGCTTCCTGAAGGTATTCATTCAGCGTGTGGCCGTTAAGCGAGATAACCAGGGGCAACGAATCGGTGTGAATCAGCTCAACGCTGTTTTCGTCATTAATGTATTGCTCCCAGGACGGAGGGAGATGCACTTCGACGGAATCCAGGTAATAGCGCCATTTGTTGGGGTCATCAGTGGTGATGCCATAGCGCGTGATGGAGCGCGTCACGCAGAGCACGGTATCACTTTGCGCATTGAGCTTTAGCGCGACGGGTGCGGCGGTAGCTCCCGTTGGCCCAGGCGTGAGCTGAGAACGGTTCAGGATTTCGAGATAGTTTTCAACTGCATCGCGCTCGTCTTGCGTGAGTTTACGCGTGGTCGCGCCCGCAAATGCATTTAAAAAGGGCAGACGATAACGGCGCTGTACGCGGCGCCTGTACATCCACCCTGCAACCAATGCGCCGGCCAGCATAGCAGCGAGAACAATCAAAATGGTGCTCATGCTTTCCCCATCTTACTTATCTTACAGGTGTAGTCAGTAGCACCTTTACATTGAATGAGTGTCTGTGGTTGGCTATCGGCAAGTATGGAGTCGAACTTGAGCATTCTGAAGCGCATCCCAGTGACCGGTGATGATAGCAAAGCCTGTTATGGCGCGATATCAGCAAATTCCTGGAAACATTTCAACCTCTTGACATTTGTTTTGAATTGAGGATTGATTCCTGCTACGTTGCACAAATGTAAATACAGAACAATTGACATTGCCGAAACCGTGCGGCGTATCGCACAATAACCCCAGTTCTCACTGCTAAGACCCATCACGATGAGCAAACCACTACAAAAACCCACCATTCTGAATGTTGAAACTGTCGCCAAATCGCGGCTGTTTAATGTTGAAAGTGTGGACCTGGAGTTCAGCAACGGTGTGCGTCGCGTTTATGAACGTATGCGCCCCTCGTCGCGCGAAGCGGTGATGATTATTCCCATTATCGACGATCATCTGATTTTGATCCGCGAATACGCTGTGGGAACGGAATCTTACGAGCTTGGGTTCTCGAAAGGGCTTATCGATCCGGGTGAAACCGTCTTTGAAGCGGCAAACCGCGAGCTGAAAGAAGAGGTCGGTTTCGGGGCGAATGAGCTTTCATTCCTGAAAAAACTGAGCATGGCGCCGTCTTATTTTTCCAGCAAAATGAATATTGTGGTCGCTGAAGATCTCTATCCTGAATCGCTCGAAGGGGATGAGCCGGAGCCGCTGCCGCAGGTTCGCTGGCCGCTGGCGCATCTGATGGACCTGCTGGAAGACCCTGACTTTAACGAGGCTCGCAACGTGAGCGCGCTGTTCCTGGTTCGGGAGTGGCTGAAGGGGCAGGGGCGGCTGTAGGCCATAAAAAAAGCCGGGTGACGGCTTCGCCTTACCCGGCCTACGATGCTTTGCCCGGTTTTTACCGGGCATTTTTATGTTTAGAACAGCTCGTGCGTTTCGCCGTTGTCAATGATCTCTGTACCCACCTCGTGCACCGCCTGTGTGGTTGGCTGGGTGCCCTCAATGAAATACTCTTCGCGACTGTTACCGCCGTTGGCGAGCTGACCCGTACTGCGGTCGATATTGACCGTCACCACACCTGGCGGTGGCGTCAGCGGCTGCTCCGGCACGCCTTCAAGAACGAACTTCATATAGGCGTCCCAGGCTGGTTGCGCGCTCTTCGCTCCGCCTTCGTAGCCGGAAATCTGATCTTTAATCGCGCCGGAGGCCGTGGTACGACCTAAGTCGCGGCGGTGATCGTCGAAGCCGATCCAGACCGATGTCACCACGCCCGGCCCGTAACCGGAGAACCACGCGTCTTTCGAGCTGTTGGTTGTCCCCGTTTTACCGCCGATATCATGGCGCTGCAAATCACGTCCTGCACGCCAGCCGGTACCCTGCCAGCCCGGTTCACCGAAGATGTTGGTGTTCAGCGCGCTTTTGATCAGGAACGACAGCGGCGTGTTGATCACATGCGGGGCATACTGCTGCGCACCGGTCTGCGCCACCAGCGCCTGGTTCGCCTGTTCCAGCTGCGGCTGCGGCACAACGCCGTTCTGCTGCTCCTGCGACACGGCCGGGTCTTCCATGTCCTTGTTTTCAAGCACGTCGGATTTCGGCGTATTGCCATAAATGACTGGAATATCGCAGTCAGGGCAGGCAATTTTCGGCTTCGCTTCAAACAGCACGCCGCCCTGGTCGTTCTCGATCTTGCTGATGAAGTACGGATCAATCAGGAAGCCGCCGTTGGCCATCACCGAGTACCCGCGTGCAACCTGAAGCGGCGTAAAGGAGGCTGAGCCCAACGCCAGCGACTCGGTGCGAACGATATTCTGCGCCGGGAAGCCGAAGCGCTGCAGATACTCTGCGGCATAGTCGACGCCCATCGCGCGCATGGCACGCACCATCACCACGTTTTTCGACTGTCCCAGGCCCTGACGAAGACGAATAGGACCGGCATACTCCGCAGGGGAGTTCTTCGGCTGCCAGTCGGAACCGGCACCGGCATCCCAGCGGGAAATTGGCACGTCGTTCAGGATGCTGGCGAGGGTCAAGCCCTTATCCATCGCTGCCGTGTAGAGGAACGGTTTGATATTGGAACCGACCTGGCGCAGCGCCTGGGTGGCGCGGTTAAATTTGCTCTGGTTGAAATCAAACCCGCCGACCAGGGCCAGGATGGCGCCGTTCTGCGGGTTGATAGAGACCAGGGCCGAGTTGACGTCCGGCACCTGCGCCAGCCACCAGGATTCACCTACCTTGCGCACCCAGATTTGCTGCCCGGTTTGTACCGCATCGGTCACTTTACGCGGCGTTGCGCCCTGCAGCGTATCCGAGCGGTACGGACGCGCCCAGCGGATACCGTCTATACGCAGGGAGACGGAGGTTCCGTCCGCGAGCGTTGCAACGGCTTCCTGGGGATCGGCCTGCGTCACCACGGCAGGAAGGAGCGGGCCATAGGTTGGCAACGCCTTCAGCGTACTGGTGATTTTTTTGCTGTCCCACGCGCTTTCGCCCACTTTCCACAGCACGTTTGACGGGCCGCGATAACCGTGACGCATATCGTAGTCCATCACGTTGTTGCGTACCGCTTCCTGCGCCGCCTGCTGCACTTTACGGGTGACGGTGGTGTACACGCGATAGCCATCTTCATAGGCCTTGTCGCCATAACGATTCACCATCTCCTGGCGAACCATCTCGGTCAGGTAAGGGGAGGCGAAGGCGATCTCAGGGGCGTGGTAGTTAGCGTCAATGACATCGTTACGCGCCTGCTCGTACTCGCTCTGGCTGATGTAGCCTTCGCTCAGCATACGTGACAGGACGACGTTCCGACGCGCGGTGGCGCGATCGAGCGAGTAGAGCGGGTTAAACGTGGACGGCGCTTTTGGCAGACCGGCAATGGTTGCCATTTCGCTTAAGGTGAGTTGCTCAACAGGCTTACCGAAGTACACCTGTGCGGCAGCCCCCACGCCATAAGCGCGGTAGCCCAGGTAGATTTTGTTGAGGTACAGCTCAAGGATTTCGTCTTTGCTCAGCAGCTGTTCAATACGGATCGCAAGGAACACCTCTTTGATCTTACGTATCAGCGTCTTTTCAGGGCTGAGGAAGAAGTTACGCGCCAGCTGCTGCGTAATGGTACTCGCTCCCTGAGAGGCGTGACCAGAGAACAGCGCAATGCTCGCGGCGCGGAAAATCCCCACAGGATCGACACCGTGGTGCTCGTAAAAACGGCTGTCCTCCGTGGCGATAAAGGCTTTCACCATCACGGGGGGAATTTGGTTTAAGGTCAGCGGAATACGACGCTTCTCGCCATACTGCGCCATGAGCTCGCCATCGGCGCTATAGACTTGCATCGGGATCTGGAGTCGCACATCGCGAAGCGTGGCGACATCAGGTAGCTGTGGCTCAATATATTTGTACAAACCGTAAATCGAGCCTGCTCCCAGCAGAATGCAACAGACTGCAAGGATGAATAAATACTTTACGAACTTCACCGGAGATTTCCCATTTGGTTTCACTTGGGCAGTTTCTAAACAATCGCGCGGTAGTATAAAGGCAAGCCTGATTCATTGATATAGCCGTCAGGGTGACGGGCGATAAGGAGATCGTGAAGCATGGCTTTCAAAACATGGCAAACGGGCATTCATATTCAACAGGATAGGGTACTGATCGTCGCACTGGCCCGGGAGAAGTCCGGCTGGTGTTTGCGGCGCTGGTGGGCAATCCCGCTGGCTGAAGGCATCATTCGTGACGGCAAAATTTATCAGCCAGAACAGCTGGTTGATGCGTTACGCGACTGGCGAAAAACGCTGCCGCACTACCACCGGGCGTTCCTCTCTTTCCCGACAGCCCGCACCCTGCAGCGGTCGCTTGCCCGCCCGACCGTTGCGCTGCGCGACAGCGAGCAGCTCTCATGGCTTGGCGCCGCGCTCGCCCGCGAACTGGAGATGTCTGCCGATACGCTCTGTTTCGATTACGTGCAGGATACGTTCAGCAATACCTTTCAGGTGACAGCCGCACAAAACAACGAGGTCGACACCCTTCTGGCGCTGGCGAAGACGCTGCGTTTGCGGCTGATGACCATTACGCCGGATGCCAGCGCTCTGGCGAATCTTCTTCCTGCGGTGACACCAGCGACGTGCATCGCCTGGCGGGACGAGCGGCAGTGGCTCTGGGCAATGCGCCACCAGTGGGGACGACGCTTTACCACAGAAGCAGACAATGTGGCTGAGCTGTCGGCACTGCTGGCGCTTGGTCCGGATGACATCGCGCTGTTTGATAGCCGACGTGACCCGTGGGAAATCCTCGAGCGCTGCCATGCCCCGCTGCCGGACTGCGGCGCTGATTATACCGTAGCGCTGGCGCTGGCCATGAGCGAGGTGCCCGGATGAGCATCATGAACTTTCTGCCCTGGCGTCAGCAGCGACGCGCGCGATGCCTGCGTTTCTGGGGCGCAATGTGTGTCGGCACCGTACTGTTAATCTTCATGGCCATTTTCTGTCTGCGGATGAACCCTCTTATGAGGCTGCACGCTCTGCAAACGGATCTGACGGGCATGCAGGCCGTGCAGCATGTGCTTCTCTCCCGGCAGAGACTCGCCTCACAGGCGCAGCTGCCAGCGCAGGAAATTCAACGACGTGCATGGCAACCGGTGCTGGAAGCCCTTTCCCGCACCATTCCGGCACAGGTCTGGCTGACAGAGCTGCGCTATCAGCCTCCTGCTCTGATGCTGAGCGGGTATGCCATAACCCTGCCGGCCCTGTCTGCTCTGCGCGATGCGCTTGGCCAAATAGCGGGTTTTACGCCCGGGACGGCGGGTGAGCTTCGGCGGGACAGCCAGGGGCGCTGGATGTTCACGCTTCAGCTTAAAAGCGAGGGGTAACGCGTGGATACCCTGTTAGAACGCTGGTGCGAAAGCCGTCCCTGGTATCGGGTGCTCTTCTGGTGTCTGGGGAGTCTCCTGGCAGGACTGGCCGCGTGGGGTACCTTGCTCAGACCGGTAGACAGGCAGTGTGCTGAACGACAGCGCCAGCTGATTCAGGACACGAGAGCTAACGCAGCGTTATGGCCTGCCGTCAGAAAGGTGCCGTTTCGTCCTGAAACGCCGGAATCACGGGAATTGATATCTTTTTCCCCGCTCGATTTTCAGGGTGATAACACGACGCTGATTCACTGGAAGCCGCTGCAGAACGGAGGGGAACTGATGCTGGAGGTTGAGTGGCAGGCGCTTCCGGCGCTTTTTTCCCGGCTGGCGCAGCGGGATGTGCAGATCGCCGCTTTTGCGATTGTGCCACAAGGCACGGCGTTGCGCCTGCGGCTGGAGCTGGCACATGCGAAATAGCGCGCGATATTTGCTGGTTTGCTCAGCGCTGCTATTGACCGGCATGCGCGATCCGTTTCACCCCCCGGACGATCCCTGCGCCATTGGCGAGCTGGCGCAGTGGCACTATCGCGGCATGGTGGGAGGACAGCAGGCTATCGGCATTTTACAGGATGGGCAAAAGCGCTGGTACCGGCTGAAAACGCATGAGCGCTTCCCGGCAGGCTGGACGATAACAGCCATCAATGCAACGGAACTGGTTGTTGATGTGGGTGACACATGTGAACCAGAAAAATGGACGTGGCAACGAGAAGGAACGGATAAGAATGAATTTACGGATAATGCTGTGGCTGCTGGCGTTCAGCCATCCGCTGTGGGCCGCCGCGCCAAAACCGGTCACGCTGGTGGTGGATGACGTTCCTGTGGTCCAGGTGTTACAGGCCCTGGTCGCACAGGAGAACCGTAATCTGGTGGTCTCGCCTGATGTCAACGGCACGATTTCGCTCAACCTGATGCGCGTCCCCTGGCGGCAGGCGTTACGGACGGTAGTCTCCAGTGCCGGACTTGTCCTGCGCGAGGACGCGGGCATTTTTTACGTGCATACCGCCGCCTGGCAGCGTGAACAGCAGGAACGTTCAGAACAGGAGCGGGCGCGTCGACAGCTTGATGCGCCGCTGGTGTCTCACACTATCCCTTTTTCCTATGCCGATGCCGGAGAGCTGCAAAAAGCCGCGGAAAAACTCCTGAGCCCGAAGGGGAGTTTATCCGTCGACAAACGCACCAACCGCCTGCTGATCCGGGATAACCAGACGGTGGTGGAGACGCTGCAGCGCTGGGCCGCTCAGATGGATATTCCCGTCGAACAGATCGAGCTGGCGGCGCACATTGTGACCATTAATGAAAAAAGCCTGCGTGAGCTGGGAGTGAAGTGGAATCTCGCCGACGCCACCGACGCGGGCAAGGTTGGCCAGTTCACCACGCTTGGCAGCGATCTTTCCGTCGCCAGCGCCACCAGCCACGTGGGTTTTAACATCGGACGGATCAATGGTCGGCTGCTGGATCTGGAGCTCTCTGCGCTGGAGCAAAAACAGCAGGTCGATATCATCGCCAGCCCGCGGCTGCTGGCCTCGCATATGCAGCCGGCCAGTATCAAGCAGGGGAGTGAGATCCCGTATCAGGTCTCAAGCGGTGAAAGCGGCGCCACCTCCGTTGAGTTTAAGGAAGCGGTATTAGGGATGGAGGTCACGCCGGTGGTGTTACCGGGAGGGCGCGTGCGCCTGAAATTGCACATCAGCGAAAATATGCCGGGACAGGTTCTGCAGCAGGCGGACGGCGAAACGCTGGCGATTGACAAACAGGAGATAGAAACCCAGGTGGAGGTAAAAAGTGGAGAAACGCTGGCGTTGGGCGGAATTTTTTCGCAGAAGAACAAAACCGGCAGTGACAGCGTGCCGGGGCTGGGAAAAATCCCCTGGATTGGTCAGCTTTTTCGCCATGACGGGAAAGACAACGAACGGCGTGAGTTAGTGGTGTTTATTACACCACGTCTGGTCGGTATTCGCTGACGGGTAACGATCCCCGCAATGAATTTGCATTCAGTTTGTTGCAGATGTTTGACGTGGGGCATGAATTAGCATACAAGGAGTACCGATTTGAGTTGGACTTACGTCTTATTACCATATGCGCCCGGCGCGGTGATTTAATCAGTTGCCAAACAAGCCGGAGTATTGAGATAATTTTTAGTCTGACTCTCGCTCTATTGCATATGAGGTTTCAGTTCATGTCCTGCTACGCCGGGTGTCTGCGCAGCGGGGATTACCATTAACGAATAGTCTTAGTAGTACCGATAAAATGGCAGAGAAACGCAATATCTTTCTGGTTGGGCCTATGGGTGCCGGCAAAAGCACTATTGGGCGTCAGTTAGCTCAACAACTCAATATGGAATTTTACGATTCTGATCAAGAGATTGAGAAACGAACCGGAGCTGATGTGGGCTGGGTTTTCGACGTAGAAGGCGAAGAAGGTTTCCGTGACCGAGAAGAAAAAGTGATCAACGAACTCACGGAAAAACAGGGCATCGTTCTGGCAACAGGCGGCGGCTCTGTGAAATCTCGCGAAACCCGCAACCGTCTCTCCGCCCGTGGCGTAGTGGTCTATCTTGAGACGACTATCGAGAAACAGCTGGCACGTACGCAGCGCGATAAAAAGCGCCCGCTGCTGCAGGTTGAAACGCCACCACGCGAAGTTCTGGAAGCGTTGGCCGATGAACGCAATCCGCTGTATGAAGAGATTGCCGATGTGACCATTCGTACTGACGACCAGAGCGCTAAAGTGGTTGCAAACCAGATTATTCATATGCTGGAAAGCAACTGATTCTGGCTTTATATACACTCGCCTGCGGGTAAAAGCATTAAAGGTGGATGTCGCGTCATGGAGAGGATTACAGTTACTCTCGGGGAACGTAGTTACCCTATCACCATCGCGGCTGGTTTGTTTAACGACCCAGCTTCCTTTTTACCACTGAAAGCGGGTGATCAGGCGATGCTGGTCACCAATGAGACGCTGGCTCCGCTTTATCTCGACCGCGTACGCCACCTGCTTGAGCAGGCGGGCGTAAAAGTCGACAGTGTGATTCTCCCCGATGGCGAGCAGTATAAAAGCCTGACGGTACTGGATACCGTCTTTACCGCATTGCTGCAAAAACCACACGGTCGCGATACAACACTGCTTGCCCTGGGCGGCGGTGTTGTTGGCGATATGACCGGTTTTGCGGCCGCAAGCTATCAACGTGGCGTCCGTTTTATTCAAATCCCGACCACGTTGCTGTCCCAGGTCGACTCCTCTGTCGGTGGCAAAACGGCAGTCAACCATCCGCTCGGTAAAAACATGATTGGCGCCTTCTACCAGCCCGCATCGGTGGTGGTGGATCTCGACTGTCTGAAAACGCTGCCGAAGCGCGAGCTGGCTTCTGGTCTGGCGGAAGTGATCAAATACGGCATTATTCTGGATGGCGAGTTCTTTAGCTGGCTTGAAGAGAATATGGATGCGCTGCTGGGCCTGGATGAGGCTAAACTGGCATACTGCATTCGTCGTTGCTGTGAGCTGAAAGCAGAAGTTGTTGCCGCAGACGAGCGTGAAACGGGCTTACGTGCTTTACTGAATCTTGGGCATACGTTTGGTCACGCGATTGAAGCCGAAATGGGCTACGGTAACTGGCTGCACGGTGAAGCCGTTGCGGCCGGCATGGTGATGGCGGCTCGCACCTCCGAACGTCTCGGGCAGTTCAAGCCGGAAGAGACGGCACGCATCATTGCGCTGCTTGCGCGTGCAGGTTTGCCGGTAACCGGGCCGCAGGAGATGTCGGCGCAAGCGTATTTACCCCACATGATGCGCGATAAAAAAGTATTGGCAGGCGAGATGCGTCTTGTACTCCCGCTTGCAATAGGGAAGAGTGAAGTGCGCGGCGGAGTGCCGCACGATGTCGTTCTTGGCGCTATCGCTGACTGTCAGCAGGCGTAACAACTAGAAAGGTCAGGCCACTGTCGCAGGTGGTCGTTTAGCTTCAGGTGAAATGCAAAGTCGTTGGCATAAGCCTTTGAGTGGGGTGTTAAATGGATGAATTCAAACCAGAAGACGAGCTGAAACCCGATCCCAGCGATCGTCGTACTGGTCGTTCTCGTCAATCTTCAGAACGTGATAACGAGCCGCAGATCAACTTTGACGATGTTGATCTGGATGCAGACGATCGTCGCCCTTCGCGCAGCCGCAACGCGCACGAGGAGCGAGCAGAAGAGGATTATGAGTCCGAAGAAGATTCAATGGACGAACAGCCTGTAGAGCGTCGCCCGCGTAAACGTAAAAAAGCCGCTACGCCTAAACCGGCGTCCCGCCAGTACATCATGATGGGCCTTGGCGTTCTGGTGCTTGTGCTGCTGATTGTCGGCATTGGCTCCGCGCTTAAAGCACCATCAACGAACTCAACCGAGCAAACGGCTTCCGCTGAGAAGAGCATCAACCTGTCCGGTAACGATGCGTCCAATCAGGCGAATGGTGCGCAGCCTGCTCCGGGTACCACTTCCGCAGAGCAGACCGCAGGGAACACCACAGCGCCGCAGGATGTTTCTCTGCCGCCTGTTTCTTCAACCCCTGCTCAGGGTCAGTCACCTGCTACGCCTGAAGGCCAGCAGCGCGTAGAAGTTCAGGGAGACCTGAACAATGCGCTGACGCAGCCGCAGAACCAGCAGCAGGTTGATAACGTCGTGGTTAACTCTACGCTGCCAACTGAACCTGCAACCGTTGCCCCGGTTCGCGGTGGTAACGCTCAGCCGCAAGCGGCCGCGACGGAAACCAAGCCGCGCCAGACGCAGACTGCGGCACGTCCTGAACGTAAGCAGGCGGTGATTGAGCCTAAGCGTGAAACCAAACCTCAGGCAGTCGTTAAAGCGCCTGAAGTGAAAGCCGTACCGGCACAGCCGAAACATACCGAAACGGCCGCGGTGAGCGAGCCAGCTAAAGCGCCCGTCACGCAGACTGCGCCGAAAGCCACGGCGACCACCACGGCACCGGCTGCCACAGCTGCGCCTGCAGCAACGGCTCCAGCAGCCACGGCAACAGCCTCCAGCAGCGCAGCAGGTAAAACTGCAGGTAACGTTGGCTCGCTGAAGTCTGCGCCATCCAGCAACTACACGCTGCAGCTGAGCAGTTCGTCTAACTATGACAACCTCAACAGCTGGGCGAAGAAATCAAATCTGAAAAACTACGTTGTTTATCAGACGACCCGTAACGGTCAGCCGTGGTATGTGCTGGTGAGCGGTGTTTATTCGTCCAAAGATGAAGCAAAACGTGCCGTAGCGGCGCTGCCAGCTGATGTTCAGGCGAAAAACCCATGGGCGAAGCCGATTCATCAGGTTCAGGCCGATCTGAAGTAATGTTTAAAGCGCAGGATGCTGTCGGAGCTTTCTCCACAGCTGGAGAAGGTGTAATCAGTTAGTCAGCATGAAAAAAAATCGCGCTTTTCTGAAATGGGCAGGGGGGAAATACCCCCTGCTCGATGATATTAAAAAGCACCTGCCTAAAGGCGAGTGTCTTATCGAACCTTTCGTGGGTGCAGGATCGGTGTTCCTCAACACCGATTTTTCTCGTTATATCCTGGCGGATATCAACAGCGACCTTATCAGCCTCTATAACATCGTTAAGCTGCGTACCGATGAGTATGTCGCCGAGGCGCGCAAACTGTTTACGCCCGAGAACAATAACCCGGACGTTTACTACCAGTACCGCGCGGAGTTTAACCAGAGCCAGGACCCGTTCCGCAGAGCCCTGCTGTTCCTCTACCTCAACCGACATGGTTACAACGGCCTGTGCCGGTATAACCTGCGCGGGGAATTTAACGTGCCTTTTGGCCGCTATAAGCGCCCGTATTTTCCGCAGGACGAGCTGTATCACTTTGCCGAAAAAGCGCAGAACGCAGAGTTTCATTGCCTCTCCTATGAAGAGTGTATGGAACTGGCAGGCGTAAACTCGGTGGTTTACTGTGACCCGCCTTACGCGCCGCTGTCTGCGACGGCGAACTTCACCGCCTATCACACCAACAGCTTCAGCCCGGCCGAACAGGCTCGTCTGGCGGAGATGGCGGAAAAGCTGGTCAGCAAAAGAATTCCGGTGTTAATTTCGAATCACGATACCCCTGATACGCGCGAATGGTACAAAGCCGCGAAGCATTTTCAGGTTAAGGTGCGGCGTAGCATTAGCAGCAACGGCGGCACACGTAAAAAGGTGGACGAACTCCTGGCTCTTTATCGCCCCTGAGCCGTTTTGCCCGCCGGTAAACACATTTCAAGGAGAAGCGGATGAAACAGTTTTTGATTGCTCCCTCAATTCTGTCGGCCGATTTTGCCCGTCTGGGTGAAGATACCGCCAAAGCTCTCGCGGCTGGCGCAGATGTCGTCCATTTCGACGTGATGGATAACCACTACGTTCCGAATCTGACCATTGGTCCAATGGTGCTCAAGGCATTGCGTAACTATGGCATTACCGCGCCGATCGACGTTCACCTGATGGTGAAACCGGTTGACCGCATCGTGCCTGACTTCGCCGCGGCGGGTGCCAGCATCATCACCTTCCATCCGGAAGCCTCTGAACACGTCGACCGCACGCTGCAGCTGATCAAAGAGAACGGCTGTAAAGCAGGTCTGGTGTTTAACCCGGCCACGCCGCTGAGCTATCTCGACTATGTCATGGACAAGCTGGACGTGATCCTGCTGATGTCCGTTAACCCGGGCTTTGGCGGCCAGTCGTTTATCCCCCACACGCTGGATAAGCTGCGTGAAGTCCGCCGTCGTATTGACGAGTCAGGCTACGATATTCGTCTGGAAGTGGACGGCGGTGTGAAAGTGAATAACATTGGTGAAATTGCGGCAGCGGGCGCGGATATGTTCGTTGCCGGTTCAGCCATTTTCGACCAACCGGATTACAAAAAAGTCATTGATGAAATGCGCCGCGAGCTGGCGAAGGTAAGTCATGGATAAATTACAGGCTATTCGGGGTGTGGCATTCGACCTCGACGGTACGCTGGTCGACAGCGCGCCGGGCTTAACGAGCGCCGTAGATCAGGCGCTGTACGCACTTGAGCTGCCCGTTGCAGGTGAAGAACGCGTGGTAACGTGGATTGGCAACGGCGCCGATGTTCTGATGGAGCGTGCGCTGACGTGGGCTCGCCAGGAGCGCGCGTCGCAGCGTTCCGCGCAGGGTAAACCGAGCGTCGATCACGCGGATATTCCTAAGGATGAGCAGCTGCGTATTCTGCGCAAACTGTTCGATCGTTTCTACGAAGAGACCGTCGAGGAGGGCAGTTTCCTGTTCCCGGACGTTCAGGAAACGCTGAGCGCGCTGCACGCGAAGGGCATCCCGCTGGGGCTGGTGACCAACAAGCCAACCCCGTTCGTTGCGCCTCTGCTGGAAGCGCTCGATATCGCGAAGTATTTCTCCGTGATTGTGGGCGGCGATGACGTGCAGAACAAAAAGCCGCATCCGGAACCGCTTTTGCTGGTGGCAGGAAAATTATCCTTAACGCCCGCGGAGCTGCTCTTTGTCGGGGATTCGCGCAATGATATTCTGGCTGCCCGAGCGGCAGGGTGTCCTTCCGTCGGATTAACCTATGGCTACAACTACGGTGAGGCCATCACGCTAAGTGAGCCGGATGTGGTCTTCGACCACTTCAAAGATTTGTTGCCCGCACTCGGGCTTTCGCACAGTGAACATCAGGAATTGAATAATGACTAAGCCCATCGTTTTTAGTGGCGCACAGCCTTCAGGTGAATTGACCATTGGTAACTACATGGGTGCGTTACGTCAGTGGGTCAGCATGCAGGATGACTACCATTGCATCTACTGCATCGTCGATCTCCATGCGATTACCGCGCGTCAGGATCCTGAGAAGCTGCGCAAAGCCACTCTCGATACGCTGGCGCTCTACCTGGCCTGCGGCATCGATCCTGAGAAAAGCACCATCTTCGTTCAGTCTCACGTGCCGGAGCACGCGCAGCTGGGCTGGGCGCTGAACTGCTACACCTATTTCGGCGAGCTGAGCCGCATGACCCAGTTCAAGGATAAATCCGCGCGCTACTCTGAAAACATCAACGCCGGTCTGTTTGACTATCCGGTGCTGATGGCGGCAGACATCCTGCTGTATCAAACCAACCAGGTGCCGGTGGGTGAAGACCAGAAGCAGCATCTTGAGCTGAGCCGCGATATCGCCCAGCGCTTTAACGCGATCTACGGTGATGTGTTCAAAGTGCCAGAGCCGTTTATTCCAAAATCCGGTGCGCGCGTGATGTCGCTGCTGGAGCCGACCAAAAAGATGTCCAAGTCTGACGATAACCGCAACAACGTTATCGGCCTGCTGGAAGACCCGAAATCCGTCGTCAAAAAGCTCAAGCGTGCGGTCACCGACTCCGACGAGCCGCCGGTAGTGCGTTACGACGTGCAGAACAAAGCGGGCGTCTCCAACCTGCTGGATATCCTCTCCGGCGTGACCGGCCAGAGCATTCCTGAGCTGGAACAGCACTTCGAAGGCAAGATGTACGGCCACCTGAAAGGCGAAGTGGCAGACGCCGTTTCCGGGATGCTGACCGAGTTGCAGGAGCGCTATAACCGCTATCGCAACGACGAAGCCTTCCTGCAGAAGGTAATGAAAGAGGGCGCGGAAAAAGCCAGCGCGCGCGCGTCCGAAACCCTGAAAGCGGTATACAACGCGATTGGGTTTGTGGGTAAACCTTAAGTAAAAGCAAAACGGTAACCACGTTACCGTTTTTAGGGTTTGTTCCCTCTCCCTGTGGGAGAGGGTCAGGGTGAGGGCATCAGGCCGCACTTCCCTAAACAAAAAAACCGGGACATCCCGGTTTTTTTACGCCTGTAAAACGCTTACTGCTGCGCCGCCGGGCCGCAACCGCCGATGATCTTCGAAATGGAGATCGCCGGGTGCAGCAGATAATCGTAGCTGCAGTTATTTTTGGTGTTCTGTACGTGACCGGTGCAGGCAGTCAGCGTCGATAACAGGCCAACCAGAACGGCGGCTTTTGCCAGTTTGAACATACGCATTCCTTGTCTTAAAAACGAAAATTGGATGTAACTCAAGGGAATAAAGGGAAAAGTTCCACTTCGGGGCGGTATGTTATCGACAGCGGTAAGAGGGGAGTAGTCCGCTTAAGGACTACTCCGGGAAGGAAGAATATGCGTTAGTGATTCGAGAACCAGTTCAGCCTGTCGCGCAGTTCAACCACGCGGCCCACCACAATCAGCGCCGGGCTTTCAATCTGCTGCGCCAGCTCACCGAGCTGCGTCAGCACGCCATCCACCACGCGCTGCGTAATGGCGGTGCCGTTTTCGACCAGCGCGACGGGCATATCCGCATTCATACCGTGCTCCAGCAGCTTCGCCTGGATCGTGGCGGCCTGGTTCAGCCCCATGTAGAACACCAGCGTCTGCTTTTCGGCGGCCAGATTATGCCAGTCCAGCTCGCTGCCGGTCTTCAGGTGGCCCGTCACCAGACGCACGCTCTGGGCGTAATCCCGGTGGGTCAGCGGAATGCCAGAGTACGCTGAGCAGCCGGATGCTGCCGTAATGCCCGGCACGACGGAGAACGGAATGCCCGCGTCGCACAGGGTTTCCAGCTCCTCGCCGCCGCGACCAAAGATAAACGGATCGCCGCCCTTAAGGCGCACTACGCGCTTACCTTTCTGCGCCTCGCGCAGCAGGATCTGGTTAATCTCCTCCTGCGGCACGCAGTGGTAGCCCGCCCGTTTGCCCACGAAGACGCGGTCGGCATCGCGGCGTACCAGGTTCATGATGTCATCGGAGACCAGACGGTCATAGACCACGATATCCGCCTGCTGGATCTGCTGTAGTCCTTTCAGCGTCAGCAAACCCGCATCTCCAGGGCCTGCGCCTACCAGCACCACTTCACCGCGATGGTCCAGCGGTTCGCTCAGCAGCTGTTCGGTCGTCTCTTCAACGGCTTTGGTATCCTGATTCGCCAGCGACTGCGCCAGCCTGTCGTTCACAAAGAATTTTTCCCAGAAGCGACGGCGCTCGCCCACTGTCGAGAAGGTTTGCTTCACGCGGGAGCGGAGTTGCCCGGCATAATGCGCAATCTGACCAAGATGCTGGGGCAACAGGGCTTCCAGTTTTTCCCGCAGCAGACGCGCGAGAACCGGTGAACGCCCCCCGGACGATACCGCAATCATCAGCGGCGAGCGGTCGATAATCGACGGCATGATAAAGCTGGCCTCTTTCGGCGCATCCACCACGTTGCAGAAGATACGGCGCGCTTCGCAGGCATCGCTCACGCGCTGGTTCACTTCATCGTCATCCGTCGCGGCAATGGTCAGCCAGCAGGTATCCAGCAGGGATTCATTAAACGCGCCCTGTTCCAGCGTGAGCATCCCTTCCTGAGCCCAAACCTCAAACTGGGGGGCGAAGGACAGGGCATTCACGGTCAGGCGGGCGCCAGCCTCTAACAGCAGGCGCGCTTTGCGCTCGGCCACGTCGCCGCCGCCCACGAGCAGGCAGTCGCGGTTGCGTAATTGACAAAAAATCGGCAGGTGATCCACGACGTTACCTCACAGCATTCATGGCGGGGGAAGAATTGACGTCAGGATAACAGCAGGAATCGTACAGAACATACGGTTTTTCCTGCCGTTACCCATAAGGGGTCATAAGCCTTTCCTATTGAAAAGGCGAGGGGTTACGCTTTCAGCTGCACCTCGCCGTCCTTCACGCGGACGTCGTAGTGTTTGACCGAGAAGCTTTCATCTTCCATGCAGAGTCCGTCGGTTAAGCGGAAACGCTGCTTTTTCAACGGGCTGGCGACCCACAGTTCACCCTGGTGCTCGGCAATCAGTCCGCGGGAGAGCACGCTGGCCTCGAAGAACGGGTCGATATTGCTGATGGCAAAAACCTGTTCATCGTGACGAGGGCGGAAAATCGCCACCTGCTCGTTGCCCAGCAGCGCACAGACGCCGGTGGCGGGGAGAATGTCGTTAATATTGCAGATGTTTACCCACTGGCTCATGCGTTTTCCTCCACCAGCGTGACCGGAATACGTTCATACGGCGTCGCCGGACGATGCTGTTCGCGCTCCGGCACAACCTGTACGTTCGGGTCGCGCTGGGTGCTGTTGATAAAGTGTTTGAAGCGCGTCTGCGCCGCCGGGGTGTTGACGGTTTCCGTCCACTCGCAGATCACCGCCTCGCGCAGGCGCGCCATTTCCGCTTCCAGATGCTCGTTCAGGCCCAGCTTGTCGTCGATGATGACCGATTTCAGGTAGTCGATGCCGCCCTCGAGGTTATCGAGCCATGAGGCGGTACGGGTCAGCTTATCGGCGGTACGGATGTAGAACATCATGAAGCGGTCGAGATACTGAATCAGCGTGTCGCGATCGAGATCCGCCGCCAGCAGGTCCGCATGGCGCGGTTTCATCCCGCCGTTGCCGCACACATACAGGTTCCAGCCTTTCTCGGTGGCAATAATACCCACGTCTTTACCCTGCGCTTCCGCACATTCGCGGGTGCAGCCGGAGACACCAAACTTCATTTTGTGCGGGGTACGGATGCCTTTGTAGCGGTTTTCCAGCTCCACGCCGAAGCCCACGCTGTCGCCGACGCCGTAGCGACACCAGGTGCTGCCCACGCAGGTTTTCGCCATGCGCAGCGCTTTGGCGTACGCGTGGCCGGTTTCGAAGCCCGCTTCAATCAGCTGACGCCAGATTTCCGGCAGATCGTCCTTCTGCGCGCCGAACAGGCCGATACGCTGGGAGCCGGTAATTTTGGTGTAAAGGTTAAATTCACGTGCGATACGGCCCACCGCGACCAGCCCTTCCGGCGTAATTTCACCACCGGCCGAGCGTGGAATCACGGAGTAGGTGCCGTCTTTCTGGATGTTGGCCAGGAAGTTGTCGTTGGTGTCCTGCAGCGGCGTGTGCTCCGGCTTGAGCACGTACTCGTTCCAGCAGGAGGCCAGCAGGGAGCCGACGGTCGGTTTACACACTTCACAGCCGTAGCCCTGGCCGTGCTTCGCCAGCAGTTCGTCGAAGGACTTAATGCCTTCCACGCGGATCAGGTGATACAGCTCCTGGCGAGAATACGCGAAGTGCTCGCACAGGTTGTTGTTCACTTCGATGCCCTGTTTCGCCAGTTCGGCGTTCAGCACCTGAGTGACCAGCGGAATACAGCCGCCGCAGCCGGTACCGGCTTTGGTTTCCGCTTTCAGCGCCGCAACGGTGTGGCACCCTTTGTTGATCGCGGAGATCAGCATACCTTTGGTCACGTCGAAGCAGGAGCAAATCTGCGCGCTGTCCGGCAGTTTATCCACGCCGATGGACGGCTTGCCGCTGGAGGCGTGCGCCGGGAGGATTAGCGCGTCCGGGTTTTCCGGCAGTTCGATGGCGTTGAGCACCAGCTGGAGCAGATTACCGAAGTCGCTGGTGTCGCCCACCAGCACCGCGCCGAGCAGGGTTTTGTTGTCCTGGCTGACGATGAGTCGTTTGTAGACCTCTTTGCTTTCGTCCAGATAGACATAGCTGCGGGAATTCGGGGTGCGGCCGTGCGCATCGCCAATACCGCCTACGTCCACGCCCAGCAGCTTCAGCTTGGCGCTCATGTCTGCGCCAGTAAACGCGTTTTCGCTGCCGAGGATATGGTCCACGGCGACCTGCGCCATTTTGTAGCCCGGCGCCACCAGACCGTATACGCGGTTGTTCCAGCTGGCGCATTCGCCGATAGCGTAGATATCCGGATCGGAGGTCTGGCAGGTGTCGTTAATCATGATCCCGCCGCGCTGCGCCACGGCCAGCCCGCACTGGGTCGCCAGCTTGTCGCGCGGACGAATACCGGTGGAGAAGACGATGAAGTCCACTTCCAGCTCGCTGCCGTCGGCAAAGCGCATGGTTTTGCGTGCTTCGGTGCCTTCCTGGACAATCTCTTTGGTGTTCTTGCTGGTGTGAACCTTCACGCCCATGCTCTCAATTTTACGACGCAGCTGGTCACCGCCCATGTGGTCCAGCTGTTCGGCCATCAGCATCGGGGCAAATTCGATGACGTGGGTTTCAACGCCGAGGTTTTTCAGCGCGCCAGCCGCTTCCAGGCCCAGCAGACCGCCGCCGACCACCGCACCGCGCTTGCTGCGGCGTGCGCAGGATTCGATGGCGTTGAGATCTTCAATGGTACGGTAGACGAAGCAATCCTGCGTTTCCGAGCCTTTAATCGGCGGGATCCACGGATAGGAGCCCGTCGCCATGATCAGCTTGTCGTAAAAAACCGTACGCCCGGCGCTGGAGTGGATCACTTTTTCCTGACGGTTGATGGTGATAGCGCGTTCGCCCACCAGCACTTTTACGCCATGCTTCTCGTAAAAACCTTCACGCACCAGAGAGAGCTCTTCGGCGGTATGATGGGAGAAATAGGAAGAGAGGTGCACACGGTCGTACGCCTTGCGGGGTTCTTCACAGAACACGGTAATATCGAACTGCTCAGCATCGGCCTTATCGAGAAGATCCTCGATAAAGCGGTGGCCGACCATGCCGTTACCGATGATAGCGAGTCTGACTTTGCTCATTATTGCCTCGATTTCTTTTCTATTATTGCCTACCTTAACGATTCAGCAGGGGCGCTTATTGATGCAAATCAAATACGCCTTCGCCTACTCCTTAGGTGGTATATAACTGATTTGTCAGGGTTTTTATAAGTGGCGGAAATCACAGGCTTTTCGTGTTCGTTGAATTTGTGTACAACTCAGGGGCGGTTTTGCCAGAATTAATACGCCTGAATATCAGCGGCGTTTTTTAGGGGAAAGGTATGTCTACAGCACCGTTATGGCTTGTTCAGAATGTTCGTTTACCGGGTCGGGAAGGGCTGTGGCAGCTCGCTATTGAGAACGGGCGATTTGGTGACATCACCCCGATGGACGAAACCCATGCCGAAAGTTATGAAGTACTGAATGCGCGCGGTGGGCTGGCTATCCCGCCTTTCATTGAGCCGCATATCCATCTTGATACCACCCAGACGGCGGGCGAGCCGAACTGGAACCAGTCCGGCACGCTGTTCGAAGGCATCGAGCGCTGGGCGGAGCGCAAGGCGTTGCTCAGCCACGAGGACGTTAAAGCGCGCGCCTGGAAAACGCTGAAGTGGCAAATTGCCAACGGCATCCAGTTTGTTCGCACCCATGTGGATGTCTCCGACCCGACGCTCACCGCCCTGAAGGCGATGCTGGAGGTGAAGCAGGAGGTGGCGCCGTGGGTAACGCTGCAAATTGTCGCGTTTCCGCAGGAAGGTATTCTCTCTTACCCGAACGGCGCGGCGCTGCTGGAAGAGGCGTTAAAGCTGGGGGCCGACGTGGTGGGGGCGATCCCACACTTCGAGTTCACCCGCGAGTATGGCGTCCAGTCGCTGCACATCGCGTTCGAGCTGGCGAAGAAGTATGACCGTCCGCTGGATATTCACTGCGACGAAATCGACGACGAACAGTCGCGGTTTGTCGAGACGGTGGCCGCGCTGGCGTATGAGGCCGGTATTGGGCCGCGCGTGACGGCCAGCCACACCACCGCCATGCATTCCTACAACGGCGCTTACACCTCGCGGCTCTTCCGCCTGCTGAAAATGTCGGGGATTAACTTCGTCGCTAACCCGCTGGTCAACATCCACCTGCAGGGGCGCTTTGATGATTATCCGAAGCGTCGCGGCATCACCCGGGTGAAAGAGTTGCAGGAGGCGGGCATAAACGTCTGCTTCGGTCACGACGACGTCTTCGACCCGTGGTACCCGCTCGGTACCGGCAACATGCTGCAGGTGCTGCATATGGGGCTACACGTCTGCCAGATGATGGGCTATCCGCAAATCGACAGCGGCCTGAATCTCATCACCCACAACAGCGCCCGGACCTTTGGCCTGAGCGATTACGGTATTGAAACGGGAAACCCGGCAAACCTGATTATTTTGCCTGCGGAGAGCGGGTTTGAAGCGGTGCGCTGCCAGGTGCCGGTGCGCTGGTCGATTCGTCAGGGACGGATCATTGCCACCACGCAGCTGGCGCAGACCTGGATCCAGATGGATACCGGAGGAGAAGAGGTAAGTTTCGCCAGAAACAGCCCCTCTGCCTAATGCAAAGGGGCGCAGGGTTTAGTGCGATGCCGCTGCCGCGTTGTGCTGGCGGTGGCGGGTCACAAAGCCCAGGATGAAGCACATGATGAACACCACGGCGTACAGACCGTTCGCGGTATGCAGCGCGGCCAGCGGGCCGCTGTGGGCAACGATCGGGCCCGTCACCACGAAGGTCAGCATGGTGCCGATGGTGCCACAGGTCAGAACGAAGTTAACCAGCTTCGGCGAGGCCACTTTGGTCTGCAGGGAGCCCAGGGTGATGATCGAGGTGTAGATCGCGCTGGAGAAGAAGCCCAGGGTCAGAATGAACCACGGCATATGTTCCGGGGAGCCGTTGATGAACAGGTACATCAGCACGGTCGCCAGACCTGCCAGTACGGTCAGAATGCGCTGCAGGTCGAAGAAGCGCAGGATGAAGCTAAACGCCCACATGCCGAACATGTAAGACATCCAGAAATCGCTCACCAGTTTACCCGCATCGTTCAGGCTCATGCCCAGACCTTTGGCGTATTCCGGTACCCAGGAGATAAAGCCCAGCTGGCCCAGGATATAGCACAGGGCGGCGATGGAGAGGAACAGCACGCCGATACCCCATTTCTCTTTCGCGACGGGTTCTGCGGTGGTTTGCGCTTTCTTGCCCAGCACCGGGAATTCACAGCCGAAGGTCAGAATGAAGATGGCAACGTAGACCAGACCAATGCAGGCATAGACCCAGTACCACTCGATGCTGCGCGCCAGCAGAACGGCCGCGACCATCGGGAAAATCATTCCGGCCATGCTGAAGAAGGAGTCGGTAAACAGCAGGCGCGCGCCGCGCTGGCGGCCTTCATACATATGGGTAATCAGGAACGTACCGATCGACATGGTGATCCCGCTGACCAGACCAAGCACGAACATCGCGGCTGAGAACAGCGCGATGCTGTGGCTTAGCATCAGGCCAGCCACGGCGGCGACCATCAGCACAAAGCCAAAACGCAGCTGGGTTTTCAGCGGCACGATTTCCATCAGCCAGGCATTCAGGAAAATAGAGATCAGGATCCCTGCGTTGAGGAAGGTGAAGGTATTACTCATGCTGGAAACGGGCAGCTGGAAGTAGTCTGCGATATTTCCCATCACCATCCCGGTGACGATCACCAACGCGCCGGTCAGGGCGTAGGAGAAGAAGCTGATCCATGTGAGCTTGATGCGATTGCTGTTAGTCATGTCTGGCCTGTTCAGAAAAAGAAAAGCGCCCAGGGGGCGCTGAGAGCGGGCAGATTTTAGACATTAAAGTGATCTATTCATATCTTTTAAGAGAAATTAGAACTTCATTGCATGTTTTTGTGTGATCTTGATCACACAAAAAGACCCTAAAGCCAACCGTTTGCGTGGTTACAACTGTTTCAATTTCGTAAAATTAGGTAAAAGGCTGGTCTCCGTTCATACTGCTCTTTAGAATCAAGCCATTCGCTTTTTATACTGCGCTTTGTTAAGGAATTCTCATGCTCAAATCAACACTGGCGGCTGTCGCAGCTGTGTTTGCTCTTTCTGCCGTTTCCCCTGCTGCGCTGGCAGCCAAAGGGGACCCTCACGTTCTGCTGACCACCTCCGCCGGGAACATTGAGCTGGAACTGAATAGCCAGAAAGCTCCGGTTTCTGTGAAAAACTTCCTCGACTACGTGAACAGTGGTTTCTATAACAACACGACCTTCCACCGCGTGATCCCTGGCTTTATGGTGCAGGGCGGCGGCTTCAACGAGCAGATGCAGCAGAAGCAGCCGAACCCGCCTATTAAAAACGAAGCGGACAACGGCCTGCTGAACAAGCGCGGCACCATCTCCATGGCGCGTACCGCAGACAAAGACAGCGCGACCAGCCAGTTCTTCCTCAACGTGGCGGATAACGCCTTCCTCGACCACGGCCAGCGTGACTTCGGCTATGCGGTCTTCGGTAAAATCGTGAAAGGGATGGACGTGGCCGACAAGATTTCTCAGGTGCCTACTCACGACGTCGGTCCGTATCAGAATGTGCCGTCAAAACCTGTCGTGATCCTCTCCGCAAAAGTTCTGCCGTAATTCTTCTGAACGCGGGCTTCTCATGCCCGCGTTATGTCGCCCTCCCTGCGAAAGCGCGTTTTGCTGCTTATACTTGTGGCAAACGGACTATTCAGGGAGGCGTTAAGTGAAAAAACTCACCGACAAGCAAAAATCCCGTCTCTGGGAGCAGCAGCGTAGCGTCAACTTTCAGGCCAGTTGTCTCCTTGAGAAAGGTAATGGTCCATCGGATCCCGACATTGAGACCCTTGAGCTTGGGCCTTCCGCGCCCGGGTTACCCCATCTGTGCCTTATTCACCGCCATCTCTACCGCAGAGAGATGAAGCGGGCAGGCGAGTTCCGTACCGATGATATATTCAAGGGTGATATTCCCTTCTGCCATTTCGAATACATCGAAAAAATGGGTAATGAGCTGATGGCGGCGCTGGAAAGCGAAAAGTATCTCGTGGGTCTTGAGAAAGCGGCGTTTGTTGACCGGGTTAGCCACTATTACTGCGAAATCAACATGCTGCATCCCTTCATGCGCGGCAACGGTATTGCCCAGCGCGTTTTCTTCGAGCAGCTGGCGCTCCACGCGGGCTACGCGCTGGACTGGCGCGATATCGATCCCGAACAGTGGGTGGCGGCTAACCGCAGCGGCGCAACGGGTGATTTAACCGCGCTAAACGCTATCTTTGCCAAAGTAGTGAGCGAAGCGCGGGAATCTGAGTAGAATAGGGCGGCATTTTTTTCGGGAGCCGCCATGATTCTGCTGATTGATAACTACGATTCCTTCACCTGGAACCTTTACCAGTATTTTTGTGAACTGGGTGCAGAGGTGGTTGTTCGTCGCAACGACGAGATCGATCTCGCCGATATCGAGACGCTGGCTCCTCAGAAAATCGTTATTTCACCGGGGCCCTGCACCCCGTCGGAGTCGGGTATTTCACTGGAGGTTATCCAGCACTATGCCGGCAGGCTGCCGATCCTGGGCGTCTGTCTGGGCCATCAGGCGATTGCCCAGGCGTTTGGCGCCACCATCGTGCGCGCCGCCAAAGTGATGCACGGTAAAACCTCGCCGGTCACCCACACGGGCACCGGAGTGTTCACGGGGCTCAATAATCCGTTAACCGTGACGCGCTACCATTCCCTGGTCATTGACCCGTCGACGTTGCCCGACTGCTTTGAGGTCACCGCCTGGAGCGATACGCAGGAGATCATGGGGATTCGCCACCGCGAATGGGATCTCGAAGGCGTGCAGTTCCATCCGGAAAGCATCCTCAGTGAACAAGGGCACGCGCTGCTGGCAAATTTCCTCCATCGCTGAATAACTGTTGCCTTGCTGTGATTTTTTATGCATATTTTGTGATTATATTTTCACAATCACTGTGACATAAAATGGATGGTCATGACATGGCAACTGAACAACCAGCAATTACCCGCGCGACATTCGATGAAGTGATCCTGCCGATTTATGCACCGGCTGAGTTTATCCCGGTGAAGGGGAAAGGCAGCCGCGTCTGGGATCAGCAGGGTAAAGAGTATGTGGATTTCGCGGGCGGTATTGCGGTCACGGCGCTGGGTCATTGCCATCCCGCGCTGGTGGAGGCGCTGAAAACCCAGGGGGAAACCCTGTGGCACACCAGCAACGTGTTCACCAACGAACCGGCGCTGCGCCTGGGCCGCAAGATCATTGATGCGACCTTTGCCGAGCGCGTGCTGTTTATGAACTCCGGCACCGAAGCCAACGAAACCGCTTTTAAGCTGGCGCGCTACTACGCGACAACGCGCCATAGCCCGTACAAAACCAAAATCATCGCCTTCCACAACGCCTTCCACGGACGCTCCTTCTTTACCGTCTCCGTTGGCGGCCAGCCGAAGTATTCCGACGGGTTTGGCCCGAAACCGGCTGATATCGTCCACGTGCCGTTTAACGATCTGCACGCGGTGAAAGCGGTAATGGACGACCACACTTGCGCAGTTGTTGTCGAGCCGATCCAGGGTGAAGGCGGCGTGACTGCGGCAACCCCGGAATTCCTGAAAGGGCTGCGCGCGCTGTGCGACGAATATCAGGCGCTGCTGGTCTTTGATGAAGTGCAGTGCGGAATGGGACGTACCGGGGACCTGTTTGCCTATATGCACTACGGCGTGACGCCGGATATTCTGACCAGCGCCAAAGCGCTCGGCGGTGGATTCCCGGTAAGTGCGGTCCTGACGACGCAGGAGATCGCCTCCGCGTTCCACGTCGGTTCTCACGGCTCAACCTACGGCGGTAACCCGCTGGCGAGCGCCGTAGCGGGCGCCGCGTTCGACATCATCAACACGCCGGAGGTGTTGAACGGCGTTAGCGCGAAGCGCGAGCTGTTCGTAAAACACCTGCAAAAGATTGACGAGCAGTACGACGTGTTCAGCGAGATCCGCGGGATGGGACTGCTGATTGGCGCTGAGCTGAAGCCGCAGTACAAGGGACGCGCGCGTGATTTCCTGCATGCCGCCGCTCGCGAAGGGGTGATGGTGCTGAACGCCGGGCCGGACGTGATGCGCTTTGCGCCGTCGCTGGTGGTGGAAGATAAAGACATCGAAGACGGGTTAACCCGCTTTGCCGCCGCGGTCGCGAAGATCGTAAAAGGTTAATACGCCGTCCGCTTCAACCTGCGGGTTAGCCAAATCCCGTGATGCGGACGCTGACGCCATGCCACCGAAGAAATGGTGTGCATGGTGTTCAGATGCCCCAGTACGCGCTGCAAATGCTGCTCCAGGGTGCTCATTGGCCCGTGGGTTAACGTTTCCGGCGCTTCCAGAATGTTCGAATCTCCCGACTCACCCGGCGAGTCATATTCCAGACGCTGCTGACAGCGCTGCAGCGCAATTTCACACGACTGCAGGTAGCGCTGCGCCAGATCCGGCGTCAGCATCGTGTGCTCGCGCGCCAGCGTGGTCATGGCGTTAATATGCTCGACGATAAACTGGCTGTGCGTCACCCAGAGCTTCATGTCTGCCAGATAGTGCGAGTTAAAGCCCGGCTCCTGCATTGCCTGGTTGAGTGAGTTGAACAGGGCGTTGTGCGCCTGGTTGACCTTCATGCGCTGATAAGCCAGCGGAGAGGGCTGCGGGTCGTCGCTCAGGATCAGGCGAATGGCCTGCTGGTCGGCCTCCAGCGCGTCGTGGGCATTCTGGCGCAGCAGTCCGCTTTGCCACTGCGGCCAGAGCCAGACCATACCGCCGAAGGCAATCAGGCAGCCGATCAGGGTATCGATCAGCCTGGCGACAATAAACTGTTCGCCATTGAGCGTGAGTAGCTGCAGGGTGTATACCGCCGTCACCGTGAAGCCCACCATCGCCCAGCCGTAGTTTTTGCGGATAATCAGGTAGCTCACCAGCGTGATCGCCAGCATCCCTGCCAGGGTGTAGCCTTCCGGCACGTGGAAGTGCAGCGTCACGCCCGCGATGATCAGCCCGGCCATCGTTCCGCCAGCCCGATGCAGAATACGCACCCGCGTGGCGCCGTAGCCGTTCTGGGTGACAAACAGCACGGTCATTAAGATCCAGTAGGGTTTCGGCAGATGCAGCGCCATGCCCATCAGGCTGGCGGTACTGAGCATCACGCTAATTCGTGCGGCGTTGCGCAGGGCGGACGATTTAAGCGACAGATAGCTCCTGAGCGCGGGCAATAACGGCAGGCGTTTTTGCTTATCCGCCATCAGATCGCGCGGATAGAGCGGGCGCTGGGTGCGTAGCACGCGGGCGATGCGGCTGAAGTGCCAGGCGGCAAACTGGCCGACCGGGTTATCCGGATGCTGACGGGCGATTTTCTCCAGCGCGCCCAGCTGTTTTTCCATGTTAAAGCGTGTGGGGTAGCGGTGGTAAAGAATATCGTCTGCCAGCACCCGCAGACGTGCCGAGACGGTCTGCGCGTTCCAGCGGATCACCGCTTCGGCGTGGCTGCGCTCGACCAGCTTTTGCACCTCCTGCGGGTGGTGCAGGCTCACGGAGATATGCTCCTGCAGATCCAGGCCTACCTGGAAGGTGCGCAGCAGCCGTTTGTATTCGTGGTTCTTGTTGGCGGCGAGCATATGCAGCTGCTGATAGCACTGGCTTATCAGATCCACCACCTTCTGCTGGCGCGTCAGCAGGGGCGGTAAGGATTTTTCCGGATCGGTATGCTGGGTCAGCAGGGTGTATTTGGCTTCGCAGTAATCCGCAAGCTGCACATAGAGCAGGCTCAGGGATTCACGCAGCGGCTGCTCCCGCCACAGCCAGAACCAGAACCAGTTAAACAGGCCGTACCATAATGTCCCCAGGGCGTAGATCAGCAGCGGCTCCCACACCGGCATATTCCCGGCGAGGCTCAGCGTGAAAATGGCCGCAATCAGCGACGCGGGAAGCAGGCGGGCGTGCAGAGAACTGATTTCCGCCGTGACGCCGAGGGTCATCGCCAGCACGGTCAGGATCAGCGGCAGCGGAATATCACGAGCCAGTAAAAGCTGTACGGCGAGGCTACAGCCCGCAAACAGGCAGCCGCCGATAATCAGGCGTTTGAAAAAGCGCTTATGCGGCGTGTCCAGACCGGCGATGTTGCAGCAGGCAGGCACGAGGGAAAACAGCAGACCTTGCTGAAGATGTCCGAGGATCAGGCCTATGGCCACAGGAAGACACAACACCAGCGTTTGTCGCAGTGCGTAGTTAACTTCCGGGTGATAGATCAGCCTGCGCCACATGGGGAGTAGAGACAAAAACGGCGTGACACCTTGCGATGGCACGCCGTTTAAGCGGAATTAACGCGTTCCGTAAACCACGATGGTTTTACCGTGGGCAGAGATCAGGTTTTGATCTTCCAGCATTTTCAGGATACGGCCCACTGTTTCACGGGAGCAACCGACGATCTGACCAATTTCCTGACGGGTAATTTTAATTTGCATGCCGTCCGGGTGGGTCATAGCGTCTGGCTGTTTCGCCAGGTTCAGTAGGGTCTGTGCGATACGGCCTGTCACGTCCAGGAAGGCGAGGTTGCCCACTTTCTCTGAGGTGACCTGCAGACGGCGCGCCATCTGGGAAGAAAGACGCATCAGGATGTCAGGGTTAACCTGAATCAGCTGACGGAACTTCTTGTAAGAAATTTCAGCCACTTCACATGCTGTCTTTGCACGAACCCAGGCGCTACGTTCCTGGCCCTCTTCAAACAGGCCCAGTTCACCGATGAAATCGCCCTGGTTCAGATAAGAAAGGATCATCTCTTTCCCTTCTTCATCTTTGATCAGCACTGCCACCGAGCCTTTAACGATGTAATACAACGTTTCCGCTTTTTCACCCTGGTGAATCAGCGTGCTCTTTGATGGGTACTTATGAATGTGGCAATGAGACAAGAACCATTCGAGAGTCGGGTCTGTTTGCGGTTTGCCAAGCACCATGCGCTGTTATCCTCTGTTATAAGCTGTCACCAGAGTCATCAGATGCATCCGGACTCTGGGGTTGCAATCGAATTCTTACCCATACCCTGGGAAGTCGGCTACCGTAACGTTTCGCAGCCAGTAAAGTTTGATGTCCTCTGCATACATGTGTAACGTCAATGTATTACTGTAGCATCCAGAGTGTTTTAGCATAGCTTTCGCCGCGTGTCTCCTGGTGTCTCGCTTCAGCATGATGCAGGTCGCCTTCCATTGCGAGAAATGTAACGCACGCGTAATCTGTCACCAAAAATGCAACGTTGGAGTTTAAGAATATGCAAGCGCGCGTGAAATGGGTTGAAGGTTTAACGTTCCTGGGCGAGTCCGCGTCAGGACACCAGATTTTGATGGACGGTAACTCCGGCGATAAAGCGCCAAGCCCAATGGAAATGGTGCTGATGGCGGCAGGGGGATGCAGCGCCATTGACGTGGTGTCGATTCTGCAAAAAGGTCGTCATGACGTGACGGATTGTGAGGTTAAACTCACGTCAGAACGTCGCGAAGAGGCGCCACGCCTGTTCACCCATATTAATCTGCACTTTGTGGTCACCGGTAAAGAGTTGAAGGACGCAGCGGTCTCGCGTGCGGTGGATCTGTCTGCGGAGAAGTACTGCTCTGTGGCGTTAATGCTGGAGAAAGCGGTAAAAATCACGCATTCGTATGAAGTGATCGAGGCTTAATTATTGGGGCATCGTGCGTGTTGATGCCCTCACCCTAACCCTCTCCCACAGGGAGAGGGAACATGTTCACGCGATCTGCTTCCCTTCCATCAGTCGCTCCACCAGCGGCGTCATGATGAGCTCCATCGCCAGCCCCATTTTTCCGCCCGGCACGACTAACGTATTCATGTGCGAAATAAACGAGCCCTGCAGCATGGCCAGTAGCCAGGGGTAATCAATGCCTTCGAGATTGCGGAAATGGATCACCACAAAGCTCTCATCAAGGGACGGGATACTTTTGGCGGCAAACGGGTTGGAGGTGTCCACCGTCGGCACCCGCTGGAAGTTGATATGGGTGCGGGAGAACTGCGGTGTCAGGAAGTTGATGTAATCTTCCATGGAGCGCACCACCGAGTCCATCACCGCCTCTCGTGAATGGCCGCGCTCGCTCATGTCGCGCGTCAGCTTCTGGATCCACTCCAGGTTAACGATAGGGACCACGCCGACCAGCAGGTCCACGTGGCGCGCCACGTCGTGTTGAGGAGTGACCACGCCACCGTGCAATCCTTCGTAAAACAGCACGTCGGTGGGTTCCGGCAGCGGTTGCCACGGGGTGAACGTCCCCGGCACCTGATTCCAGGGAACGGCTTCATCATAGGTATGCAGATACTTGCGGGACTGCCCTTTGCCGCTCTGACCGTACTCTATAAAGGTTTGTTCCAGCAGGCCGAAGTCATTGGCTTCCGGGCCGAAATAGCTGATGTGTTTACCCAGATCGCGCGCTTTACGGATGGCCATATCCATCTCCGGACGCGTGTAGCGGTGAAAGCTGTCGCCTTCGACCTCCGCCGCACGAAGATTCAGCTGGGCGAAAATCTTGCGAAAGGCGAGGCTGGTGGTGGTGGTTCCCGCACCACTCGACCCCGTAACGGCAATAACCGGATGTCTGGCAGACATAGCAACTCCCTGACTGAAAAGGGTGGAAGATCAGCCGTGAAACGCGTTGCGGGGCATGATATTGACCGTCTCATGCAGTTCTGACCACACCAGCACCACGTCGCCGCTTTTCAGCTGGCGCTTTACATCGTTGACCTTTTGCTCAAGCGAGCGTTCCTGTTCACCATAATCGGTGCCTTCGCGTAATACAAAGCTTTCAATCAGATTATCGAGCGTTTCGGGAGCCAGATCCTGCCAGGGAATAATCATTTTGCACCGTCCAGATAAGGGGTTAGCCAGTCAGGAATACGCGTCTCAAGCCACATTTTCGGGCGGCGCAGCGTACCGCCGATAAACCCGACGTGGCCGCCGTGCTCGGTCAACTGATAGTGAACGTTGTCGGGCAGGAATTCCTGAGCGGGGATCGAGTGATGATCCATAAACGGGTCATCTTTGGCATGAATGATCAGCGTCGGCTGCGTGATCTTGCTGAGCAGCGGCATGGCGCTGCACTGACGATAATAGTCAATCGCATCGGCGAAGCCGTGGATTTTCGCGGTGATCAGGTCGTCGAACTCGCGAATACGGCGCACCTTTTTCAGCTGACGCAGGCTGACCGGCAGGGTATCCGGATAGGCTTTCAGCTTACGCGCCGCGTTGGCCTTCAGCAGGTTGAGCAGGTAGCGCTGATAGACGCGGGAAAAGCCTTTATCCATGTGGTAGCTGCACTGCTCCAGCATAAACGGTGCGGAGACAATGACGGCGGCATCCAGCGGGACGGTTTCACCCTCTTTGGCCAGCAGGCAGGCCAGCATATTGCCGCCCAGCGAGTAGCCCACCGCGGCGGTCGGCACGGTGCCAAAGTTGTCCCGCAGCCAGTGTAAAAACCACGTTCCGTCTTCGGTTTCACCCGAGTGATAAATGCGTTTCTGACGATTCGGTTCGCCGCTGCAGCCGCGAAAATGCATCACCACGCCGAGCCAGCCGCGCGCTTTTGCCGCCTCAATTAACCCGTGTGCATATGGGCTGTGCAGGCTGCCTTCCAGACCGTGAAAGACCACCAGACGCGGCTTATGGCGGGCCTGCTCCGGCGCTTCGCTCCAGGCGAGATCCAGAAAATCACCGTCTGGCAGGTCAAGCCGCTGCCAGTGTGGGGTGAACTGAACCTTGCGGCGGATCAGTCGCGGCAGCATGGTCTGCAAATGGCGATTGGCCACGCCGCGCATAGGCACGAACTCAGTGCTGTCTTCGGCCGCAATGTCGAAGTCTGATGGAATGATTTGGGTCATAAGGGCGATGCTGATTCTTGTCAGAAATTTACGGTACTTTCCGAATTGTACCCCGTTTAGCCTGGTTTTCCGAAACATGAACTGATCCCGATCACAAATCTTTACCTTGATTATTACTCTCAGGCTAATGATTCCACTCTACGCTTAATTGATGCCTTTCTCACCAGAGCGCACACTTTACTCAACGTTAAGCAAATCAAAATGATTAGCTGAATCAGGAGGTTAATAATGTTATCTGGGCAAACACCCACCCGGCAATGGAACACGCGACGCAGCGAAAAAGCGCGTCGCCTGGCGTCCGTACCGGTGCAGGGCAAGGTACTGCCAACCGGCGATCTTGTCGCCATGCTGGAAAAACTGATCGCGCCTGGCGACAAGGTCGTTCTGGAAGGTAACAACCAGAAGCAGGCGGATTTCCTTTCCCGCTCGCTGGCCGAAGTGAACCCGCAAATTGTCCACGACCTGCATATGATCATGCCGAGCGTCGGCCGCAGCGAGCATCTGGATATCTTCGAGAAAGGCATCGCCCGCAAGCTGGATTTCTCCTTCTCCGGAACGCAGAGCCTGCGAATCTCCCAGCTGCTGGAAGACGGTCAGCTCGAAATCGGCGCAATTCACACCTACATCGAACTTTACTCACGTCTCTACGTCGACCTGTCGCCCAACGTGGCGCTGATTGCCGGCTTTAAAGCCGACCGCAAAGGCAACCTCTACACCGGGGCGAGCACCGAAGATACCCCGGCGCTGGTGGAAGCCGCTGCGTTCCACGACGGCATCGTCATCGCGCAGGTGAACGAGCTGGTGGACGACGAATGCGAGCTGCCGCGCGTGGATATCCCGGGCTCCTGGATCGATTACGTCGTGGTTGCCGACAAGCCGTTCTTTATCGAACCGCTGTTCACCCGCGACCCGCGCCTCATTAAACAGGAACATATCCTGATGGCGATGATGGCCATCAAAGGCATCTACGCGGAGCACCAGGTGCAGTCCCTGAACCACGGTATCGGCTTTAACACCGCAGCGATCGAGCTGCTGCTGCCCACCTACGGCGAACAGCTCGGCCTGAAGGGCAAAATCTGTAAACACTGGACGCTGAACCCCCATCCGACGCTGATCCCCGCCATCGAAAGCGGTTGGGTGGAGAGCGTGCACTGCTTCGGCGGCGAGCTGGGGATGGAAGAGTACATCCGTGCTCGTCCGGACGTCTTCTTTACCGGTGCCGACGGCTCTATGCGTTCCAACCGTGCCTTCTGCCAGCTGGCAGGTCAGTACGCGGTGGATATGTTTATCGGCTCTACGCTGCAGGTAGACGGTTACGCCAACTCCTCAACCGTGACCCGCGGTCGTCTTTCCGGCTTCGGCGGTGCGCCAAACATGGGCCATGACCCGCACGGTCGCCGCCACGCCACGCCGGCCTGGCTGAACATGATCACCGAGCCGGACCCGATGCAGCGCGGTAAAAAGCTGGTCGTGCAGATGGTCGAAACCTTCCAGGCAGGCGTGAAGCCAACCTTCGTGGAAAAACTCGATGCCGTAGACGTGGCGAAAGCCTCCGGCATGCCGCTGGCACCGGTGATGATTTACGGAGATGACGTGACGCACGTGCTGACGGAAGAGGGGATTGCCTACCTCTACCGGGCGAAAGATCTGGAGGAGCGTCGGGCCATGGTTGCCGCCGTCGCGGGGATCACCGACATCGGCCTGGGCGTGGACGCCAAACGCGTGGCGGAACTGCGCCAGAGCGGCAAGGTTGTGTATCCGGAAGATATGGGGATTCGCCGCACTGACGCCACCCGCTCTCTGCTGGCTGCGGGCAGCGTGTCTGACCTCGTTGAGTGGTCCGGCGGTTTGTATAACCCACCTGCGAAATTCCGGAGCTGGTAATGAAACTTCTCCCCCAGATTCAGGTTGAAGGCGGTGCCGAATGGCTGGCGCGAACCGCCACGCAGTGTCTGATTGACGAAGCACGTTTAAGCCCGAAACCCGGTCTGGTGGACAGTCGGGGGAACGGCGCGCACCACGATTTATCCCTTGCGCTGATGGAGCGCTCCGCGCACAGCCTGACCTCCACGTTTCAGGCGCTGGCGCAGCAAAGCTGGCAGCGTCCGGCAGATATTGCGCTTCGGCAAACCGTCGGGCGACTCGGTCGCGAAGGCGAGCAGCAAATGATGTCCGCAACCGGGGGCGTAAACACCCATCGCGGCGCGATTTGGGCGCTGGGGTTGCTGGTCAGCGCGGTGGCGATGCTCGGCGGTGATGCCAGGGCGCAAGATGTCGCCCGCACCGCCGCGCAGCTGGCAAAGCTACCGGACGAGGCGGCGCCCAAAGTGTTCAGCAAAGGCCTGCGCGCCACGCACCGCTACCGCGTGCCGGGCGCACGCGAAGAGGCGCAGCAGGCGTTCCCGCACGTTATGCAGCGCGCATTGCCGCAGCTTCGCCTCAGCCGTCTCAACGGCAGCAGCGAAACGCATGCCAGGCTCGACGCGCTGATGGCGATCATGACGTCGCTCACCGACACCTGCGTGCTGTCGCGCGCCGGAATGGAGGGGCTGGACGCCATGCAGAGCGGTGCCCGTGCGGTACTGAACGCCGGAGGCTGTGCAACGGCGGCGGGCCAGCAGGCGCTGGCGAGCCTGGACCGTCAGATGCTGGCGCTTAACGCCTCACCGGGCGGCGCTGCCGACCTGCTTGCCGCCACGCTGTTTCTCGACCGCGTCGAAACGCCTTATTCAAAGCATTAAGAGGATGTTATGGAAAAAATTACATTGACCGTGCCCGCCAGTCGCGAAGTAAGCGGCAGGGCGCTGGCAGGGGTTGTCGGCTCCGGGGATATGGAGGTGTTGTTCGCCGCCGAACCGGGCCAGACCTTAACCATTGATATCACCACTTCAGTAGACAATAGCCGTGGCCGCTGGGAGGCACTGTTCAACCGTCTGCAGACGGTCAGCAGCCTGCCGGCAGGCAAACTGACCATTCATGACTTCGGCGCGACGCCGGGCGTGGCGCGCATTCGCATCGAACAGGTTTTTGAGGGGGTGAGCCATGCGTGATGACAGCAGCTTTATCGAACTAAAAGCGCGCCAGCGCGCGCAGGCCCTGCTGGATGACGGCAGCTACCGCGAACTGCTGGATCCGTTTGAAGGCATTATCTCTCCGTGGCTTGGGCCGCAGGGGATTGTTCCTCAGGCCGATGACGGCATGGTCGTCGCAAAAGGCACCATCAACGGCAAGCCTGCCGTCGTCGTGGCGATTGAAGGCGCGTTCCAGGGCGGCAGCATGGGCGAAGTGTCCGGTGCAAAAATGGCGGCGGCGCTGGAGCTGGCGGCGGAAGATAACCGCAACGGCATTCCGACTCAGGCGGTGCTGTGCCTCGAAACCGGCGGCGTGCGCCTGCAGGAAGCGAATCTCGGCCTGGCGGCGATTGCCGATATCCACGCCGCGATTGTTGACCTGCGCCGCTACACCCCGGTGGTGGGAATTGTGGCCGGGACCGTGGGCTGCTTCGGCGGGATGTCCATCGCGGCAGCGCTGTGCAGCTACCTGATTGTGACCCGCGAAGCGCGTCTTGGCCTCAACGGCCCGCAGGTTATCGAGCAGGAGGCAGGCATTGAGGAGTACGACTCCCGCGACCGTCCGTTTATCTGGAGCATGACCGGCGGCGAAGTGCGCTATCAAAGCGGGCTGGTGGACGCGCTGGTGGGCGACGGCGTAAACGCGGTGAAAGCGGCGATGAACGACGCGATTGCGAAAGGCGTACCGGCGAAACACCGCACCGATAACTACGACGATTACCTGAACCGTCTGACGAATTTCGACACCCGCAAGCAGGCCGATGCCGAACAGATTAACGCGCTTTTTGCCCGGGAGGTGAAATGATGAGTAATTCAAAAAGCCGTGGCGAGCTCTGGCTGGAAACCCTCGCCCCGAATGCCAAACGTATCGAAGGGCTCTGCCCGTCCGTGCAGGCGGCAGACGGCGAGCTGAACGGTGAGGCGGTGCGCTTTGTGGCCGTGGTGCCGGATGCCCACAACCACTTCCCGCGCGCGGCGCAGGGCGAAGTCGGTCTGCTGGAAGGCTGGACGCTGGCGAAGGTGGTCAGCGAAACCGTCGCGGCGGATGCCGATAAAGCCGTCAAACGCCCGATTGTGGCGGTGATCGACGTCCCAAGCCAGGCCTATGGCCGTCGCGAAGAGGCGTTTGGTATTCATCAGGCGCTGGCCGGTGCGGCGGCAGCCTATGCTAACGCGCGCCTGGCCGGTCACCCGGTGATTGGGCTGATCGTCGGCAAGGCAATGTCCGGCGCGTTCCTGGCGCACGGCTACCAGGCCAACCGTCTGATCGCCTTTAATGACAAGGGCGTGCTGATCCATGCGATGGGCAAAGAGTCCGCGGCGCGCATCACGCTGCGAACCGTCGAGGCGCTGGAAAAACTGGCGGCGACCATTCCGCCCATGGCGTACGACATCGGCAACTACGCCACGCTGGGGCTGCTCTCTAACCTGCTGGATATCAGCAACCCGGATGCCCCCTCCGATAACGATCTGACGCTGGTGAAAACCACCCTGCAACAGGCCATCAGTGACGCTCGTCAGGACACCACCCTGAAAAACCGTCTGGGTGCTGACAACCGCCGCAGCTCGGCGCTCGTACGCGAACGTATGCGAGCCAGCTGGTAAGTAAAAAAAAAGACCTGCCAGAGATGCAAACCCCGTGGGCGCGCCCGCTGCGCCCGCGCGGGAGCCTGCATCCTGAAAAATAATAAACATCGCACCAGTGCTAAAACTTTTTTTACTACAGGTGATTTATGACTTACGTAATTGTTCATGCTCTTGCACCGATTTTCGTCATCATGCTGCTGGGATTCTGGGCCGGTAAGGCAAAGATGGTCGATAACAAAAATGTGTCCCTGCTCAATATCTTCGTGATGGATTTTGCACTGCCTGCCGCGCTGTTTAGCGCCACCGTGCAAACGCCGTGGACCGGCATCGTGGCGCAGTCGCCGCTGATTCTGGTTCTCACTCTGGCGATGTGGATCACCTATGCGGCCATCTATTTCCTCGCCACGAAAGTCTTTAAGAAATCCCCGCAGGATGCGGCCGTGCTGACCCTGACGGTAGCTTTACCGAACTACGCAGCGCTGGGCCTGCCGATTCTGGGCAGCGTGCTGGGCGAAGGATCGTCCACGTCGCTTTCCGTTGCGGTCTCTATTGCCTGCGGTTCGGTGCTGATGACCCCGTTCTGCCTGCTGATCCTGGAGCGGGAAAAAGCGCGCGCCGAGGGGAATAACTCGGGCTCAACGCTCTCCATGTTGCCGGTGCTGATGTGGCGCTCCATTAAAAAACCGATCGTGATGGGCCCGCTGCTGGGCGTGATTCTGTCCGCCATCGGGATCAAAATGCCGGAACTGGTTCTTGCGGCGATTAAACCGCTGGGGCTGTCCGCCACCGCTGCCGCGCTGTTCCTGACCGGGGTGATCCTCTCTGCCCGTAAGCTGCAGATCAACACCATGGTGATTACGTCAACCATCGCCAAGCTGCTGATTCAGCCAGCGATTGCCTGGGGTATTGTGCTGATCTTCGGCCTGCATGGCTCCGTGGCGATCACCGCTATCCTGATGATTGCACTTTCTGCGGGCTTCTTCGGCGTGGTGTTCGGTAACCGCTTTGGCGTGCAGTCGCCGGATGCTGAAGCCGTGCTGCTGTTAAGCTCCGTACTGTGTATCCTGTCGCTGCCGCTGTTTATCTCGCTGACTTCAGGAATGTAATCATGACCACAACATTACGCCCGCACGACCTCATCTGGCTTACCGCGCGCAACGCGCTGGAAGGCATCACCGAATCCTGGGTGGAGGCGGCCTGGCATACCGGCCTGCCGGTGGTGGTGCGGCGTGATGTTGACAGTGAAGGCCGGATCCCCGTTGGCGTGCGCGGACTGCGCCGCGACCAGCGGGCGGCCGGGTGGGTGAAGCCGGAAAACGTGTTACGCGTGGTTTCACCGGAAGACCTGAGCGTTGCGGCCGATCTGCTGCGCTCGCCGTTTGTTACCCAGCCACCCGTTCAGGTGGCGCTGCAGCTTTCTCAGCAGGCGTGGCCGTGGACGTGGGGCATTACCGGCAGCACCGGCTACGCGCTGGCGACCAGTATTCCGGTTCTTCATGCCGACAGCGATCTTGATCTGCTGATCCGCGCCCCGCACGCCGTTTCCCCCGATGCGTTTGCTGGCTGGCAGTCTCAGCTTAGCCGGGCGCTGTGTCGGGCGGATACGCAGGTGGATACCCCCGAGGGTGGCTTTGCGCTGGCAGAGTGGCTGCGCGACGGCAAAACGCTGCTGAAAACCCACCGCGGACCGCGCCTGGTGGCGGATCCGTGGCGCAGGGAGGAGTAATGAAAATACTGTTTACCTTTCCGGGACAGGGCACGCAGCACGAAGGTATGCTGCAAAACCTGCCGGGAACGGAACTGGCTCAGGCGCATGAGGTGCTTGGCGCCGAAGTGGATACGCTGGATAGCGCAGACGCATTAACCCACACCCGCGCGGTTCAGCTTTGCCTGCTGATTTCAGGCGTGGCCTGGGGGCGAGAGCTGGAGCGGCGCGGCGTGACGGCGGATATCGTTAGCGGGCTGTCCATCGGCGCTTATCCTGCGGCGGTTGTCGCAGGCGCACTGGACTTTACGGACGCGCTAAAGCTGGTGGCGCTGCGTGGCGATCTGATGGAGCAGGCGTATCCGCACGGCTACGGCCTGACGGCAATTATGGGGCTCACCCTGCCGCAGGTGGAAGACCTTATCCAGGGCACCGGGACCTACATTGCCAACCTGAATGCCGAAACGCAGATCGTGATTGCCGGAAGCGATGACGGGATGGCGCAGGCGGCGGCACGCGCGCTGGCGAAAGGGGCGAGCAAGGCCAAACGGCTGGCGGTCAGCGTGCCGTCCCACTGCGAACTGCTGACAGCACCCGCGCAAAAGCTGGCAACGGCGTTTGAATTGGTCACGCTTTCACGCCCACGCTGCGCCTACCTGAGCGGCAGCACCGGGCGCGTGCTGTGGCAGCCGGAAAAGATCGCCGACGATCTGGCGATGAACATGGCGCGTACGGTGCGCTGGCAGGAGGCGATGATTTCAGCGAATGAACGCGAAGCCCGGCTGGCGATTGAAATGCCGCCTGGCGGCGTACTGACCTGCCTGACGCGTCAGGCGCCGTGGGAAGGAGAGACGATTTCACTGGAGCGCAGCGGGGTGGACGTGGCGGTGCATCTGGCGCGTCGGCTTCGCGGGTGAGTTTTTAGTCCGGTGGCGGCTACGCCTTACCGGGCCTACGGGTTCGGTTGCCTTGTTTTGTATCACGTACTTTCCTGCAGGCTGCGCGCATACATCCGCCCTTCGGCGGCTAATGCCCGCAGGCTCGGGTCCTGCTCGCGGTTGCGGGCAAAGACGATCGCGATCAGCTGCTGCATCTGGTACGGCTCCGCCAGCTTCAACAGCTGCACGGAATTCTCATACACTTTCTTCATCCTGCCCGGCATTAGCGTAAATCCAACACCTGCCTGCACCAGGCTGAGCATCGAGAAAATGTCATTCACCCGGGTAACTATCTCCGGCTCGAACCCGGCGATATGAAAGGCTTCCTGAAACCCTGCATAGGTGGCGAACCCTTCTGCAAGAGCGACAAATTTCTGGTCTTTGTAATCACGCAGATCCGCGGGTCCGCGGGTATTCAGCGTGGCGGAAGCCGGTGCGGCAAGGAAAATGTCGTCGTGGAACAGGGGCAGCACTTCAAGGCTGTTACGGTCAATGTCGCTTTCGGAGATGGAGATAAGAATCGCGTCCAGCGAGCCTTCATCCAGCATGTGCAGCAGGGTGTCGTTGGAGCCCATCGTCAGATCCATCTCCAGATCCGGACGGCGCAGCTTCATGCCCATGATCAGGCGCGGCACGGTTTCCAGGGTGAGCGAGTAGAGCGTCCCGACTCGCAGCCGCCCCTGACCGATCCCGGCAATTTTGCGCGACGCTTCCAGCCCGCGCTCCATCACCTGCATCACCTCCTGGCAATACTCCAGCAGCGTCCAGGCGGAAGGCAGGGCAATCAGGTTGCGCCCCTTGTGGGTGAAGAGCGGGCAGCGCACGTTCTCTTCCAGGGTGTGCAGCGCACGGTGCACGCTCACGCCGCTCAGGCCCAGAGTTTCGGCGGTACGCGCAATATTCCCTTTCTCCATAAACGTCATGAAGATGCTGAGCTTGCGGAACGTAATCTCGCTCGTGATATCGAAACTCATAGCCCTCCCGGCGTGTTATTCAGCCTGCAGCATCGCTTCCAGCTGTTCCTGCGCGTCGAGCCACGCCATTTCGCACTCTTCGAGGCTGGATTTGGTCTTCGCCTGCGTTTGCAGGCAGTCCGTCAGCTCAGCCTTGCGGCTCTGGTCATACAGACCGCTGTCGCCGAGCTTCTCTTCAACAGCGGCAAGCGTGGCGTTGAGTTTTTCCATCTCTTTTTCGAGACGGGTAATCTCTTTACGCAGCGGCTGCGTCTGGGTGCGCAGCTCCGCTTCACGACGCTTCTGGTCTTTACGTGCCTGCGCGCTGTTGGCGTTGTCTTTCGCCGACTCCTCCGGTTGGTTCTCCTGCTTCTGCACGTCCGTCAGCCACTGCTGGTAATCTTCCAGATCGCCGTCGAACGGTTCGACTTTGCCATCGTGCACTAAGTAGAGATCGTCCGTGGTGGAGCGGATCAGGTGACGGTCGTGCGAAACCACCACCAGTGCGCCTTCGAACTCAATCAGCGCTTCGGTCAGCGCCTGACGCATATCGAGATCCAGGTGGTTGGTCGGTTCATCGAGCAGCAGCAGGTTCGGGCGCTGCCAGACGATCAGCGCCAGCACCAGACGGGCTTTTTCACCGCCCGAGAAACGCTCGGTGTTTTCGGTGACCTTATCGCCCTGGAAGCCGAAGCCGCCGAGGTAGTCGCGCAGCTTCTGCTCCATCTCCTGCGGCGCCAGACGCGCGAGATGCTGAATCGGGGATTCATCCGCGCGTAAAAATTCCAGCTGATGCTGGGCGAAGTAGCCAAGCTTGATGCCCTTCGCCAGGCCGATTTCACCGCTGACCGGGCTAAGCTCGCCCGCCAGCAGCTTGATTAGCGTCGATTTACCGGCGCCGTTACGCCCCAGCAGGCCAATGCGCGAACCCGGCACCAGGTTGAGCTTGATGGAGTCGAGAATAATGCGGTCGGCATAGCCCGCGCTGACCTTCTCCATCTTCAGCAGCGGGTTCGGCAGACTTTCCGGCTCGCGGAAGCTGAAGTGGAACGGGTTATCCACGTGCGCCGGGGCAATCATCTCCATGCGTTCCAGCATTTTTATGCGGCTCTGGGCCTGCTTGGCTTTTGAGGCTTTGGCCTTAAAGCGATCCACAAAGCTCTGCAGGTGCGCCACGCGCTGCTGCTGGCTTTCGTACATGGACTGCTGCTGGGCAAGGCGCGTCGCGCGCTGACGCTCGAAGGAGCTGTAGTTGCCGGTGTACTCGAACATCGTTTGCTGTTCGATATGAATGATTTTATCCACCACCGGGTCGAGGAAGTCGCGGTCGTGGGAGATCAGAATCAGAGTGCCCTGATAGCTCTTGAGCCACTTCTCCAGCCAAATAACCGCATCGAGATCGAGGTGGTTGGTCGGTTCATCGAGCAGCAGCAGGTCAGAGCGGCAGATCAGCGCCTGCGCCAGGTTGAGGCGCATGCGCCAGCCACCGGAGAAGTCGCTGACCGGGCGTTCCAGCTGTTCATTGCTGAAGCCCAGGCCGTGAAGCAGGCTGGAGGCGCGGGAGCGAATGGTCCACGCGTCAATGGCGTCCAGCTTGCCGTGAACGGTGGCGATGGCGTGACCGTCGTTGCGCTCGTTAGCGGCGTTAAGTTCCGCCTCGAGCTTACGGTATTCCCGGTCGCCGTCGATAACATAGTCGAGTGCCGGTTCGCTCAGGGCTGGCGTCTCCTGGTTTACCCAGGCGAGCTGCCAGTTCCCCGGGAAGGTGAAGTTACCGCCATCCGCGCTAATCTCGTTTTTCAGCAACGCCAGCAGCGTGGATTTACCACAGCCGTTTTTGCCGACCAGACCCACTTTTTGGCCCGGGTTGATGGTAGCAGTGGCGTTATCCAGCAGGACGCGCACGCCGCGACGAATTTGTAACGAGGAGAAAACAATCATAGAAGCGCCGTATGTTCCGACTATGTTAATTTGTCATTATGATAATGTAAGGTGTGGGCCATTTTCCGCACCGGGCCGCCATGGTAGCCCAAAACAACAACGATACACAAAAACAGAAACAAGACCGGGAGGGGAATGATGTCTCAGACAGCAAAAGTGCTGCTGCTGTATGCCCATCCGGAATCTCAGGACTCGGTGGCAAACCGGGTGCTGCTTAAGCCGGCCACACAGCTCAGCAACGTGACGGTGCACGATCTCTACGCGCACTATCCTGATTTCTTTATTGATATCCCTTACGAGCAGGAACTGCTGCGTCAGCATGACGTCATTGTGTTCCAGCATCCGCTTTACACCTACAGCTGTCCGGCGCTGCTCAAAGAGTGGCTGGACCGCGTGCTGAGCCGGGGCTTCTCCAGCGGGGTGGGGGGCAACCAGCTGGCGGGAAAGTACTGGCGTAGTGTGATCACCACCGGAGAGCCGGAAAGTGCTTACCGCCACGACGGGCTGAACCGCTATCCGATGAGCGATATTCTGCGGCCTTTCGAGCTGACGGCGGCGATGTGCCGTATGCACTGGATGAGCCCGATTATTGTCTACTGGGCCCGACGCCAGGATCCGAAAGAACTGGCCAGCCACGCCAGAGCCTATGGTGAATGGCTGGCGTCACCGATTCCGGCAGGAGGTCGTTAATGGAAGGATCGAATTTGCTTCTCGCCGGGGTGCTGTTTTTATTTGCGGCCGTCGTCGCGGTGCCGCTTGCGGCACGCATTGGTATCGGTGCGGTGTTGGGGTATCTGCTGGCGGGGATCGCGATTGGCCCCTGGGGACTGGGATTCATCAGCGATGTAGATGAGATTCTCCATTTCTCCGAACTGGGCGTGGTGTTCCTGATGTTCATCATCGGGCTGGAACTGAATCCTTCGAAATTGTGGCAACTCCGACGCTCTATCTTTGGCGTGGGCGCCGCGCAGGTGATGTTCAGCGCCGCGATCCTGGGTGGCCTGTTAATGCTGACCAACTTTTCATGGCAGGCGGCGGTGATTGGCGGGATAGGCCTTGCGATGTCGTCGACGGCGATGGCGCTGCAGCTGATGCGCGATAAAGGGATGAATCGCAACGAAGCCGGCCAGCTGGGCTTTTCGGTGCTGCTGTTCCAGGATTTGGCAGTCATCCCGGCGCTGGCGCTGGTGCCGCTGCTGGCGGGGTCCGGGGACGATCATTTTGACTGGGCGAAAATCGCCATGAAGGTGCTGGCCTTCGCGGGCATGCTGATTGGCGGTCGTTTCCTGTTACGTCCCGTATTCCGCTTTATTGCCGCGTCGGGCGTTCGCGAGGTATTTACCGCTGCGACGCTGCTGCTGGTGCTGGGGTCGGCATTGTTTATGGATGCGCTGGGGCTTTCGATGGCGCTCGGGACCTTTATCGCCGGGGTGCTGCTGGCGGAAAGTGAATACCGGCACGAGCTGGAAATTGCCATCGATCCCTTTAAAGGGCTGCTGTTAGGCCTGTTCTTTATTTCGGTGGGGATGGCGCTCAACCTTGGCGTGCTCTATACCCATCTGCTGTGGGTTGTGGTGAGCGTCGCCATCCTGGTGGCGGTGAAAACGCTGGTGCTGTACGTCATGGCGCGTATTTATGGCTTGCGCAGTTCGGAACGCATGCAGTTTGCCAGCGTGTTAAGCCAGGGGGGCGAGTTCGCGTTTGTGCTGTTCTCTACCGCCTCCTCCCAGAAGTTGTTTAAAGACGATCAGATGGCGCTTTTGCTGGTAACGGTCACGCTGTCGATGATGACCACGCCGCTGCTGATGAAGCTGGTGGATAAACTGCTGTCGCGCCGCCTGAATCCCACTGACGATGAAGACGAAGCGCCGTGGGTGGAAGACGACAAGCCGCAGGTGATTGTGGTGGGCTTTGGTCGTTTTGGACAGGTTATCGGGCGTTTGCTGATGGCGAACAAAATGCGCATTACGGTGCTGGAGCGGGATATCAGCGCGGTTAACCTGATGCGTAAATATGGCTATAAGGTTTACTACGGCGACGCGACCCAGCTTGAGCTGCTGCGCTCGGCGGGGGCGGAAGCGGCAGAGTCCATCGTGATTACCTGTAACGATCCGGAAGATACGATGAAGCTGGTGGAGCTGTGCCAGCAGCATTTCCCGCATCTGCATATTCTGGCGCGTGCGCGGGGACGTGTTGAAGCTCACGAATTATTGCAGGCGGGTGTGAAACACTTCTCCCGTGAGACGTTCTCCAGCGCGCTGGAGCTGGGGCGCAAGGCGCTGATCTCGCTTGGCATGCATCCGCATCAGGCGCAGCGTGCTCAGATGCACTTCCGCCGGCTGGATATGCGGATGCTGCGCGAGCTGATGCCGGTACATACCGATACGGCGCAGATCTCCCGCGTGCGGGAAGCGCGTCGCGAGCTGGAGGAGATCTTCCAGCGCGAGATGCAGCAGGAACGACGCCAGCTCGATGGCTGGGATGAATTTGAATAAAGGGTAACGAAAGATGGCTGTACGTAAACGCTTTATCGCGGGTGCAAAATGCCCGACCTGCCAGGCGCAAGATACCCTGGCGATGTGGCGGGAAAATAATATTGATGTTGTTGAGTGTGTTAAGTGCGGTCACCAGATGCGTGAGGCCGACAAAGAGGCCCGCGATCACGTTCGCAAAGAAGAGCAAGTTATCGGGATTTTTCATCCGGACTAGCGATATGCCCTGAGTTTTTTTAAGCTAAAGGGTACACAGGTGCAGATTTCCGCTACAATCTGCGCCAGCAATTTTCCCACGCTCAGGAGATATCATGAAAGTAGCAAAAGACCTGGTGGTCAGCCTGGCCTATCAGGTACGTACAGAAGACGGTGTGTTGGTTGATGAGTCTCCGGTGAGTGCGCCGCTTGACTACCTGCATGGTCACGGTTCCCTGATTTCCGGCCTGGAAAACGCGCTGGAAGGTCATGAAGTTGGCGACAAATTTGACGTTGCTGTAGGCGCGAACGACGCTTACGGTCAGTATGACGACAACCTGGTTCAGCGCGTTCCTAAAGACGTGTTCATGGGCGTTGACGAACTGCAGGTTGGCATGCGCTTCCTGGCTGAAACCGACCAGGGTCCGGTTCCTGTTGAAATCACCGAAGTGGAAGATGACCACGTCGTGGTTGACGGCAACCACATGCTGGCTGGCCAGAACCTGAAGTTCAACGTAGAAGTTGTTGCGATCCGTGAAGCGACCGAAGAAGAGCTGGCTCATGGCCACGTTCACGGTGCGCACGGTCACGACCACGATCACGGCCACGACGGCTGCTGCGGTGGTCACGGCCACGACCATGGTCACGACCACGATCACGGTAAAGGTGGTTGCGGTAACGGCGGCTGCGGTTGCCACTAATTCCGTCATGCGGAAAATAAAAAAGCGGGATAATCCCGCTTTTTTTACGCCTCAATAATGAGGAGGTGGCGTCTCTTCTGACTGAGAGGCAATGTTTGACGGCTGCGTGGCCTTCAGCTTTTCCGTCAGCAGGCGCATATGATCCCGCAGTTTTGCCATTTCGAGCTCATGTGCGGTCACGGTCTGGTTTAGCTCTTCGATGGTGATGTCCTGAAAAGCCAGGCGGCTTTCCAGCTCAGCCATTCTCGCTTCTAATGCTGTTTCCTTCATCATTCACCTCGTTTATTTCAGATTCGCCATATTGGTCCTGCGGCGGCGCAGTTTAACTGAGTTTATCCTTAAGTACAGTCCGCATCCCCTTGGCAGGAAACTTATTTAAACAAAAATAGTCTGAAAAGTGGCGAGAATTGGAAGTGTCTGTCTGTAGATTTCTTCCGCAACGTTTTATAGTACGTAACTCATTTACGTTTAACGCTGGGGTGAGAGTCCCCAGGCCCTGGAGATATGGATGAAATCACTGTTTAAAGTAACGCTGCTGGCGACGACGATGGCTGTTGCGCTGAACGCGCCGCTGTCATTCGCTGCTGATACTGCTGCGAAGCCTGCTGCCACTGCAGACAGCAAAGCGGCGTTCAAAAATGACGACCAGAAATCCGCCTATGCACTGGGCGCATCTCTGGGCCGTTACATGGAAAACTCTCTGAAAGAACAAGAGAAACTGGGCATCAAACTGGATAAAGCTCAGCTGATCGCGGGCGTTCAGGACGCATTTGCAGATAAGAGCAAGCTGTCTGACCAGGAAATTGAACAGACTCTGCAGGCGTTTGAAGCGCGCGTGAAGGGTGCCGCGCAGACTAAGATGGACGCGGACGCTAAAGACAACGAAGCGAAAGGCAAAGCCTACCGCGACACCTTTGCTAAAGAGAAGGGTGTGAAAACCTCTTCTACTGGCCTGGTGTACAAAGTTGAGAAAGAAGGCACCGGCGATGCGCCTAAAGACAGCGACACCGTTGTTGTGAACTACAAAGGTACGCTGATCGACGGTAAAGAGTTCGATAACTCTTACACCCGCGGTGAGCCGCTCTCCTTCCGTCTTGATGGTGTGATCCCGGGCTGGACTGAAGGCCTGAAAAACATCAAGAAAGGCGGCAAGATCAAGATGGTTATCCCACCGGATCTGGCCTATGGCAAAACCGGCGTGCCGGGTATCCCTGCCAACTCTACGCTGGTCTTTGACGTAGAGCTGCTGGACATCAAACCAGCACCGAAAGCGGATGCCAAGGCAGACGCGCCGGCTGACGATAAAGCCGCTGCTGCTAAGAAGTAATGCTGAAAAAAAACCGCCGCCTTTAAGGCGGCGGTTTTTTATTGTGGGGCAGATATAATTAACACTGGAAAGCGTTAGGCACGCTGTATTAATTTAGTTGTCCGTGTAGATAATGAGCCTGCCCTGAAAACCTAACGACAGGCTCCTGAAAAGGAGTGTTTTTTTCATGTCCAGGTCGCTTTTAACCAACGAAACCAGTGAACTTGATTTGCTGGATCAACGTCCTTTCGATCAGACCGACTTCGATATTCTGAAATCCTATGAAGCGGTAGTGGACGGGTTAGCGATGCTCATTGGCTCCCACTGCGAAATCGTATTGCACTCCCTGCAAGATCTGAAGTGCTCCGCCATCCGCATTGCGAATGGTGAGCATACTGGCCGTAAAATTGGTTCGCCAATTACCGACCTTGCATTGCGTATGCTGCATGACATGACCGGCGCGGACAGCAGCGTCTCCAAATGCTATTTCACCCGCGCCAAAAGTGGCGTGCTGATGAAATCTGAAACCATCGCGATTCGAAACCGCGAGCATCGTGTTATTGGGCTGCTGTGCATCAACATGAACCTTGATGTGCCATTCTCGCAAATCATGAGCACCTTTATTCCGCCAGAAACGCCGGACGTTGGCTCTTCTGTTAACTTTGCCTCCTCCGTTGAAGATCTGGTGACGCAGACGCTTGAGTTTACGATTGAAGAGGTGAATGCCGATCGCAACGTCTCGAACAACGCCAAGAATCGTCAGATCGTGCTCAATCTCTATGAAAAAGGGATTTTTGATATTAAAGACGCCATCAACCAGGTGGCCGATCGTCTGAACATCTCCAAGCACACGGTCTACCTCTATATTCGTCAGTTCAAAAGCGGCGATTTCCTGGGACAAGACAAGTAATGCGTTTTGCGTTAATGGTGACAGGCCCGGCGTATGGTACTCAGCAGGCCAGCAGCGCGCTGCAGTTTGCGCATGCGCTACTGGCGGCTGGACATGAGCTGGCGAGCGTCTTCTTCTATCGGGAAGGGGTGTATAACGCGAATCAGTTTACCTCACCGGCGAGCGATGAGTTTGATCTGGTCCGCGCCTGGCAGGCATTAAACGAAAAGCAGGGCGTAGAACTGCACATCTGCGTGGCGGCGGCACTGCGCCGCGGCGTGACCGATGCAACCGAAGCCGCGCGTTCTGGTTTATCGGGTTCTAACCTGCAGCCCGGTTTTTCGTTGAGTGGTCTGGGTGCACTGGCACAGGCGGCATTAACCTGCGACAGAGTGGTGCAATTCTGATGAAGCGCGTGGCATTTGTTTTTACGTCTGCGCCGCACGGCAGCGCTTCCGGCCGCGAAGGGCTGGATGCGTTACTTGCGACGTCCGCGCTGACCGAAGATATCGGCGTCTTCTTTTTGGGGGACGGGGTGTTTCAGCTTCTGGCGGGTCAGCAGCCACAGGCCATTCTGGCGCGGGATTACATCGCTACCTTCAAAGTGTTGCCGCTGTACGACATTGAAAACCTTTATGTCTGCGCCGACTCGCTGGCCGCTCGCGGTTTGGATGAGAAGACGCCTTTCGTGCTGGATGTGACCGTCCTGTCTTCTGCTGCATTGCGCGAACACCTTTCCCACTACGACACCGTTCTGACTTTCTGAGGCCGCCATGCTCCATACTCTGAGCCATTCACCGTGGCAATGTGATATCGACGCGTTACTGAGTATGCTGCGCGAAGGTGACGATCTGCTGCTGATTCAGGATGGCGTGCTTGCCGCACTGGAAGGCAGTCGTTTCGTTGAAATTCTCACGAACGCCCCCATAACAGTTTCTGCGCTGAAAGACGATCTGGATGCGCGGGGTCTTTCTGGTCAAATTTCAGCCAAAATTGACGTGGTTGGCTATACTGATTTCGTCAATCTTACTGTGACGCACGCCAGTCAAATGAACTGGTGATCTGAGATCGCTGTATATTTCTTGACACCTTTTCGACGTAGCCCTAAAATTTCGCGTCCTCATATTGTATGAGGTCGATTTATTACGTGTTTACGAAGCAAAAGCTAAAACCAGGAGCTATTTAATGGCAACAGTTAACCAGCTGGTACGCAAACCACGTGCACGCAAAGTTGCGAAAAGCAACGTGCCTGCGCTGGAAGCCTGCCCGCAGAAACGTGGCGTATGTACTCGTGTATATACCACCACTCCTAAAAAACCAAACTCCGCACTGCGTAAAGTATGCCGTGTGCGTTTGACTAACGGTTTCGAAGTGACTTCCTACATCGGTGGTGAAGGTCACAACCTGCAGGAGCACTCCGTGATCCTGATCCGTGGCGGTCGTGTTAAAGACCTTCCGGGTGTTCGTTACCACACCGTTCGTGGTGCGCTGGACTGCTCAGGTGTTAAAGACCGTAAGCAGGCTCGCTCCAAGTACGGCGTGAAGCGTCCTAAGGCTTAATGGTTCTCCGTTAAGTAAGGCCAAACTGATTTATCTTAATGTCACACTAAACTCTTTGAGTTTTGGACAATCCTGAATTAACAACGGAGTATTCCCATGCCACGTCGTCGCGTCATTGGTCAGCGTAAAATTCTTCCAGATCCGAAATTCGGATCAGAACTGCTGGCAAAATTTGTAAATATCCTGATGGTAGATGGTAAAAAATCTACTGCAGAAGCAATCGTATACAGCGCGCTTGAGACCCTGGCTCAGCGTTCTGGTAAAAATGAACTGGAAGCTTTCGAAGTCGCTCTCGACAACGTTCGCCCAACTGTAGAAGTTAAGTCCCGCCGCGTTGGTGGTTCTACTTATCAGGTTCCAGTTGAAGTTCGTCCGGTTCGTCGTAATGCCCTGGCAATGCGTTGGATCGTTGAAGCTGCTCGTAAACGCGGTGATAAATCCATGGCTCTGCGTCTGGCGAACGAACTTTCTGATGCTGCAGACAACAAAGGTACTGCAGTTAAGAAACGTGAAGACGTTCACCGTATGGCAGAAGCCAACAAGGCGTTCGCACACTACCGTTGGTAATCCCTTCGGAGTCTTAGTCACCAGGCGGGCGCTTCAGAGAAGCCGCCCGCTCTGGGTAACTTAACTGAACGCCTAAAGATATAAACGAGGAATCAAATGGCTCGTACAACACCCATCGCACGCTACCGTAACATCGGTATCAGTGCGCACATCGACGCCGGTAAAACCACTACTACCGAACGTATTCTGTTCTACACCGGTGTAAACCACAAAATCGGTGAAGTTCATGACGGCGCAGCCACCATGGACTGGATGGAACAGGAGCAGGAGCGTGGTATCACTATCACCTCCGCAGCGACTACTGCATTCTGGTCAGGTATGGCTAAGCAGTACGAACCGCATCGCGTAAACATCATCGACACCCCAGGGCACGTTGACTTCACCATCGAAGTAGAACGTTCCATGCGTGTTCTTGACGGCGCGGTAATGGTTTATTGCGCAGTTGGTGGTGTTCAGCCACAGTCTGAAACCGTATGGCGTCAGGCAAACAAATATAAAGTTCCACGCATCGCGTTCGTTAACAAAATGGACCGTATGGGTGCTAACTTCCTGAAAGTTGTTGGTCAGATCAAAACCCGTCTGGGCGCGAACCCTGTTCCGCTGCAGCTGGCAATTGGTGCTGAAGAAGGCTTCACCGGCGTTATCGACCTGGTGAAAATGAAAGCCATCAACTGGAACGATGCAGACCAGGGCGTTACCTTCGAATACGAAGATATCCCAGCTGCAATGCAGGACCTGGCTGACGAATGGCACCAGAACCTGATCGAATCCGCTGCTGAAGCTTCTGAAGAGCTGATGGAGAAATACCTGGGTGGTGAAGAACTGACTGAAGAAGAGATCAAAAAAGCTCTGCGTCAGCGCGTTCTGAACAACGAAATCATCCTGGTAACCTGTGGTTCTGCGTTCAAGAACAAAGGTGTTCAGGCGATGCTGGATGCGGTAGTTGACTACCTGCCATCCCCGGTTGACGTTCCTGCGATCAACGGCATCCTGGACGACGGTAAAGATACCCCGGCTGAGCGTCACGCAAGCGACGAAGAGCCATTCTCTGCACTGGCGTTCAAAATTGCTACCGACCCATTCGTGGGTAACCTGACCTTCTTCCGCGTTTACTCTGGTGTGGTTAACTCCGGTGACACCATCCTGAACTCCGTGAAAGCGGCGCGTGAGCGTTTTGGCCGTATCGTACAGATGCACGCTAACAAACGTGAAGAGATCAAAGAAGTTCGTGCGGGCGACATCGCTGCAGCTATCGGTCTGAAAGACGTGACCACTGGTGACACCCTGTGTGACCCGGATCACCCGATCATTCTGGAGCGTATGGAATTCCCAGAGCCGGTAATCTCCATCGCAGTTGAACCAAAAACCAAAGCTGACCAGGAAAAAATGGGTCTGGCTCTGGGCCGTCTGGCGAAAGAAGACCCATCATTCCGCGTATGGACTGATGAAGAATCTAACCAGACCATCATCGCTGGTATGGGTGAACTGCACCTGGACATCATCGTTGACCGTATGAAGCGTGAATTCAACGTTGAAGCGAACGTGGGTAAACCTCAGGTTGCTTACCGCGAAGCGATTCGCGCGAAAGTTACCGATATTGAAGGTAAACACGCTAAGCAGTCTGGTGGTCGCGGTCAGTACGGTCACGTTGTGATCGACATGTACCCACTGGAGCCGGGCTCTAACCCGAAAGGTTACGAGTTCATCAACGACATCAAAGGTGGTGTAATTCCTGGCGAATACATCCCAGCCGTTGATAAAGGCATCCAGGAACAGCTGAAAGCGGGCCCTCTGGCTGGCTATCCGGTTGTTGACATGGGTGTTCGTCTGCACTTCGGTTCTTACCACGACGTTGACTCCTCTGAACTGGCGTTTAAACTGGCTGCGTCTATTGCCTTTAAAGAAGGCTTTAAGAAAGCAAAACCAGTTCTGCTTGAGCCAATCATGAAGGTTGAAGTAGAAACTCCTGAAGAGAACACCGGTGACGTTATCGGTGACTTGAGCCGTCGTCGCGGTATGCTGCGTGGTCAGGAATCCGAAGTAACTGGCGTTAAGATCCACGCTGAAGTTCCGCTGTCTGAAATGTTCGGATATGCAACTCAGCTGCGTTCTCTGACCAAAGGTCGTGCATCATACACCATGGAATTCCTGAAGTATGATGATGCGCCTAACAACGTTGCTCAGGCCGTTATTGAAGCCCGTGGTAAGTAATCCACAGGATTAAAACCTAAGTCCCGTGCTCTCTCCACAGGGGAGAGCACTATAGTAAGGAATATAGCCGTGTCTAAAGAAAAATTTGAACGTACAAAACCGCACGTCAACGTTGGTACTATCGGCCACGTTGACCATGGTAAAACTACCCTGACTGCTGCAATCACTACCGTTCTGGCTAAAACCTACGGTGGTTCTGCTCGTGCATTCGACCAGATCGATAACGCACCAGAAGAAAAAGCACGTGGTATCACCATCAACACTTCCCACGTTGAGTATGACACCCCGACTCGCCACTACGCACACGTAGACTGCCCAGGCCACGCCGACTATGTTAAAAACATGATCACCGGTGCTGCGCAGATGGACGGCGCGATCCTGGTTGTTGCTGCGACTGACGGCCCAATGCCTCAGACTCGT
>NZ_JBVPGN010000026.1:0-277506 GCF_055816715.1 Enterobacter sp. PL_is514 | reverse complement strand
GACGCTCGACAGCCAGAACAGCATCAGCAACCTCAACAACGGCCTGATGAAAGCGGGCGGCGACCTGAACCTGAGCGCCATCGGCGATATCAATAACATCAGCTCCACCATCAGCGGCAAAACGGTCGCGCTGGAGAGCCTGGACGGCAGCATCAACAACCTGACCCAGGTTGAGCAGATTGATATCAACGCCGGAGGGAAGTACGGCAAGATCGGCCTGAAAGACACCCTGCTGGGCAACACGGCGTCTATTACCGCGCAGGATGGCCTGTCGCTTGAGGCGGGGAAAAACATTACCGTCACCGGGGCGAACCTGGCCTCCGGCGGCGATATGCTGCTGAACGCGTGGGGCGATATTGCCGTCAACGCGAATCAGATCAACGACGCATTCAGCTCCAGCCGGGCGAAAACCAGCCGTTCGTCCGTCACGTATCAGGGCAGTAACGTCACCGCGGGCGGCAACCTGCTGGTGAATACCGGGCACAACCTTGACGTGACCGCCAGCGACCTGAAGGCGGGCGGCAGCGCGGGGCTGAGCGCGGGCAACGATCTCAATCTGAACGCGGCACAGACCAGCGAAAGCCGCCGGAAAGGGAAAAGCGAATCCCACAGCACCGGGCTCGACCGCACCACGATTTCCGCAGGCGATAACCTGGTCCTGAAGGCCGGGCAGGATATCAACGCTCAGGCCGCCGCGCTGGCGGCGGAGAAAAGCGTCGGGCTGCAGGCGGGGCGCGACGTGAATCTGGCTGCGGAAGAGACCACGCAGGGCGACAGCTATAGGTCAGGCAAGAAAACCGTTATTAACGAATCGGTGCGCCAGTCGGGAACCGACATCACTGCGGGTGGGAATGTGACTGTTGTCGCCGGACGTGATGTAACGGCGCAGGCAGCAGATGTCTATGCCGCAGGCGATACAGCCGTGGCCGCCGGGCGGGATATCACCCTTTCCACTGCGACGGAAAGTGACTATGCATACCGGGAGGAGAAAAAGACATCCGGTGGATTCCTCAGCAAGAAAACCACTCACACCATCCACGAAGAAACGCATACGCGTGAGAAAGGTACGCAGCTTTCCGGCGACAACGTTGCTCTCCGGGCTGGTAACAACCTGACGGTGCAGGGCTCATCGGTTGCCGCTGAGCGCGATGTGGCACTGAAGGCTGGAAATGATCTGATCGTGGAGGCAGCAACCAACACCGACACGTTCTACGACATGAAGAAAACGAAGAAATCTGGCGTTTTCTCCAGCGGGTCGGGATTGGGTATCACCATCGGGTCGCAGTCTTCAAAAACCACACGACAGGGGGCAAACACGACGCAGAGCGATGCCCGCAGCACGGTGGGCACTACTGGTGGTAATGTCATTATCAGCGCCGGAAATGACGTCCAGTTGAGCGCGGCAGACGTGGTTGCCGGAAGAGCGAAGGATGATTCCTCCCGTAAAACCGGCCATATCGATATCACTGGCGACAGCATCGCCATCCTTCCTGGACGGGATACGACCACTGAGTCCATGAAGCAGGAGTCCAAATCGTCTGGCGTCACCGTCAGTGTGAAAGCGCCATTTGAAGACACTGTGCGTAACGTGCGCGATATCGTTCGTGGTAAGGGCAACAGTGGCAACAGCACCGTCGATAAAGTGAAGGGGCTGGGGGCGGAAGGCGGTGCGCTCGCGCTTGACGGACCAGGGCAGATGATGGCCATTGCCGCAGGACGCACCCGGGCTTCCTCTGAGTCGCACTACGAGGGCGAGTTTAACAGCGGCAGCCATCTTGCCGCCGCAGGCAATATCCAGATGACTGCCACCGGTAAACAGGGAGGCAGCAACAGCGGCAATATCCTGATTGCCGGGAGCCAGGCTAAGGCCGGTGAAACGGTGATCCTCGATGCGAAACGCGACGTTGATATCACTACGTCCACAGACAGCGAGAAATACGGCAGCAGCACGAAAAATAGCGGCTGGAATCTTTCGAGCGCCCTGAGCGCCGGAAGTGCTGTTCGCGCCATCGCGGGTGGGGGTTCCCACGGCAATCAGCTCCTGCCGGGCGGGATGAGCAAGGCAGAGAGCAACAGTAGTGGCAACCGGACTACACAAAACGCGTCGGTCATTCAGGGCTCAGATATTTACGTTAACAGTCGTGACGGCAGCGTGAATATCAGCGGCAGCCGGATGACCGCCACGGACGATCTTCTGCTGTCAGCCACAAATGGGGATATCTCCGTTTCTGCCGGACGCGACACATCACTCAGTGAGAGCAGCGGCAGCAGCAAATTGCTGGGAACGCTGGGCGGCGATGGTTACAGCGCCACGGCAGGCTACCGTCATGAAAAAAACAGCAGTCGGGAAGATAGCAGCCTCGAAAACGGATTGCGCAGCCAGCTAAGCAGTAAAAACGGTAACCTTGTCGCGCAGGCCGGTAACGATCTCTCCCTGTCAGGTACGGATATCCGTGCCGGTAAATCGGTGTCACTCAGTGGCGAAAATGTCCTCATGGGGGTGAGCCGGGATACCCGTGACGGTGAAAACCACAGCAGCAGCGCCCAGTATGGTGTGACTGCATCTGCTGGCGGCTGGGCTGTTGAGGCTGCAAAAGCCGCTGAGACGGCTGCCCGCAGCGCAGAAAACGGCGATGACCCGAGGCTGACCGCCATCAGAACAGGTCAGTCGGCGGCAACCGCGGCGCAGGGCGCTATGTCGGACTCGTCGCTCATCAAGGCTAAAGTGTCTTTAACGGCGGGGACGTCCTCTCAGGACAGTCGTTACAACAGTACGGACACGCAGGGCACCACCATTACTGCCGGTGAGAATGTCTCTGTCCATGCCGGAAATGACATTGCCGGCACGGGGGTACAGATCGCGGGTAAACACGTGGCGCTGGATGCGGGACGGGATATTCTGCTGTCTGCCTCCCAGAACACAACCCGCTCTGAGAGTAAAAACAGCGGCAGCCAGTTCAGCGTCGGTGTCGGTGTGAGCCTGATTGGTGCGCAAAACGGCATCTCGGTGGAGCTGGGAGCGTCACAGCATAAGGGTAAGGAAAACAGCCAGTCACAGCGCAATACGAACAGCGTTGTCCATGCTGATGAACAGCTTACGGTGAACAGCGGACGCGACACCATCCTGAAAGGTGCGGAGCTGGAAGGTAACCGTGTGGTGGTGAATACCGGACGCGATCTCACCATCAGCAGCGTGCAGGATACAGCCAGTTATGACAGCAAGCAGTCTTCGTCAGGCGCGTCCCTCAGTCTGTGCATACCGCCACTGTGTTATGGTGCCTCTTCCGGTAGCGTCAGTGCATCGGGTGAGAATATCACCCAGAATGGTAAGAGCGTTGTTGAACAGAGCGGGATATTCGCAGGCCAGGGCGGTTTTGCTGTCACCACCGGAAATCATACCCAGCTTGACGGCGCGGTGATTGCATCCACGGCGTCTGCAGATAAAAATAGTCTCGACACCGGTACGCTGGGTTTCAGTAATCTCCACAACGAGAGCCAGACCAGCGGCAACGGCTACACGGTGGCGCTTTCCGGCAGCGCGGGCGGCAGCGGAAACGGTGAAAACCGCAACCTGGCACCGGCCATCGGTACGGGCCAGGCAGAAGAGAGCCACACAGGGACGACCTCATCAGCGGTGAGTGGCGGTAGCATTGTCATTCGTAACCCGGCGGGACAGAAACAGGATATTGCTGACCTGAGCCGTGATACGGCTGACGCCCACCACGGCGTGGACGTGAGCGGCGATGTGCAGAAGGTCAGGGATAACCTGGCGGTCCAGAGCGAAGGCGCGGCCCTGGCTACCTCTGCGCTGGATGCTTACGGCAAGTATGCGGAGCAGAAAGCGCGGGAATCCAATGCGGCGCTGGGCGCGAAGCTGGCGTCAGAAGGAAAACTGCAGGGCGATACCCCGCAGGAGCAGGAAGCGTACCTGAAGACGCAGCCCGGATATCAGAATACCGAGTACGGTCCGGGGAGTGCCTTCTGGACTAAGGGAAGCGCAGCGGCGGGATTACTGGCAGGTGCGTTTGGCGGTAACCTGAAGGCAGGGGCGGCAGCAGGGGCGGCCCCTCTGCTGGCGACCCTGGTCAAGGAGCAGAAAGACCCGACAGCCCGTGCCGCGCTGCACGGTATTGTGGCGGCGGCGCTGACGCAGCTGAGTGGCGGGAGCAGTGCTGATGGCCTGAAGGCTGGTGCCATAGGAGCCATTACGGCCTCGGCGATGACCGACCATCTGGTCAGTGCGCTGTATGGAGATAAAAAATCCAGTGACCTGACGCCAGAGGAGAAACGGCTGGTCAGTAGCCTCGTGAGTATCGCGGGTGGTCTGGCGGGCGCTGCAGTGACGGATGGTAGTGTCTCCATGGCGGCGACGGCGTCGGAAACGGCGAAGGTGGAGGTTGAGAATAACTCGCTGAGTGGTGACCGGGCTCGCGAAGCGGCAAAACAGACTGCTGAATCCCTGAAAAATCAGGTAAGAGACAAGCTGGGCGAAGGTGCAACCTCTGCCATCGCGAATGGTATTATCAATGCTCTCGCTGATACCGGTGATGCAGCACTAGGCTCGGCGGACTACGCCGCTGATGCGGCAATGGCACTGGCTTCCTGTGCTGCGGGCGACAGCTACTGCAGCAAGGCGATGAGCGACCTGGCCGGGAAAAATCAGGCGGTAGCAGACAGCGTTAAGGCGCTGATGAAAAGTGATACCTGGTACGCTGTTGCTAATACGCTGACTGGAGCATGGGGCGGAAACCAGGCTTCCTTGGAAGCAACTGGGGGAATACTGGCTAGTATTATATTGCCTGGCAAAAAAGTTCCTGAAGGTACTGTTAATGCTGGGAAAATTTCGGCTGAAAAAGAAGCATTAGAAAAAATTGCTCAGAACTCGAAAAGTACAGCTAACCTTAATTCAAAACAAAATTATTCGGTGCTTGATCAACAGGCTTCAAAAAGCAATGTCATCATAGAACAAGACAAGCTTAAATTTCTATTTGGAGAGGTCAATAGTAGTGCTCATAACACCCCCCGTTCGACTCAATTGGCTCAATCAATGTATCGTCTTGGTATTCCTTTAGATGATGTAGGGGCCAAGTTGATAATGGAACATATTTCTCAGGTTCCTAAAACACCAGGCAATATTATAAATGTTTATACTAATAAATTCGGTAGGTTTGAAATTAGAGAGTCATTGCTAATGGGGCCATCAGGTAAGGCTGCCAAGTTAGAAACATCATTCCAAATAATGGATGATGGTTCTCGTCGATTCATAACAACAATACCGAAGGATGGCAAAAAATGATTTTTATCGAAAATCTTCCAGATCCTATAGATCTCCTTTCGTTTTTTGAAAGTGAACCTTTTTTTTCTAATGAAATAGATCATCACTATGGATATGAATATACAGATAGTAATGGTGTGAAATTAATTTTCTCATATGCAGCTTTAGAAGGGTGGATCCAAACCATAATTGAAGTTAATGGTGAGAAAATATCTCAACATCTTAGCGAAGGTGTTAACTATTTTGAAATCAAGAACGAAACAAAAGGTGAATATCTGTCATCTGATATCAATTTAGGAGAAACCGTAACGCGAATGGAGATTAGGTTAAAGCCTTATGTATCAGTTCAATGGAGTACATTAATAAGATGATTAACAAGAATTCCGCCCATAGTTGGTGGTTTTTTGCTCCGCAACTCTGACATAAATACGTTAACCCTTCCCGGCAGGCTATTTAACGATAGCCTGCTTCTTACCTCAAAATCCCCACACCCCACGCAAAACGAACTTTTTGCTGATTAGTATTTAAAAACAGTACGTTAGTTTTTTAAATTGCAAAATGAAAATTTTTAATGTGTTAATCAGAGTCGTCTGCGACTCTGTGACGACTCGCCAGTGACTCGCTGTAGAGCCACTCACAACTATCTGCTATTAAATCATGATGTTATATGGTGGTGAGTCGTCAGGAGAGTCGTGTATTTTAAGGTGGTGACTCCCGCATGACTCGCGAAGGAGTCGCCGGACTACTCCCCGAAACTGAATATTCAGCGAGTTTGATAGACCGGAAAAATACTATCAATGACCCCTCGCGTTGTTCATGGTCCAGTACTTCAGTCGGGGCAATGCAACTTAAAGAAAATTAGGGTAATTTAAATAATTTTAATGCAATTAAACTGACCTGTAATTCAATTTAATGAAACTTAATGCAATTTAGTGCAACTTAATGTGCCATCTCTGCTGTCAGCAAAAAAATAGGAAGGCACGTTACCGACTGTATGCACATTCGCGTGCCAAAGGGCTGCCCTTTGAATCCCTTTCATAGGTCGGCAGAAATAATCTTACTGTCACGGTTATATCGCAATATATATATTTCCTCTGGTATCGTTTTATTTATCGATGCGTATTCATGCGCCCCTGTGTACGGGCATGCATGATAATGCGGAACAGAGCGTGAGTGATGCATGGTGATGCATGGTGATGCGTGGGAAAAGCATACAGGAGCGTCAGCCATGCGCAGCAGTGCATTAAAACTGCATCTGTAATGAGTTCCGATTTTGAAATTAGAACAACGAGCCCTGGCAGTAAGAAACTTACCCTTACGTTGACGGGCCATAATACTGAATCGCAGGCAGGTGCAATCTACCGCGCCGTCATCCAGGCGGGCGGCGACATCACCAACAGCGGCAGCTCGCTGCTGGCGAAAAACAGCCTGACGCTCGACAGCCAGAACAGCATCAGCAACCTCAACATCGGCCTTAAAGAGACTCTTCTGGGCAATACGGCGTCGATTACCGCGCAGGATGGTCTGTCCCTTGAGGCGGGGAAAAACATCACCGTTACCGGGGCGAACCTGGCCTCCGGCGGCGATATGCTGCTGAACGCGTGGGGCGATATTGCCGTCACCACGGCACATCATACCCAGCTCGACGGCGCGGTGATTGCATCCACGGCGTCTGCAGATAAAAATAGTCTCGACACCGGTACGCTGGGTTTCAGTAATCTCCACAACGAGAGCCAGACCAGCGGCAACGGCTACACGGTGGCGCTTTCCGGCAGCGCGGGTGGCAGCGGAAACGGTGAAAACCGCAACCTGGCACCGGCCATCGGTACGGGCCAGGCAGAAGATAGCCACACCGGCACGACCTCATCAGCGGTGAGTGGCGGTAGCATTGTCATTCGCAACCCGGCGGGACAGAAACAGGATATTGCTGACCTGAGCCGTGATACGGCTGATGCCCACCACGGCGTGGACGTGAGCGGTGATGTGCAGAAGGTCAGGGATAACCTGGCGGTCCAGAGCGAAGGCGCGGCGCTGGCCACCTCTGCGCTGGATGCTTACGGCAAGTATGCAGAGCAGAAAGCGCGGGAATCCAATGCGGCGCTGGGCGCGAAGCTGGCGTCAGAAGGAAAACTGCAGGGCGATACGCCTCAGGAGCAGGAAGCGTACCTGAAGACGCAGCCCGGATATCAGAATACCGAGTACGGTCCGGGTAGTGCCTTCTGGACGAAGGGTAGCGCAGCTGCGGGATTACTGGCAGGTGCGCTTGGCGGTAACCTGAAGGCAGGCGCGGCAGTGGGGGCGGCCCCTCTGCTGGCGACCCTGGTCAAGGAGCAGAAAGACCCGACAGCCCGTGCCGCGCTGCACGGTATTGTGGCTGCGGCGCTGACGCAGCTGAGTGGCGGTAGCAGTGCGGATGGCCTGAAGGCTGGTGCCATAGGAGCCATTACGGCCTCGGCGATGACCGACCATCTGGTGAGTGCGCTGTATGGAGATAAAAAATCCAGTGACCTGACGCCAGAGGAAAAACGGCTGGTCAGTAGCCTGGTGAGTATCGCGGGTGGGCTGGCAGGCGCTGCGGTGACGGATGGCAGCGTCTCCATGGCGGCGATGGCGTCGGAAACGGCGAAGGTGGAGGTTGAGAATAACTCGCTGGGTGTAGCACCTCCGGTTCCGGTGCCTGTTCCCGGGGTTCCGGTAAGCCCGGGAGATCAGGTCACCAAAAACGCCAATGACAAAATAGCGTCAGCTGTGGATGATCTGTTTGATGCAGTTGATAAAGCCACTCAGTGTAGCTTTGGGCGTGCATGTTCTTCGGATGATTCAAATCAGGAATCGAAACCCAACGTTGCCGGCAACATGACGGATAACGAGAAGGCTGAATATGGTGGAGCTGGGTCAGGCTCTCCGACTCCACCAGAAGATGATCATGAAAAACAAGAAAGTAAGCCTGTTGATAAACTCAATCAAAAGCAAGAAAGTGCTATCAAGAAGATCGATAACACTATAAAAAATGCTTTAAAAGATCATGATATCACAGGAACTCTTAAGGATATGGATGGTAACCCTGTACCTAAGGAAAGCGGTGGATATTGGGATCACATGCAGGAAATGCAAAATACCCTCAGGGGCTTAAGGAATCATGCAGACACATTGAAAAATGTTAATAATCCTGAAGCTCAAGCAGCATATGGTCGCGCAACAGATGCTATCAATAAAATTGAATCAGCCTTGAAAGGACATGGGATATGATTACTTTCCGTAAGTTGATAGGAAAAATAAATTTAAAACCTGATTCTGTTCAGAAATCATCGCTTGAACAATGGTTTGAACGTGTCATTGATATACCAATAGAAGAGCTGTCCGTAGAAGATCTTTGTCGTGCTATTCGTCAGAATCTCTTTATCGACCAGCTAATGCCAAGAGTATTACAAGTATTGGAGGAAGACCCATTGGCGGGAGAATATTACGATGGTGAACTCATTGCAGCTCTGGCAACAGTAAAAGTAGAGGATCTAAAAGGTCATATGGATTGTTTTGAACAGGCTAAGATGATTATAAATAAAATAAACACTTCAGATATTGATAATGAATTAAGAAAAGATATATTGAAAATCAATAAAATAGGTACGTGAGAAAAAGTAGCTTGCTCTCGCAAGGTAATGGTGTGAGGAAAAAAAGGTGCGTCGGGGCAAAATATTGACAGCACTAAAGCGCGCCTGCGAGAGTAGGTTTTAACCTGCTGACTGTACAGGGAAAATGCCTGTTCGTTCTTAATAATCGTGTCGGATCGAGTTGTTGTGGAGAATAACTCGCTGGGCCCTGGACATGATGAGGAGGAGCTGGAGAAAGAGCATGTAGACCGCCTCCCAAAAGCCTATAATATTGCTAGGTCTGGAGTGTTGTTTGACGAAGATGGCAAGCCGCTTCCTGGAACTGCTGGTCTTGGCATTGGGGCAGTTCCGATTCGTGGCCCTTATTCAAATTTAAAGGATTCACCGACAGTTGGACCTGGTAAGAATTTTACACGCGCTCAAAAAACTAATATTTATCAACAAAATATGAATAGTAATGGCGGGGTTTTACGTTCAGACCTTGATGGTCAAGAATTAGTCATGCCGAAAAAAAGCCAGTCAGGAGTAACCCCTCCGTTGAATGAAGCTCAAATCGATCATATTGTGCCTGGAAATCCTGCTGACTCAGCTCTTGGACAAGGTACAAATAGTTATGGAAACGCTCAGATTTTGTCTCGAGAACAAAACAGACAAAAATCGAATAAGTGAGGTAGTCAATAATGGATAATACAGTATGGAAGTTTGCGGAGCCACCAAACATGGCTGTTATTGCAAATAGAAAAATTATTAGCTCAGGAGAGTGGATAGCTTATGTTTCCCATGACAGTGACGATGGGGCTTGGCAATTCCATGTGATTAGTTCTGATTCAGTCAATGAAAATGATGCTGTTTTAGTTAGTCTGCAAGAGATAGTTAACATTGACCATTCTATTACCATATTAGCAGACCTCCCTTTAGGGTGGTGTGCGTGGCGGAACTCAAAAGATGATGATTGGAAAAGAGCCGTTATAAGTGAGTGATATCTAGAATTAAAATCCAACACTCAGCAGAGTAGACCGGCAAATGATTATATTTTGTCCCGCCCATCTTTGGCGGGATTTTTTGCGCCGCAATTCTTTCCGAAAAACATTGAATAACCAAGGGCTGATGGAAGAACTATGGCTAAGGCTAAAGTATATGCGATGCAATGAGATGACAAGCTTTAAGGTACATCTAACTGGATGTGAACCACCGTACTTTGACTATCTTTAGGGAAGTCGGGACAGAGCGAAGGCGCGGCGCTGGCCACCTCTGCGCTGGATGCTTACGGCAAGTATGCGGAGCAGAAAGCGCGGGAATCCAATGCGGCGCTGGGCGCGAAGCTGGCGTCAGAAGGAAAACTGCAGGGCGATACCCTGCAGGAGCAGGAAGCATTCCTGAAGACGCAGCCCGGATATCAGAATACAGAGTACGGTCCGGGAAGTGATTTCTGGACGAAGGGCAGCGCAGCGGCGGGATTACTGGCAGGTGCGCTTGGCGGTAACCTGAAGGCAGGCGCGGCAGCGGCCCCTCTTCTGGCGACCCTGGTCAAGGAGCAGAAAGACCCGACAGCCCGTGCCGCGCTGCACGGTATTGTGGCTGCAGCGCTGACGCAGCTGAGTGGCGGGAGTACTGCGGATGGCCTGAAGGCCGGTGCCATGGGTGCCATCACGGCCTCGGCGATGACCGACCATCTGGTGAGTGCGCTGTATGGAGATGAAAAATCCAGTGACCTGACAGCAGAGGAGAAACGGCTGGTCAGTAGCCTGGTGAGTATCGCGGGTGGTCTGGCGGGCGCTGCGGTGACGGATGGCAGTGTCTCCATGGCGGCAATGGCGTCGGAAACGGCGAAGGTGGAGGTTGAGAATAACTCGCTGGGTGTCGTTATACAGGGCGGTAAACTGGCTGCACAGGGATGTCTGAAAATTTCTGCTTGCCGTGATCGCCTGGTTGCTAGTGGTCTGGGTGCTTTACTGGGCATTGGTGCATCCACATCAGCAATGGATACATTGTCATAAGATGAGCAGTTGCATCTGATCTATGTGGCCTCGCTCAATGATCCTTCCCAGCTCAGTCAGTTAAATAATGCTCAGAAAGCGGCCTATGAGTCCCTGACAGGTAAGACGATCACCAGTACTGGTGGTACGCAGGTCATCAAACCGGGACCATCAAACACTGGTGGCGACCAGACTGTAACTGGAAACGTGCCCTCCAACACAGGGAATAATAGCGTAGCAACCGGAGGGATAAATCATACTGGTAACACCAACGGTGATGGAGCGTCAAACAATAATGGCTGGACGACAACTACGCCGGTTCCGGATTCTCCTTCACTGGATGATCTTTTCTATCAGAACGAGAAGATCCCCGGTCTTGAAAATGTTCGCCCTGAAAATCCCGGTTATCCAGCCAATCAGAGTGTTATTGAAAAAATGAACGAACCTAAGTTTATTGCCTGGATAGGCAATACAGATTGTACGGATTGCTCAGATATCGCACCTAAACTTCTCAATGCAGCTGGCGGGCACGGGAAAATTATTGAAGCAAGGCCGACGACTCAGTACAACTTAAATGTGTATGAAAATGGAAAAATTGTACATGAACAAGCATTCCATCAGGTTTATACCGATGGTCAGTATGTTTACGATCCAAGAGTGTCCTTAAAACCAATTCCTAAAGGAGATTGGGAAAAACATATCAAATCTATAAATCAGGGAAGTGTTACGATCTCTGATAAATTACAGGGGTAAAATAATGTTTCCGATAGGTAAGAAAGAAACAATCTTGTTGGACTTCATTGGTTCTCTTGGAAAACTGGAGTGGTTACATTATCAGAGCCGTATTGAAGATGAATGGATAAATGACCATTTTGAAAAAATTGATCGCTCTAAGTATCCTCCTTATACCAGTTTTCGTTTTGAAAAAGAGATTCCAGAAGTTATCGCCTTACTGGAAGATGCGATTCAATCATATAAAGGTAAAGTTGAGTGGTGTATGACCCATCATCCGAAAGAGTATGGTACTGGTGTTAATCATCGTATTTTGCCTACATTTGTTAAGAATCTCAGAGTCAGTGAAGGTATGGAAGATGTTAACGAGTATATTGAAAACCATTATCCTGATTTTGGCCCAATCGCCTATGAAGATCTTGTTGGTCTGACGGAGCATGTTCAATTAGTTTTCAAAAATGCTGGATATGGCGCATAAATTTTCTTTATATGCTCTGTAATAACATTTTGATATGGAGTCTTAACCCGTTATACGTACGGACGGAAAGAAGTGTCAGTTGGCTATTTTAGTCAGAATGCCTTAACAATAATGGCTAGCGCCATCTATCCTGGCATCTGCGCATTTCTTTGTTTTGTAGACCCGGTAAGCGAATCGCTACCGGGCCATGGCAGATTAATTATTGACTCATCATCCTTTCGGGAACACCCAAACATGCTTCTCCGGCAGCGAAAGATGGCAGTGCTGCGGATCCCGAACCTCATGCCCATACGCGCGGATCACAAAATCATCCCCCACCGTGCGGAACAGGTACTCCCAGCGGTCGCCAAGGTACATGCTGGTGAGCAGCGGTAGCTCAAGCTGATTTTCCCCTGGCCCCTCGACCACCGCCACGCGCTCGACGCGGATCACCGCCGTGGCGTCATTACCGCTCTGTACGCCTTCACCGGCCTGGCCCCACAGCACCCAGCCTTTGCCTTCGATACGCGCTCTGCCGTCGCGCACTTCGGTGACCTTGCCGTGCAGGCGGTTGTTGCTGCCCATAAACTCGGCGGTAAACAGCGTTTTCGGCGAGCCGTACATCTCCTGCGGCGTGCCCTGTTGCTCAATTTTGCCGTTATTGAGCAGCAGGATACGGTCGGAAATGGACATCGCTTCGTTCTGGTCGTGCGTCACCATCAACGCGGACAGCCCGAGCTTGATAATCAGCTCGCGCAGGAACACGCGGGCCTCTTCGCGCAGCTTGGCATCGAGGTTGGAAAGCGGCTCGTCCAGCAAAATCACCGGCGGGTTGTACACCAGCGCGCGGCCAATCGCCACGCGCTGCTGCTGTCCACCGGAGAGCTGGTGCGGGTGACGTTTGCCAAGATGGCCCAGGCCCAGCTGGTCCAGCACGTCCTGCACGCGCTGCTGGATCTCTTTGGCCGGCACTTTGCGCAGCTTGAGCGGATAGGCCACGTTCTCAAACACGGTTTTGTGTGGCCACAGGGCATAGGACTGGAACACCAGCCCCAGGTTACGCTCTTCCGCCGGGACCTCGCTGCGCGGCGTGCCGTCGTAAACTTTATTGTTGCCAATCACAATCGACCCCTGGGTCGGTTTTTCCAGACCCGCGACGGCGCGGAGCAGGGTGGTTTTACCGCTGCCGGAGGGGCCTAACAGGGAGACCACTTCGCCGCGCTTCAGGTTCATGGAGACACCTTTTAAAACAGGATTGTCGCCGTAGGTTAAGTGCAGATCGTCAACCGCTAATTCAATCATGTATTTTCACTCCGAAACGAAGGGCAATGCCCAGACCTACCACGACCAGCAGGATGTTAATGAAAGAGAGCGCCGCCACGATATCGATGGCACCCGCGGCCCAGAGGGAAACCAGCATCGAGCCGATGGTTTCCGTGCCGGGTGAAAGCAGGTACACACCCGTTGAGTATTCGCGCTCAAAGATCAGGAACATCAGCAGCCACGAACCGATAAGACCGTAGCGGGAGAGCGGGATGGTGACGTGGCGGGTGATCTGCCCGCGCGTCGCTCCGGTGCTGCGCGCCGCCTCTTCAAGCTCCGGCCCTACCTGCAGCAGCGTGGAAGAGATGAGCCTCAGCCCGTAAGCCATCCACACCACGGTATAGGCCAGCCAGACGCTGAAAATGGTGCTGCGCAGCGAACGCAGCCAGACGATGACGTTTTCACGCATCCAGTCGGTCCAGGCGAACCCGGAAAGCCAGCCGGATTTCAGCGAGTTATCCAGCCACATCGGCAGGAACAGGAACACCCACAGGAAGGCCAGACCCGCCAGCAGGCCAGGCACGGCGCGCGGCACCAGCACGCTGTAGTCCAGGAAACGCGTGGTGTTATCAGGCTTGCGGTGCATGGCAATGCCGACAAACAGGTAGCACACCACGGCCAGCGCGCCGCCAATGACGCCAATCGCCATGGAGTTGACGATGGCGCGCAGCAGGTTGGGCTGCGCCCAGATGGTGCGGAAGGTGTTCAGAGAAAGCTCGTCCCACAGCGAAACGCCCACGCCCCAGTTGGAGATAAACGCGCGCAATACCACGCCGAGCAGCGGAACACCGATGGTGACGGTGAGCCAGAAGGCAATCACTCCGCCAGCCACCCAGCGCCATTTACCCAGCGGTAGCGCGCGGGCCTGCGAGGCCTTGCCCTTCATGGTGACGAAGCGGTTGGCGGTACGCATCAGTCGACGCTGGAGCATCACCAGCGGGATGGTGATGCAGATCAGCACCACGGCAACCGCCGCCATCAGGTTATAAGATGGGGTGCCCATCTTGTTCGTCAGCTTATAGAGATAGGTCGCCAGCACCATGTTGCCTTCAGGGTCGCCGAGGACCAGCATCAGGCCGAACACTTCCAGCCCGAGGAAGAACAGCAGCACGGTGGCGTACAGAATGGACGGGCGCACCATCGGCAGGCTGACGGAGGTCATCACCTGCCAGGGCGACGCGCCCGCGGTGCGCGCGGCTTCTTCCACGTCGGAGCCCACGCTGCGCAGCGCTGACGAGATATACAGATAGGCGTGCGGGACGTGCGTCAGGCCAGCGATGACCACAATGCTCGACATGTCGTAGATGTTCCACGGCACAAAGCCAATCAGCGCCTCTGCCCACTGGGAGAGAAAGCCCACCGGACCGGCGGCCACCACGTAGCCGAAGCCCAGCACCATCGGTGAAACGAAAATCGGCACCAGGATCAGCGGCTCAATCAACCGGCGGCCGGGCAGGTCGGTACGCACCATCAGAAACGCCAGCACGCCGCCCAGCGGAATAGAGATAAAGACCAGCCCGAAAGCCAGAATAAAGCCGCTTTTCAGGGCCTTATAAAAATCAGGGTCGGTGAAAATAAAATCAAATGATTCAAAGCTCCACTCTTTTGACGGCGAAAAGAACGGCGCGGACAGGAAGCTCTGTATCACGATAAATGACAGCGGCGTGTAGATAACCAGGGCGGTTATCAGCACGACGATGCCTCGCGGCAGGCTTTGCCACTTTCTGCGTAATGTATTCATGGAGTATCCCTGGTATTGCAGCCCAGAAAAACGAACTCAGTCGATAAGGAAGCGCGGCGACCAGCACCGCGCCCAGATGCTTATTTACCGGCGGCGGTACGCCACTCTTTGATGTACTCGAGGCGTTTTTTCGGCTGCAGGTATTCCAGCAGCGTTTCATCAACCGGGATCGGCTTCAGCGCGTTGCCGAGGATTTTTGTCAGGCCGTCGATATCATTCTTGCCTTCGATATCGTTACGAATGGAGGGAATGTCCGCCTGATTGGCCAGAATGTTTTGCCCTTGTTCAGACAGCACGTAGTCCAGCCACAGCTTCGCGGCATTGCCGTTTTGCGCCTGCTGGCTGATGAACGACACGCGCGACAGCACCAGGGTGTAATCTTTTGGATAGGAGATGCCGAGCGACGGATCGTTCTTCGCACGTGCTTCCGCATAGGAACCGAGGATATTGAAGCCAATCAGGTTTTCACCGGAGGAGACGCGCTCCATCATGGTGCCGGTAGACGACTGCACCGACAGGCCCCCTTTGGCGACGTCGGCCAGGGTCTTAAAGTAGTTTGGATCGGCGTTGTGATCCTGCACTGAGAGCATAAAGCCCAGACCCGATTTTTCGATGTCATAGGTGGTGACTTTGTTCTTGAATTTGTCCGTCTGGCTGGCAATCAGCTTCGCCAGCGCTGCGTGAGAATCCGGCACGTCACCGGCCGGGATCAGACGCTTGTTGTAGATAAAGACCACCGGCTCATAGGTGGTGCCGTAGGCCTTATCTTTCCAGACCGCCCATTTCGGCAGCTGGCTTTGCTCCGGTGATTTATACTCCATGGCGTAGTCGGTGGCGAGCTTCAGGCCGGTGTCCATCGAGGAGCTCCAGACCACGTCACCGCTCACGCCGCCGGAAGCCTGTTCGCTGATGAAACGGTTGTACAGCTCGGTGCTGTTCATGTCGTTGTATTCGACTTTAATGCCCGGGTAGGTTTTTTCGAAGCCCTGGATCAGCGGTCCGGCAGCTTTGATGTCGGTGGTGGAATAGATGACAACCTTGCCCTCTTTCGTGGCGGCATCAACAACTTTTTGATACTCAGCAGGATAGCCCTGCGGCAGGGCAGAGAGTGCAGAAGCAGAGAACAGTACAGTAGCGGTAAGCAGAGAAATTCGGAACGTGTTCGACATTATAGTTAACCTTTTAGTTACATTTGAGGAACTAATTGTCAACATAGCGTATCGGGCTCCACCCACAATAGGGGGGAGCGGATAATGATACCGAAGTGTGATTGTCGCCGTCGTTTCAGCAATTAACACCATAAAATCCGCGAACGTTAGCTTACGAACGGTTCTGGATTACGGCTTATCGGGGGCTTTGCGGTATAACCGGCGTGGATGACCAATATTGCCATACAGCATTTCGACGCTGATTAACCCGCTCTCCACGCAGTATTCAAGATAGCGGCGCCCCGTGGTTTTGCTGATCCCCACGTTTTCCACCACCTCCTCAACCGACATCGCATTGTCGGGATGTTCGGCGAACAGGCGTTTAATGCGTTCCAGCGTCTGGGGCTCAATACCCTTCGTGGACGGCGTAGCTGAGGATTCCGCGGCAGGCAGATTAAACAGGCGATCCAGCGCATGCTGGTCGACCACCTTCACCTGCTGCACGGTGTGGATGAAGCGCATAAACCGCTCCAGCGAGGCGTGCAGGCGCTGGAAAAAGACGGGCTTGATGAGGTAGTCAAACGCGCCGCTGCGCATGGCGTGGCTGCAGGTTTGCATATCGCTGGCGGCGGTGATGAAGATCACCGAGCATTCGTAGCTTTTCAGCAGCGGGTTATCGATGAGCTCCACGCCTTTACCGTCCGGAAGATAGTTGTCCAGCAGGATAAGCCGCGGCTGATGCTGACGAATCAGGCTGCATGCCTGCTCAATCGACGCGGCGATGCCCACCACGCGCAAATGAAAATTCTGCTCGATATACTCGCGATGCAGCTCCGCCAGGTGCGGCTCATCTTCAACGATCACAACATCAAGTGCTCGGGTCATGCTTTTGGCCCATTCGGAATAAACACAGAAAAAATAGTCCCTTGTGGCGTGTTGTCGGCAATCTCAATACTGCCGCCGGCCTTGTCGATATATCCTGCCACCAGGAACAGGCCAATACCGTGCTCGGTGCCCACAATGTCGTTTTCACGTTCCGGTTTGCTGCTGAATCCCTGGCGGAAAATATGCGGCTTCATCGCATCCTCCACCCCGCAACCCCGGTCGGCCACCTCGATCAGCAGCTCCTGGTTACGGTCAGAAATATAGAGTTCTACCGGCGCGGGGACCGGTGCCTTAAGGGTTGCGTCCACCGCGTTATCCAGCAGATTACCAATAACCGACATCAGCTCCGTTTCGTTGAGCGTGGCGGGCATACGGGTGAGCTGGCAGGCGGGGTCAAACAGCAGCTCGATCCCTTTCTCGCGCGCGCTGACGTATTTTCCTAACAGCAGACCACACAGCGCGGGAGAGGAAAAGCGGGCGGAGACAAAATCCAGCACGCGCTGCGCGCCTTCGGACTGTACCTGGATGTAACGGATCGCCTCGTCATAGTGTTTCATCTGCAGTAATCCCACCAGTGTGGCGGTCCAGTTCAGCTGCTCGTGGCGCATAATGCGCAGGTTATCCGCATAGCGCTTGATCTGACTGAGCTGGCTGCTGAGCGTGTTAATGTCATTTTTGTCGCGAAAGCTGTACACCCAGCCGCTTTCAACGCCCGGTTCGACCTCAATCGCGACGCGGTTGACGATCACCTCCCGCTGGTTCAGCACGGCAATCTGGTCGTGGCTACCACTGCTCACCGAGGCGTAGCGCTGGGATAAAAAGCCCGGTGACGTCTGCAGAACGTCTTCCAGCGGTTTGCCGATAAGTTCTTTCTCACTTTGCCGAATATCCAGCATTTCTCGTGCGGCGCGGTTAATTAAAATCAGCTGCTTCTCTTCATTGACGGCAAATACTCCCTCATACATGGCTTCTAATAGCGCGCGCTGCTGTAAAACCAGCTGAGCGATATCTTTCGGCTCCAGTCGGAACATCTGTTTTTTGAGATTGCGGGTAAACAGCCAGGAGAACATAAACAGCAGCAGAAGAAGACCCGCGCCGTACAGCCCGGACTGCCAGAGAATGCGGGCATTAATATTGGCTATATAGGAGGTCAGATAGCCGACCGAGACAATACCGATCACCTGATGCTGCGCATTGAAGATGGGGGCTTTGCTGCGTAGCGACACGCCAATCCCACCCTGACGCACGGAAATAATGGTTTTACCCTTTAACACCTCCGCATTATCCCCGCCGATCATCGGTAAATTAATACGCTCCGGGGATTCCGAATGATAGAGGTGCTGTTCCTCGGTATCGCCAATCACAATGTAGCTGGCATCGCTTTCGGCGCGCAGCGGCTGAATTAACCGGGCGATGCCGGGGATATCTCTGGCCGCAACCATTGCCGCCAGACCCGGCATCAGCGCGATCTGGCTGGCCTGAACCCGGGCGCGCTGGCCGAGATCGTGATGGAGCTGTCGGTCAATAAAATGAAACAGGATTGTTCCCAGCAGAACTAACAGCAGGCAGGAGAAGCACACCAGCGCTAAAAACAGCTTTACCTGAAAAGAGAGTCTGCGTTTCATTCAACCTGCGGAAGTTATGTAAAAGTGACATTTGCCGAGCCTGACATGCGCCAGTAGTGGACGCAATCTGGCGAGAAAAGAGTTGTGACCTGGCTTTTCGTTTTCGGCGTCATAGCCTAAATAATTCGAGTTGCGGGACAAAACGGCTTGCCGTTTTGAACAGCGCTTGCGCTGGCCCCGAAGGGGCGAGGCCACAGGCCGAGTAACGCGGCAAGGGAACGAATCCCCGGGAGCGTACATAAGTACGTGGCTGGGGTGAGTGAGTGCAGCCAACGCACCTGCAGCTTGAAGTATGACGGGTATATAGCCATCAGGATCCCGTAAGGCTATGCTTCATTCAGCACGATAATAATTACAGAGGCAATGTCATGGATAAAGAACTACTGGATGCGGGTTACCGGGCCTATACCGGCGAGAAAATTGACGTTTACTTCAACACCGGGATCTGCAAACACTCCGGTAACTGCGTGCGCGGCAGCGCAAAGCTGTTTAATCTGAAACGTAAACCGTGGATTATTCCCGATGAAGTGGACGTTGAAACGGTTGTCCGCGTAATTGATACCTGCCCGAGCGGTGCGCTGAAGTATCGCCAAAAATAAGCGAGGAACCATGGATATTCTGGAAGGCCATAACAAGTTTTACGTGAATGATGCGAACGGTAATCAGGTCGCGGAGATTGTCTTCGTGCCGACCGGCGAGCACCTGAGCATCATTGAGCATACCGATGTGGATGAGAGCCTGAAAGGGCAAGGGGTCGGTAAACAGCTGGTGGCGAAAGTGGTGGAGAAGATGCGCGGTGAGAACCGCAAAATAATTCCGCTGTGCCCGTTCGCGAAGCATGAGTTTGATAAAACGCGGGAATATGACGATATTCGCGCGTAAATAACACCGGCGATGGCCGGTGTTTTTTTATCTCACCTGCTCATACAGCAATACCAGCGCTATTAGCACCATCAACCCTCCCGATGCCCTGCTTACCAGACGTGCCGCCTGTGGCCGGGTAGCCAGCACCGCTTTCGAACCATACCCCACCAGCAGATAGACCAGCGTACAGGTGATAAGGTGCATCATCCCAAGCGCAGACATCTGCATCGCTATCGACCAGCTTCCGGTCGGGTCTGTAAACTGCGGAAGCAGGGCCAGGAACAGCAAAAAAACCTTCGGGTTTAGGCCGCTAATGCAGAGCCCTTTCACCGCCCACTGCGTCCAGTTTCCCGCGTGTTGGGTGGTCTTTTCCGGTGCGGCCGGATGACGCAGCAACGTTATGCCAAGCCACAGGAGATACAGCGCTCCCGCCACGGTCAGCCCGGCTAACGCCAGCGGATGTTGAGCAATCAGTACCCCCACGCCTGCCACCACAATCAACGTGGCCAGCAGATGCCCGGACATCAGCCCCATAACCGCCGGTACCACGCGGCGGCCGTTGATCCCGGCGCTAATGGCGTAGGCCCAGTCGGCCCCCGGGGTCATGATAAGCAGAAAAGAAACCACCCAAAAGCCGGCCACAATACTCATTTCCATCGTCCTGAAAACTCCCGCAGTGCGTAAAACGTTGCGAAAAAGAATATCGTTAACCCTGCGAAATAGGCTTTCAATGTTATGCTCATAACACGGTGAAATTGAGAAAATCTTCCACATGGATAGCATCGATCGAAAAATTCTTGCTGAGCTACAGTCAGATGGCCGCCTGTCGCTTACCGAGCTGGCTGAAAGAGTGAATCTGAGCCTCTCGCCGTGCCATCGTCGCGTGCGGGCGCTGGAGCAAAGCGGGGCCATAACGGGATACCGTGCCAGCCTGGATCCGGCTAAAATGGGGTTTAACTTCCTGGCGATCGTCTTTGCGACGCTGAAAGAGGGGGACCGAAAGGCGGTTAGCGCGTTTGAAGCGGCGGTGGAGGAAATTCCGCAGATCGTGCTGGCGCAGCGTCTGTTTGGCGATCCCGATTATCTGATGCACGTCGTGACCCGCGACCTCTCCGCTTTCCAGAAGCTCTATGACGAGAAGCTTTCCGCCATGCCTGGCGTGCAGCATCTTCGCTCTACGCTGGTGATGAAAACGGTGGTGCAGGACAGACCTTTTCCGCTGGACGTCACGGGACGAGACTAAATGACATGCCCGGCAGAGCGCCGGGCATCAAAGGAGATTAGCCGACAAACATCACCGACACGCACAGCACCCCGACGATCAGCGTCAGCAGGTTGCCAATGGAACGGTACTGTTTCAGGGAGGGGATCAGATACGTCGACAGCGTCGGCATGATAAACAGGATCATGGCGATAAGCGGGCCGCTGATGGCGTAAATCATCGAAATGGCGTTCGGGTTAATGCAGCAGACGGCAAAGGTGATTAACGACACCCCCATAATGGATATCGCGCGGTTAAAGGCGCGGCTCTTTTTCACGCCCACCTGATTGAGCGACGACTTCACGATCTCCGTCGCCCCTTCAATCACCCCAAAATAGGTGCCGAGGAACGATTTCGACATCGCAATAATCGCCACGATAATCCCGGAAATTCCCAGCCACGCCGGTGAAGAAGGCATCATCGACAGCGCGGACAGGATCGTCACCCCTTGCTCTTTGGCGGTCACAATGTACGACGGCGGAATAGAGAGCAGGCAGCTGAAGACAAAGAACAGCACGCTCAGGCAGATAATCAGATACGCCACCTTCATGATTTTCTTGCATTTATCCATTGCGCCGTCGGCAAATTTCTCGCGACGATCAACGGCAAATGTGGAGATAATCGGGGTATGGCTGAACGCAAACACCATCACCGGAATCGAAATCCAGACCTGGTGCAGCGTATGGCGATCGACGGCCATCTGGCTGGTCAGCAGCGAAGGTTGCCAGCTGCCGATCAGATAGAGCGAGACAAACAGGAAGTAGGCAATCAGCGGAAACACCAGGAAGCCCATCACTTTTATCGTGATATGCCGTCCCATCAGGAAGATCAGATTCAGGACCAGCACTACCCCCAGGCTGACCAGCACGCGAACGGCGATATCCACCGTCAGGTGTTTTGCCAGCTGTTCCGTGAGTGAGTTGGTGATGGCCACCGCATAAATCTGCACCACCACAAAGAAGGCGATGAAATAGAGCGTGGTGATCAGATTGCCAATCTTCCTGCCGTAGTAGTGCGACACGGCGCCGGTGATCCCTTCGTTGCCTTTTGTTTTGGACGACAGGATAAATTGCGCCAGCGCCCGGTGCGGCCAGTAGGTTAAGGGGTAGGCCACGAGGGCAGTAATAAACAGGACGATAGCGCCTGCTGAGCCCAGTTGAATGGGCAAAAACAGCGTTCCTGCGCCCACGGCCGTGCCGTAGAGAGCGAAACTCCAGAGAGTCTCATCTTTTGACCAAATTTTCGACATTAGAGCAACGTATCAACTATCAAACCATCGGAATGGAGTGCAATTTACCATAGTTATGCACGGAGAGCGCAGTTGCTTCGAAGGAGTTTGGCCGGAACGGGCGTCCGGCCAGAGGCGGTTTAGCCTGCCAGGGCGCGCCGTTGCTGGCGACGCTTAAGAAATTTATCGCGAAGGCAATCGTATGCCCAGTTGTAGAACATGGTGTACGGCAGGAAGAACAGGAAGAAACCTATTTCCAGCGTGAATGCCTGAAGCAGGGTGACGCCCAGCACGGCGGCGACAATCGACACGCCAATCACAATAAACCCGCATTCAAACCCCAGCGCATGCAGCGCACGCACTTTTGCCGTACGTTTGACGCGCTGAACCGGCCAGAAACGGTCGAAGCCGAAGTTATAAATAATGTTCCACAGCATGGCGGTGGTGGCCAGAATAATGGTCAACCCACCCATCTCCACCACGGAACGCTGCATGAGCCACGCCGCCGTAGGGGCGAGGATCGCCGTCGCAATCCCTTCAAAACAGACAGCATGAAAGATCCGCTCCGGCAGTTTACGTTGGAGTGCATCCTGATGTTGCATAATCACAGACCTCATTAATTCGCCGGTATGGGCGTTGATGCAGCCTATTTTCATCGCTAAAGCTGATATATTAAAGATAGTATCCATCGCTAAAACAGATAGGTTATGCGCTATTCACCCGAAGCCCTTAATGCATTTGTCGAGACCGTTGCGGCGGGCTCTTTTTCTGCGGCCGCCCGCCGGCTGCGTAAAAGCCAGTCGACGATCAGCACGTCCATTGCCAATCTTGAAGCCGATCTCGGTTTCGAGCTGTTTGACCGCTCGGCGCGCCAGCCGGTGTTAACGGCCCAGGGGGAACAGGTGCTGGGCTACGTGCAGGCCATCCTGGCCGCCAGCACGCGGCTGGACGAGCTGGCGGTGTCGTTAACGGCGCAAACGGAGGCGCGTCTGACGTTTGTCCTTTCCGATACCCTTAACCCGGACGTGCTGGAAGAGATGATGAAACAGTTTGACGCGCGCTTTCCCCATACGGAATTCGAATGTCTGATTGGCGAGGAGGAGGACGTGATCGATCTGCTGCAAAAGGAGCGAGCGCAGGTTGGCCTCACCGAAGCGCGAGACGGTTATCCTACGGATATCGGCGCTATCCGGCTGCCGATGCAGACCCGCATGGCGATCTATGTCGCGACCACGCATCCGCTGGCCGGACAACATGACGTTCAGCGTGACGAACTCCACGGCTGGCGAGAGCTGCGGCTGAGCACCTATCTTGAGCGCGAGGCTGAGATCGCGCGCGGGCCCGTCTGGTCAGCACCGAATTACCTGTTACTCTTGAGTATGGCGGTTCAGGGATTTGGCTGGTGTGTCTTGCCGTGCGCGCTGGTGGATGAGTTTGCCGCCGCGAAATCCCTGGTACAGCTCAATGTTCCCGGCTGGCCGCGGGCGATCGGCATCGATCTGCTGTGGAATAAGCGATCCCCTCCCGGCGTTGCCGGAAGCTGGCTGCGGCAGTATCTGCAGGATGCGCGCTGATCCTTGTGATTAAACTCACTATTTTTAAACAATTAAGATAATTGCCAGTAACAATCCTCTACTATCGTCATGTCATTTAACACAGAGGTCGTGATGAAAGATGTCGTAATAGTGGGTGCGTTGCGTACAGCTATCGGCTGTTTTCAGGGAGCGCTTGCGCGTCACTCGGCGGTTGACCTGGGGAGCGTGGTGGTGAAAGCGCTGGTGGAACGTAGCGGGATCGCAGCACATGAAGTTGATGAGGTGATCCTGGGACAGGTTCTCACGGCCGGTGCCGGGCAAAACCCTGCGCGTCAGGCGGCGCTGAAGGGCGGGCTGCCCAATACCGTCTCCGCCATCACCATTAACGACGTCTGTGGCTCAGGATTAAAAGCGCTGCATCTCGCGACGCAGGCCATTCAGTGTGGTGAAGCGGACGTGATCATTGCGGGCGGGCAGGAGAATATGAGCCGCGCGCCGCACGTGTTGACCGACAGCCGTACCGGCGCACAGCTGGGCAACAGTCAGCTGCTCGACAGCCTGGTGCATGACGGGCTGTGGGATGCGTTCAATGACTATCATATGGGCGTGACGGCGGAAAACCTGGCGCGCGAGTACGGCATCAGCCGTGAAGTGCAGGATGCCTACGCGCTGAGCTCGCAGCAAAAAGCGCGTGCGGCGATTGATTCCGGTCGTTTTCGCGACGAAATTGTCCCTGTCAGCACGCAGCGTCAGAGCGGTGAGTTTATTGTCGTGGATACCGATGAACAGCCGCGCACCGACGCCAGTGCTGAAGGGCTGGCGAGGCTGAATCCTGCGTTTGAAATGCAGGGCTCGGTGACGGCGGGAAATGCCTCTTCCATTAACGACGGCGCTGCCGCCGTGATGATGATGAGCGAAAGCAAAGCCCTTGAACTCGATCTCCCCGTGCTGGCCCGGATTAAGGCGTTCGCCAGCGTGGGGGTTGATCCTGCGTTAATGGGGATCGCACCGGTCTACGCGACTCGCCGCTGTCTGGAGCGTGCCGGGTGGCAGCTTTCGGATGTGGATCTGATCGAAGTGAACGAAGCCTATGCCGCGCAGGCGATCTCCGTCGGAAAAATGCTGGAGTGGGATCCCCTTCGGGTCAACGTTAACGGCGGCGCGATCGCGCTGGGCCATCCGATCGGGGCGTCCGGCTGCCGGATCCTGGTTTCGCTGGTCCACGAAATGAAAAAGCGCAATGCCCGCAAAGGGATTGCCACGCTCTGTATAGGCGGCGGGCAAGGGGTGGCGCTGGCCATCGAACGCTAACTTCTCCTTATTGAAAATGACCTCCTCCGGGAGGTTTTTTTTCGCGCCCTTTTTCTCCCGACGGTTTAATTGTGATCCGAACATCATTTTCGTCATAAACAAAAATAAAAATGAAACGTTGTTTTAAATATAATTGAAAAGCCCGCTTTATGCCGATAGTATGTGTTCAATATGAAAAACGGAACGCTGTTTCGTTTATTTCTGCCTTCGGGCATGACCACATCTGGAGGTTACCGTGGACGTCAGAGAAAGCATCCACAGCGCGCACGCCAAAACGCTGGATACTCAGGGGCTGCGCAAGGCATTTTTAGTCGAGCAGATATTCGAGGCCGACAGGTACACCATGGTCTACAGCCATATCGACCGTATTATTGTGGGCGGCATTATGCCCGTCACGAAAACCGTCTCCGTGGGCGGCGAGGTCGGTAAACAGCTGGGCGTAAATTATTTCCTCGAGCGTCGCGAGCTGGGGGTGATCAACATCGGCGGGCCGGGCACCATCACCGTAGACGGACACTGCTATGAGATTGGCCATCGCGAGGCACTGTACGTGGGTAAAGGGGCGAAAGACGTGGTCTTTGCCAGCATCGACGGCAGCAAGCCTGCGAAGTTTTACTATAACTGCGCGCCGGCTCACGCCACCTGTCCAACCAAAAAAGTGACCCCGGCAGACGTCGCGCCCGTGACGCTGGGCGACAACCTCACCAGCAACCGCCGCACCATCAATAAATACTTCGTGCCGGACGTGCTGGAGACCTGCCAGCTCAGCATGGGATTGACCGAGCTTGCGCCAGGCAACCTGTGGAACACCATGCCGTGCCATACCCACGAGCGCCGAATGGAGGTCTACTTCTACTTCAACATGGAGGAAGACGCCTGCGTGTTCCACATGATGGGACAGCCGCAGGAAACGCGCCATATCGTGATGCACAACGAGCAGGCGGTGATTTCACCGAGCTGGTCTATTCACTCCGGCGTAGGGACGAAAGCTTACACCTTTATCTGGGGAATGGTGGGCGAAAATCAGGTCTTCGATGATATGGACCATGTTGCGGTCAGCGATTTGCGCTAGTCGCGGGCAGTGAAGCATAAACCTGCCTGTGAGTGACAGGCTCTGAAAGAGTAAGGAATAAACATGATTCTGGATGCATTCTCTCTGCAGGGGAAAGTGGCTGTGGTTTCCGGCTGTGACACCGGGCTGGGGCAGGGGATGGCGCTAGGCCTGGCGGAAGCGGGCTGCGATATCGTCGGAATTAATATCGTTGAACCGACTGAAACCCTCGAACGCGTGACGGCGCTGGGCCGCCGTTTCCTGAGCCTGACCGCCGACCTGCGTAAAATCGATGCCATTCCTGAACTGCTGGATCGCGCGGTGGCGGAATTCGGTCATATCGACATTCTGGTCAACAACGCCGGGCTGATTCGCCGCGAAGATGCGATCAGCTTCAGCGAGCGCGACTGGGATGACGTGATGGATTTGAACATCAAGAGCGTATTTTTCATGTCCCAGGCGGCGGCAAAGCACTTTATCGCGCAGGGGAACGGCGGCAAGATCGTGAATATTGCCTCCATGCTCTCGTTCCAGGGCGGCATCCGCGTGCCGTCGTACACCGCGTCCAAAAGCGCCGTGATGGGCGTGACCCGCCTTCTGGCAAACGAGTGGGCGAAGCACAACATCAATGTGAATGCGATTGCGCCGGGCTACATGGCGACCAACAATACGCAGCAGCTGCGTGCAGACGAGCAGCGTAGCGCGGAAATCCTCGATCGTATTCCGGCGGGGCGCTGGGGTCTTCCGCGCGATCTGATGGGGCCGGTGGTCTTTCTGGCCTCGTCGGCATCGGATTACATCAACGGCTACACCGTGGCGGTCGATGGCGGCTGGCTGGCACGTTAATTCCACCTGCATGACGAACCTCTGCCCTCAGGTGGAGGTTTTTTTTGGCTAAAAATTACCATTATCCATATGACATAAGATGAAAAATCCATACTGAGAATTCACGAATGACGCGTATCACATTTTTATTGCTTAAATATTAGGTAATTAATAAAAAACGTGGCAATTTCAGCATTAGTTGAAATTGTAATGTCCATCACAGATCGCGATGCCATAGCGAAATAATCCATATCTTCACGAATTCCCGCCTGACACTTTTCCTCGCTTTCTCGTAATTTCAGTTAACGAATTTTGCTGTTGAGGCAGGAAAAATATGACATCTATCAATGACTCTACCCTAATGCCCGCTGCGCTGCGTGATACCCGGCGCATGAACCAGTTTGTCTCCATTGCCGCCGCCGTGGCAGGCCTGTTATTTGGACTGGATATCGGCGTCATTGCCGGAGCGCTGCCCTTTATTACCGATCACTTTACCCTCAGTAACCGTCTGCAGGAGTGGGTGGTGAGCAGCATGATGCTCGGCGCGGCCATCGGGGCGCTGTTTAACGGCTGGCTGTCGTTCCGCCTGGGGCGCAAATACAGCCTGATGGTCGGGGCGATCCTGTTCGTCGCGGGTTCGATCGGCTCCGCGTTTGCGACAAACGTAGAGGTGCTGCTGCTTTCCCGCGTGCTGCTGGGCGTGGCGGTGGGGATTGCCTCCTACACCGCGCCGCTTTATCTCTCCGAAATGGCGAGTGAGAACGTGCGCGGCAAGATGATCAGCATGTATCAACTGATGGTCACGCTGGGTATCGTGCTGGCGTTCCTGTCTGACACCTACTTCAGCTACAGCGGCAACTGGCGCGCAATGCTCGGCGTGCTGGCGCTGCCAGCGGTGGTGCTGATTGTCTTAGTGATTTTCCTGCCAAACAGTCCGCGCTGGCTGGCGCAAAAAGGGCGCCACGTGGAGGCAGAAGAGGTCCTGCGCATGCTGCGCGATACCTCGGAGAAAGCGCGCGAAGAGCTGAACGAGATCCGCGAAAGCCTGAAGCTGAAGCAGGGTGGCTGGGCGCTATTTAAGATCAACCGCAACGTGCGCCGGGCGGTCTTCCTCGGCATGTTGCTGCAGGCGATGCAGCAGTTCACCGGCATGAACATCATCATGTACTACGCGCCGCGTATTTTTAAAATGGCCGGGTTCACCACCACGGAACAGCAGATGATCGCCACCCTGGTGGTCGGGCTGACCTTCATGTTCGCCACCTTTATTGCCGTATTCACCGTGGACAAAGCCGGCCGTAAACCTGCGCTGAAGATTGGCTTTAGCGTGATGGCGCTCGGCACGCTGATCCTCGGTTACTGCCTGATGCAATTTGATAACGGCACGGCGTCAAGCGGACTTTCCTGGCTTTCTGTCGGGATGACCATGATGTGCATCGCAGGCTACGCGATGAGCGCCGCGCCCGTGGTGTGGATCCTGTGCTCCGAAATTCAGCCGCTCAAATGCCGTGACTTTGGCATCACCTGTTCCACGACAACCAACTGGGTATCGAACATGATCATCGGTGCGACGTTCCTGACGCTGCTGGACGCGATTGGCGCAGCGGGAACGTTCTGGCTCTATACGGTACTGAATGTGGCATTTATTGGCGTCACGTTCTGGCTGATCCCGGAAACCAAAGGCGTGACGCTGGAACACATCGAGCGCAAGCTGATGGCTGGAGAGAAACTGCGGAACATCGGCGGGTGATTTTTTGCCCGTCCGAAGGTTTTAATACGTGCCGCAACTGGAAAGGGAAAGATGGCTTAATCACAATAAAAATGTGACTAAGATCACCACTAACTCTGGTAGGGAGTAGACATAGAGAGGGAACAGGCATTAGGATTTTTCTTATGTTGATGTATTATCGGAACACCGCCATCAATGTTAAGAGATGCGTTGCATCCGGAAAAAGAAGAATCACTATGTCAGAAATGGATTTCAAAAAAAGCACGGACCTCGACTTTCCCCGTTATGCCGGCCCGGCTGTAAGCGCAAAAGAGATCGATCTTCTGGGACTTTTTGAGGTCCTTCTGGCGGCGAAAAAACGTATCGTCGCCATCGTCTTTGCTTTCGCGCTGGTGGGGCTGGCCGTTTCATTTTTACTGCCGCAGAAATGGACCAGTAAAGCGGTGATCACCCCGGCAGAACAGTCGCAGTGGAATCCGCTGCGCCAGATGCTGGTTGCGCTGCAGGTGCTTGACGTGGACGTGAAAATTACCCGTCCAGAAATTTTTGATCTCTTTATTAAAAAGTTTCAGTCGCAGTCATTGCTCGAAGAGTACATGAAATCCTCTCCTTATGTGATATCGCAGCTTAAAGGTGTTGAGGTGGATCCGCTCGATCTGCATCGCGCGATAGTCAACATCTCAGACAGAATGAAAGCGGTGAATGACGATCAGGGAAAAGGCGCGGATAAAGTGCCTTTTGTCTCCTGGACATTGAGCTTCACTGCGCCAACAGCAGGCGATGCGCAAACCGTTTTGGAGGGGTATATCAATTATATCGTGGCTATCGTCGAAAAAGAGACGGTACAGAATATCCGCAACCAGATCGCCCTGAAGACGAACGTTGTTGAGCAGCAGCTGGAACTGGATCGTGTTCGTCTGACCAATGTTCACAATACCAACCTGCAGCGACTGAATTATTCCCTGGAAGTGGCGAATGCCGCCGGTATCAAGAAGCCGGTCTACAGCAACGGGCAGGCCGTAAAGGATGACCCGGATTATTCCGTTGCGCTCGGTGCTGACGGTATCGCGCAAAAACTGAAGATTGAAAAAAATCTGAAGGACGTGACTGAACTGAATGCGGACTTTCAGAACCGGGAATACTACCTGGCACAGCTGAAAAATCTCTCCTTTGCCGATGTTAAACTTGAGCCATTCAGGTACCAGCTCACTCCTTCCATGCCGGTGAAAAAGGATGGCCCGGGCAAGGCTCTGATTGTCGTTCTGGCGGCGCTTCTTGGGGGCCTGTTTGCCTGCGGTAGCGTGTTACTGCGCGAGGCGATGCACACCCGTACTTCGCCGCCAGAGCCGGTGGCGAAATAAAATCTGCAGTTTAAAAAGGCGCTCAATAGAGCGCCTTTTTTTATGTGCATCGGTTGTGTTAAAAAAAGAGACCAAAGATAAGGAGGGATGATGAAAACGATCGGCCTGTTAGGTGGTATGAGCTGGGAATCGACAATCCCTTATTACCGCCTGATTAATGAAGGGGTAAAGCAGCGTCTGGGTGGTCTGCACTCCGCAAGTCTGCTGCTGCACAGCGTTGATTTCCATGAAATCGAAGCCTGCCAGTCGAGCGGTGAGTGGGATAAAGCCGGAGAGATCCTGGCCCAGGCGGCGCTGGGACTGGAGCGTGCCGGCGCCAGGGGGATAGTGCTGTGTACCAATACCATGCACAAAGTGGCGTCGCATATTGAAGACCGCTGCTCGCTGCCGTTTCTGCATATCGCGGACGCGACCGGGCGTGCGATTGCGGCATCCGGAATGCGCCGCGTAGCGCTTTTGGGTACACGCTACACCATGGAACAGGATTTTTATCGCGGACGTTTACACAGTGAATTTGGGATAGAAAGCCTGATCCCGGATGAAGAAGATCGGGCGCGCATCAATCAGATTATCTTTGACGAGCTCTGCCTCGGTACCTTCAGCGAAGCTTCCCGCGCGTATTACGTCAGCGTTATCGATAAACTTAGGCAGCAGGGGGCCGAAGGGGTGATCTTCGGCTGCACTGAGATTGGTTTGCTGGTACCCGTCGAGCGAAGCCCTCTCCCGGTATTTGATACCACTGCAATTCATGCCGCCGATGCCGTGGCGTTTATGTTGTCCTGAGCACCCGGTTTAGGTTTACGTGTTGGCGGCGTCATAAGCGGATTGCGCCGCCACAATGGCATCAATATTATTTTCCACCCAGTGCGCAAGTACAGTCACCGTTTCGGTTAACGTCTGGCCAAGCGGCGTCAGGCTGTACTCGACGGTTACAGGTACCGTGGCGAATATCTTTCGCGACACCAGCCCATCACGTTCCAGTTTGCGTAAAGACTGGGTCAGCACCTTTTTGGTGATTCGCTGAATATCACGTTGAAGATGACTAAAGCGCATCGGCCCATTCTCAAGGCGCGCAAGAATTAACAGTGCCCACTTATCGGCGATACGCGCCAGCACGCCGCGGGTCGGGCAGCGTTCATCGAACACGTTGTAAGGAGGCATCTCCTTTTTCAGAACTGCTGTTTGGGTCATGGTGGTTCCCTCGAGGTAACCAGGTGAGATAAAGGTGCCTTCTTACGCCCGTGAATGTTTGCGTGTATAAAACGACGTAAGGTTTCTATTTGATACCAGGGAACCGAAAATGGCAACGGGCTCGCAGAGCAATTTTAAAGTCGTCTTAATCGTTTGACTCACAAGGCAATATTGCATCAGGAGATCTATCATGAGCGTTGTAGTTATCTATTATTCTGGCTACGGCCACACCAAACGCGTTGCTGAAACAGTCGCCGAGGGCGCGCAGGCTGAGCTGATCGCCATTGACAGCAATGGCGATATTCAGGAAAGCGACTGGCAAAAACTTAACGATGCCAGAGCGATTATTTTTGGCGCGCCAACCTACATGGGAAGCGTACCGTGGCAGTTTAAGAAATTCGCTGATGCGACCTCAAAAGCCTGGTTCGTGCGTAGCTGGCAGGACAAAGTTTTCGCGGGCTTCAGCAACAGCGCCAGCCTGAACGGTGATAAGCAGGTGTCGTTGCAATACCTGCAAACGCTGGCCTCTCAGCACGGTGGGATTTGGGTGAGCCTGGGGCTGCCGCCGTCAAATACTCTCGCGGCAACCCGTCAGGATATTAATAATCTGGGCGGTTCAGTCGGTTTGCTGGTGCAGTCTCCATCAGATGCTGATGCTGGCGCCATTGCCAGTGGCGATCTGCAAACCGCTGTGAAATTCGGCGAGCGTGTTGCGGCCATCGCGAAACGTTTTAACTGAGTTTTCAGACGCCCGCTGTTCAGTGGGGCGTCTGATTCAACATCCTATTTAGCTGGCCAGCCAATAGACTTAACCCTCCTTGCAGATGCTCACTGAACGCCTCCACCAGCGCCGATGCCGGACGATGCAGTGGGCGGATTAGGCTAACGGTGAAAGGAACTGAGACACTAAACCGACGTACAACAATCCCACTTTCCGCATAATCCAGCGCCGTGAGCGGATTCACCACCGCGACGCCGACGCCTGCGCGTACCATCGCACAAATCGAGGCCGCGCTGTGCGTTTCTACCACCATTCGGCGTTTGACCTGATGCTCGGCAAACAGCGTATCCAGCAGCTGTCGATAACTGTCGGTCTGCGACAGGCTGATGTAGTTTTCCCCGCGGAAATCCTCCGGTGTAAGCACCGCCTTACCGGCAAGCCGATGCCCGGCGGGCAGAACGCACACTTCATCTAACGAGAGCAACTCCGTGCGCGCCGTTCCCGCTGGCGTGGAGAGGGTTTCGGTCAGGCCTAAATCATGGCGCTGAGCCGAAAGCCACTCTTCAAGCAGAGGTGATTCCTGAGGCACGATGGTGAGGCTGACCTCCGGGTATCGGGCCAGAAAGGGTTGCAGCAGCATCGGCAAAAAGGATTGCGAAAAGACGGGCAGGCAGACGATCGACAGCTCGCCCTGACGAAACTCGCGCAGGCTTTCCGCGGCACTCACTATTCTGTCCAGCCCGTACCAGGAGCGCTGAACTTCCTCGAACAGGCGTAACCCTTGTACCGTCGGGTGAAGCCTGCCCCGGGTACGTTCGAACAGCTTCAACCCCAGCACTTTCTCGAAGCGCGCCAGCTCGCGGCTCACCGTCGGCTGCGAGGTATGCAGCATCTGTGCGGCTTCGGTGAGATTACCGGTGGTCATCACGGCGTGAAAAATCTCGATATGGCGTAAATTGACGGCGGGCATAGGGCACCTGAAAGCAGAGAACTGACCATATCATTTTTGCATAGACTCGCGATAAAACGATATTTTTTATTCTCTTCGTGCTGTGGCGTAATCATGAAAACGCATTTACCCGGAGAAGACCATGCCACGCCCGCTGAACCAGACTGATACCGATTTGAACGCCGACAACCTGCTGCGCCTGCCCGCCGAATTTGGCTGCCCGGTGTGGGTCTACGACGCGCAGATCGTTCGCGAGAAGATCGCCGCCCTGCATCAGTTTGACGTGGTGCGTTTTGCCCAGAAGGCCTGCTCCAATATCCACATTCTGCGCCTGATGCGTGAGCAGGGCGTGAAGGTGGACTCCGTTTCACTCGGCGAAATCGAGCGCGCGCTGGCGGCCGGATACGATCCGAAAGCCGACGGTGACGAGATCGTCTTTACCGCCGATGTGATCGACGATGCGACGCTGGCGCGCGTCCACGAGCTGCAGATCCCGGTGAATGCCGGCTCTGTGGATATGCTGGAGCAACTGGGCGAGGTTTCACCCGGCCATCGCGTCTGGCTGCGCGTGAACCCGGGCTTTGGTCATGGCCACAGCCAAAAAACTAACACCGGCGGCGAAAACAGCAAGCACGGGATCTGGTATGCCGATATGCCTGCCGCGCTGGCGGTATTACAGCGCTACGGCCTGAAGCTGGTGGGGATTCATATGCACATTGGCTCTGGCGTCGATTACGGCCACCTGGAGCAGGTGTGCGGCGCGATGGTGCGCCAGGTTGTCGACTTCGGTCAGGATCTGGAGGCGATCTCTGCCGGTGGCGGTCTCTCCATTCCTTATCGCGAGGGCGAAGAGGCGATCGATACCGATCACTATTACGGTCTGTGGAGCGCAGCGCGCGATCAAATCGCCGCGCATTTGGGCCACGCGGTGAAACTGGAAATTGAGCCGGGTCGTTTCCTGGTGGCGGAAGCCGGCGTGCTGGTTTCGCAGGTGCGCAGCGTGAAAGAGATGGGGTCTCGCCACTTCGTATTGATTGACGCAGGCTTTAACGATCTGATGCGTCCGTCCATGTACGGCAGCTATCACCACATTACCGCCCTGGCTGCCGACGGCCGCGATTTATCGCAGGCACCACTCGTTGAGACGGTCGTTGCGGGGCCGCTGTGCGAATCGGGTGACGTGTTTACCCAGCAGGAGGGCGGCAAAGTGGAGACCCGCGCGCTGCCAGAGGTCAAACCGGGTGATTATCTTGTGCTGCACGACACCGGTGCTTACGGGGCGTCTATGTCATCTAACTACAACAGCCGCCCGCTGCTGCCGGAAGTGTTGTTTGATAACGGCAAGGCGCGGTTAATCCGCCGCCGCCAGACCATTCAGGAACTGCTGGCGTTAGAGCTCATCTGATGTAAGTACGGCCCCGTCGTGACCGAATCGCGTAAGACCAGCGTGCCGGTAAACGGTGGGATGGTATCGACCGGCTGGTTTTTTGCCAGCCGGATCGCCTGATCGATGGCCGTGACAATCATATTGTCGATGGGCAGATAAACCGACGAGAGCGCAGGTTCCAGCCATTTCGCGCTAGGGGCATCGTCAAAGCCGAACAGTGAAATATCCTGCGGGATTTTACGCCCCGCCTGGTGTAACGCTTTGGACGCGCCCAGCGCCATATCGTCGTTACAGGCAAACAGGGCGCTAAACGATACACCGTCGGCAATCAATTCCTTGCACAGCTCATATCCCCCGGTCATTCCCGCATCGCCGTACTTTATCCGACGCTCGTCCAGACGGATGCCGTGCTTTTCCAGCGCCTTGCGATAGCCCATCAGCCTCGCTTTTCCGGTTGGGGTATGGATCGGGACGGTGATACAGGCGATCTCCCGATGGCCCTGTTCGATCAGATAATCCACGGCCTTAAACGCGGCATCCTGCTGTTCGAAGAACACACAGCGATCCGGCGCCTGGCTCACTTCACGGTTAATGACCACCAGCGGTGTTTTTACGGTGTTCATCAGTTTGATGATCGCTTTTTCGCTCATATAGCGCGTATAAAGCACGATGGCATCGCACTGGCGATCGGCGAGCATCTGCACCGCCTGTTCTTCCTGTTCCGGCGCGTCGTGACCGTCGGTGACGATAAGCTGTTTCCCGTGGGTTTCGGTCTGCCGCGACGCCTGCTGGAGAAGGCGGCCAAAGTAAAAGCCGTCGAAGGTCGAGACGACCAGACCAATGCTGTTGCTGGTCTGGTTAGCCAGCGAGCGCGCGAGAAAGTTCGGCCGATAGCCCAGCTCTTCCATCGCCGCAAACACCTGCTGACGCGTACTCTCTTTAACCTGACCCGTGCCGTTCAGCACGCGCGATACCGTGGCCTTAGACACGCCCGCGCGCAGTGAGACATCCAGCATTGTTACCATTCTACATTCCTGCTTTCACGTAATGATCTGCAGTTTAACACAGAGCTTACGCCGTATAAGCGATGCGGGAAGCGCAAAAACTCCGCCACGATCACGCTTTTTGGCAACGACCTGACAGCACGGAATTATCGTCGTTAAGTGGCATGCCAAAATGGTCAAAAATACTCATCTGGAATACCTCTTGCTCCGTTGAGAGCTTAATCACAGAACGGAAAGCCCCATAAAGCTATTTTTGGTATGCCAATAGTATCCGGCTGTACACCTTATTCAATAAAAGCCCTTTTACTGAGGTATTACCCTATGGCATTACAGGAAAAACTGATCGACGCTCTGGGCAGTTTTGCCACCAAATTCAACAGCTATCGCTACATCATGGCGATCAAGTCTGCCTTTATTACCTTAATGCCGGTCATCATCGTTGGGGCATTCTCCGTGCTGATCTCCAACATGGTGCTGGATCCGAAAAACGGCCTGGCGAGTTTCCAGTCGCTGTCGTTTCTCGCCGCGCTAAAGCCGATCACCAGTGCGTTAAACTACGCCACGCTCAACTTCCTCAACATCGGCGCGGTGTTTTTGATTGGCGTGGAGCTGGGGCGGATTAACGGGATCAAATCCTTGTTCCCCGGCCTGCTGGCGGTGATCTGCTTCATCTGCGTGACGCCGACCACCGTGGAAATGCTGGTGGACGGCGAAATGCACGTGGTGAAAGACGTGCTGCTGCGCCAGTTCTCCGACACCCGCAGCCTGTTCCTCGGCATGTTTATCGCCATTCTCTCCGTCGAGGTCTACTGCTGGCTGGAAAACCGCAAGGGGCTGAAGATTAAGATGCCGGATACCGTACCGCCTAACGTGGCGGCATCGTTCTCGGCCCTGATCCCGGCGATTATCACCACCACGGCGATTGCCACGTTTGGCTTCGTTTTCCACCAGCTTACCGGCATGTATCTCTACGACGCGGTCTACCAGGTGGTGCAGCAGCCGCTGGAGCGCGTGGTGCAAAGCCTGCCGGGCATTCTGCTGCTGATGTTTGTCGCCCAGCTATTCTGGGTGATTGGAATTCATGGCAACCAGATGATCAAGCCGATCCGCGAGCCGCTGCTGCTGGGGGCGATCACCGTTAACATGAGCGCCTTTGAGCAGGGCAAAGAGGTGCCGAACATCATCACTATGCCGTTCTGGGACGTGTATATGAGCATCGGGGGGTCAGGGCTGACCATCGGCCTGCTGATCGCGGTGATGATCGCCACCAAACGTAAAGAGATGAAGGAGATCGCCAAGCTCTCTATTGGCCCCGGCATTTTCAACATTAACGAGCCGGTGATCTTCGGTATGCCAATCATGCTCAACCCGATCCTTGCCATTCCGTTCATCATTACGCCGCTGGTTACTGGCTCTATCGGTTACTTTGCGACGGTAACCGGTTTTGCCGGCAAAGCCGTCGTGATGGTGCCTTGGACCACACCGCCGCTGATTAACGCCTGGCTTTCCACCGCAGGCTCAATGGGGGCAGTGATAACTCAGCTTATTTGCATTGTCACTGCCGTCATTATCTATCTGCCGTTTGTGAAGATTGCCTCACGCCGTGCGGATCAGGCCGCGCTGCAGCAAGCTACCGATAACGCCTGAGGTGATGATGAGCATAAAAAAGATAACCCTGCCGCAGGATTTTATTCTCGGCGCAGCGGCGTCAGCCTGGCAAACCGAAGGCTGGAGCGGCAAAAAACCGGGCCAGGATTCGTGGATCGATCTCTGGTACAAAAACGATCGTCACGTCTGGCACAACGGCTATGGGCCGGCGGTGGCGACCGATTTTATCAACCGCTTCCGCGAAGATGTAGCCCTGATGAAGCAGGCGGGGCTGACGCACTACCGGACCTCGATAAACTGGTCACGGTTTTTGACCGACTATGAAAACGTGACGATAGATGAGGAGTACGCCGCGTATTACGCCGCCCTGTTCGATGAAATGCACCGCCAGGGTATTGAACCGATGATCTGCCTTGAGCATTACGAGCTTCCAGGCGTGCTGCTTGAAAAATACGGCGGCTGGGCGTCGAAGCATGTGGTTGAACTGTTTGTCCGCTACGCGGAAAAGGTGTTTGAACGCTTTCACGGCAGCGTCACCCGCTGGTTTACCTTCAATGAGCCGATTGTGGTGCAGACCCGCGTTTATCTGGATGCGCTGCGCTGGCCGTACGAGCAGAACACCGGCACCTGGATGCAGTGGAATCACCACAAGGTGCTGGCGACGGCGAAGGTTGTGAAGCTGTTTCGGGAGAAAGGGTATAAAGGCTCCGTAGGCTGTATTCTCAACCCGGAAGTGACCTATCCGCGCTCGCGTGCGCCGCACGACGTGCGGGCGGCGGAGATGTACGATCTCTTCTACAACCGTGTCTTTCTCGACCCGCTGGTGCACGGGCGCTATCCGCAGGCGCTCTTTACCCTGCTGGAGCAGCACCAGGTGGCGTGGGCCTATACGGATGACGAACTGGCGCTGATTGCCGACAACACCGTCGACGAATTAGGGATCAACCTCTACTACCCGCACCGGGTAAAAGCGCCTTCCCGCGCCTGGCATCCGGAGACCCCGTTCCACCCGGCATACTACTACGAGCCGTTTGAGCTCCCGGGGCGACGGATGAACAGATCCCGCGGCTGGGAGATTTATCCGCGCATTATCTACGACATGGCGATGCGGATTAAAAAGGAGTACCGCAATATCGACTGGTTCGTGGCGGAAAGCGGAATGGGCGTTGAAAACGAAGCGCAGTTCCGCAACCGTGACGGCGTTATCGAAGATACGTACCGGATCGATTTTATCAGCGAGCACCTCTACTACACGCTGCTGGCGCGCGAGGAGGGGGCGAACTGCCACGGCTATATGCTCTGGGCCTTTACCGACAACGTCTCGCCGATGAACGCCTTTAAAAATCGCTATGGTCTGATTGAGATTGATCTGGAGGATAACCGCGCCCGGCGCGCCAAAAAATCGGCATCCTGGTTCAGGCAGTTGCGGGATGAACGCGTCCTGACGCTCAGCGTTGACGATGAATGGAAGTAAGCGTTCTGATAAAATAGCGTACAAACTGGCCGGGAGGACGCCCGGCCTGCGCATTAACTGAAAAAACAGGTGAAAACGTGGATAAGGCTGTCATCCTGCCGGAAAAAAAACAGTACCAGGAAATTGGCGAGGATTTACGGGCGCAAATTATCCAGGGGCATTATCCCGTTGGGTCGCGCCTGCCGCCGGAGCGCAACATTGCCGAGACCTATGGCGTAAGCCGCACTATCGTGCGCGAGGCGCTGCTGATGCTGGAGCTACAGGGCACGGTGGATATCCGTCAGGGCTCGGGTGTTTACGTCATGCGCATCCCCGACGAACATGAAAATGAGGAAGAGCGTTTCCTTAACAGCGACGTGGGCCCGTTTGAGATTTTGCAGGCTCGCCAGCTGCTCGAAAGCAACATCGCAGCTTTTGCCGCCAAAATGGCGACGCGGGCGGATATCGATAATCTGCGCCGCATCATCGAGCAGGAGCAGCGCGCCATCGCCGCGGACGACAACAGCCAGGACAACAACAAGATGTTTCACCTGGTGCTGGCGGGCGCAACGCAAAATCAGATGCTGCTGGCAACAGTGGAAAGTATCTGGCACCACATGGACAGCAGCCCGCTGTGGCAGCAGTTTAACGTCCATATTGCCAGTCGTGCGTATCGCCTGAAGTGGCTCGGCGACCGGCAAACCATTCTTGCTGCCCTGCGCCGTCGCGACGTGATGGGGGCCTGGCAGGCCATGTTCCAGCATCTGGAAAATGTGAAAAAAAGTTTGCTGGAGCTGTCTGATGAAGATGCGCCGGATTTCGACGGTTATCTGTTTGAGTCAGTTCCTCTTTTTCAGGGGAAACTGATATGAAGATCCTCCCGCTGTACGCCGCGCCGCAGTTTGCGGAGCAGGTGATCGACTGGATCTGGCAGGCCTTCGGTGACGGCCTGCCGCGTGAATTTTTCCAGAGCGTTATCGATCACAGCCAGACGCCTGACGCGCTGCCGATGACGTTTATTGCCGTTGAGGATGAACGTCTTCTGGGCACCGTCGGATTATGGCGCTGCGATCTCATCACGCGTCAGGATCTTTATCCCTGGCTGGCGGCGTTGTACGTGGATGAGGCGGCGCGAGGAAAAGGACTCGCGGGGAAGCTTCAGGAGCATGTTATTGCGTATGCCGCGCAGGCCGGGTACACCGAGCTGCATCTGTGGTCTGCCTGCCGCGACTTTTACGAACGTTACGGCTGGCAGTATATCGGTGATGGGCTGGAATACCCCAACACGCGGGTTCACCTCTACCGTTATTCGCTTTGCGCTTCCGCAAGAGAGGCAACGGAGTGACGGCGAACCAGCGTCGGGCTAAACAGATGCGTAATTTCCGGCGGCTGGCGCTGTTCAGCCAGCGCTAACGCCAGCTCGGCGGCCTGCGTTGCCATGGTGATAATCGGGTAGCGCACGGTGGTCAGACGCGGGCGCACGTAGCGAGAGACCAGCACGTCATCGAAGCCTATCAGCGAAATTTCTGCCGGTACCTCAATCCCGTTGTCATTCAACACCCCCATTGCCCCTGCGGCCATCGAGTCGTTATAGCTGGCAACCGCCGTGAAATTCCGTCCGCGACCCAGCAGCTCGGTCATGGCCTGTTCACCGCCGCTCTCATCCGGTTCGCCATAGGCCACCAGGCGGTCATTGCACGGCAGTCCGTTTTCGCGCAGGGCATCGTAGTAGCCCTGCAGACGGTCTTCTGCATCAGAAATCGGGTGGTTTGAACAGAGATAGCCAATCCGGGTGTGGCCCTGCTGAATCAGATGACGGGTCGCAAGCCACGCGCCGTAGCGGTCGTCGAGCGCCACGCAGCGTTTCTCAAAGCCGGGAATAATGCGGTTGATGATGACCATCCCGGGGATCTGCTTCATCAGATGAATCAGTTCGGCATCCGGGATCATTTTGGCGTGTACTACCAGCGCCGCGCAGCGGTGGCGGATCAGCTGCTCGATGGCCTGGCGTTCTTTTTGTTCATTATGATAGCCATTGCCGATCAGCAAAAAATTGCCTGTCTGATAAGAAACCTGCTCAACGGCTTTCACCATCGCGCCGAAAAAGGGATCGGAGACATCTCCTACCACCAGACCAATGGTTTCTGTGGACTGCTGGGCGAGCGCGCGGGCATTGGCATTGGGATGATAGTTCAGGGATTCCATGGCGCTTTGTACCGCCTGGCGTGATGCGTCACTGGCTTTTGGGGAGTCGTTAATCACACGGGAGACGGTTGCCACCGACACACCTGCCAGACGGGCCACATCCTTTATTGTCGCCATTCATTACCTTCTTATTGGGGGTAAGCGTTTACACACCAAATAGTGTTGCGGAAAAGCGGCGCGCATTCAAGGGGAGCGGATTTCCGCTCTCCACAAACGTGACGCAGAACAACCCTGGCGGTGTAATCGTTACACGCGCAGTCATGTCTGAAGAATGTCAATCTGAACCTTTGGTTACACTTTGCCTCAGGCTGTTGCGATTGTCCGATGGCGAGGATGTTAATGAGATTGATACAGTTGAGATCCCAGAGGTATTGATTGGTGAGAATTCTTAGTACGGTTTCGTACTCATCTCTTGCACCAACCTGCGCGGATGCGCAGGTTTTTTTTCGCCTCCACTTTTGCTGTCGCTCCCGTATCACTTCTCGTGTAATCTGCCACCATTTACTATCAACCCTCCACACTGGCTGGCAAAGGGAGTTGAGATGCTATTTGGGTTCTTCCGTACACTGTTCCGTATTCTCTTTCGCATCCGCGTCACTGGTGATGCCCAGGCGCTTCGTGGCGAACGCGTTCTTATCACACCAAATCATGTTTCCTTTATAGACGGTATCCTGCTGGCGCTGTTTCTGCCCGTGCGCCCGGTATTTGCGGTCTATACCTCCATCAGCCAGCAGTGGTACATGCGCTGGCTCACGCCGCTGATTGATTTTGTGCCGCTTGACCCGACAAAGCCGATGATGATTAAGCATCTGGTGCGTCTGGTCGAGCAGGGGCGTCCGGTGGTCATTTTCCCGGAAGGGCGTATCTCCGTGACCGGTTCGCTGATGAAAATCTACGACGGTGCGGGGTTTGTCGCGGCGAAGTCAAAAGCGACCGTGGTGCCGCTGCGAATTGAAGGCGCAGAGCTGAGCCATTTCAGCCGTCTGAAGGGACTGGTGAAGCAGCGTCTGTTCCCCAAAATCACGCTGCATATTCTGCCGCCAACGTCGTTACCGATGCCCGACGCGCCGCGTGCCCGCGATCGCCGAAAAATAGCCGGGGAAATGCTGCACCAGATTATGATGGAAGCGCGCATGGCCGTGCGTCCGCGCGAAACGCTGTACGAATCTCTGCTTTCCGCGCAGCACCGCTATGGCGCGAAGAAAAACTGCATCGAAGACATCAACTTTACCCCGGATACCTATCGCAAACTGCTGACCAAGACCCTGTTTGTGGGCCGCATTCTGGAGAAGTACAGCAAAAAGGGCGAAAAGATTGGCCTGATGCTGCCTAACGCGGGCATCAGCGCGGCGGTGATTTTCGGCGCGGTTTCCCGGGGCCGGATCCCGGCGATGATGAACTACACGGCGGGGGTGAAAGGGTTGACCAGCGCCATCACCGCTGCCCAGATTAATACCGTCTTTACCTCTCGTCAGTTCCTGGACAAAGGCAAGCTCTGGCATCTTCCCGAGCAGCTCACCCAGGTACGCTGGGTTTTCCTGGAGGATCTGAAAGCCGACGTGACCACCGGCGACAAGCTGTGGATTTTTGCTCACCTGCTGGTGCCGCGTCTGGCGCAGGTCAAACAGCAGCCGGAAGATGACGCCATTATCCTCTTCACGTCGGGATCGGAGGGCAACCCGAAAGGCGTCGTCCACAGCCACAAGAGCATTCTGGCGAACGTTGAGCAGATCAAAAGCATTGCTGACTTTACCGCGGATGACCGTTTTATGTCGGCGCTGCCGCTGTTCCACTCCTTTGGCCTGACGGTGGGGCTGTTTACGCCGCTGCTGACCGGCGCAGAAGTGTTCCTCTATCCAAGCCCGCTGCATTACCGGATTGTGCCGGAGCTGGTGTATGACCGTAACTGCACCGTCCTGTTCGGCACCTCAACGTTCCTCGGCAACTATGCGCGTTTCGCCAATCCGTATGACTTCTATCGCGTGCGGTATGTGGTGGCCGGTGCGGAAAAACTGCAGGAGAGCACGCGTCAGATCTGGCAGGACAAGTTTGGCCTGCGCATTCTCGAAGGCTATGGCGTGACCGAGTGTGCGCCCGTGGTCTCGATTAACGTGCCGATGGCGGCGAAACCGGGTACGGTTGGCCGAATTCTGCCGGGAATGGATGCGCGTCTGCTGGCCGTGCCGGGCATTGAGGACGGTGGCCGTTTGCAGCTGAAAGGGCCAAACGTGATGAACGGGTATCTGCGCGTGGAAAACCCGGGCGTGCTGGAGGTGCCCACAGCGGAAAACGTCAACGGCGAGATTGAAACCGGCTGGTACGACACCGGCGATATTGTCCGTTTTGATGAACAGGGCTTTGTACAGATTCAAGGACGCGCGAAACGCTTCGCCAAAATCGCCGGTGAAATGGTCTCTCTGGAAATGGTTGAGCAGCTGGCGACGGCCGTGTCCGCGGATAAGATGCATGCAACGGTGGTGAAGAGCGATGCCAGCAAAGGTGAGGCGCTGGTACTGTTTACGACCGACGGTGAGCTTAAGCGCGACAGGTTACTGAGCTATGCGCGTGAACACGGTATCCCTGAACTGGCGGTGCCGCGCGATATTCGCTACCTGAAACAGCTCCCTGTGCTGGGTAGCGGGAAGCCCGATTTCGTGACCCTGAAAGGCATGGTTGAAGAGGCGGAACAGCAAAATGCGTGAGTCAGTACACACTAACACATCGCTCAGATCGAAAGGCATGATGGCCGTCATCGCCGCACAGTTTCTCTCTGCGTTCGGTGATAACGCGCTGCTGTTTGCCACGCTGGCGCTGCTGAAAGCCGAGTTTTACCCCGACTGGAGTCAGCCGATCCTGCAGATGGTGTTTGTGGGCGCTTACATTATCTTTGCTCCGTTCGTCGGGCAGGTGGCGGACAGCTTCCCGAAAGGTCGGGTGATGATGTTTGCCAATGGCCTCAAGCTGCTGGGTGCGGCCAGCATTTGCTTTGGCTTCAATCCGTTTATTGGCTATACGCTGGTGGGCATTGGCGCCGCCGCCTACTCCCCGGCGAAGTATGGCATTCTCGGCGAGCTGACCACCGGGGATAAGCTGGTGAAAGCCAACGGTCTGATGGAGTCGTCAACCATTGCCGCTATCCTGCTTGGATCCGTCGCTGGCGGTGTGCTGGCCGACTGGCATGTCCTGGCGGCACTGGGCGTATGCGCGGCGGTGTATGGCGGGGCGGTCGTGGCGAACCTGTTTATTCCTAAGCTGCCGGTGGCTCGCCCGGGACAATCCTGGCGCTTTAAACCGATGACCGGCAGCTTCTTTACCGCCTGCCGCGTGCTGTGGCGTAACGGTGAAACGCGTTTTTCCCTGATGGGGACCAGTATGTTCTGGGGTGCGGGCGTCACGCTGCGCTTCCTGCTGGTCCTGTGGGTGCCGGTGGCGCTGGGGATTACTGACAACGCGACGCCGACCTATCTGAATGCGATGGTGGCCATCGGCATTGTGGTGGGGGCAGGCGCGGCGGCGAAGCTGGTAACGCTCGAGACGGTAGCACGCTGCATGCCCGCAGGGATCCTGATTGGCGTCGTGGTGCTGATCTTCTCGCTGCAGCATGCGTTATTGCCCGCGTATGTCCTCCTCATCCTGATTGGTATTCTGGGCGGTTTCTTCGTGGTGCCACTGAACGCGTTACTGCAGGAGCGGGGCAAACAGACCGTCGGGGCAGGCAATGCCATCGCGGTACAAAACCTGGGGGAAAACCTGGCGATGCTGCTAATGCTGGGGCTCTACTCGCTGGCGGTAAAAGTGGGTGTGCCGGTGGTGGGGATTGGCGTCGGGTTTGGCGGGCTGTTTGCGCTGGCGATTGCGGGTTTGTGGATCTGGCAACGTCGCCGCTGATAAGTGCGGCCTGATGCCCTCACCCCGGCCCTCTCCCACAGGGAGAGGGAGCAAACCCTAAAAACGGCAACGTGCGTTGCCGTTTTGCTTTTATTACGGTGCGGGATACGTATAAACCTGATGCACCGCTTCAATCTCCGCTAACACCTCTTCACTCAGGTTCAGATTGAAACTCGCAATATTGGTTTTCAACTGCTCCATCGTGGTCGCGCCCAGCAGGGTGCTGGCAACAAACGGCTGACGACGCACGAAGGCCAGCGCCATCTGCGCAGGGTCAAGACCGTGACGCTTCGCGATATCCACATAGGCGGCAACGGCTTTCTGCGTCTGCTCGCCGCTGTAACGGGTAAAGCGGCTAAAGAGGGTGTTACGCGCCCCGGCCGGTTTCGCACCGTTCAGGTATTTCCCCGTCAGCGTGCCGAAGCCGAGACAGGAGTAGGCGAGCAGTTCCACTTCTTCATACTGCGTCACTTCGGCCAGACCCACTTCATAGCTGCGGTTAAGCAGGCTGTACGGGTTCTGAATAGTCACGATACGCGGCAGATCGTGTTTATCCGCCAGGTGCAGATAGCGCATGACCCCAAAGGCCGTTTCGTTAGAGACGCCAATATAGCGGATTTTTCCCGCGCGCTGGCATTCGGTCAGCGCTTCCAGCGTTTCCAGCAGCGTCACGGCGGGGGCGCTCTCATTCCAGGTGTAGCCGAGCTTACCAAAGCAGTTGGTTGGGCGCTGAGGCCAGTGCACCTGATACAGATCGAGATAGTCGGTTTGCAGGCGCTTCAGGCTGGCGTCCAGTGCGGCGCGGATATTCTTGCGATCGAGGATCTGATTCGGGCGGATCCCGGTATCGTTGTTGCGTGCGGGGCCACTGACTTTTGAGGCAATCACCAGCTTTTCACGGTTGCCGTGTTTTGCCAGCCAGTTACCGACGTAGGTTTCGGTAAGTCCCTGCGTTTCCGGACGTGGCGGAACAGGGTACATCTCCGCGACATCAATCAGGTTAATCCCCTGGCTGACGGCGTAATCGAGTTGTGCATGGGCATCGGCTTCGCTGTTTTGTTCACCAAATGTCATCGTGCCCAACCCCAGTTGGCTTATTTCCAGAGCGCTGTGGGGGATACGGTGATAATGCATAGCCGGCTTCCTCAGTAGACTTATAGACCGCGTCAGGGCGTGCCCGACAAAGGAATATAAACATGGCAGAGGGGAAGCAAAAGGGGAAGAAAAAAATCAAAAAGGTCAGCAAGCGACTGACCTCTCTCTGTTTATCGCTCGATAATTTGCGATACTTCGTCGCGATTGATCTGCATTTTATTGCCTTCATGGTCGCGGTAGCTGACCAGACCGGTATCATCGTCAACTTCGGGTTTGCCGTCGGTCAGGATCATTCGACCGTCTTTTGTCGCCATGACGTAATCGCTGCTACAGCCCGATACGGCAAACGCTAAACCGACTGCTGAAACTAACACTGCCCATTTTTTCATCGTTATCGTCCTCATCTGGCGCGTATCAAATCATAATCTAGTATTAACCCGATATGGCGACTTGAGGAAGCAGTAAAATCTTAAAAAGCAGTCGATTATGTTTGAGAGCTCGCAAAATAAGTAAAAAACTATGTTTTTAACAGGAAATGACGTGCCAGGAGCGCGCTGGTGAAATTCTTTTTAAGATAAAAACCGCGCGGCAACGTCAGTATCGGCTCACCCTGTGCGCCGATGGCCTCGGTAAGCGCTTTACTGTTGGCCGCTTTCGGACGCAGCTGTAACACTTCTCCGTGTCGGGCGGTGATGCGCTCTACCTGCCCAAGAACGATCATGTCCATCAGCTCCTCCCAGTCCAGCCGAAGCTGATGCTCTTCATCCTCGTTCGGGCTCCAAAGCAGCGGCGCGCCAACGCGACGGTCGGCCAGGGGGATCTGTCGCTCGCCTTCAACCGGTACCCACAACACGCGCTTCAGCTTGTGGCGAACGTGGCTGGTTTCCCACGTCACGCCGGTGTTGCCGGTTAATGGCGCAACGCAGACAAAGGTGGTTTCAAGCGGCTTGCCCTGGCTATCTATTGGGATGGTTTTTAACTCCACGCCAAGTGCTGCAAAATCCTGCTCGGGTTTGCTCCCTGCGCTCGCACCCAGCCACAGCTCAAGCAGCATGCCGATCCAGCCTTTATCCCGCTTAAGATCCTTCGGGATCGGAAGCCCTGCCATTGCCGCCAGCTCGCCAAGCGAAAAGCCCGCAAGACGCTGTGCCTGCTGGAGCAACTGGCCCTCGCTGGACGGCGGTGAGAGCAAGGGTGTAAGCGGATGCATGACGGTAACCTTTTGATTAAAAAATAAACGAAGAAATTGTCCCCTGTGGATAGAGTTTAACTATTTCTGTACCAATATTCCATGTGTATGATTTATAGGTTTTTTTATGGGTTTGAAATCGTTTCACCCGAGTCAGAAAACCGGTTGTTCAAATCTGGTCACTGACAATGAACAGGATCTTACACCATGTTATCCACAGAAAAATGGGATAACTGGGCATAACCCTGACTACTGTTTCAATTTACAGCCTTGACGTGCGATGAAAATCGAATTTTCAAACAAATTGTGACTAACTTATTGGCACAATCTGTGGATAAAACCGACGCTGTTCGATCTTTCATCAGCACGACGATCCCTGATGTGACGATCGTCACGCTATTCTGTTTTGTGTTCATGGAAATACATTTAACTATATGAAAATAATTGCATTATTGAATTCAGGTGAAAGAGGGGATATGGCAGCGTTTAAGGTTGTTCATCGGTAATCAGACACTTCTTCACAACTATATCCACAGAAAAGGTGAATAAAATTCCCTTCACTGCCACTCATCTGTTTATAACTCAGCACTTATTTGTGAGTTATTCAAATGTTATTAGGTTGCAGCCCTGTAAGAGAGTGGTTTACCGCCTCCCTGTAGTGTGAAACAATCATTCATATATAAGGTTTAGTTTGGGGTAGTCCGGTGATTGATGACGATGGCTACCGCCCGAACGTAGGAATAGTAATTTGTAATCGTCAGGGCCAGGTGATGTGGGCCCGGCGATATGGTCAGCACTCCTGGCAGTTCCCGCAAGGCGGGATCAATCCGGGAGAGTCCCCAGAACAAGCGATGTACCGGGAGCTTTTTGAAGAGGTCGGTTTAAGCCGAAAAGATGTTCGCATCCTGGCTTCGACCCGCAACTGGTTGCGTTACAAGTTACCGAAACGTTTGGTGCGTTGGGACACAAAGCCGGTTTGTATCGGCCAGAAACAAAAGTGGTTTCTGTTGCAGTTGGTGGGCAACGATTCAGACATCAATATGCAAACCAGCAGTACGCCGGAGTTCGATGGCTGGCGCTGGGTGAGCTATTGGTATCCTGTTCGTCAGGTCGTGTCATTTAAACGCGATGTTTACCGTAGGGTGATGAAAGAGTTTGCAAGTGTGGTAATGCAGCTTCAGGAGATCCCGCCTAAGCCGCAGAGCGCACCTGCCTGGCGACGTAAAAGAGGTTAAGCTACGCAAATCATGCTCACCCGCTTGCGAGAAATAGTCGAGAAGGTGGCCAGCGCGCCGCGTCTGAACGAGGCGCTGAATATTCTGGTCACCGACATCTGTCTTGCGATGGAAACCGAGGTCTGTTCGGTGTATCTGGCCGACCACGATCGGCGCTGCTATTACCTGATGGCAACCCGTGGTTTGAAAAAACCACGTGGACGCACCGTAACGCTCGCATTTGATGAAGGTATCGTGGGTCTGGTCGGGCGGCTGGCTGAACCCATCAACCTTGCTGACGCACAAAAACACCCCAGCTTTAAGTACATCCCTTCCGTAAAAGAAGAGCGCTTCCGCGCTTTCCTTGGCGTGCCGATCATTCAGCGTCGCCAGCTGCTCGGCGTGCTGGTCGTCCAGCAGCGTGAGCTACGTCAGTACGACGAAAGCGAGGAGTCTTTCCTCGTCACGCTGGCCACGCAGATGGCTGCGATCCTCTCCCAGTCCCAGCTTGCCGCGCTTTTTGGTCAGTATCGCCATACGCGCATTCGTGCCCTTCCGGCATCGCCAGGCGTGGCGATAGCGGAAGGCTGGATGGACGCTACGCTGCCGCTGATGGAGCAGGTTTACGAAGCCTCAACGCTTGATGAAGCCCTTGAGCGCGAGCGTCTCACCGCTGCGCTGGAAGAGGCGGCGAATGAGTTTCGTCGTTACAGCAAGCGCTTCGCCGCAGGCGCGCAAAAAGAGACGGCGGCGATCTTTGACCTCTATTCGCACCTGCTCTCCGATGCGCGTCTGCGTCGTGAGCTTTTTGCGGAAGTGGATAAAGGCTCGGTCGCGGAGTGGGCGGTTAAGAAGGTTATCGAAAAATTTGCCGACCAGTTTGCGGCACTGACCGACGGTTACCTGAAAGAGCGGGCAGGCGATCTGCGCGCGCTGGGGCAGCGCCTGCTTTTCCATCTTGATGACACCATTCAGGGCCCAAATGCCTGGCCAAAACGGTTTGTTCTGGTTGCCGACGAACTTTCGGCAACGACGCTGGCTGAACTGCCCCAGGACAGGCTGGCCGGTGTGGTGGTGCGTGATGGTGCCGCCAACTCACACGCCGCCATTATGGTGCGCGCGCTGGGTATCCCTACCGTTATGGGGGCGGACATTCAGCCGTCGGTACTGCACCGACGTACGCTGGTGGTCGACGGCTATCGCGGTGAGCTGCTGGTCGATCCTGAGCCGGTTCTGCTCCAGGAGTACCAGCGTCTTATCAGCGAAGAGAATGAATTAAGCAAGCTGGCTGAAGATGACGTTAACCTGCCCGCACAGCTGAAGAGCGGTGAGCGGATCAAAGTCATGCTCAACGCCGGTTTAAGCCCTGAACATGAAGAAAAGCTTGGCAGCCGCATCGACGGTATTGGCCTATACCGTACTGAAATCCCGTTCATGCTGCAGAGTGGTTTCCCCTCCGAAGAGGAGCAGGTGGCACAGTATCAGGGGATGCTGCAGATGTTTAACGACAAACCTGTCACCCTGCGTACCCTGGATGTCGGGGCGGATAAACAGCTGCCCTATATGCCGATCAGCGAAGAAAACCCGTGCCTGGGCTGGCGTGGGATCCGCATTACGCTCGATCAGCCGGAGATCTTCCTGATCCAGGTACGTGCGATGCTGCGCGCCAACGCGGCGACGGGCAATCTCAGCATCCTGCTGCCGATGGTCACCAGCATCGATGAGATCGACGAGTCCCGGCGGCTGATCGAACGTGCTGGCCGCGAAGTGGAAGAGATGATCGGCTATGCGATCCCGAAACCGCGGATTGGTGTGATGCTTGAAGTGCCGTCTATGGTCTTTATGCTGCCGCAGCTGGCAAACCGTGTTGATTTTATCTCTGTCGGCACGAACGACCTGACGCAATATATCCTGGCCGTCGACCGTAACAATACTCGCGTCGCCAGTATCTACGACAGCCTGCATCCGGCGATTATTCGCGCGTTAGCGATGATCGCCCGTGAAGCGGAGCAGTACGGTATTGATTTACGCCTGTGCGGTGAAATGGCCGGGGATTCAATGTGTGTTGCGATCCTGATTGGTCTGGGATTCCGCCATCTGTCGATGAACGGTCGCGCCGTCGCCCGCGTGAAATACCTGCTGCGCCATATCGACATCAATGATGCCCGCGAGCTGGCTGAACGCAGCCTTGAGGCGCAGCTGGCAACGGAAGTCCGCCACCAGGTCGCGGCGTTTATGGAACGACGCGGTATGGGCGGTCTGATCCGCGGCGGCCGCTAATCGTTTTTCGCCCTCTCCCTGTGGGTGAGGGCGCCAGCGCGCATAAAACCCTATACACATCTTTTACATCTCTGGCGCATCCTCCGCGCCCGCCTTGTGCTATGATTCGCAACTTTGGAGCCTCTGCTTACAGCAGAATCGCATTTCTACCGCTGTCCACTTTCAGCGGAATAACAACATCTTGTGGTGACAGATGAACAGTGGTTATCTGCATTTTCCGGAATTTGATCCGGTCATTTTCTCAGTAGGACCTGTTTCGCTTCACTGGTACGGTCTGATGTACCTGGTGGGCTTCATTTTTGCCATGTGGCTCGCTGGCCGTCGCGCCAGCCGTCCGGGCAGCGGCTGGACCAAAAACGAAGTTGAAAACCTGCTGTATGCGGGCTTCCTCGGCGTGTTCCTCGGTGGCCGTATCGGGTATGTGCTGTTCTATAACTTCCCGGTATTCCTGAACGATCCGCTCTATCTGTTCCGCGTCTGGGACGGAGGCATGTCCTTCCACGGCGGCCTGATTGGTGTGATTCTGGTGATGGTGATTTTTGCCAAACGCACCAAACGCAACTTCTTCCAGGTTTCAGATTTTATCGCACCGCTGATCCCGTTTGGTCTCGGCGCTGGTCGTCTGGGCAACTTTATCAACGGTGAACTGTGGGGCCGCGTCGACCCGAGCGTGCCGTACACGATGCTCTTCCCGGGCTCCCGCGCAGAAGACATCGCGCTGCTGCCATCGCATCCGGAGTGGCAGTCCATTTTCGATACCTACGGCGTTCTGCCGCGCCATATGTCTCAGCTGTATGAGCTGGCGCTGGAAGGCGTGGTGCTGTTTATCATCCTCAACCTGTTTATTCGCAAGCCGCGCCCGATGGGGGCTGTTTCCGGGCTGTTCCTGATTGGCTATGGCGCGTTCCGCATCATCGTCGAATTCTTCCGCCAGCCTGACGCACAGTTTACCGGCGAGTGGGTACAGTACATCAGCATGGGGCAGATCCTCTCCATTCCGATGATTGTCGCGGGTGCCATTATGATGATTTGGGCGTATCGTCGTCGTCCACAGCAACAAATTTCCTGAGGAACCATGAAACAGTATCTTGAATTGATGAAAAAAGTGCTCGATGAGGGCACGCCGAAAAACGACCGCACCGGTACCGGTACGCTCTCCATTTTTGGCCACCAGATGCGCTTCAATCTGCAAGAAGGCTTCCCGCTGGTGACGACAAAGCGCTGCCACCTGCGCTCGATCATTCATGAACTGCTCTGGTTCCTGCAAGGTGATACCAACGTTGCGTATCTGCACGAAAATAACGTCTCAATCTGGGACGAGTGGGCAGATGAAAACGGCAACCTGGGCCCGGTTTACGGTAAGCAGTGGCGCGCATGGCCAACGCCTGATGGCCGCCATATTGACCAGATCACCACCGTGATGAACCAGCTGAAAAACGATCCGGACTCGCGCCGAATCATTGTTTCCGCCTGGAACGTCGGCGAGCTGGATAAAATGGCGCTGGCACCGTGCCACGCGTTCTTCCAGTTCTATGTGGCGGATGGAAAGCTTTCCTGCCAGCTCTACCAGCGCTCCTGTGACGTGTTCCTCGGCCTGCCGTTTAACATTGCCAGCTATGCGCTGTTAGTTCACATGATGGCGCAGCAGTGCGACCTGGAAGTGGGTGATTTTGTCTGGACCGGTGGGGATACCCATCTTTACAGCAACCATATGGAACAGACGCATCTCCAGCTGACCCGCGAACCGCGTGCGCTGCCGAAGCTGATTATCAAACGCAAACCGGCATCAATCTTCGACTACCGCTTTGATGATTTCGAGATTGAGGGCTACGACCCACATCCGGGCATCAAAGCGCCCGTCGCTATCTGATGCGATAAAGCGTGACACAACCGGTGCTATTTAGCGCCGGTTTTTTTTCGCCTTTATTCCGTTTCCCGAGGCGCTATCCAGAAAGCGTGCAACGCGCTGCAACTCTCCCAATTCTCCGGACAACACCTCGTAAAACGAGGATCCGTCTCTCGTCATCTTCACGGCGCTTCGCCACACTCCCGGTATGAAAAAAGAGAACGGTTTTACGTTTATCGAAACGCTTGTCGCCGTTTCGCTTGTCGTTATCCTCAGCGCCTCAGGTCTGTACGGCTGGGACAGCTGGCAACGACAGCAGCGGCTGTGGCAAACCGCCAGTCAGGTGCGAGATTACCTGCTGTTTCTGCGCAACCATGCCAACCGGCACAACAGCGACCATCTTATTACCCTTCAGCGGGTGGGAGGCGGGGACTGTCTGGTGAGCTCTGCCGTGCAGGGCTGTAAGAAGGAGAGTCCCTTTGTGCTGATTCCGCCCTGGCCTGAGGTCGAGGTCAGTGAGGTCACGCCGTCGCTGGGGTTTTATGGATTAAGGGATACAGCGTGGGCAGGGCGGATACGCGTTCAAAGCCGTGCCGGAGCATGGCTGATTATTGTCTCAAATGGAGGACGCATCAGGATGTGTCAGGTCTCTGAGGGAGGTTCATGTTGATGAGGCTGCGCGGTTTCTCACTGACTGAAGTGCTGATTGCCATGGCGATTAGCAGCCTTTTGCTGATAAGCGCATCGCGTTTTTTACCCGGCTTGCAGCGGGCAGTCTTACTGCAATCCGGCCAGAGAGAGCTGGAGGAAGAGGTCTGGCAACACCTGTTTGCCCTGGGTAAGCAGCTTCAGCGTGCGGGGTACTGCGCGGGAAACTGTCAGGGACAGGCGCTGGTGACCGCGAGGCTTGGAGGCTGCGTCATTGTACGCTGGGATGCCAACAGTAACGGCAACTGGGATAGCAGCGCATCAGAAAATGACAGCACCGGTTTTCGTCTGGAATCCGGCGCGCTGGAAACCCAGCGTGGGGCGACGTCGTGTGAAGGAAAAGGGTGGGAAAAGCTCACGGACCCGGACAGGCTGGTAATCACGCGCTTTGTGGTGAGCAAAGTTGAACATGCCGGTTTTGCGCCAGAGGTAAATATCGAACTGGCCGCGATGCGTAAAGGCGGGCAGGGGGAGCCCTGGCAGGCGTTGTATACGGTCACGGGGTACAACCTGTGAATCGTCAACGCGGAATGTCTTCACTGGCCCTGGTTCTGCTTTTACTGGTGCTCGGTACCCTGATCCTGTCGGGTCTCAATCAACAGCTGACAACATTTAGCGCGCTCGTTGGCGGCGAGAGCCGCTCGCTTCAGCAGCAGGCGACGGTACAGTCCGCGCTTGAGTGGGGACGGGTTCAGGGCTGGTCATCAGAGCTGCAGGTTCAGTGCAAAAAGACATCGGCGTGGCGAGTCTGTTTGCGCCAGCTGAGTGAGGCGCGTGTGCTGCTGATTGCCGGAGACAGTGACCTGCTGCTCTGGCGCGCAGGAGAGATTGTCGACGGGAAAATTCGCTTTTCGCCTCACGGCTGGAGTGATTTTTGTCCACTAAAGGAGAGCGCGTTATGTCAGCTGCCGTGAGCCGAGAAAAAGGGTTTAGCATGGTTGAGGTCCTGCTGGCGATGATGCTGCTGGTGATCGTCGTGACGGCTCTGTCGGGTTATCACCGGGCGCTGGCGGCGCGGTTTAGCGTGTTTAACCAGTATCGCCAGCTCTGGCACCATGCCTGGAATCAGTCTCAGCTCTCAACAAATGTTCTCCCCGCAGGCTGGCAGACCAGTCGGGGGCAGACAACGCTCGCAGGATGTGTCAGCATCACGGTTACACTAATTTCTCCTCTGGGGCGGCGCGGTGAGATAACGCGTCTGCATTGCCCGGTTAGCCAGTAGTCGGGAGCGTCTATGTTAAGGGTCTACCACTCAAATCGTCTGGATGTGCTGGAAGCACTGATGGAATTTATCGTTGAGCGCGAGCGGCTTGACGATCCTTTTGAGCCCGAAATGGTGCTGGTGCAGAGCACCGGTATGGCACAGTGGCTGCAAATGTCGCTTTCCCGTAAATTTGGCATAGCCGCGAATATTGATTTCCCGCTGCCCGCGAGCTTTATCTGGGAGATGTTTGTTCGCGTGTTGCCGGACATCCCCGAGCAGAGCGCCTTCAACAAGCAGGCCATGAGCTGGAAGCTGATGGCGCTGCTGCCGGACATGCTGCAGCGTGATGAATTCGCCATGCTGCGTCACTACCTCAATGACGATACCGACAAGCGCAAGCTGTTCCAGCTGGCATCGCGCACCGCCGATCTTTATGACCAATACCTTGTTTACCGTTCTGACTGGTTAATTCGTTGGGAAGCGGGCGAGTTGGTTGAAGGCCTGCCGGAGGCGCAAATATGGCAGGCCCCGCTGTGGAAAGCGCTGGTAGAGCATACGGAGAAACTGGGCCAGCCTAAGTGGCACCGTGCCAATCTCTACGAGCGGTTTATCTCGATACTTGAAAATGCGTCGGAGCGCCCGGCCCGACTGCCGTCACGCGTTTTTATCTGCGGAATATCCGCATTACCCCCTGTCTATCTAAAGGCGTTGAATGCGCTGGGTAAGCATATTGATATCCATATTTTGTTTACCAACCCATGCCGACAATACTGGGGGGATATCCTCGACGAACGCTGGCTTGCCCGGCTGGTGAGCCGCCAAAGAAAGCGCCTCTTTGAAGAACGTGCCGTCCCACTGTTTAAAGATGGCTCCACTGCCGGGCAGCTTTTCGATGAAGACGGTATCCAGAACCTGCCCAATCCGCTGCTTGCCTCATGGGGGAAGCTGGGGCGTGACTACATTCATATGCTTTCAGACATCACTTCCTCAGGGGAAGGTGACGTGGATGCCTTTGTTGAGATCGCCCCGGACAGCCTGCTGCATAATATTCAGTTAGATATTCTGGATCTGGAAAACCGTGCCGTCATGGGCGTGACGGCGAACGAGTTCGAACGCAGCGATAATAAGCGAAAACTGGATCCTGACGATCGCAGCGTCACGATCCACGTTTGCCACAGCCCGCAGCGTGAGGTCGAAGTGCTTCACGACCAGCTGCTGGCGATGCTGCAGGAGGACCCCGATCTGACGCCACGCGATATCGTGGTGATGGTGGCGGATATCGACAGCTACAGTCCCTTTATTCAGGCCGTCTTTGGCAGCGCGACGGGCGAGCGATACCTGCCTTACGCGATCTCTGACCGTCGTGCCCGTCAGTCGCATCCGGTATTGCAGGCGTTTATCACTCTTCTGTCACTGCCGGATAGCCGGTTTATCTCCGAAGATGTCCTGGCATTGCTGGATGTTCCCGTGCTGGCTGCACGCTTCAACATCAATGAAGAGGGTCTGCGCTACCTTCGTCAGTGGGTGAATGAGTCTGGCGTTCGCTGGGGGATCGATGACGATAACGTTCAGGAGTTCGAGCTTCCCCCAACCGGGCAGCACACCTGGCGATTTGGCCTGACGCGTATGCTGCTGGGCTACGCCATGGAGAGCAGCCAGGGCGAGTGGAATGAGGTGCTGCCTTACGATGAGTCCAGCGGGTTAATTGCTGAACTGGTGGGGCATTTAGCGTCGCTATTAATGCAGCTTAACCGCTGGCGATATGCGCTGTTGCAGCCGCGTCCACTTGAAGAATGGCTCCCGGTCTGCAGGGCGTTACTCAATGATTTCTTCCTGCCGGACAATGACACCGAAGCGGCCATGGCGCTCATTGAAACCCAGTGGCAGGCTATCATCGATGAAGGCGTGAATTCCCACTATCAGGAGGCCATCCCGCTGTCGCTGCTGCGGGATGAGCTGACGCAGCGGCTTGACCAGGAGCGAATCAGCCAGCGTTTCCTGGCGGGGCCTGTCAATATCTGCACCCTGATGCCCATGCGTTCTATCCCGTTCAGGGTGGTCTGCCTGCTTGGCATGAACGACGGTGTGTATCCGCGCGCGCTGCCGCCGCTGGGGTTCGACCTGATGAGCGCAAACCCAAAACGGGGCGATCGTAGCCGCCGTGATGATGACCGCTACCTCTTCCTTGAAGCGCTCATTTCCGCTCAGAGTAAGCTCTATATCAGCTATATCGGTCGTTCCATTCAGGACAACAGCGAGCGTTTCCCTTCTGTACTGGTGCAGGAGCTGGTGGACTATATCGGCCAGAGCCACTACCTGCCGGGAGATGAAGCGCGCAACTGCGATGAAAGCGAGCAGAGGGTGAAAGCCCATATCACCTGTTTCCACAGCCGCATGCCGTTTGATCCGGTGAACTATATTGCCAGCGAGCGCCAGAGCTATGCACAGGAGTGGCTACCGGCGGCGAAAAAAGAGGGAAGTGCGCATACCGATTTCATTCAGGAACTTGATCCGCGCCCAATCGACACTCTGACCTTCGAACAGCTTCAGCGGTTTTGGGCGCATCCGGTGCGCGCCTTCTTCCAGCAACGACTGCAGGTCAACTTCCGCTCTGAAGAGAGCGAAATTCCTGAGGCAGAGCCGTTTACGCTGGAAGGTCTTGAGCGCTACCAGTTAAACCTGCAGCTGCTGAATGCGCTGGTTGAAGAGGAAGATGCGGACAAGCTTTACCGCCGCTACCGCGCTGCGGGTCAGCTGCCCTACGGCGCGTTCGGGGAAATTGTCTGGGAGGCGCAGTGTCAGGAGATGACCGCTCTGGCGGAGCGCGTGAGAGCGTGCCGACAGCCGGGGAAAAGTATTGAAATCGATCTCAACTGCAACGGGGTACAGCTCACGGGCTGGTTAACCCAGGTTCAGCCGGACGGGCTGCTGCGCTGGCGGCCCTCAATGCTGAGCGTTTCGCAGGGATTGCAACTCTGGCTGGAACATCTTGTCTACAGTGCGGGTGGGCATAAAGGCGAAAGCCGGATTTTCGTGCGCAAAGAGGGGGAATGGCGCTTCCCGCCGATGGAAGCCGAGCAGGCGTTAGGTCATCTCTCTTTGTACATTGAGGGCTACCGTCAGGGAATGAACAAACCGCTCCTGTTACTGCCGGAAAGTGGCGGGGCGTGGATAAAAGCCTGTTATGACGCGCAGAATGATGCGATGTTAACGGATGAGGCTTCGCTGCAGAAAGCACGCAGTAAATTTATGCAGGCCTATGAAGGTAACATGATGGTGCGTGGCGAAGGTGAAGATGTCTGGTATCAGCGCTTATGGCGAACCCTTGAGCCAGAGTACTTCGAGGCTATCACGGAAGAGGCGCAGCGCTACCTGCTGCCGTTGTTTAAATTTAATCAGTCCTGAGTGCTGTATAAAAATTGCGCAGCATGAGGTGTTCATTTATGATGCACTTCTTATCACGGACTGATGTACCCAATAAAGAGATGTTGGCGTGTCCAGCGCGCAATGTGTTAATGATGTAGCCGTGATAAAGAGGTAGCACCTTGTTTAAAGCGTTTGTTTTGTTTTTCGCCCTCTGGGTACCCGTCACTCAGGCAGACTCCGGTTGGCAACCCGTTCAGGAAACTATTCGTAAAAGCGAAAAAGATACCCGTCAATATCAGGCTATTCGTCTTGATAACGGCATGACCGTACTGCTGGTCTCCGATCCGCAGGCGGTGAAATCCCTTTCGGCATTAGTGGTGCCGGTTGGATCGCTGGAAGATCCTGACGCTCATCCTGGGCTTGCACACTATCTGGAACATATGACGCTGATGGGGTCAAAAAAATACCCGCAGCCAGATAGCCTGTCCGAATTTCTGAAAATGCATGGCGGCAGCCACAATGCCAGCACGGCACCGTACCGCACGGCCTTTTATCTTGAAGTCGAAAATGATGCGCTGGAAGGGGCGGTCGATCGCCTTGCTGATTCCATCGCCGCGCCCTTGCTGGATAAAAAATATGCCGATCGTGAACGCAATGCGGTGAATGCCGAGCTGACCATGGCCCGTACGCGAGACGGTATGCGCATGGCCCAGGTCAGTGCCGAAACCATCAACCCTGCACACCCGGGTTCGCGTTTCTCCGGCGGTAACCTTGAGACGTTAAGCGACAAACCGAACAGCCCGGTGCTGGATGCTCTGCACGCGTTTCGCGATAAATACTACTCCGCCAACCTGATGAAAGCGGTCATCTACAGCAATAAACCGTTGCCAGAACTGGCAGACATGGCGGCTAAAACGTTTGGACGGGTGCCGAATAAAAATATCGACCTGCCGCAAATAAACGTCCCGGTGGTTACGGACGCGCAAAAAGGCATCGTTATCCACTACGTGCCGGCGCTGCCGCGCAAAGTGCTGCGCGTGGAATTCCGCATCGATAACAACACCGCACAGTTTCGCAGTAAAACCGATGAGCTGGTCACCTACCTGATAGGTAACCGTAGCCCGGGTACGCTGTCTGACTGGCTGCAAAAACAGGGGCTGGTGGAAGGTATTCGCGCCGACTCCGATCCGGTTGTGAACGGCAATAGCGGCGTGCTGGCGATCTCCGCCACCCTGACCGACAAAGGACAGGCCAACCGTGATGAAGTCGTGGCGGCGATCTTCAGCTACCTCGCTTTACTGCGTGAGAAAGGCGTCGATAAGCGTTATTTTGATGAACTTGCCCACGTGCTGGATCTCGATTTCCGTTACCCGTCCATCACCCGCGACATGGATTACGTAGAGTGGCTGGCGGATACCATGATCCGCGTGCCGGTGGAACATACCCTCGATGCGGTAAATATTGCCGACCGGTATGACGCCGGGGCGGTAAAATCCCGCCTGGCGATGATGACGCCGGAGAATGCCCGCATCTGGTTCATCAGCCCGAACGAACCGCATAACAAGACGGCGTACTTTGTCGATGCCCCTTATCAGGTAGATAAAATCAGCGCACAGACCTTCGCCGACTGGCAGAAAAAGGCCGGGGAGATTGCGTTGAAGCTGCCGGAGCTGAACCCCTATATTCCGGATGACTTCTCGCTGACCAAAACGACGAAAGATTACCCGCACCCGGCGCTAATCATTGATGAGCCAACGCTGCGCGTGGTGTATACACCAAGCCGCTATTTCGCCAGCGAGCCAAAGGCCGATGTCAGCGTAGTGCTGCGTAATCCGAAAGCCATGAACAGCGCCAAAAATCAGGTGATGTTCGCGCTCAATGACTATCTCGCCGGTATCGCGCTCGATCAGCTCAGCAACCAGGCGGCCGTGGGCGGCATCAGCTTCTCCACCAACGCCAACAACGGTTTGATGCTCAATGCAAACGGCTATACCCAGCGTTTGCCTCAGTTGTTCCAGGCACTGCTGGAAGGGTATTTCAGCTACACGCCGACGGAAGAGCAGCTTGAGCAGGCCAAATCGTGGTACGCCCAGATGATGGATTCTGCGGAGAAGGGCAAAGCTTACGATCTGGCGCTTATGCCGGCGCAAATGCTGTCGCAGGTTCCTTATTTCCAGCGAGAAGACCGCCGCGCGCTGCTGCCTTCGATCACCTTAAAAGACGTGCTGGCGTACCGTGACGCGCTGAAAACCAACACGCGTCCGGAGTTCCTGATCGTCGGCAACATGAGTGAGGATCAGGCCAAAACCCTGGCGGAGAATGTGCGCACTCAGCTCGGTTCGAAAGGCGACGAGTGGTGCCGCAACCAGGACGTGCTGGTTGAGAAAAAGCAGAATGTGATTTTTGAAAAGACGGGTAACAGCACGGATTCCGCGCTGGCCGCGGTCTTTGTGCCAACGGGGTATGATGAATTCGCCAGCTCAGCGCAGAGCGCCATGCTGGGACAAATTATTCAGCCGTGGTTCTATAACCAGTTACGCACAGAAGAGCAGCTTGGCTACGCGGTATTTGCCTTCTCCATGAACGTCGGCCGACAGTGGGGGCTGGGCTTCCTGCTGCAAAGCAGCGACAAACAGCCGGCGTATCTCTGGCAGCGTTACCAGGCCTTCTTCCCTCAGGTGGAAGCAAAGCTGCGCGCGATGAAGCCGGAAGAGTTTGCTCAGATCCAGCAGGCCGTCATCGCGCAGGTAATGCAGCCGCCGCAGACGCTGGGTGAAGAAGCCTCACAGCTGAGCAAAGATTTCGATCGCGGTAATCTGAATTTTGATTCGCGTGATAAAGTAGTGGCCGAGATAAAACAGCTGACGCCGCAGAAGGTTGCCGACTTCTTCCATCAGGCGGTCATTAAGCCGCAGGGTATCACCATCCTGTCCCAGGTTTCCGGTAGCCAGAACGGGAAAACGGAGTACGTGAACCCGAAAGGCTGGAAAGTCTGGAAAAGCGTCAGCGCGCTGCAGCAATCTATGCCCTGGAGTAAGAAAGAATGACCGATACCGCTGAGTCCCTTGATCCCTTACGTTTACCTCTGCAGGGTGAACGATTGATTGAAGCCTCAGCGGGAACGGGAAAAACCTTCACCATCGCCGCCCTTTATCTGCGTCTGCTGCTGGGGCTTGGCGGCAACGCCGCTTTTCCACGCCCTTTGAGCGTGGAAGAGCTGCTGGTGGTGACCTTCACCGAGGCTGCCACCGCTGAGCTGCGGGGCCGTATTCGTACCAATATCCACGAGCTGCGCATCGCCTGTCTGCGTCAGAGCACGAATAACCCTCTCTACGCGAGCCTTCTGGAAGAGATTGCCGATAAGCAACAGGCAGCCCAGTGGCTGCTCCTCGCCGAACGACAGATGGACGAAGCGTCCGTCTTCACCATTCACGGTTTTTGCCAGCGCATGCTGAGCCTGAATGCGTTTGAATCCGGCATGCTGTTCGAACAGCAGCTTATTGAAGATGAATCCGTGCTTCGCTATCAGGCCTGCGCGGATTTCTGGCGTCGCCATTGCTACCCGTTACCGCGCGATATCGCCGAAGCCGTACACGCGTTGTGGAAGGGCCCGGAGGCGCTGCTGCGCGCTATCGATCGTTATCTGCAGGGGGAAGCGCCGGTCATCAAATCCCCGCCGCCGGCAGATGAAACGCTGGCCTCACGGCATGAAAAGATCATCGCGCAGATTGCCGACATCAAGCAAAAATGGCTTGAGTCCGTTGGCGAGATTGACGCAATCATCGAAAATTCCGGGATTGACCGACGCAAGTTTAACCGTGGCAATCAGGGGAAATGGATCGACAAGATCGGCGCCTGGGCGCAGGAAGAGACGCGAGGCTACCAGCTCCCGGACGCGCTGGAGAAATTCTCCCAACGTTTCCTGGTTGAGCGGACCAAAGCCGACGGCATTGTCCCTGAGCATCCCCTGTTTGTGGCGATTGAATCCCTGCTGGCGGAGCCCTTAACGCTCAACGATCTGATGATTACCCGCGCCATGACGGAAATTCGCGAAGCCGTCGCGCGTGAGAAACGCCGCCGGGGTGAACTGGGTTTCGACGATATGCTGAGCCGCCTCGATGCGGCGCTGTGCAGTGAAAACGGTGAAGCGCTTGCCGCCGCGATCCGCACCCGTTTCCCGGTGGCGATGATCGACGAATTTCAGGATACCGACCCGCAGCAGTACCGCATTTTCCGCCGTATCTGGCGCCAGCAGCCCGACACCGCGCTGCTGTTAATCGGCGATCCGAAACAGGCTATCTACGCCTTCCGCGGTGCGGATATTTTCACCTACATGAAAGCCCGCAGTGAGGTTGACGCGCACTACACGCTCGATACCAACTGGCGCTCCTCTCCCGGCATGGTGGAAAGCGTCAACGGGCTCTTCAGCCGCATGGATACGGCGTTTATGTTCCGGGAGATCCCGTTTCAGCCGGTAAAGTTTGCCGAGAAAAATGCCTCGTTGCGCTTCGAGTTCAACGGCGAGACGCAGCCTGCCATGAACTTCTGGCTGCTGGATGGGGAAGGCTGCGGCGTTGCCGACTATCAAAATGCCATGGCCCAGCACTGTGCCGCGCAAATCCGTGACTGGCTCAGTGCGGGCGCGCGCGATGACGCGCTGCTGTGGAAGGGGGATAAACCCACTCCGGTAAAGGCATCGGATATTACGGTACTGGTGCGTAGCCGTCAGGAGGCCGCGCTCATCCGCGACGCCCTGACGTTACTGAATATCCCCTCCGTCTACCTCTCAAACCGCGACAGCGTCTTTGAAACGCTGGAAGCGCAGGAGATGCTATGGCTGCTGCAGGCCGTGCTGGCCCCGGAGCGGGAAAGCACGCTGCGCAGCGCACTGGCGAGCGCGATGCTCGGGCTGAATGCCCGGGATATTGATGCGCTCAACAATGACGAAGCCGCATGGGATGCCGTGGTCGAAGAGTTTGTTCGCTACCGCGAAAAATGGCAGAAGCGCGGGGTAATGGCAATGGTGCGCGAGCTCATGGCGCAGCGCCATATTGCGGAGAATATGCTGGCGACAGCAGGCGGCGAGCGCCGTTTGACCGATATTTTACATATCAGCGAACTGTTGCAGGAAGCGGGTACGCAGCTGGAGAGCGAGCACGCTCTGGTGCGCTGGCTGGCGCAGCAGATTGCCGATCCGAACAGCAATTCGTCCAGCCAGCAGATGCGCCTTGAGAGCGATAAACATCTGGTGCAGATCGTCACCATTCACAAGTCGAAAGGCCTGGAATATCCGCTGGTCTGGCTGCCGTTTATCGCCAATTACCGCGTGCAGGATCAGGCCTTTTATCACGATCGCGAGTCTTTTGAGGCGGTGCTCGATCTCAGCAACGCGGAGTCCAGCGTTGAGCTGGCAGAGGCTGAACGTCTGGCGGAAGATTTGCGCCTGCTCTACGTGGCGTTGACCCGTTCGGTCTGGCACTGCAGCCTGGGCGTTGCGCCTCTGTTCCGTCGCCGTGGCGAAAAAAGCGGGGAGAGCGATTTTCATCTGAGCGCGCTGGGGCGGCTTATTCAGCAGGGTGAACCCAAAGACGCGGCGGGCCTGCGCCAGTGCATCGAATCCCTTTGCACTGAGCATGTTGCCCTGCATATTCCTTCGCTGCCCGACAACAGCCGCTGGCAGATGCCGGAGCTGCGTGATTCAGCGCTCCATGCCCGCCAGGTTGTGCGTACGATAGCCGACGACTGGCGCGTCACCAGCTACTCCGGTTTACAACAGCACGGGCAGAGTATCGCTCAGGATCTGATGCCAAAACTGGACGTGGATGCCGCGGGGGCCGGTAGCGTACCCGCTGAGCCGGTGCTCACGCCGCACCAGTTCCCGCGCGGTGCTTCTCCAGGCACGTTTTTGCACAGCCTGTTTGAAGAGCTGGATTTTACCCAGCCGGTTTCCGAAGAGTGGGTGCTGAAGATGTTACAGAGCGGTGGTTACGACGCGCATTGGCAGCCGGTTCTCACCGACTGGATCCGCGCGGTTCTGCATGCTCCGCTCACCGCGCAGGGGATCTCGCTTAGCCAGTTGACTACCAAAGATAAGCAGGTGGAGATGGAGTTTTATCTCCCCATCGCCAGCCCGCTCAGGGCTGAGGCGCTTGATGCGGTGATCCGCGAGTACGATCCGTTATCCGCCGGGTGCCCGCCGCTGAACTTCCGCCAGGTGCAGGGGATGCTCAAAGGTTTTATCGACCTGGTTTTCCGCCACGAAGGACGCTACTACCTGCTGGATTACAAATCGAACTGGCTGGGTGAAAGCAGCGAAGCCTACACGCAAGACGCGATGGCCGCGGCCATGCAGATGCATCGCTACGATCTGCAGTACCAGCTTTATACCCTGGCGCTGCACCGTTACCTGCGCCATCGCATGGCTGATTACCGCTACGAAGCGCATTTTGGCGGCGTAATTTACCTGTTCCTGCGCGGCGTGGATGCTAACGACCCGCGTTCCGGCGTCTTTAGCACGCGTCCGGCTGCGGAACTGATTGAAAAAATGGATAACCTGTTTGCTGCAGGCACGGAGGAGGTGGCATGACGATGCAGGCGCTACTGCTGGACGCGGTAGAACAACGATTACTGCGCCACCTGGATGTGCAGTTCGCCATGATGGTGGCAGGTGAGGAGCCTGCCGTCATGCTTGCCGCCGCCATTCTGAGCAAAGACGCGGGGGAGGGGCACGTGTGTCTGCCGCTGTCGCGTCTGGCGGTGGATGAGAAGATGCCTCCGGTTTTACAGGCGTGCTTCGCGCTGCTGGGTGACGCAGTGGACTGGCAGGAGATACTACTCGGCTCGCCTGCCGTGAGCGGAGCCGATACCGGGACGCCGATGATCCTTGTCGGCGAGCGTTTGTATCTTAACCGGCTCTGGCGTAACGAACTGACGGTAGCGCGCTTTTTCAGCGAGACCAACGCCCCGCTTCCCTGCGATGAAACGCAGCTGCGGCAAACGCTGGATACGCTGTTCACCTCTGACGACGAGACAGACTGGCAGAAAGTGGCGGCTGCCGTGGCCTTAACGCGACGGATCTCGGTGATTTCTGGCGGCCCGGGTACCGGGAAAACGACCACCGTGGCAAAACTGCTTGCCGCGTTGATTCAGTTATCGGGTGAGCAAAAGTGCCGTATTCGCCTGGCGGCCCCCACCGGTAAAGCGGCGGCACGTCTGACGGAATCGTTAGGCGGCGCGCTGCAAAAGCTGCCGCTAACCGGTGAGCAGCTTGCGCTTTTCCCCAATGAGGCCAGCACGCTGCACCGTTTGCTTGGCGCACAGCCGGGTAGCCAGCGTCTGCGCTATCATGCCGGTAATCCGCTGCACCTTGACGTGCTGGTGGTGGATGAAGCCTCAATGATTGACCTGACGATGATGTCGCGTTTGATCGATGCGCTACCGCCGCACGCGCGCGTCATTTTCCTCGGCGATCGTGACCAGCTTGCCTCCGTGGAGGCGGGGGCGGTACTGGGTGATATCTGCACCTATGCCAGCCTGGGATATACCGCTGAACGCGCTCAGGAGTTAGCCCGTCTCACCGGATGCTCGCTCACCTCTGAAAACCATTCGCTAGCAGGGGCGCTGCGCGACAGCCTGTGTCTGCTGCAAAAAAGCTACCGTTTCGGCAGCGACTCCGGCATCGGCCAGCTTGCGGCAGCGGTGAACCGGGGCGACCGGCGCGCCACCACGGCGGTATTTGACGGAACCTTTACGGATATTGAGAAAAAATCGCTGCAAAGCGCGGAAGAGTATCAGGCGATGCTTGACGACGCCCTGCAGGGGTACCAGCGCTTTCTGACGGACGTACAACAGCAAAGTACGCCGGAGCAGGTCATTGCCTCGTTTGGCGAATATCAGTTGCTCTGTGCGCTGAGGGAAGGCCCCTTTGGTGTCCGGGGTCTTAACGACAGGCTGGAACAGCTGCTGGCTCAAAAACGCAAAATTAACCGTACCCCGCACTCGCGCTGGTATGAAGGGCGACCGGTGATGATCTCCCGTAACGACAGCGCGCTGGGATTGTTTAACGGGGATATCGGGATTGCGCTCGACTGCGGTCAGGGACTGCGCGTCTGGTTCCAGATGCCGGACGGGAGCGTGAAGTCTTTCCAGCCCAGCCGTTTGCCCGAGCATGAAACCGCCTGGGCGATGACGGTGCATAAATCCCAGGGCTCCGAATTTAACCACGCGGCGCTGATCCTGCCCACGCAGCTTTCCCCCGTCATTACCCGCGAGCTGATCTATACCGCCATAACGCGCGCGCGTCAGCGCCTGTCGCTGTATACCGATGAACGCGTGCTGGTGCAGGCGATTGCCACCCGTACGGAACGTCGAAGCGGGCTGGGCGCGATATTTGAGTCCCTCTGAACGAAAGCCCTCGCCGGACGGTGAGGGCGTCGTATTATCCCAGGTCAGCCATCAGCACTTTTGAGCGGCGCTGATAGTTGTACATCTCTTTCTTCGTCTCCGGCAGAGAATCGATATCCACCGGCGTAAACCCGCGCTCCTGGAACCAGTGAATGCTGCGCGTCGTCAGGACGAACAGCTTGCTCAGCCCCATCTGGCGCGCCTGTGCCGCCACGCGCTCAAGCAGCATTTCACCGCGTGAAGAGCTGCGGTAATCAGGATGCACCGCCACGCAGGCCATTTCACCGATCTTCTCTTCCGGGAACGGATAGAGCGCGGCGCAGGCAATAGTCAGGTTATCGCGCTGAATAATGGTGAATTTGTCGATCTCCATCTCCAGCTGTTCGCGTGAGCGACGCACCAGAATACCCTGCTGTTCCAGCGGGCGGATCAGTTCCAGAATGCCGCCGATATCGTTGATGGTGGCGCGGCGGATCTGCTCCGCACTCTCCATCACAATCTGTGTACCAATACCGTCGCGGGAGAAAAGCTCCTGCAGCAGGGCGCCGTCTTCCTGATAGCTGATCAGGTGGCTGCGGCGCACACCGCTGCGGCAGGCCTTCACGGCGCCACGCAGGAAGCGGACGGTGCCGGAGTGGTAATCGCCTTCGGCTTCCAGCGCCTCCACGCGGGCCTGGGCTTCGTTCGGGAAGAGTTCCGGCACGATTGTTCCTTCATCGTTCACCACGCCCTGGGAGGAGCAGAACCCAATCATTTTTTCCGCCTTCAGCTTGATCGCCAGCTGCGTGGCAATCTCTTCAGACGTCAGGTTAAAGCTTTCGCCGGTCACGGAAACGGCGACCGGGCCCATCAGCACGATGGCACCGCTGTCCAGCTGGCGATGAATGGCTTCTTCATCAATACGACGAATACGGCCGCTGTGACAGTAATCCACGCCATCGTCCACGCCGAGCGGCTGGGCAATGATAAAGTTGCCGCTCACGACGTTGATATGCGCCCCCTGCAGCGGCGTGTTGTTCAGGCTCATGGACAGGCGAGCGGTAATATCCAGCTGCAGCAGGCCCGCCGCCTGTTTCACCAGCTCAAGGGTTTTGGCATCGGTGACGCGGGTATGTTTGTGGTAAATCGGCTCGTGGTGGTGAGCGGCCAGGTTGGCGTCGATCTGTGGACGCGCGCCATACACCACCACCAGGCGGATCCCCAGGCTGTGCAGCAGGCCAATGTCATTGACGATGCTGGAAAAATTTTCATGCTCAATGGCTTCGCCGCCAAGCATGATGACAAACGTTTTTCCCCGATGGGCGTTGATATAGGGAACAGAATGGCGGAATCCCTGGACCAGTTCGGTTCTACGTTCCTTCACCATGGTACAACCCTTAATGAATGTTTATTCGTAATTTCTGTATTTTTATTCGATTGTGGTCGCGTGTGCAAGCGCAAATTTTCCGCGACCCACAGAAATTGGTAAGTAATCCGTGCGTTAGCGTATGATTGTTTACCCTTTTATAGATGACAGTTTATGCGTCATTCGTTAAAGTTTTCGGTCAATCTGGACATTTTGCATATTAGTCAGTGTTCTTGCTCGGGAGAAGCATGTCGGGATCCAATTCAGCAATAAGCCGCCGCCGTTTGTTAAAAGGGGCCGGGGCAATGTGGTTGCTTAGCGTCAGTCAGGTCGGTCTTGCCGCCACCAGCCAGGTCGTGGCGGTGCGCGTCTGGCCATCGTCGACCTATACGCGCGTGACGGTCGAATCCAATCGCGTGCTGAAATATAAGCAATTTGCCCTCAGCAACCCGGAGCGTGTGGTGGTGGATCTCGAAGGCGTTAACCTCAACTCCGTGCTGAAAGGAATGGCGGCGCAGATCCGCGGTGACGATCCGTTTATTAAATCGGCGCGCGTCGGGCAGTTTGATCCGCAAACCGTGCGCATGGTGTTTGAACTGAAGCAGAACGTTAAGCCGCAGCTATTTGCCCTGGCGCCTGTTGCGACCTTCAAAGAGCGCCTGGTGATGGATCTCTACCCGGCCAATGCGACGGATATTCAGGATCCGCTTCTTGCCCTGCTGGAGGATTACAACAAGGGCGATTTGGAGCGTCAGGTGCCCCCTGCGCAAAGCGGTCCGCAGCCGGGGAAAGCAGGGCGCGATCGTCCGATTGTGATCATGCTCGATCCAGGCCACGGTGGCGAAGACTCTGGCGCGGTGGGGAAATACCGTACGCGTGAAAAAGACGTGGTGCTGCAAATTGCGCGCCGCCTGAAAGCGTTGATTGATAAAGAAGGCAATATGCGCGCCTATATGACGCGTAATGAGGACGTCTTCATTCCGCTGAAGGTCCGGGTGGCGAAAGCGCAGAAGCAGCGTGCCGATTTGTTCGTGTCGATCCATGCGGATGCGTTTACCAGCCGTCAGCCAAGCGGCTCGTCGGTGTTTGCGCTCTCGACCAAAGGCGCGACCAGTACCGCCGCGAGATACCTTGCGGACACCCAGAACGCCTCTGACCTGATTGGTGGCGTGGGCAAAAGTGGCGATCGCTACGTCGACCACACTATGTTCGATATGGTGCAGTCGCTGACCATTAACGACAGCCTGAAGTTTGGTAAAGCGGTACTGGGCAAGCTGGGCAACATCAATAAGCTGCATAAAAACAGCGTTGAACAGGCCGGGTTTGCGGTACTCAAGGCGCCGGATATCCCGTCCATTCTGGTAGAAACCGCGTTTATCAGTAACGTGGAAGAGGAGCGTAAGCTCAAGACGGCAAAATTCCAGCAGGAGGTTGCGGAGTCGATTCTGGCAGGGATTCGTGCGTATTTCTCTGACGGGGCGACGCTGGCGCGGCGCGGGTAGATCTTTTGGCCGGGTTCACGCCCGGCAAATTCACAAACGACAGATACAAAAAAACACCCTTAAGGGTGTTTATTGTTTTAGAAGTGTTGGTTGCGGGGGCCGGATTTGAACCGACGACCTTCGGGTTATGAGCCCGACGAGCTACCAGGCTGCTCCACCCCGCGTCCGTCTTTCTACTCTTGTAGAAGCTTACTTCTTCAAATTTGATTGGTTGCGGGGGCCGGATTTGAACCGACGACCTTCGGGTTATGAGCCCGACGAGCTACCAGGCTGCTCCACCCCGCGTCCGTCTTTCTACAGTCGTAGAAGATACTTCATCAAATTTTAATTGGTTGCGGGGGCCGGATTTGAACCGACGACCTTCGGGTTATGAGCCCGACGAGCTACCAGGCTGCTCCACCCCGCGTCCGTGGATGCGCACTATACTCGGATAGGTTTGTGATGCAACCCCTTTTTCACATTTATCATGATTTTGTATGCAAATTGAACGACATGGCGTTGTTTGGACTATTTTTTGCGCAAAATTTGCCAAAGGGCATGCGATCGCATTTCATTAGCCCTGGCGGTTTGTTATCTTCATCACGCGGAAATGGGCAACTTAAAGACGAGATATAATGAAAGGACGTTGGGCGAAGTATCTGATGGCGGGCGCAATGGTAGCGATTCTTGCGGCCTGCTCTTCCAAACCGACCGATCGCGGTCAACAGTATAAAGACGGGAAGTTATCCCAGCCTTTCTCTTTAGTTAATCAGCCTGATGCGGTCGGCGCACCGATTAATGCCGGTGATTTCTCCGAGCAGGTCTACCAGATCCGCAACGCGTCGCCGCGTCTGTATGGCACCCAGAGTAGCGTGTATAACGCGGTCCAGGACTGGCTGAAAGCAGGCGGCGATACGCGCAACATGCGCCAGTTTGGTATCGACGCCTGGCAGATGGAAGGGGCCGATAACTACGGCAACGTTCAGTTTACCGGCTATTACACCCCGGTTATCCAGGCACGACACTCGCGTCAGGGCGAGTTCCAGTATCCTATCTACCGTATGCCGCCAAAACGCGGTCGTCTGCCGTCTCGCGCTGAGATCTACGCCGGTGCGCTGAGCGAAAACTACGTTCTGGCCTACAGCAACTCCCTGATGGATAACTTCATCATGGACGTTCAGGGCAGCGGTTACATTGATTTTGGCGACGGTTCACCGCTTAACTTCTTTAGCTATTCCGGTAAAAACGGCCACGCCTATCGCAGTATTGGCAAGGTGCTGATCGACCGTGGCGAAGTGAAGAAAGAAGATATGTCGATGCAGGCGATCCGCGAGTGGGGCGAGAAACACAGCGAAGCCGAGGTGCGTGAGCTGCTGGAGCAGAACCCGTCGTTCGTCTTCTTCAAACCGCAAAACTTCGCCCCGGTGAAAGGGGCGAGTGCCGTTCCGCTGATTGGCCGCGCGTCGGTAGCATCGGATCGCTCGATTATTCCTGCAGGCACCACGCTGTTGGCTGAGGTTCCTCTGCTGGACAACAACGGCAAGTTCAACGGCCAGTATGAGCTGCGTCTGATGGTGGCGCTGGACGTCGGCGGGGCGATCAAAGGCCAGCACTTCGATATCTATCAGGGCATTGGCCCTGACGCTGGCCACCGCGCGGGCTGGTATAACCACTACGGACGCGTGTGGGTACTGAAGGCGGCGCCGGGTACCGGAAACGTATTCAGCGGCTGATTGTGGTATTCTGAGCGCAATACGGATTACTGTTTAGGGTGAGGAAAACCTCACCCTTTTTACATCTGAGGTTTTATGTCTGTGGTAATCAGCGACGCCTGGCGCCAGCGTTTTGGCGGGACGGCACGTTTATATGGTGAAAAAGCCCTGCAGCTGTTTGCGGATGCGCATGTCTGCGTCGTGGGCATTGGTGGTGTGGGATCGTGGGCGGCAGAAGCGCTGGCGAGAACCGGTATTGGCGCAATCACGCTGATTGACATGGATGACGTGTGCGTCACCAACACCAACCGTCAAATTCACGCTCTGCGTGATAGCGTCGGCCTGGCAAAATCTGAGGTCATGGCGGAGCGTATCCGCTTGATCAACCCGGAGTGCCGCGTGACGGTGATCGACGACTTTGTGACGGCAGATAACGTCGCGGAGTATATGAGTAAAGGCTACAGCTATGTGATTGACGCCATCGACAGCGTACGGCCAAAAGCGGCGCTGATCGCATACTGCCGCCGCTACAAGGTGCCGCTGGTCACGACGGGCGGCGCGGGCGGGCAAATCGATCCGACGCAGATCCAGGTGGCCGATCTGGCGAAAACGATCCAAGATCCGCTGGCTGCCAAGCTGCGTGAGCGCCTGAAGAGCGACTTTAACGTGGTGAAGAACAGCAAAGGCAAGCTGGGCGTCGACTGCGTGTTCTCGACCGAAGCGCTGGTCTACCCGCAGGCGGACGGTTCCGTGTGTGCGATGAAAAGCACAGCGGAAGGGCCAAAGAGAATGGATTGTGCCTCAGGCTTTGGCGCGGCCACCATGGTGACCGCCTCCTTCGGCTTTGTGGCGGTGTCTCACGCCCTTAAGAAAATGATGGCGAAGGCGGAACGTCAGGCCTGAGCCTGACGTGCGGCATCCAGTACCGCGTCGCTGAGCGCGATCAACCCCTGACCGCGCGAGGCGCTGAGCTGCGCGCGCAGTCCAAGCTCATCAAATAACGCCAGCGGCGAATGTGCCAGCAGTTCCGCCGCGCTTTTCCCTTCCACAGCGGTTAACAATACGGCCAGCAGGCCCCGGACAATGCGGCCTTCGCTGTCGCCGAAGAAGTGCAGCTTCTCGCCGGAGACGCTCACGCCCAGCCAGACGCGGTTTTCACAGCCTGCGATCTCTTTCGCCTGCGCTTTGAGATCGTCTGAAAGCGCAGGGAGCTGTTTACCCAGCAGGATCAGCTGACGATATTTATCTTCCCACTGCTGGAGCGGGGCGAAGGTCTGTTTTAAGGTCTCTTCTGTGATGACCGTGCCAAACGGATGTCCGGCTAAAGCAGCGCTAGTCATTAATCCACCAGTATTTCAAGGGCGCGGTCAACGGCGGCAACCAGCGCGTCGACATCGCTTTGGGTATTATACGGCGCAAACGAGGCGCGCAGCGTACCGTTAACGCTGAGCGCCGCCAGCAGCGGCTGGGCGCAGTGCTGTCCGGCACGCAGGGCAATGCCATATCCGGCCAGCAGCGTCACCATGTCGCTATGATGAACGCCCGCAAAATCAAAGGCGAGCAGGCTGGAGTCCTGAACGCGGAACGAACGGAAACCCGGGCGCTTTTTGAGTTCTTCCTCTGCCAGCGTCGCCAGTCCCCGGCTCCAGCTTTCAGCCTGGACAATGTCGGTTTCTGCCAGCCACTCCAGCGCCGCGCTTAAGCCAATCACCCCCGCCACGTTCGGCGTACCGGCTTCCAGACGATAGGGAACGTCCTGAGTGTTGAAGCCATCGAACGACACTTCGGTAATCATTTTGCCGCCACCGAGCCACGGCGTCATTTTTGCCAGCAGATCTGGCTTACCATATAACGCCCCTATACCGGTTGGCCCGTAGAGCTTATGTCCTGAGAAGGCATAGAAGTCGATATCAAGCGCCTGCACATCAGCGGGGAAGTGCACTACGCCCTGGGCGCCGTCGACCATTACCACCATCCCGCTGGCATGGGCTATGCGAATGGCCTGAGCCAGATCCGGGCAGCCTCCCGTGACGTTCGACATCTGTCCGAGCGCCAGAATGCGGCTGCGGGAGGTAATCAGCTCGGGGAGACGGGCCACATCGGGCAGAAGGTCTGCACCCAGTGGAAGCTTCACCACGCGTGCACCCGTTTGCTCGGCCACCATCAGCCACGGCACCAGGTTGGCGTGATGTTCCGCCTCGCTAACGACGATCTCATCGCCCGGCTGAAGCAGCGGGCGCGCGTAGCACTGGGCCACCATGTTGATGGCCTCGGTCGTACCGCGCGTCCAGACGATGTTTTTCCCGCTTTCGGCATTGATCAGATGCGCGACCTGATCGCGTGCCGCTTCATAGCGCGCGGTTAAACGCTGCGCTTCGGCAAACTGGCTGCGATGCACGTTCCCGGCGCTCAGGCTGTAGAACTGCTGCGTGGCCTCAATCACCGCCTGTGGCTTAAGGGCGGTAGCGGCGCTATCCAGATAAATACCGGCATCGGCCAGGGCCGGAAACTGTGCGCGGAACTGCGCAGGGCTGAAAGCGTTCATGGGATTCCTCATTTCAATATAGCGATCGTCGCGCAATTTCAGCGGCAGGGCAAGGAGGTTGATATCTATCAGAATTGTCTGCTTATCCTGATGACCCTAAAAAAGCAGGTTATGCTAAATAGTGTTAGGCGGATGTTTTAGCCTGTTATAAATCGAGGTTTGAATAGCATTAATTGCTAAAGGAGAATAATCATGAATAAGACAGCTGCAATCATTTCTGCCTGTGCGTTTACTTTTGCCCTGAGCGCGTGTTCCGGTAACAACTACGTGATGCACACCAACGATGGTCGTTCTATCGTATCGGAAGGGAAACCGACTACTGATAACGATACCGGGATGATTTCATACAAAGATGCTAACGGGAACAAGCAGCAGATCAACCGCACGGACGTGAAAGAGATGAAAGAGATCGAGCATTAACAGATCGCAGGCGAAAAAAAAGCACCGCAAATTGGCGGTGCTACATTAATCACTATGGACAGACAGGGTAAATGTACAGGAAGTGAAAAATTGGTAGCGTTGCTACCGTGGTCTGAATCGCAGACCAATTGCAAACACAACAACACAACATCACAACCGTAAGCCAAAAGCCCTTCAGAACACGCATTCCGAAAAAAGCTCTTCGTTCCGGCTCAGGAAGTGCCGCCACTATAGGTATTTGCTGGTAGTTCCTCAACGGACAAATTATAATGGCTCAGATAAAAAAAACTAATAGGTTAAACGTTGTTTCCTGTTTGTTAAAATCCGTTAACATCTAAGCCAGATAACCATGTCAAAGCGATTGCCACCCCTCAATGCATTACGTGTTTTTGATGCAGCAGCACGTCACCTGAGCTTCACCCGCGCAGCCGATGAGCTTTTTGTGACACAGGCCGCAGTAAGTCATCAAATCAAGTCTCTGGAGGATTTTCTGGGCCTTAAGCTGTTTCGTCGACGCAACCGTTCGTTGCTGTTGACCGAAGAGGGGCAGAGCTATTTTCAGGATATTAAAGAGATTTTTTCACAGCTTACGGAAGCCACGCGTAAGCTGCAGGCTCGCAGTGCAAAAGGTGCCCTGACCGTCAGTTTATTGCCCAGTTTTGCCATTCAATGGCTGGTGCCAAGACTTTCAAGCTTTAACTCAGCTTATCCGGGGATCGACGTTCGAATCCAGGCCGTAGATCGTCAGGAAGATAAGCTGGCAGATGACGTGGACGTTGCCATTTTTTATGGTCGCGGTAACTGGCCGGGCTTGCGTGTTGAGAAATTATACGCAGAATATCTCCTGCCGGTCTGCTCTCCTCTGCTGTTAACAGGTGAAAAGGCGCTGAAGTCACCCGCTGACCTGGCTCAGCATACGCTTTTGCATGATGCCTCTCGACGCGACTGGCAAACTTATACCCGTCAATTAGGTCTTACTCATATAAACGTGCAGCAGGGACCCATCTTTAGCCACAGTGCGATGGTGTTACAGGCTGCCATTCACGGGCAGGGCGTGGCGTTGGCGAACAACGTCATGGCGCAGTCCGAAATTGAGGCAGGCCGCCTGGTTTGCCCTTTTAATGATGTACTGGTCAGCAAGAATGCGTTTTATCTGGTTTGTCATGACAGTCAGGCAGAACTGGGTAAAATAGCCGCCTTCCGGCAGTGGATACTGGCGAAAGCGGCAACCGAGCAAGAAAAATTCCGCTTCAGGTATGAACAATAACGTTTGTGTGCCGGGCACGCATCAATTCAGGACTTAAACATGACCAGCCGATTCATGCTGATTTTTGCCGCGGTGAGTGGCTTTATTTTTGTTGCACTGGGCGCCTTTGGCGCACATGTCTTAAGCAAGTCTTTAGGCGCAGTCGAGATGGGCTGGATCCAGACCGGCCTTGAATATCAGGCGTTCCATACGCTGGCTATTTTTGGGCTGGCGGTGGCGATGCAGCGTCGTATCAGTATCTGGTTTTACTGGAGCAGCGTGTTTATGGCGCTGGGTACCGTGTTGTTCAGCGGTAGCCTGTACTGCCTTGCGCTCTCACATCTGCGCCTGTGGGCGTTCGTTACACCTGTCGGCGGCTTCAGCTTCCTGGCGGGTTGGGTATTAATGTTTATCGGAGCTATCCGTCTGAAACGCAAGGGCGTTGTTCATGAATAAGGTTGTTTTATATTGTCGCCCGGGGTTTGAGAAAGAGTGCGCCGCGGAAATTACCGATAAAGCGGCGAAGCGCGAAGTCTTCGGCTTTGCCCGTGTAAAAGAGAACGCGGGCTATGTGGTATTCGAGTGCTATCAGCCTGAAGACGCAGACAAGCTGGCACGCGAGCTGCCGTTCAGCTCGCTGATCTTTGCGCGTCAGATGTTTGTTGCGGGTGAGCTGCTGAAGGATCTTCCGCCGGAAGACCGCATCACGCCAATTGTCGGCATGCTGCAGGGTGTGGTGGAGAAGGGCGGCGATCTGCGCGTTGAAGTGGCGGATACCAACGAAAGTAAAGAGTTGATGAAGTTCTGCCGTAAGTTCACCGTGCCGCTGCGTGCGGCGCTGCGTGATGCGGGCGTGCTGACGAACTACGAAACGCCGAAGCGTCCGGTGGTGCATATCTTCTTTATCGCACCAGGTTGCTGCTATACAGGCTATTCATACACTACCAACAACTCTCCCTTCTTTATGGGCATCCCGCGTTTGCGCTTCCCGTCCGATGCGCCAAGCCGTTCCACGCTCAAGCTGGAAGAGGCGTTCCACGTCTTTATCCCAGCGGATGAGTGGGATGAGCGCCTGGCAAACGGCATGTACGCCGTCGACCTTGGCGCGTGCCCGGGCGGCTGGACCTATCAGCTGGTGAAACGCAATATGTGGGTATCGTCCGTTGATAACGGTCCAATGGCGCAAAGCCTGATGGACACCGGACAGGTCACGTGGCTGCGTGAAGATGGTTTCCGCTATCGCCCGAACCGTAACAACATCTCGTGGATGGTGTGCGATATGGTTGAGAAGCCGGCAAAAGTCGCCGCGCTAATGGCCTCCTGGCTGGTGAACGGCTGGTGCCGTGAGACCATTTTCAACCTCAAGCTGCCGATGAAAAAGCGCTATGAGGAAGTGTCGCAGAACCTGGCGTACATTCAGGAGCAGATGGACGAACACGGTATTAACGTGGAGATCCAGGCGCGTCAGCTGTATCACGACCGCGAAGAGGTGACGGTGCATATTCGTCGCTGGTGGGCTGCGGTTGGCGGACGTCGCGACGAGCGATAGTGCGCTGATTGCCCCTCACCCCGGCCCTCTCCCCAAAGGGGCGAGGGGGAAAAGACCGCACCGAGCAGTTCCCTCTCCCCTAGGGGGAGAGGGTTAGGGTGAGGGGGCATTAACGTTCTAACCGCAGCTGCTGTAAATTCCCGTCCAGCTGTAAATCCGTCTGTAGCGTTGCGATTTCCCGGCAGATAAACGCCATCTCTTTATGCGCCTCCAGCTTTTTGCGCCACTTTTCTGGCACCTCATCCAGACGGGCGTAAATTCCTTCCAGACTCTGAAAATCGGTCAGCAGCTGTGCGGCACTCTTCGGCCCAATCCCGGCCACACCCGGAACCTTAGAACTGCTGATGCCTGCCAGCCCCCAGTAGTCCGGCAGTTGCTCAGGCGAGACGCCGAACTCGCTGGCAATAAACGGCGCGTCCAGCCAGCGTTTTTGAAAATAGTCGCGAATGCGGATAGTGGGGGAGAGCAGCTGGCAGTAGCCTTTGTCCGTTGAAACGATCGTGGCCTGATGCCCGGCACTCGCCACCTTTACGGCCAGGGTGGCCGCGAGATCGTCGGCTTCATTTCCCTGTGCCCCCCAGCAGGGGACGCCCCGCTGTTCAAATGCGGCGCGCAGCATGGGCAATTCAGCGTGAAGATCGTCCGGCATCGGTGCGCGTCCGGCTTTGTAGTCCGGCAGACGCTGGTGCCGCCAGCCCGTATTGCGGGCTTCGTCATCAAATACCGCGACCGCGTGGGTGGGCTCACTGTGGCGGATAAGCTGTTCCAGCGCGTGCAGACAGGTGTCTTTACAAGGCGTCCCCTGTACCGCATGGATACGGCGAATCAGGTTAAGTGCATCGACGATAAGTAAATGAACGGCCACAGATAATCTCCCTTCTATCTAATGCAGGAAGGGTAACACTGTCAGCAGCATGAAACTATGAATGGTGGGGAAAACAGGAAGAAGCCTCGCAAAACGAGGCTTCCAGAGAGGCTTAATCGCAGGTCACGATCTTCATCGCCAGGCCGCCGCGAGAGGTTTCGCGGTATTTGGCGTTCATATCTTTACCCGTTTCGTACATGGTTTCGATAACCTTATCGAGACAGACGCGCGGCTCGCTGGTGCGGCGCAGCGCCATACGTGCCGCGTTCACCGCCTTCACGGAGGCAATCGCGTTACGTTCGATGCACGGCACCTGTACCTGTCCGGCAACCGGGTCACAGGTCAGTCCCAGGTTATGTTCCATGCCGATTTCCGCAGCAATGCACACCTGGGTCGGGCTTGCACCCAACAGTTCGGCCAGACCCGCCGCCGCCATGGAGCACGCCACGCCGACTTCACCCTGACAGCCCACTTCCGCACCGGAAATGGAGGCGTTCATCTTATACAGCGAACCAATCGCACTGGCGACCAGCAGGTAGCGCGCCAGTGAGTTCGCGTTCACTTCACGGATAAACTTGTCGTAGTACGCCAGCACCGCCGGAACGATACCGCAGGCACCGTTAGTCGGCGCGGTGACCACACGGCCCCCTGCGGCGTTCTCTTCGTTTACCGCCAGGGCGAACATGTTGATCCAGTCAACGACGGCCATTGGGTCCGTTGTCGTTTTGTCGGTGCTCACCAGCATACGGCGCAGCGCTGCGGCACGACGCGGCACGCGAAGCTTGCCCGGCAGAACGCCTTCGGTGGTGATCCCGCGCTCAATACCGCCGCGCATCACGTCCCAGACGTTGGTGAAGTGCTGTTCGAGTTCTTCTTTGCTGTGAAGTGCCAGCTCGTTTTTCATCATCAGGCCGGAGAGGGAAAGGCCCGTCTCCTGGCAGTGACGCTGAAGATCCGCCGCCGTTTTGTACGGATACGGCACCTCGACAGAAGCGTTATCGGTTTGACCAAAGTGGTCTTCGTCGACGATAAAACCGCCGCCGATAGAGTAATACGTCTGGCTGTATACCGCTTTGTCGCCGGCCAGTGCGGTAATGCGCATGCCGTTTTCGTGCAGCGACAGGTTGTCCGCATGGAAATTCATGCAGTGGTCAACCGGGAATTCAACCTCATGCTCACCGTTCGCCAGCAGCAGGCGACCGTGGGTATTCACATCCTGGATGAAGCCAGGGATCGCATCAATATCAACGGTATCTGGCAGATTTCCCGCCAGGCCCATGATAATGGCGATATCGGTATGGTGGCCTTTCCCGGTCAGGGAAAGCGAGCCGTATACATCGACAACCACGCGGGTAACGTCATGCAAGATGCCGCGTGCAATCAAGTCATCCGTGAACTGCTTACCGGCTTTCATTGGTCCGACGGTGTGAGAGCTGGAAGGACCAATACCGATTTTGAAAATATCGAATACGCTAATCATGATGCGTCCATTGCTTTCAGTCAGAGAGGGAGGAGTGCGCCGTCCGAAGACGGCGCGGGTGATAATCAGAACATGGTGTACAGGGAGTAGAAGATCGCAGAGATTGCGATAAGACCCATGATAACCACAAAGACGTTGCTCACATGACCGCTGTACTTGCGCATAGCAGGGACTTTCTGAATCGCGTACATCGGCATCAGGAACAGAATCATCGCGATGACCGGGCCGCCCAGGGTTTCAATCATGCCCAGGATGCTTGGGTTCAGCGTTGCTACCGCCCAGGTGGTGAGCAGCATGAACAGTGCAGTGATTTTGTTCAGCTTGTTGATTTCAATGCTCTTGCCTTTACCGCGCAGAGATTTAATCACCATACCGTTGAAGCCTTCACGTGCGCCGAGGTAGTGGCCCAAGAAGGATTTGGTGATGGCGATAATCGCGATGATAGGTGCCATCCACGCAATGACAGGTGCGTTAAAGTGGTTTGCCAGGTAAGACAGAATAGAGATGTTCTGCTCTTTCGCTGCCGCCAGGTCCGCCGGGGAGAGGCTCAGTACGCAGCTGAAGACGAAGAACATAACGGTCAGCACCATCATGATGTGAGCGCGTGCCAGGATGCTGGAGCACTTCTTCTCTGCACCATTACCGTACTCTTCACGTTTCGCAACAGCGAAAGAGGAGATGATTGGGGAGTGGTTGAAAGAGAACACCATTACCGGAATCGCCAGCCAGAGTGTCATCAGCAGGCCGTTACCGGTTGCCGATGCGCTGCTCAGGGACAGGGTTTCCAGTGCTGCACCGTTCCACTGTGGGATCAGGTAGCAAGCCAGTACCATCAGAGCAATAACGAACGGGAAGACCAGTACGCTCATTGCTTTCACAATCATCTGCTCACCGAAGCGCACGATGGTCATCATGCCCACAATCAGGATCAGAGACAGAATCGCACGCGGCGGCGGCGTCATGTGCAGCTGGTGCATCATGAAGCTTTCAACGGTGTTAGTGATCGCCACGCTGTAGACCAGCAGAATAGGGTAAATCGCGAAGAAGTAGAGCAGGGTAATCAATTTACCTGCGCCCACGCCGAAATGCTCTTCAACCACTTCAGTGATGTCTTCGCCCGGGTTTTTACCGGACAGCACGAAGCGGGTCAGACCGCGGTGTGCAAAGAAGGTCATCGGGAAAGCAATGATAGCCATAATGATCAGCGGGATCAGACCGCCGACGCCTGCGTTGATAGGAAGGAACAGTACACCAGCGCCGATTGCCGTGCCGTAAAGGCCAAGCATCCACATGGTATCCGTTTTGCGCCAACCACTTCGGGATTCAATCGAAGCAACGGTGCTGGTTTGAGTGGTTTCCATCTGTATCTCCTGGAGGAAGCGAATTGTCAGGTTTTTTAGTCAAATCCGATGAAAAAGTGCCTGACGGTAATATGAAATTCGTTCAGTGACGGTTTTTTAATAATTTTCACCCGTAACTATTGGCGGGCGGAAAGATACATTCTAGTTATGAATCTATCAGTGATCGTGATCCCAAATGCAATAATCCACTTATGATGTGGGCATCTTTAGACCATTTATCTGTTAAAAAAACATCAAAGAGAATTTACGGGCGCGAAGGCTACCACCAACGACATGTGCGCTGAAAGACCACCCCGTGATATAGGTGTCTTTCGCTGTAAAGAAATGGGTTTTTAGGATTTTCTGGCAGGTAATTTTGATTAAGGCTGATAATTTACGGTTGCAAAATGCAGGTAATCGTTTGCGTATGTGACAACTTTGTAAAAGATATAAGTGATGCCTATGAATTACATCAGGAATAAAAAAAGCCGGGACGCGCAACAGGGCGACCCGGCTTTGATGAGATATCGCTAAGCGTCAGGTGCAGATTTCGTAGCAAGGAATATAGGCAGAGCCCGGCAGCTTCATGCGGTGCTGGGCGACAAAGCCCTGCAGCATGTCATCCATGCGGCGCATCATCTCCGGATCGCCGTGGATCTTGTACGGACCGTACTGTTCAATGGCGCGGATACCGACCTCTTTGACGTTGCCCGCCACAATACCGGAGAAGGCGCGACGCAGATCGGCGGCCAGGACTTCTACCGGCTGGTCCGGGTAGAGTTTCAGGTTCGCCATGTTCTCGTGTGAAGGCTCGAACGGGATCTGCAGGTCCGGCGCAATTCGGATTGACCAGTTAAAGCTGTACGCATCACCGGTATCGCGACGGTTTTCTTTCACCAATGGCATCGCTTTCTTCATCTGGCGGGCCACTTCTGCGGCATCGTCGATGATGATGCGATAGTGACGACGCGCGGCTTCACCCAGCGTGTGCACGATAAACTCGTCCAGCACGCGGAAGTAGTCGGCGCTCTCTTTTGGCCCGGTCAGGATAAGCGGCAGAACCTGATCTTTGTTGGCCGGGTTCATCAGAATACCCAGCAGGTAGAGCAGCTCCTCCGCTGTCCCCACGCCGCCCGGGAAGATGATAATGCCGTGGGCGATACGGACAAACGCCTCAAGACGTTTCTCGATATCCGGCATGATAATCAGCTCGTTAACCAGCGGGTTAGGTGGCTCAGCGGCGATAATTGACGGCTCGGTCATGCCGATGAAACGCCCCTCTTTATAACGCTGCTGCGCGTGCCCAACCGCCGCACCTTTCATTGGCGCTTCCATTGCACCCGGACCACAGCCGGTACAGATATTCAGCTCGCGCAGGCCAAGCTGGGTGCCCACCCGACGGGCATAAAGGTATTCGGTTTCGTTAATGGAGTGACCGCCCCAGCAAACGACCATGTTCGGTGCTTCACCCACGTGCAGGGCGCGGGCGTTACGCAAAATGGAGAACACCAGGTTGGTGATATGGACTGAGCTTTCCAGGTCGAGATGCTGGAAACGGCCTGCGTTGTGGATCTGCCCGTTAACAAACAGGATGTCACGCAGCACGGCAAACAGGTTAGCCTGAAGTGAACGAATGATGCGCCCGTCGACAAAGGCCTCTTCCGGCGGGTTGATGACTTCGAGCTTCACGCCACGCTCGCGGCGCAGCACGTTGATATCAAAGCTTTCGAAGCGGGACAGCAGTTCTTTACTGTTATCTGTCAGGCTTCCGGAGTTCAGTACGGCAAGTGAACAGTTACGAAACAGTTGATAAAGATCGCTGCTGGCCGTGCGTTTAAGCATGTCAACTTCCAGCTGCGACAACATATCCATTGAGCCAAGCGGGCTAATATGTGTAATCAAGTGAGCTCCTTACGGGACGATTATCGTCTTTCCCTGTTGATTACAATAGCCCTGGCGCGTGACGTTTCACAACCTAAAGCGCGGAAGATACCGCGCATATTGTGAAAATATTTATATTACTGACGCACCAGCCGTCCCGTCGCCGGCACAAAATCGGTGTTGGTGCGCCACGGGTTAATGTCCAGACCGCCGCGGCGGGTGTAGCGCGCGTAAACGCTCAGCTTCTCCGGCTGACAAAAACGCTGAATATCGCTAAAGATGCGCTCCACGCACTGCTCGTGGAATTCGTTGTGATGGCGGAACGACACCAGGTAGCGCAGCAATTTTTCCCGGTCGATTTTTGGGCCGCGGTACTGGATCTGCACCGAGCCCCAGTCCGGCTGGTGGGTGATCAGGCAGTTGGATTTCAGCAGATGGCTGACCAGCGTCTCTTCGACCACTTTTCCGCTCGCCGCGTTTTCGAGGTAACCGGCGCTGAATTCATAATTCTCCACCTCGATATCCTGATCGTCGATGCAGGTCCCGTTGAAGTGGGCGACAGGCTGCCCTTCCAGCTCGTGCAGGCGATACAGTGAAACGCTTACCTTACCCTGCGCGCAGGCGCTTAAGTCACGTTCCAGGGTGTGCTGAACGTCGTCCCAGCTGTTGAATTTTGTCTGGTTAAAACTGTTGAGATACAGCTTAAAGCTTTTGGACTCGACGAGATTAACGCTGGCGTAATCCAGCTCGACGTGGCCCACCGCCACCTGCGGCAGACCGCGTGCGTTGAGCCAGGAGAGTTCGTACAGCGTCCAGATATCACCGCCGACAAACGGCAATGCGTCCGCATGCAGACCCAAAGGATCGCGATTCAGGCTGCGCGGTACGCCCTGCAGCAGGCTTGCATCGTAGGTATCGCGGTAATCGGTCGATTTACCCAGCGTTAAGCCGGTTAACGCCTGATGATTTTCGTAAGACATGTTTCATAGCCACTTTACAGGTACACTTATGGGCTGAGTTTATCCTGTCTGACAAGAAGAGAGAAATCGGTGGACGTCGAAACTGCAAATGCCCTCACTACCTTCACGACCCGCTATTGCGACGCATGGCATGAAAAGCAGGGCTCGTGGCCGCAAAGTGCTGATTTATATGGTGTACCCTCGCCGTGCATTATCTCTTCGCTTGAGGATTACGTTATCTGGCAGCCGAAGCCCAATACCGGCGAGCAAAATGTAAATGCGGTTGAACGGGCAATGGACATTGTGGTACAACCAGCGGTTCATGCGTTTTATACCACGCAGTTCGCAGGGGATATGCCCGCGCGCTTTGCTGATATCACGCTGACGCTGTTGCAGACCTGGAGCGAAGACGATCTGCAGCGTGTTCAGGAAAACCTGATTGGTCATCTGGTCACGCAAAAGCGCCTTAAGCTTTCTCCGACGCTCTTTATTGCTACGCTGGACAGTGAACTTGACGTTATCTCCGTCTGTAACCTGTCAGGTGAAGTGGTTAAAGAGACTATCGGTACCCGCAATCGCGAGACTCTCGCCCCCTCTCTTGCGGATTTCCTCACCCGACTTGAGCCACTTCTGTAATCCATGATGCTATAGCGCGTGTGAGAGATCTCTTACAAGGTTTGTGAGAGATCGCTGGAACATTCAGTATTACCTCATTTAGTTCAGATTAATATTACTCTGTTTTTCAATAGATTACGGGTTTATTGCACCGTTTTTAGGGATTTCTTACGGCTTACACACCCGAAAGGGTGGGTTGTAAGACGAAGCGGAATAGCGGATTCTATCTCCGTCGACAGGACGCCGACACGAGAAACGAACATCAGGATGATGGCGTATCTCACTCAGGACTCGTCAGGATGGCGCTGCAGGAAGGCTTCAGGATGAAGCGAAGTGGATTACGCAGGATGCGTAAGGGACACCTCCAGGAAGGAGAACGAGAGCCGGTCAGGATGGTCGGTGGGTCTGGAAAGCCAGGACGTTTCAGGATGAAACAAACACGTCAGGAAGATGTGTGCAGGATGCATCGGTTTACGGATGACCAGGCCTTCGGGCTTCAGGAAAAGTTGTCACGGATGAGCAGGGAGCACGAATTGTAGCTGGAATGCTGCGGAACGAACCGGGAGCACTGTTTTTACAGTGCTCCCTTTTTTTATTTCTGTCTTCCGCAATGCTATGCTGCGCGCCGTTCACTTTTTCAGTTGAGGTTACTATGACGCAACACGATAGCGTTCGTGCTCAGTTGCACGCCATCGAAGCCCTTTTGCGCCAACATCAGCTGTGGCAGGAGACCGCGCCGCAGCCAGAAGCGTTCGCGAGCACCCAGCCCTTCTGCCTGGATACGCTGGCCCCGTTTGAGTGGCTGCAGTGGGTGTTAATTCCGCGCATGCACGCCCTGCTTGAGGGTGGTCACCCGCTGCCGCAGGCGTTTGCTGTCTCTCCCTACTATGAAATGGCGCTCGAGGCGACGCACCCTGCGCGTGACGTGATGCTGGTCGAACTGGAAAAACTGGATGCCCTGTTTGCCGGTGAAGATGCATGACGCTTGAGATCCTCTATCAGGACGAGTGGCTGGTGGCGGTGAATAAACCGTCAGGCTGGCTGGTGCACCGCAGCTGGCTGGATCGCGACGAGAAAGTGGTGGTGATGCAGACCGTTCGCGACCAGATTGGTCAGCATGTTTTTACCGCCCATCGTCTCGACAGACCGACCTCCGGCGTGCTGCTGATGGGGCTGTCCAGCGAAGCTGGCCGTCTGCTGGCGCAGCAGTTTGAACAGCACCAGATCCAGAAGCGCTATCACGCGATCGTGCGTGGCTGGCTGACCGAGTCCGCCACCCTGGACTACCCGCTGGTGGAAGAACTGGACAAAATTGCCGATAAATTTGCCCGCGATGACAAAGGTCCGCAGCCTGCGGTGACGGATTATCGCGGCATGGCGACGACGGAAATGCCGGTGGCCACCAGCAAATTTCCGACCACGCGCTACAGCCTGGTTGAGCTTCTGCCTAAAACCGGGCGTAAGCACCAGCTGCGACGCCATCTTGCACATCTGCGCCACCCGATTATTGGCGACAGCAAGCACGGTGATTTGCGCCAGAACCGCAGCGCGGCCGAACACTTTGGCTGCCATCGCCTGATGCTGCACGCGAGCGAGCTCAGCATGACGCACCCGTTTACCGGCGAGCCGCTGACTATCCGCGCGGGGCTGGACGACGTCTGGATGCAGGCGCTGTCACAGTTTGGCTGGTTGGGACAACTCCCCGAAAATGAAAGGGTTGAGTTTGTATCGGGCAACGTTCAGGATGAACAGTAAACGCATTCATTATGGGAAAATAGCATGGCTGAAGTAGGCATTTTTGTCGGCACAATGTACGGCAATTCGCTGCTGGTCGCGGAAGAGGCTGAGGCGATTCTGGCAAGTCAGGGCCATAAAGCCACGGTCTATGAAGACCCGGAGCTGGCAGACTGGGAAAAGTATAAAGACAAATACATTCTGGTGGTGACCTCCACCACCGGGCAGGGCGATCTGCCGGACAGCATCGTGCCGCTGTTCCAGGGCATTAAAGACCAGCTTGGCTATCAGCCGGACGTGCACTACGGCATTATTGCCCTGGGCGACAGCTCTTACGCCAACTTCTGCGGCGGCGGCAAGCAGTTCGATGCGCTCCTGCAGGAGCAGAACGCCCAGCGCGTCGGCGAGATGCTGCTGATTGATGCGGGTGAGCACCCGGAGCCAGAAAGCGAATCAAACCCATGGGTCGAGCACTGGGCAACGCTGCTTAAATAACCCTGCGCTATACCAATGGTAGGCCGGGTCAGGCGCAGCCGCCACCCGGCATTACACTCCGCACCAAACGCCATTTCCGTGAACCACCTTCCACTATCCTGGGCTTATGCCATAAACAAGCTCTCATACACCCTTAAATACTGTGTTTCTGCACGGTGAGGTGAAGAGGCACTCCTTCATATACTTTCCTGGTCACGATAAAACGGCTTCAGGCCGTACCAAAACGACAAAACAAATCTCATTCTGATTACCCTACCGGTGCTGTACAGAATGAACCTGGCGAAAGCTATGTTTCAGGAGTGCAACAATGAGTACATTAAGCCACGCGGCGAGCAGCGCTGAAAAGCGCACCAACGCCCGCTACTGGATAGTGGTGATGCTGTTTATCGTCACGTCCTTTAACTATGGTGACCGCGCCACGCTGTCGATTGCCGGTTCGGAAATGGCAAAAGATATCGGCCTTGATCCCGTGGGCATGGGTTACGTTTTCTCCGCATTCTCATGGGCCTACGTCATCGGGCAAATTCCTGGCGGCTGGCTGCTGGACCGTTTTGGATCTAAACGCGTCTATTTCTGGTCCATCTTTATCTGGTCTGCCTTTACCCTGCTGCAGGGCTTCGTCGATATCTTCAGCGGCTTCGGCATTATCGTGGCACTCTTCACGCTGCGCTTCCTGGTTGGCTTAGCGGAAGCGCCTTCCTTCCCGGGCAACAGCCGCATTGTCGCAGCCTGGTTCCCGGCGCAGGAGAGGGGGACGGCGGTGGCGATTTTCAACTCCGCACAGTACTTCGCAACGGTGATCTTCGCGCCAATCATGGGCTGGCTGACGCATGAGGTTGGCTGGTCACACGTCTTCTTCTTTATGGGTGGGCTTGGGATCGTCATCAGCTTTATCTGGCTGAAAGTGATCCACGAACCCAACCAGCATCCTGGCGTAAACAAAAAAGAGCTGGAGTACATCGCAGAAGGCGGTGCGCTGATCAACATGGATCAGAAATCCTCGACGGCGAAAGTCCCGTTCAGCCAGAAATGGGCGCAGATCAAGCAGCTCGTCGGTTCGCGCATGATGATCGGCATCTATCTGGGCCAGTACTGTATTAACGCCTTAACCTACTTTTTCATCACCTGGTTCCCGGTATACCTGGTTCAGGCCCGCGGCATGTCGATTCTGAAAGCGGGATTCGTCGCCTCGGTCCCGGCAATCTGCGGTTTCGTGGGGGGCGTGCTCGGCGGGGTGATTTCCGACTGGCTGATGCGCCGCACGGGGTCACTGAACATCGCGCGTAAAACGCCTATCGTGCTCGGCATGCTGCTCTCCATGACCATGGTGTTCTGTAACTACGTCAATGCCGAGTGGATGATCATCGGCTTTATGGCGATGGCCTTCTTCGGCAAAGGCATTGGCGCGCTGGGCTGGGCGGTGATGGCGGATACGGCCCCGAAAGAGATCAGCGGCCTGAGCGGCGGTCTGTTCAACATGTTCGGCAACATCTCCGGGATTGTTACGCCCATCGCGATCGGTTACATCGTCGGCACCACCGGATCGTTCAACGGTGCGCTGATCTACGTGGGTGTGCATGCGCTGGTGGCGGTATTGAGTTACCTGGTGCTGGTGGGGGATATCAAACGCGTCGAACTTAAACCTGTTGCGGAGCGTGGCTGATGACAACGCAATCGAGTCCAACCGTCACGGAGATGAAGGTCATCCCGGTGGCCGGGCAGGACAGCATGCTGCTCAATATTGGCGGTGCGCATAACGCCTGGTTTACCCGTAATATCGTCGTACTGAAAGACAGCGCAGGAAATACCGGCGTGGGCGAGGCCCCTGGCGGAGAGGTGATTTACCAGACGCTGGTCAATGCCATTCCGCAGGTCGTGGGCCAGGAAGTGGCCCGTCTGAACAAGGTGGTTCAGCGAGTGCATAAGGGCAATCAGTCGGCAGACTTTGAGACGTTCGGTAAAGGTGCCTGGACGTTTGAACTGCGCGTCAACGCGGTCGCCGCCCTGGAGGCCGCCCTGCTCGATTTACTGGGTAAGGCGCTCAATGTCCCGGTCTGCGAGCTACTGGGGCCCGGTAAACAGCGCGATGCGGTCACCGTACTGGGCTATCTGTTCTACGTTGGCGATCGCAATAAAACCGATCTCCCCTATCTGGCCCGAACCGCGGGCGACCACGACTGGTATCAGTTGCGCCATCAAGAAGCGCTCTCCAGCGACGCAGTGGTGCAGCTGGCCGAGGCGGCGCAGGATCGCTACGGCTTTAAGGATTTCAAGCTGAAGGGCGGCGTGCTGCCCGGCGAGCAGGAGATTGACACGGCCCGGGCGCTGAAAAAGCGCTTTCCGGATGCACGGATCACCGTCGATCCCAACGGCGCATGGCTGCTGGATGAAGCGATTAGCCTGTGCAAAGGGCTGGGGGATGTCCTGACCTATGCGGAAGATCCCTGCGGCGCGGAGCAGGGTTTTTCGGGCCGTGAAGTCATGGCTGAGTTCCGTCGCGCCACCGGGCTGCCTGTCGCGACCAATATGATTGCTACCAACTGGCGCGAAATGGGTCACGCGGTGATGCTAAACGCCGTCGACATACCGCTGGCGGACCCGCACTTCTGGACGCTTTCAGGCGCAGTGCGCGTGGCGCAGCTGTGCGACGACTGGGGGCTGACCTGGGGCTGTCACTCGAACAATCACTTTGATATTTCGCTGGCGATGTTTACCCACGTTGGCGCGGCGGCGCCGGGTAACCCGACCGCCATCGATACCCACTGGATTTGGCAGGAAGGGGAAGCCCGCCTGACGAAAAATCCGCTGGAAATCATCAATGGCAAGATTACCGTACCGGATGCGCCGGGCCTGGGCGTGGAGATTGACTGGGATCAGATCCATAAAGCCCATGAGGCGTATAAAAAATTGCCGTGTGGCGCGCGTAACGACGCGGGTCCGATGCAGTACCTTATTCCCGGCTGGACATTTGACCGTAAGCGCCCTGTTTTCGGACGTCACTGATAAAAGGATTGAACGATGAGTACTTTTTCTACCCCTGTAGTTACCGCCATGCAGATCGTTCCGGTTGCGGGCCATGACAGCATGTTGATGAACCTGAGCGGCGCGCATGCTCCATTCTTTACCCGCAACATTGTCATTATCAAAGACAATTCCGGCCATACGGGCGTGGGCGAAATTCCGGGCGGGGAGAAGATCCGCCAGACGCTGGAAGATGCCATTCCGCTGGTGGTGGGCAAAACGCTGGGTGAGTACAAAAATGTCCTCAACACCGTGCGCAACACCTTTGCCGATCGCGACGCCGGTGGGCGTGGCCTGCAGACCTTCGATCTGCGCACCACCATTCACGTGGTGACCGGGATTGAATCCGCCATGTTGGATCTGCTGGGTCAGCATCTGGGCGTCAACGTTGCGTCGCTGCTGGGCGAGGGTCAGCAGCGCAGCGAAGTGGAAATGCTGGGCTATCTGTTCTTTGTTGGCGACCGCAAGCTGACGCCTTTGCCGTACCAGGGCCAGCCGGACGAACAATGCGACTGGTACCGGCTCCGCCACGACGAGGCGATGACTCCGGATGCGGTGGTGCGCCTGGCGGAAGCCGCTTATGAAAAATATGGCTTCAATGATTTCAAACTGAAGGGCGGCGTGCTGGCCGGTGAGGAAGAGGCGGAAGCCGTGACCGCGCTGGCAAAACGCTTCCCGCAGGCGCGCGTGACGCTGGATCCGAACGGCGCATGGTCGCTTAATGAGGCCATTGCGATCGGTAAACAGCTGAAAGGCGTGCTGGCGTATGCGGAAGATCCGTGTGGGGCAGAGCAAGGCTTCTCAGGACGTGAAGTGATGGCGGAATTCCGTCGCGCTACGGGGCTGCCGACCGCGACCAATATGATTGCGACCGACTGGCGTCAGATGGGACACACCCTGTCATTGCAGTCTGTTGATATTCCGCTGGCGGACCCGCACTTCTGGACGATGCAGGGATCGGTGCGTGTGGCGCAGATGTGCCATGAGTTTGGCCTGACCTGGGGCTCGCACTCTAACAACCACTTCGATATCTCTCTGGCGATGTTCACTCACGTCGCCGCCGCCGCGCCGGGCACGATCACCGCTATCGACACCCACTGGATCTGGCAGGAAGGTAACCAGCGTCTGACTAAGCAGCCGTTTGAGATCAAAGGTGGCATGGTGCAGGTGCCTTCCACCCCGGGGCTGGGGGTTGAGCTGGATATGGATCAGGTCATGAAGGCCCACGAGCTGTATCAGAAACACGGTCTGGGCGCGCGCGACGACGCGATGGCGATGCAGTATCTGATCCCGGACTGGACATTCGACAATAAACGCCCGTGCATGGTACGATAAACGCATTGGGACCGCTCCCATGAGCGGTCTTTTACGTGGTGTATGCTTAACGTAACGACTATGCGTAAGGATGGCTTATGAAAATTGTTATCGCACCGGACTCGTATAAGGAAAGTTTGAGTGCGCTTGAGGTTGCGACAGCGATAGAACGTGGTTTTCGCGAGATCTTTCCCGAGGCGGTTTACGTCAAACTGCCGGTCGCGGACGGTGGCGAAGGGACGGTTGAGGCGATGATCGCGGCAACGCAGGGACGCATTGTACATGTTCCGGTAACCGGCCCGCTGGGTGAGCGCGTGGACGGGTTTTATGGCTTATCCGGTGACGAGCAGAGTGCCTTTATTGAAATGGCGGCGGCAAGCGGCCTGGAGCTGGTTGTGCCTTCGCAGCGTAATCCGCTGAAAACCACCTCCTGGGGCACGGGCGAACTGATTCGTCACGCGCTGGATGCGGGCGTTAAGCATATCATCATTGGCATTGGCGGCAGCGCCACCAATGACGGCGGCGCAGGGATGGTGCAGGCGTTGGGCGCTAGATTGCTCGACGCCAGCGAACAGCCTCTTGGGCAGGGCGGGGGCGAGCTGGGAAAACTCGCGCGTATCGACCTGAGCGGGCTGGACAGACGTCTGGCGGAGTGCCGGATAGAAGTCGCCTGTGATGTGACGAATCCGCTTACCGGAAAGGATGGCGCGTCAGCCGTATTTGGCCCGCAAAAGGGGGCCACTCCCGAGATGATCGTTACCCTGGACAACGCGCTGGCGCACTATGCGAGCGTGATTGCCCGGGATCTGGATATCGACGTGCTTAACCTTGCTGGCGGCGGCGCGGCGGGTGGCATGGGGGCCGCGCTGTACGCCTTTTGCGGCGCGCAGCTGCGCCAGGGCATTGAGATCGTGACCGATGCGCTACACCTGGCCGATCAGGTAGCCGATGCGGATCTGGTGATCACGGGAGAAGGTCGCATCGACAGCCAGACGATCCACGGCAAAGTCCCGGTGGGCGTGGCGAAAGTGGCAAAACGCTTTAACAAACCCGTCATCGGCATTGCAGGCAGCCTGACGGCGGACGTTGGCGTGGTACACGATCACGGCATTGATGCGGTGTTTAGCGTGATCTACACCATCTGCTCGCTGGAAGATGCGCTGGAAAATGCCGGTGAGAACGTCAGGATGGCCGCAAGGAATATCGCGGCGGTGCTGAAAGTCGGGCAGGGGATGTAGTTCTCCCTCTCCCCTGGGAGAGGGGCGGGGTGAGGGCATCAGGCCGCACCCGCAATCGTAGGCCCGGTAAGGCGAAGCCGCCACCGGGCTTCTACCTCAGCTCCCCAACACCTTCATCGCTTCCCGCGTCACGTTATCCATTTCATCCAGCAGCTCCAGGAACTCCGGTTCAAGCTCCGATTCCGGCGTACCGGCACGCAGCTGCTGCTCCAGCAGCTGGCAGAGGTTTTTCAGCCGCGGTACGCCGCTGTACCCGCAGCTACCGTGCAGCTTGTGGATTGCTTCCAGCAGATCTTCCGGGTTTTCACCCACCAGCTGCTCTTCCACCTTATTGCGAATTTCCGGCAGAAACGCGACCAGCATTTGCAGCATTTCGCGGGCCAAATCGGGTTTACCTGCCGCCTGGCGCAGAGCAAGCTGCCAGTCAAGGGTCGCGTTCTGGTTGACGGTTATTTCAACCGGCTCGCTGGATACCGTATACGTCCCGCCAATATGACCCGGCTTATAGCGTAACAGCAGGTTATGAAGTTTCTCTTCATCGATTGGCTTCGCCAGATAGTCATTCATTCCGGCGCTCAGCAGCTTCTCTTTTTGACCGGCCATCGCGTGCGCGGTGACTGCAATGACCGGCGTTTGTTGCTGATGCGGCAGCTGGTGGATCAGCTCGCAGGCCCGAATGCCATCCATGCCCGGCATCTGAATATCCATCAGGATTAAATCGAACTGCATCTGCTTAGCCTGTTCAACCGCCTGCGCGCCGCTGGTGCACAGCTCAACGTGCTGAACCTGGTCTTCAAGCAATGCACCAATGAGCTTCAGGTTGGCCGGATTATCATCCACCGCCATGACGCTCATCGGCAATTTTTGCTCATCGTCAATCATCGGGAGGGCATGCTGGCTGAGACGGCAATATTCCGTGAGCGCAGGCAGCAGGCGGGTCGCGGTGAGCGGTTTAAGCAAGCAGGCGGCTGCCCCGTCATTTTTCAACTCTTCTGCATTGAGCTGCGCGTGGCAAGGCAGCGCCAGCAGCAGGTAGTCGGTCATCGACGCGGCTTTTGCCAGCCGCTCCTGCTGCATGGTCAGCTCGCCGGTGAAGGTGACCGGGATCCCCATCAGCAGGATGTCGTAATGCTCAACGGCCAGGGCGGAGAAGGTTGGGCTGTAGACCACCTCCAGCGGCGTGGTGCTTAAAATGTCGAGCGCGCACTGCGCTGCCGCCGCGTTAGGTTCGACGTAGGCCAGACGCTTGCCTTTCAGGCAGTCCGTCACCGGGCCATCGGTCAATACGTTTGGATTGAGGTCCAGATTAATGTGGAACCAGAAGGTTGAACCGCGGTTCGGCTGGCTGTGGAAAGAGATATCGCCGCCCATCTCGTTCACCAGGCGTTGCGTGATCACCAGCCCCAGACCGGTGCCGCCATGACGGCGGGAGATACTGGCATCCGCCTGACGGAACGCCTGGAACAGACGCGACTGGTCGCGCTCCGGAATCCCGATGCCGGTATCGCGGATCTGGACTTCAATCTGCACCTTATTGCTGCTGATCGAGCGTTTTTCTACCAGAATGTCGATGTTACCGCTTTCGGTGAATTTAATGGCATTCCCGACAAGGTTGGTAATGACCTGCTGCAGACGCAGCGGATCGCCAATAACGTTATCCGGCACGTCGTTTTTAATGTTGAGCGTCAGCTCAAGGCCTTTGTCGTGCGACGAGTGTGCGAGCAGCGTCACCACTTCATCGAGCGTGCTGCGCAGCGGGAAGGGAATACTCTCGAGGATCAGCTTGCCCGCCTCCAGCTTGGAGAAGTCCAGCACGTCGTTGATGATCGCCAGCAGGTTGTTGGCCGAGCGTTCAATGGTGTGCAGGTGATCGCGCTGAGTCGGGTTGAGCTCGCTTTTCAGGGTCAGACGGGTAAAGCCGATCACGCCATTGAGCGGCGTGCGCAGCTCGTGAGACATATTGGCAAGGAATTCCGATTTAATACGCGCCGCTTCCTGAGCGCGCTTTTTCGCTAGATCCAGCTCAACGTTCTGGATCTCCATCTGCTCCAGCGTTTCGCGCAGGTCGGACGTCGCCTGGTCAACGTTGTGCTGCATCTCTTCGTGATAGGCCGCCAGCGACATCGCCATCGAGTTGATGCCGTTTTTCAGCATATCCAGCTCACCCAGCATAAACCCTTCCACACGGCTGTCGAGCTGTCCCCGGCGAATGCGGTCAACCGTGTTAACCATGTTGCGGATGGGACCCGTCACGTCGCGCATCAGGCGCCAGCCGAAGATCAGCGCAATGCCGATGCAGAACAGCATCATCACGCCGGAGATGAAAATCTCTTTGTACTGCTGTAGCCGGACCGACTTGAGATCCAGCTCCAGCGCCACATATCCCAGCATATTATTGCTGGATTTGGCGTCGGACTGCGCAGACTCATCGGGGGAATAGCTCTCCGACACGATCGGCGTGCGCAGGATCATGATATCGCCGCGCCGCAGTACGGTGAGGTGACGCGGGAACGGCGTACCGTCCGGGATCTTCAGGGCTGCCGGATCGAGATGAAAGTTCGAGGTGACAAACAGGCGGTTATGTTCGTCGTAAACGGAAATGGCGCGTACGATGTCCGAGTGGCGGCGGTGGAGTACGCTGATTAACTGCCCAATGGATTCGCGGTTTTGCAGGTTCATGCCGTACTCGCTGGAGACGGCAAGCGGTTCGATAATGCTGGCGCCTGCATCCTCCAGCTGTCGCTGCAAATCGTTATAGCGGTGCACCACAAAGAAGATACTCAGCAGCAAACCGATGAGAACGGTGGGGGCGAGGATCAAAATCATCATGCGCGCGCGCAGGCTGTAGTTGGTCATGGCGTTCCGTTATGGGACAATTAAGATAATTATGTTTATGTGAGAAAAATCTCGGCGATGGCGCAATTCTACTCTGCAAAGCGACGCGTGACGACGCGTCAAATCATCACTGTTGAGGCCACGGACCTCGATCCGTTTGGTCAGGGAGTGGCACGCCACAATGGTAAGGCTCTGTTTATAACAGGTTTACTGCCAGCAGAACGAGCAGAAATTACGCTGACGGAAGATAAACGCCAGTTTGCGCGCGGGCAGGTTAAGCGTCGACTCAACGACAGCCCGGAGCGAGTGGCGCCCCGCTGTCCTCATTTTGGCGTGTGCGGCGGCTGCCAGCAACAGCACGCAAGCACAGAATTACAGCAAAAAAGCAAAAGCCGCGCGCTGGCGCGTCTGCTTAAACATGACGTTAACGAAATTCTTGCCGATGCGCCCTGGGGCTATCGTCGTCGCGCACGCCTGAGCCTCAGCTATCAGCCAAAAACGGAGCGGCTGGAGATGGGGTTTCGCAAGGCCGGCTCCAGCGACATCGTTGACGTGAAGCAGTGCCCCATTTTGGTGCCCCATCTTGAGGCATTGCTTCCGGAAGTGCGCATCTGCCTCTCCGGGCTGGACGGCGTTCGCCATCTTGGGCATATCGAACTGGTCATGGCAAACAATGGCCCGCTGATGGTGCTGCGCCATACCGCGCCGTTGTCGAAAAAAGATCGCGAAAAACTGGAACGCTTTTCGCATTCCCACGACCTGGCGCTTTTCCTTGCACCACAAAGCGAGATACTTGAACAGGTTACCGGTGAGGCGCCCTGGTATGCGTCAAACGGGCTACGCTTAACGTTCAGCCCGCGGGATTTCATTCAGGTCAATGATGGCGTTAACCAGCAGATGGTTGAGAAAGCGCTGGCGTGGCTGGATGTTCAGAAAAGCGATCGGGTGCTCGATCTGTTCTGCGGAATGGGCAACTTCACGCTGCCGCTGGCGCGAAAAGCGGCCAGCGTCGTCGGCGTGGAAGGCGTTGAGGCGCTGGTGGCGAAAGGGCAGGAGAACGCACAGCAGAACGGCTTGCAAAATGTGACATTCTTTCATCAAAATCTTGAGGAAGATGTCACCCAACAGCCGTGGGCAAAACAGGGCTTTGATAAAATCCTGCTTGACCCGGCGCGTGCCGGTGCCCCAGGTGTGATGGCGCATATTATTAAACTCGCGCCAAAGCGTGTGGTCTATGTTTCCTGTAACCCGGCAACGCTTGCCCGGGACAGTGAGGCATTAATTAGCGCGGGTTACCAGATTCAGCGTCTGGCAATGCTGGACATGTTCCCGCACACTGGTCATCTGGAATCGATGGTGTTGTTCGAGCACATCTAATTTGTTTGGCTTGTCGACTTCGACAGGCCCTGGTCCCTAAAGGAGAGGACAATGGTTGCGGTAAGAAGTGCACATCTCAATAAAGCTGGGGAGTTTGACCCACAAAAATGGATCGCAAGTCTGGGAATTTCCAGCCAGCAGTCGTGTGAACGCTTAACCGAAACCTGGGCCTATTGTCTGCGCACCACGCAGGGGCATCCCGACGCCGATCTTCTCCTGTGGCGCGGCGTGGAGATGGTTGAAATCCTGTCCATGCTGAACATGGACATCGAAACGCTGCAGGCCGCGCTGCTGTTCCCTCTCGCGGATGCGGACGTGGTCAGCGAAGACGTACTGCGCGACAGCGTCGGGAAATCCGTCGTCGCGCTGATCCACGGCGTGCGCGATATGGCGGCTATCCGCCAGCTCAAAGCCGCGCACACCGATTCCGTCTCCTCAGAACAGGTTGATAACGTTCGCCGGATGCTGCTGGCCATGGTGGATGATTTCCGCTGCGTGGTCATCAAGCTGGCCGAGCGTATTGCCCACCTGCGTGAGGTGAAGGATGCGCCGGAAGACGAGCGCGTGCTCGCCGCCAAAGAGTGTACAAACATCTATGCGCCGCTGGCGAACCGCTTAGGGATTGGTCAGCTGAAATGGGAGCTGGAAGATTACTGCTTCCGCTATCTGCACCCGGCGGAATATAAACGTATTGCCAAACTCCTGCACGAGCGCCGCATCGACCGCGAGCACTATATCGAGGAATTTGTAGGTGGCTTGCGCCAGTCGATGAAAGAAGAGAACGTGCGCGCCGAAGTCTACGGTCGGCCTAAGCATATCTACAGCATCTGGCGCAAAATGCAGAAGAAACACCTCGCCTTTGACGAGCTGTTTGACGTGCGCGCCGTGCGTATCGTGGCGGAGCGTCTGCAGGACTGCTACGCCGCACTGGGGATAGTGCACACTCACTTTCGTCATCTGCCCGATGAGTTCGATGACTATGTCGCCAACCCTAAACCGAACGGCTATCAGTCTATCCATACCGTGGTGCTTGGCCCTGACGGCAAAACGGTCGAGATTCAGATCCGCACCAAACAGATGCACGAGGACGCCGAGCTGGGCGTCGCCGCGCACTGGAAATACAAAGAAGGTACGTCCGGCGGGGCGCGTTCAGGACATGAAGACCGTATTGCCTGGCTGCGCAAGCTGATTGCGTGGCAGGAAGAGATGGCCGACTCTGGCGAGATGCTCGACGAAGTGCGCAGCCAGGTCTTTGATGACCGGGTCTATGTCTTTACCCCGAAAGGGGACGTTGTCGACCTGCCTGCGGGCTCTACGCCGCTCGATTTTGCCTACCACATCCACAGCGATGTGGGGCACCGCTGCATCGGGGCGAAAATCGGCGGACGAATCGTACCGTTCACCTATCAATTGCAGATGGGTGACCAGATTGAAATCATTACCCAGAAGCAGCCCAACCCGAGCCGGGACTGGCTTAACCCGAACCTGGGATATGTCACCACCAGCCGCGGACGCTCGAAAATTCACGCCTGGTTCCGTAAACAGGATCGTGACAAGAACATCCTTGCCGGTCGCCAGATCCTCGACGACGAGCTGGAGCATATCGGGATAAGCCTGAAAGAGGCGGAGAAATTCCTGCTGCCGCGCTACAACTTCAACGAGCTTGACGAGCTGTTAGCGGCGATCGGCGGCGGTGATATCCGTTTGAATCAGATGGTGAACTTCCTGCAGGCGCAGTTCAATAAGCCAAGCGCGGCAGAGCAGGACGCGGCGGCGCTGAAGCAGCTGCAGCAGAAAACCTACGCGCCTCAGCAGCGCAGCAAAGACAATGGCCGCGTGGTGGTCGAGGGCGTGGGCAATCTGATGCACCACATTGCCCGCTGCTGCCAGCCTATTCCGGGCGACGATATCGTCGGCTTTATCACCCAGGGGCGCGGGATTTCGATTCACCGTTCCGACTGCGACCAGCTTGCCGAGCTTCAGTCGCATGCGCCGGAGCGCATCGTGGAAGCGGTCTGGGGTGAGAGCTATTCCGCCGGCTATTCGCTGGTGGTGCGCGTTACCGCCAACGACCGCAGCGGCCTGCTGCGCGACATCACGACCATTCTCGCCAACGAAAAGGTCAACGTGCTGGGCGTCGCCAGCCGCAGCGATACCCGCGAGCAGCTTGCCACCATCGATATGACCATCGAAATCTACAACCTGCAGGTGCTGGGCCGCGTGCTCGGCAAGCTGAACCAGGTGCCGGATGTGATTGACGCGCGTCGTCTGCACGGCGGCTAAACATCCTCTTACGTAGGCCGGGTAAGGCAACGCCGCCACCCGGCATTTTTTCATCAGGACAGTACTATGACTCAAATCGACCGCCTGCTCGGCATCATGAAACGCCTGCGCGACCCGGAAAACGGCTGCCCGTGGGACAAAGAGCAGACTTTCGCCACCATAGCCCCGTACACCCTTGAAGAGACCTACGAGGTGCTGGACGCCATTTCCCGTGAAGATTTTGACGACCTGCGCGGCGAGCTGGGCGATCTGCTGTTCCAGGTGGTGTTCTACGCGCAGATGGCGCAGGAAGAAGGGCGCTTTAACTTTGACGATATTTGCGCTGCCATCAGCGACAAGCTTGAGCGCCGTCATCCCCATATTTTTGGTGACGCCACCGCAGGAAACAGCACCGAAGTGCTGGCCCGCTGGGAGCAGATCAAAAGTGCCGAGCGGGCAGAAAAATCCCTGCACTCCGCGCTGGATGATATCCCGCTGAGCCTGCCCGCGCTGATGCGCGCGCACAAAATCCAGAAACGTTGCTCCGCCGTCGGTTTTGACTGGACCTCCCTCGGCCCGGTGCTGGATAAAGTGCACGAAGAGATTGACGAAGTCATGCACGAAGCGCAGCAGGTGGTGGTGGATGAAGCAAAGCTTGAGGAAGAGATGGGCGACCTGCTGTTTGCGACCGTCAACCTTTCTCGCCACCTGGGTGTAAAAGCGGAAACCGCCCTGCAAAAAGCCAACCTGAAATTCGAACGCCGCTTTCGCGAAGTTGAGCGGATTGTCGCCTCGCGAGGCCTGGAAATGAGCGGTATTGACCTCGAAGCGATGGAAGAAGTCTGGCAGGAAGTAAAGCGCCAGGAATCTGATCTCTAACGAAATTTTGCGATCAAGCGCAATTTGTGTGATTTTTTAAATGACAAGCGCTTGATTTGCGTCAAAAACATTTACCCAAAAGGGGCTATTTTCTCACTCCTTATGTTTGTCATGGCCTGGAATGGAGACGGAGAATGAAAGTTTGTGGCGCTCGCCGTGTTCGGGTATACTACTTTCCCGTCCTGGTTATTCCATCGTTTCACCCTAACTTCTCAGGTTCAGCATGACAACGAACTATATTTTTGTGACCGGCGGGGTCGTATCCTCTCTGGGTAAAGGCATTGCCGCAGCCTCCCTCGCAGCCATTCTTGAAGCCCGTGGCCTCAATGTGACCATGATGAAACTGGATCCGTACATCAACGTCGATCCGGGCACCATGAGCCCAATCCAACACGGGGAAGTGTTCGTTACTGAAGACGGCGCTGAAACCGATCTGGATCTTGGCCACTACGAGCGTTTCATCCGCACCAAAATGACCCGTCGTAACAACTTCACGACTGGCCGTATCTACTCCGACGTTCTGCGTAAAGAGCGTCGTGGTGATTATCTGGGTGCCACCGTTCAGGTTATCCCGCACATCACTAACGCCATCAAAGAACGCATTGTTGCGGGTGGCGAAGGCCACGACGTGGTGCTGGTTGAAATCGGCGGTACCGTGGGTGATATCGAATCTCTGCCATTCCTGGAAGCGATTCGTCAGCTGGCGGTAGACATTGGCCGTGAACACGCGCTGTTCATGCACCTGACGCTGGTGCCGTACATGGCCGCTGCAGGTGAAGTGAAAACCAAACCGACTCAGCACTCTGTTAAAGAACTGCTCTCCATTGGTATTCAGCCAGACATCCTGGTTTGCCGCTCCGATCGCGCGGTTCCGGCGAACGAACGTGCGAAAATTGCATTGTTCTGTAACGTGCCTGAAAAAGCCGTTATTTCAATGAAAGATGTCGATTCCATTTATAAAATCCCGGGCCTGTTGAAATCGCAGGGCCTGGACGATTATATTTGTAAACGATTCAGCTTGAACTGTCCGGAAGCTAACCTGTCTGAATGGGAACAGGTTATTTATGAAGAAGCCAATCCGGCAGGCGAAGTGACTATCGGTATGGTCGGCAAGTACATCGAGCTGCCGGATGCCTATAAGTCAGTGATCGAAGCGCTGAAACACGGTGGTCTGAAGAACCGTGTCTCCGTGAACATCAAGCTGATTGATTCTCAGGATGTTGAAACGCGTGGCGTTGAAATCCTGAAAGATCTGGATGCTATCCTTATCCCTGGCGGCTTCGGCTACCGTGGTGTAGAAGGCAAGATCGCCACCGCGCGCTATGCGCGTGAAAACAATATTCCATACCTCGGCATCTGCCTGGGTATGCAGGTTGCGCTGATCGAATTTGCGCGCAACGTAGCGGGAATGGAAAACGCGAACTCTACGGAATTTGTGCCAGACTGTAAGTACCCTGTGGTGGCGCTTATCACTGAATGGCGTGACGAAGAAGGTAACGTCGAAGTCCGTACCGAGAAGAGCGATCTGGGTGGCACCATGCGTCTTGGCGCACAGGCCTGCCAGCTGTCTGACGATAGCGTGGTTCGCAAGCTGTATGGCGAGCCGGTCATCACCGAGCGCCATCGTCACCGCTATGAAGTCAACAACATGTTGTTGAAACCTATTGAAGCCGCGGGCCTGCGTGTTGCGGGACGCTCCGGGGATGATCAGTTAGTCGAGATCATTGAAGTGCCAAACCATCCGTGGTTTGTCGCCTGCCAGTTCCACCCGGAATTTACTTCAACGCCACGCGACGGGCATCCGCTGTTTGCAGGCTTTGTGAAGGCCGCCAGCGACTACCAGAAGCGTCAGGCGAAGTAAAAAAAGTTAGAACGGCAACGCGTACCTTTGGTACGCGTTGTTTGTCTGGAGTTTTAGTTTAACTTGTACTGAGGAAAATCTAATGTCCAAAATCGTTAAAGTCATCGGTCGTGAAATCATCGACTCCCGTGGTAACCCGACCGTTGAAGCCGAAGTTCACCTGGAAGGTGGTTTCGTTGGTATGGCTGCTGCTCCATCAGGTGCTTCTACCGGTTCCCGCGAAGCGCTGGAACTGCGCGATGGCGACAAATCTCGCTTCCTGGGTAAAGGCGTACTGAAAGCGGTTGGCGCTGTAAACGGTCCTATTGCTCAGGCAATCATTGGCAAAGACGCCAAAGACCAGGCTGGCATCGACAAGATCATGATCGATCTGGACGGTACTGAAAACAAATCTAACTTCGGTGCGAACGCAATCCTGGCTGTTTCTCTGGCAAACGCCAAAGCGGCTGCGGCTGCGAAAGGTATGCCACTGTTCGAGCACATCGCTGAACTGAACGGCACCCCAGGCAAATACTCCATGCCTGTACCAATGATGAACATCATCAACGGTGGTGAGCACGCAGACAACAACGTTGATATTCAGGAATTCATGATTCAGCCAGTTGGCGCGAAATCCCTGAAAGAAGCGGTACGTATGGGTTCTGAAGTGTTCCACAACCTGGCTAAAGTTCTGAAAGCTAAAGGTATGAACACGGCTGTTGGTGACGAAGGTGGCTATGCGCCAAACCTGGGTTCTAACGCAGAAGCACTGGCTGTTATCGCAGAAGCAGTAAAAGCTGCAGGCTACGAGCTGGGCAAAGACATCACCCTGGCGATGGACTGTGCAGCATCTGAATTCTACAAAGACGGTAAATACGTTCTGGCTGGCGAAGGCAACAAAGCGTTCACCTCCGAAGAGTTCACTCACTTCCTGGAAGACCTGACCAAACAGTACCCAATCGTGTCTATCGAAGACGGTCTGGACGAGTCTGACTGGGCTGGCTTCGCATACCAGACTAAAGTACTGGGCGACAAAATCCAGCTGGTTGGTGACGACCTGTTCGTAACCAACACCAAGATCCTGAAAGAAGGCATCGAGAAAGGCATCGTTAACTCCATCCTGATCAAATTCAACCAGATCGGTTCCCTGACCGAAACTCTGGCTGCGATCAAAATGGCGAAAGACGCTGGCTACACCGCTGTTATCTCTCACCGTTCTGGCGAAACTGAAGACGCTACCATTGCCGACCTGGCTGTGGGTACCGCTGCAGGCCAGATCAAAACTGGTTCTATGAGCCGTTCTGACCGTGTTGCTAAATACAACCAGCTGATTCGTATCGAAGAAGCGCTGGGCGAAAAAGCACCATACAACGGTCGTAAAGAGATCAAAGGCCAGGCATAATAGCCTAAGCCTTAAAACGAAAATGCCAGTCGAATGACTGGCATTTTTTTTGGCTATTTAAAATCAACCGCCATCTGCTCCGGAATGGTCAGCCCCTGAGTGGTTTGCACGCAGCGGGCGATATAATCCGTAAACCGGGGTGGCTTCGGCATCCCCATGCTCAGCAGCTTATCGTTGCTGAAGCGAACGTTAAGCGTGGCAAACGCACCGTATAACCGCATGGCTTTCAGCATCAGACGTTCGTTGCACGGCCCAAAAATATGTTTCAGCTCGCGACGCATTCTGACCAGCGTTTCGTAGCTGACCTGCGCATACTTATCACCGACGGGGGCTTTCTCCAGCGCCTGCGCCATTGCCTGATCGATATCCGCAAAGCGAACGCTGTTCTCTTCTCCCGCAGAAATGTGTACCACTTCTCCCGGACGAGCATTGCTGTTGAGCAGCATTAACATCGCGTCGGCGCAATAATCCACCGGAACAACGTCGATCCGGTCTTCCATTGAGCACATAAACTTCTGCAGCATCAGGCCCATGCTAAAGACCCAGAAAATGCTGCTCGACGGTGTGCAGCCGTGACGGGTATGGCCGACGACGATGGACGGACGGGCGATGAGCAGCGGCAGGTTCGGACACTCCTGGCGCATCAGCTGTTCGATGGTTGACTTCGAAAACGTGTATTCCACCAGGTGTTCCGCATTCTCTCTGAATTCGGCGCTTTCGGCGACCAGGGAATCCTGCTCCGGCGTGCATGACATCGCGGTGCCGACGTGGAGGAAACGCTGCAGTCCTGTGACCTGCTCCATACGGCGCGCCAGCGCGAGCGTACCTTCAACGTTGACCTTCCAGATCAGCGGGTTGTTACCAAATGAGGCGACGGCTGCACAGTTCACGACATGCGTGACCCGATCCAGACGGGGATCGTTCAGGAAGGCTTCAGGCTGGCTGAGGTCGCCAATCAGGATATTATCCACCGTCAGGGAGGCCAGTTTGTCCTCAGGAACGTTGAACTTGCGCATATTCTCCAGCACGCGCTCCAGCCCGCTCTGCGGATCGCCGGCACGCGCGAGCAAAAGGAGTTCTACGGATTGATCGTTGGTCAGGATTTTTTCAAGAACTGCACCGCCCAGAAATCCGGTCACGCCTGTAATCAATAACATCTTCATTAATACCGTCTCATTATGATTGATGAGGCGGATTGTAGGCGCGCAAAAGTAAACGGCATTTAAATAATAAATCGCCGAAACCGACAGCATCTTAAGCTTATTTTAAGGAAAGGAAATCGGGCGGATATTTTGGACATTAGCGGAAGGGTAAAAATTCACTCTATTAAAATTTAAACTTTAACTTATTGAATTTAATGTTTTTTATAGAGGTGCTCCCGAACGGTAAACTTAATTCAAAATGTAATAAATATAATAATTTGTTACACCAAACATTTATCAAATAAATGATTTAAACGCCACTTAACTAAAATCAGACGGCATAAATCGCAGGCTATTTTATTTAGCCTGCGAAGGATTTTTAGAGTAACAGAGGAAGCGTAGCGCTGGCTGTTTGTTGGCTAACGTCGCCGTAATGACCATCCAGCGCAATCATGGACGTGGTCAGCAGCTCGACCAGCAGCATCACCCCAACCTTAGCATTGAGTGCGCCTGCGCTAAGGGGGCCCTCTGGTTTGGCAGCCACCAGCAGCATGTCGCTCAGGGACGCCAGCGGGCTGCGGGGCGTATTGCTGAGTGCCAGAACTTTAACGCCGCGCTTGCGGGCAAGCTTCACCACGTGGAGTAAATCCCGCGTTGAACCCGAACTGGAGATGGCCACAACCAGCGTCTCTTTCGAAAGCGTTGTCGCATTCATGGCCGCGCGGTGCATATCGCTAAACAGCTGTGCGGGTTTGCCCAGACGCAACAGCTTGTAGTGCAGATACTCCCCAAGGATCGCGCTGGCCGCGACGCCATAAATTTGCACGGATTGTGCCTGGTGCAGCGCCAGCGCCGCCTTTTCAAGCAGCGTGCGGTCGAGGAGTCTGGCGGTATCCTGCAAAGCCTGCACCGACTCATCCACGACGTTATCAATCTCATCTCCCGCCTGACGCGCGGGCTGGCCCTGCTGAATATCCAGCGCAAGCGCCATTTTAAATTCGTTATAGCCTTTGCAGCCCAGCGTACGGCAAAGACGCGTGACGCTGGCCTCGCTGGTGTGGCTCTCGCGCGCCAGCTCGGTGATCGTCAGGTAGAGCACCCGGGCAGGATCGCTGAGGACAAATTCACCGAGTTTTTGTTGTGTTGGGCTGTACCCGGAAGCCTCCTGGCGTAGCTTCAGCAGCAGGTTTTCATGGTCTGACATGCTCGATCCTTAATGCGTTTCTCTGCGACTAGTGTGGCGGAAAGCGGGGGAAAGATGCCAGTCATTTTGAAAAAGTATGATCGTCGTCCTGGTTTTTGATGGTAATTTTCACTATTGAATGTTTGTATGGTAAAAATTTTCATCGTTTAATGGGGGGATGAAAAAATGATGCAAATATTCAGTGGGGCTTCTTCAGGGGGATGGTTTGAAAAAGCGCAGCGCTTTGGCAAATCCTTTATGTTGCCGATTGCCGTGTTGCCTGCGGCGGGTCTGCTGCTGGGGATAGGCGGCGCGTTATCGAATCCCAATACGCTGGCGGCTTATCCGTTTTTAGATGTGGGCTGGCTTCAGGCCATTTTCACCATCATGAGCAGCGCAGGATCCATCGTGTTTGCGAACCTCTCGGTGCTGTTTGCCGTTGGGGTGGCCGTAGGGCTGGCAAAAAGCGATAAGGGTACGGCCGGGCTGGCGGCATTACTCGCGTTTCTGGTGATGAATGCCACCATTAACGCGCTGCTGATCCTCACTGGCAAACTGGCGCACGACAACCCGGGCGCCGTGGGGCAGGGCATGACGCTGGGCATTCAGACGCTGGAAACCGGCGTGTTTGGCGGCGTGGTGATTGGTCTGGTGACCTGCACGCTCCATCATCGGTTTAATAAAATAGCGCTTCCGCAGTTCCTCGGGTTCTTTGGTGGCTCGCGCTTTGTTCCCATCATCAGCTCCCTGGCGGCGATCCTCGTCGGTGCGCTCATGACCGTGGTCTGGCCGCATTTCCAGAAGCTGATTTTTGGTCTGGGCGGGCTGGTGGATGCCACCGGCTATCTGGGCACCCTGCTGTACGGCTTTATTCTCCGCATGCTGGGCCCGTTTGGTTTGCACCACATCTTCTATCTGCCGTTCTGGACCACCGCGCTTGGCGGCAGTGAAATCGTCAACGGTCATCTGGTGGAAGGCACGCAGCGGATCTTCTTCGCCCAACTGGCCGATCCTACCACGCGTCAGTTTTACGAAGGCACGTCACGCTTCATGTCCGGGCGCTTTATTACGATGATGTTTGGCCTGCTCGGCGCGTGCCTGGCGATGTACCACACGGCAAAACCCGAGAACAAAAAGCGCGTTGCCGGACTGCTGCTTTCTGCCGCGTTAACCTCGTTCCTGACCGGGATTACCGAGCCTATCGAATTCTCGTTCCTGTTTATTGCACCGGTGCTTTACGTCATTCATGCGCTGTTTGACGGGCTGGCGTTCATGCTTGCACACATGCTGCATATCACCATCGGGCAAACCTTCTCCGGCGGTTTTATCGACTTCGTGCTGTTCGGCATTTTGCAGGGGGAGGCCAAAACCAACTGGATGTTCGTTCCGCTGGTCGGCGTGCCGTGGTTCTTCCTTTACTACTTCACCTTCCGCTACCTGATTAACCGCTTTGATTTTGCTACGCCGGGTCGGGAAAAGGAGGCGATGGCTGACGAAGTCAGTCTGCCGCAAAACGAACGCGCTGCTGCGGTGATCGCCGGATTAGGCGGAAAAGACAATCTTGAAGAGGTGGACTGCTGCGCCACGCGTCTTCGCGTCACGGTGAAGGATGGCAGCAAAGTGAATGACGCGGCGCTGAAAGCCACCGGGGCGCGCGGCGTTATCGTGCGCGGTAACGGTGTTCAGGTCATTTATGGCCCGCACGTCACGATTATCAAAAACGAAGTGGAAGAGATCTTATCGTAATGAAAACTGTACTGGATAACCTGAAGGGAAAACTGATCGTCTCCTGTCAGGCGCTGGAGAATGAGCCGCTGCATAGCCCGTTTATTATGTCGCGGATGGCGCTGGCGGCGGCGCAGGGCGGGGCCGCTGCCATTCGTGCCAACAGCGTGGTAGATATCGAGGCCATTAAGCAGCAGGTCTCTTTGCCGGTCATCGGCATCATCAAACGGGATTACCCGGAAAGCGAGGTGTTTATCACCGCCACGATGAAAGAGGTGGATGAGCTCATGAGCGTCTCTCCGGAAATCATTGCGCTTGATGCGACGGCGCGGGAGCGTCCCGGCGGAGAATCCCTGGAAACGCTGGTCTCGCGCATCCGCTCACGCTATCCCGCGGTGATGCTGATGGCGGATATCGCCTCCGTGGACGAAGCCGTGACGGCGCAGGCGTTGGGCTTTGACTGCGTCGGCACCACGCTTTACGGCTACACGGCGGAAACCGAGGGTCATACATTGCCTGACAACGACTGCACGTTCCTGAAAGCGGTGCTGGCGGCCGTGACGGTTCCCGTGGTTGCCGAAGGCAACGTGGATACGCCTGAACGCGCGGCCAGATGCCTGGCGCTGGGCGCGCATACGGTCGTCGTCGGCGGTGCGATCACCCGCCCACAGCAAATCACGGAACGGTTTATGGCGGCGATTGGCGCGCAAAGCACCGATGGAGCATGACCATCCGGCGGGGATCTGCGATACTTATCGTTTATCCCCTTTACTGAGATGACTATGCAGTACCCGATTAACGAGATGTTCCAGACCCTGCAAGGCGAGGGTTACTTTACCGGCGTTCCCGCTATTTTCATTCGTTTACAGGGATGCCCGGTTGGCTGTGCCTGGTGTGATACCAAACATACGTGGGATAAGCTCGCAGATCGGGAAGTGTCGCTGTTTAGCATTCTGGCGAAAACCAAAGAGAGCGATAAGTGGGGCGCGGGCAGTTCCGAAGATCTGCTGGCCATTATTGGTCGTCAGGGCTGGACGGCGCGCCACGTTGTGATCACCGGCGGTGAACCCTGCATCCACGATCTGACGCCGCTGACCGAGCTGCTCGAAAAGAACGGCTACAGCTGCCAGATTGAAACCAGCGGCACCCATGAAGTGCGCTGTTCACACACGACCTGGGTGACGGTATCGCCAAAAGTGAATATGCGCGGCGGGTATGACGTGCTGTCTCAGGCGCTGGAACGCGCGGATGAGATTAAGCACCCGGTAGGGCGCGTGCGTGATATCGAAGCGCTGGATGAACTGCTGGCCACGCTGACGGATGAAAAGCAGCGCGTCATTGCGCTTCAGCCGATCAGCCAGAAAGATGACGCGACGCGCCTGTGCATTGAAACCTGTATTGCGCGCAACTGGCGCCTGTCGATGCAGACGCACAAGTATCTGAATATTGCATAAAAAAAGCCCGGTGGCGCGAGCGCTTACCGGGCCTATGGTTCGATGCTCTTGTAGGCCGGGCAAGCGTCAGCGCCACCCGGCAAGCATCACTCTCCGCGATACACGCAGCCTGCCGTGCAGGTCTCTTTGATCATCACCGCGCTCAGCAGCGGTACCAGCGGCTTCATCTGATCCCAAATCCATTTTGCCAGCACTTCACTGGTCGGGTTTTCAAGGCCCGGGATCTCATTCAGGTAGTAGTGATCCAGACGATCGTAGGTCGGCTTAAACGCCGCCTTCAGCTCGGCAAAATCCATGATCCAACCGGTATGCGGATCAACTTCACCGGTGATCTCAAGACGCACCATGAACGAATGCCCGTGCAGACGGCCACATTTATGTCCTTCTGGGACATGCGGAAGGTGGTGGGCGGCTTCGAAGGTGAAATCTTTAAACAGTGTGGTGGACATGATCGCTCTCAGTAATGCGGAAAAAACCGCCGCATAGTACCGGAAAGCACAATTTTTAGCATTAACTAAAACGGCTCTGAAGCCAGGCGTCTCATTAAGAGGCGTTTTTTGTTGTTTTTATCGATAATTTTCAGAGGGTTAATTAATCGGTTTTATCGCTAAGTATGACAACTAAAACAGGTTAGTCCATTTGGTTATTTATTATTTCCATCCCTTCTTTAATTGTTATTATCCTCGCCGTTAACCTTATCTTCAGTTTGGATTTATTCGCTTAAAGTCCGCTTGGCTACTGGAACATAACGACGCATGACAACACAGGCCCCACCTTCAAATTTGCTTCCCCTGAACCCGGAGCAACTGGCGCGCCTTCAGGCTGCCACCTCTGATTTTTCTCCCACTCAGCTTGCCTGGGTCTCCGGTTATTTCTGGGGAATGCTCAATCAGCAGCCTGGCGCTGTGGCGGGTGCACCGGTAACGGCCGTTGAAATGCCGGCCATTACCCTGATTTCCGCCTCGCAGACGGGCAATGCCCGCCGCGTGGCCGAGGCGCTGCGTGACGACCTGCTGGCCGCCAAACTGAACGTGAACCTGGTCAATGCCGGGGATTATAAATTCAAACAAATCGCGTCAGAAAAACTGCTGGTGGTGGTTGCCTCTACGCAGGGTGAAGGTGAACCCGCTGAAGAAGCGGTGGCCCTGCACAAGTTCCTGTTCTCGAAAAAAGCGCCGAAGCTGGATGGCACGGCGTTTGCCGTGTTTGGCCTGGGCGATACCTCCTATCAATTCTTCTGCCAGTCCGGTAAAGACTTCGACAGCAGGCTGGCGGAGCTGGGCGCGGAGCGCCTGCTGGACCGCGTTGACGCGGATGTCGAATACCAGGCCGCCGCCGCCGAATGGCGTGCACGCATCGTTGAGGTGTTAAAAGCGCGTGTGCCGAAAGAGACGTCGGCGCAGGCCGCGTTCACCGCGACGGGTGCTGTTAACGACATCCACACCAGCCCGTACACCAAAGAGGCGCCGCTGACGGCGAGCCTGTCGGTGAACCAGAAAATTACCGGCCGCGACTCGGAAAAAGATGTCCGCCATATCGAAATCGATCTGGGAGACTCCGGCCTGCGCTATCAGCCGGGCGATGCGCTGGGTATCTGGTATCAGAACGATCCGGCGCTGGTGAAAGAACTGGTTGAGCTGCTGTGGCTGAAAGGCGACGAGCCTGTCACCGTTGACGGCAAAACCCAGCCGCTTTCAGAGGCGCTGCAGTGGCATTTCGAACTGACGGTGAACACCCCGAATATCGTCGAAAACTATGCCACCTTGACGCGCAGCGAATCCCTGCTGCCGCTGGTGGGCGATAAAGCGAAGCTTCAGCATTACGCCGCGACGACGCCGATTGTCGATATGGTGCGCTTCTCTCCGGCTCAGCTGGATGCCGATGCGCTGATCGGTCTGCTGCGCCCGCTCACCCCGCGCCTGTACTCTATCGCCTCTTCGCAAGCCGAAGTGGAGAGTGAAGTGCATGTTACCGTCGGCGTGGTGCGCTACGATATCGAAGGCCGCGCCCGCACGGGTGGGGCCTCAGGCTTCCTGGCGGACCGCGTGGAAGAAGAGGGCGAAGTGCGCGTCTTTATCGAGCACAACGACAACTTCCGCCTGCCGGCAAACCCGGAAACCCCGGTCATCATGATTGGCCCGGGCACCGGCATTGCGCCGTTCCGCGCCTTTATGCAGCAGCGCGCGGCAGATGAAGCGCCGGGTAAAAACTGGCTCTTCTTCGGCAACCCGCACTTTACCGAAGATTTCCTCTACCAGGTTGAGTGGCAGCGCTATGTGAAAGAAGGCGTACTGACCCGCATCGACCTGGCCTGGTCCCGCGACCAGAAAGAAAAAGTATACGTACAAGACAAACTGCGCGAACAGGGCGCAGAGCTGTGGCGCTGGATCAATGACGGTGCCCACATTTATGTCTGCGGCGACGCCAATCGTATGGCGAAAGACGTTGAGCAGGCACTGCTGGAAGTGATTGCCGAATTCGGCGGTATGGATGCCGAAACGGCGGATGAATTTTTAAGTGAGCTGCGCGTTGAGCGCCGTTATCAGCGAGATGTCTACTAATGAGCGAAAAACATCCAGGGCCACTGGTGGTCGAAGGTAAACTGACAGACGCCGAGCGCATGAAGCTGGAAAGCAACTATCTGCGCGGCACCATTGCTGAAGATCTGAATGACGGTCTCACCGGCGGTTTCAAAGGCGACAACTTCCTGCTGATCCGTTTTCACGGCATGTACCAGCAGGACGACCGCGACATCCGCGCCGAGCGTGCAGAACAGAAGCTGGAGCCGCGTCACGCGATGCTGCTGCGCTGCCGTCTGCCGGGCGGGGTGATTACCACCAAACAGTGGCAGGCGATCGACAAGTTTGCCGGTGAAAACACGATCTACGGCAGCATCCGTCTGACCAACCGTCAGACCTTCCAGTTCCACGGTATTCTGAAGAAGAACGTCAAGCCGGTGCACCAGATGCTGCACTCCGTTGGGCTGGACGCGCTGGCGACCGCCAACGACATGAACCGTAACGTGCTTTGCACCTCGAATCCGTATGAATCCGAGCTGCATGCCGAAGCGTACGAGTGGGCGAAGAAGATCTCCGAGCACCTGCTGCCGCGCACGCGCGCCTACGCAGAGATTTGGCTCGATCAGGAAAAAGTCGCCACCACCGACGAAGAGCCGATCCTTGGCCAGACCTACCTGCCGCGTAAGTTTAAAACCACGGTCGTTATTCCACCGCAGAACGATATCGACCTGCACGCCAACGACATGAACTTCGTGGCGATTGCCGAAAACGGCAAGCTGATTGGCTTTAACCTGCTGGTGGGCGGCGGCCTCTCCATTGAGCACGGTAACAAGAAAACCTACGCCCGCACCGCAAGCGAGTTCGGCTTCCTGCCGCTGGAGCACACGCTGGCCGTGGCGGAAGCGGTAGTGACCACCCAGCGCGACTGGGGCAACCGTACAGACCGTAAAAACGCGAAAACCAAATACACCCTGGAGCGCGTGGGCGTTGAGACGTTCAAAGCGGAAGTGGAGCGTCGTGCGGGCATCAAATTCGAGCCGATCCGCCCTTACGAATTCACCGGTCGCGGCGATCGCATCGGCTGGGTGAAAGGCATCGATAATAAATGGCACCTGACGCTGTTTATCGAAAACGGCCGTATTCTGGATTATCCGGGCCGTCCGCTGAAAACCGGTCTGCTGGAAATTGCTAAGATCCATAAAGGCGAGTTCCGCATTACCGCTAACCAGAATCTCATTATTGCCGGCGTGCCGGAGAGCCAGAAGGCGAAGATCGAGAAGCTGGCGCGCGAACATGGGTTGATGGATGCGGTGAAGCCGCAGCGCGAAAACTCAATGGCCTGCGTGTCGTTCCCGACCTGTCCGCTGGCGATGGCCGAAGCGGAGCGTTTCCTGCCGTCATTTACTGACAAGGTAGAAGCGATTCTGGAAAAACACGGTATTCCGGACGAGCATATTGTTATGCGCGTCACCGGCTGCCCGAACGGCTGCGGCCGCGCGATGCTGGCCGAGCTGGGTCTGGTGGGGAAAGCGCCGGGGCGTTATAACCTGCACCTGGGCGGTAACCGAATCGGTACGCGCATCCCGCGTATGTTCCGGGAGAACATCACCGAGCCGGAAATTCTTGATTCCATCGACGAGCTTGTCGGGCGCTGGGCGAAAGAGCGTGAAGCGGGTGAAGGCTTCGGCGACTTTACGGTGCGTGCGGGCATCATTCGCCCGGTGCTCGATCCCGCCAGGGATTTCTGGGAGTAACCACGAGAGGTAATTATGTCCGTACTCGATCTAAACGCGCTTAACGCATTGCCAAAAGTCGAACGCATTCTGGCACTCGCAGAAACCAATGCCCACCTTGAAAAGCTGGACGCCGAAGGGCGCGTGGCGTGGGCGCTGGAAAACCTGCCGGGAGACTATGTGCTGTCGTCGAGCTTTGGTATTCAGGCGGCGGTCAGCCTGCATCTGGTGAATCAGATCCGTCCGGACATTCCGGTGATCCTCACCGATACCGGCTACCTGTTCCCGGAAACCTACCAGTTTATTGACGAGCTGACGGACAAGCTCAGGCTGAACCTCAAAGTTTACCGCGCGACGGAAAGCGCGGCCTGGCAGGAGGCGCGCTACGGTAAGCTGTGGGAACAGGGCGTTGAGGGCATTGAGAAATACAATGAGATCAACAAAGTTGAGCCGATGAACCGGGCGCTGAAAGAGCTCAATGCACAGACGTGGTTTGCTGGCCTGCGCCGCGAGCAGTCCGGCAGCCGTGCAACCTTGCCGGTGCTGGCGGTCCAGCGCGGGGTGTTTAAAGTGCTGCCGATTATCGACTGGGATAACCGGACGGTGTATCAGTATCTGCAAAAGCACGGGCTGAAATACCATCCGCTGTGGGACCAGGGCTATCTGTCGGTGGGTGACACCCACACCACGCGCAAATGGGAACCGGGAATGGCGGAAGAAGAGACGCGATTCTTTGGGCTGAAGCGCGAGTGCGGGCTGCACGAAGGGTGATCCTTATCCTCCCCCTCACCCTAACCCTCTCCCCAAAGGGGAGAGGGGATTGCCCGGAGCCGTCTTTTCACCCTCGCCCCTTTGGGGAGAGGGCAGGGGTGAGGGGAAAATAAGCACTAGGCTTTCCCCGCTTTCGCCAGCTCCTTCACCAGCGGCAGCATCACCTTCACCACATCACGACTGCGGTGTTCAATCCGCTGCGGCAGCGCGCGATCGATGTGCTGCTGATTATCCAGCATCACGTTGTGCCAGCTTGTCCCGTCCGGGAAGGCTTTCGATTTAGCCCGCTGTTGATAGCCATCTTTCTTGCCCAATGCCCAGTTTGTCGCTTCGACATACAGCACCGGAATGCCCGCCTTATCGAACACTTCCCCGTCGTTGCAGCAGCCCGTTCCTCGCGGGTAATCCGGGTTACCGCCGGGGTTGCTGGTGGCATAAACCCCGTGGCTGCGGGCAATCGCCAGCGCACGATCTCGCGTCAGTTTCCGCACGGTACCCGGTGTACTTTGCCCGCTGTTGAAATAGAGCTTGTCGCCGACGATCAGGTTATCGAGGTTGATCACCAGCAGCGTATTTTTCCTCTCCTCAGCGCTCATGCGTTTAAGGAGATTCTCAGCGCCGAGTTTGCCCTCTTCTTCACCGCTGGTGGCCACGAAACGGATACCATACTGGGTTGGAATATCCTTCATCCGCTCGGCCAGTTCGAGCATCACGCCCAGGCCTGCTGCGTTGTCGTCCATGCCCTGCAGCGTCAGCCCGCCGAGGTTGTTATCCGTATCGGCGTCACTCATCGGGGCGTAGGTATCAAGGTGCGCCATAATAATAATTTGCTCTTTTGCGCTACCTTCATGCGCCGCGATAACCGTACTGCCGGTCACGTTATGCCAGTTTTTCGTTTTGTTTCGTGAGGTATAGACGTAGCGGCTGTGAAACGACCGGATATCGCTCTGGTAGCCCATCCCGGCAAACTGCTGGCGAAGATAGTCCGCGGAGAGCATTTCCGCAGGCGAACCGGTCATACGGCCAGGAAAGACGGTGGCAATATGCCGCGCCTGCATATTGGCGATTTCACCATAAGGTTGGTTTTTTGCCTGGGCAGGAAGAATAAAGCAAACGCCGAGCGCCAGGGCAGCAATACGGTGGCGCGTTGCGGAGAACATAGTGAGTCCTTAAAAACTGAGCAAAATAATAACCCGCTTAGTATGAAACTGTGATCGTCCATACACAATTTGAATTGCTCTTAAATGCCCGAAATTTCGCGTGTTAAGCACTTTTTGGTATTAGCTTTTTCACGGCGTTATTCCATTGAGTAACTACTCATTCCAATTCGTAATTTCATTCGGTCTAAGCCGCCCCCTATAGTCCCTCTATTCCTCGTTGTTAGTGAGTTGTTGCTTGTGGACTATCTGCCCTTATTTGCCGCGATAAAAGAGAAGCCGGTGCTGGTTGTTGGCACGGGTGAAATTGCCGATCGCAAAATTGCGTTTCTGCAGCGCGCAGGGGCGCAGGTGCGGGTAGTAGCAGAAGCGGATTTCGACGAATCCCAAATCGACAGCGTCGTGCTGGTGATTGCGGCGACCGAAGATCGCGACCTGAACCGGCGGATTTCCGAGGCCGCTCAGGCCCGCTACCGCCTGGTGAACGTGGTGGACGACCAGCCTTTATGCTCGTTTATCTTCCCGTCGATCGTTGACCGTTCGCCGCTGCTGGTGGCGATCTCCTCCGGCGGTACCGCACCGGTGCTGGCGCGCGTGCTGCGGGAAAAAATCGAAGCGCTGCTGCCGACCAGCCTCGGGCGCATGGCGGAAAAAGCCAGCTACTGGCGCAACCATCTGAAAACCCGCCTGACCAGCGTGACGGAACGCCGTCGCTTCTGGGAACGCGTGTTTCGCGGCCGCTTTGCCAGCCTGATGCATGCCGGCAATGAGACGGCGGCGCAGAAAATTCTTGAAGACGAACTGGATAACCCCGGCAGCACCGGCGGGGAGATCATTCTGGTAGGCGCAGGACCGGGCGATGCCGGGCTCCTGACGCTGCGCGGACTGCAGGTGCTGCAGGACGCGGACGTGGTGTTTTACGACCATCTGGTTACCGACGGCGTGCGCGAGCTGATCCGTCGCGACGCGGAGCAAATCTGCGTCGGCAAACGGGCTGGCGAGCACTCGGTGCCGCAGCACGACACCAACCAGATGCTGATTGACGCCGCCAAAGCGGGTAAAACCGTGGTGCGCCTGAAAGGGGGCGATCCGTTTATCTTTGGTCGCGGCGGTGAAGAGCTGCAGGCGGCAGCCGAAGCGGGTGTACCGTTCCAGGTGGTGCCGGGCATTACGGCGGCCTCTGCGGTAACGGCCTACGCCGGTATCCCGCTGACCCACCGCGATTACGCCCAGAGCGTGACCTTTGTGACCGGCCACTACAAGGCCGACAGCACACCGTTCGACTGGTCGCATCTCGCCCAGAGCCGCCAGACGCTGGCGATTTACATGGGCACGATGAAGGCGGCAGATATCAGCGAACAGCTTATTCAGCACGGTCGCGAGGCGACGACGCCCGTTGCCGTCATTTCTCGGGGCACGCGCGTCGATCAGCACGTTGCGACGGGCACCCTGGAACATCTTGCAACCCTGGCGAAAGACGCCCCGATGCCCGCCCTGATCGTGGTGGGAGAAGTGGTGCAGCTGCACAGCACGCTCGCCTGGTTCCAACACACAACCGATACAGAAGGCTTTGGTTCTTCTGTCGTAAATTTGGCTTAAGGAACGGTTATGGACCAAAAACGTCTTACACACCTGCGGCAGCTCGAAGCGGAGAGTATCCATATCATCCGCGAAGTGGCCGCCGAGTTTTCTAACCCGGTGATGATGTACTCCATCGGTAAAGATTCCAGCGTCATGCTGCATCTGGCGCGTAAAGCGTTTTATCCGGGCACGCTGCCTTTCCCGCTGTTGCACGTGGATACCGGCTGGAAATTCCGCGAGATGTATGAGTTTCGCGACCGTACCGCCAAAGCCTACGGCTGCGAGCTGCTGGTGCATAAAAACCCGGAAGGGGTGGCGATGGGCATTAACCCGTTCGTGCACGGCAGCGCCAAGCATACCGATATCATGAAAACCGAAGGGCTGAAGCAGGCGCTGAATAAATACGGTTTTGACGCTGCTTTTGGCGGCGCGCGCCGTGACGAAGAGAAATCCCGCGCCAAAGAGCGTATCTACTCCTTCCGCGACCGCTTCCACCGCTGGGACCCCAAAAACCAGCGCCCGGAGCTGTGGCACAACTACAATGGTCAGATCAACAAAGGCGAAAGCATTCGCGTCTTCCCGCTCTCTAACTGGACCGAGCTGGATATCTGGCAGTACATCTATCTGGAAAACATCGAAATCGTTCCGCTGTATCTGGCCGCCGAGCGCCCGGTGCTGGAGCGTGACGGCATGCTGATGATGATCGACGACGATCGCATCGACCTGCAGCCGGGCGAAGTGATTAAAAAACAGATGGTCCGTTTCCGCACCCTCGGCTGCTGGCCGCTGACCGGCGCGGTGGAATCCAGCGCGCAGACGCTGCCGGAGATCATCGAAGAGATGCTGGTATCGACCACCAGCGAGCGACAGGGGCGCGTGATTGACCGCGACCAGGCAGGCTCCATGGAGCTGAAGAAACGTCAGGGTTATTTCTAAGGAGCCGCCATGAACACCACTATTGCTCAACAAATTGCCAACGAAGGCGGCGTGGAAGCCTATCTGCACGCGCAGCAACATAAAAGCCTGCTGCGTTTTCTGACCTGCGGCAGCGTGGATGACGGGAAAAGTACCCTGATTGGCCGCCTGCTGCACGATACGCGCCAGATTTACGAAGATCAGCTCTCTTCCCTGCATAACGACAGTAAACGTCACGGTACCCAGGGGGAAAAACTCGATCTGGCCCTGCTGGTGGACGGCCTGCAGGCGGAGCGCGAGCAGGGCATCACCATCGACGTGGCCTACCGCTATTTCTCTACCGAGAAACGCAAATTTATTATCGCCGACACCCCGGGGCACGAACAGTACACCCGCAATATGGCGACCGGCGCGTCGACCTGCGACCTGGCGATCCTACTGATGGACGCGCGTAAAGGCGTGCTGGATCAGACCCGTCGTCACAGCTTTATCTCCACGCTGCTGGGGATCAAACATCTGGTGGTGGCGGTCAACAAGATGGATCTGGTGAACTTCAGCGAAGAGAAGTTCGAGGAGATCCGCCAGAGCTACCTGACCTTTGCCGAGCAGCTGCCGGGCAACCTGGATATCCGCTTTGTGCCGCTCTCGGCGCTGGAAGGGGATAACGTCGCCTCCCAGAGCGCGAACATGCCGTGGTACAGCGGCCCGACGCTGCTTGAGGTGCTGGAAACGGTTGAAATCCAGCGCGTGGTCGACACCCAGCCGATGCGCTTCCCGGTGCAGTACGTGAACCGTCCTAACCTCGATTTCCGCGGTTTCTCCGGCACCCTCGCGTCAGGCTCAGTGAAGGTCGGCCAGCGCGTTAAGGTGCTGCCATCCGGCGTGGAATCCACCATCGCCCGCATCGTCACCTTCGACGGTGACCTGCAGGAAGCGGGCGCCGGTGAAGCCGTAACGCTGGTGCTGAAAGACGAAATTGATATCAGCCGGGGCGATCTGCTGGTGGATGCCCAGGAAACGCTGGCCGCTGTACAGGGGGCTTCCGTGGATGTGGTGTGGATGGCGGAGCAACCGCTGACGTCGGGCCAGAGCTACGACATCAAAATTGCCGGCAAGAAAACCCGCGCCCGCGTGGACGGTATTCAGTTCCAGGTGGACATCAACAACCTGACCCAGCGTGAGGTTACCGAACTGCCGCTGAACGGCATCGGTCTGGTCGATCTGACCTTCGACGAACCGCTGGTGCTGGATCCGTATCAGCAGAATCCGGTGACGGGGGGGCTTATCTTTATCGACAGGTTGACCAACGTTACCGTCGGGGCCGGTATGGTCCGCGAACCGATTAAACAGTCTGTCGTGGCGTCTGAATTCAGTGCCTTCGAGCTGGAACTGAACGCGCTGGTGCGTAAACACTTCCCGCACTGGGGCGCACGCGATCTGCTGGGAGGCAAGTAATGGCCGCCCATGATGAGAACGTCGTCTGGCATCCTCATCCGGTGACCGTCGCCCAGCGCGAACAGCTCCACGGTCACCGTGGGGTTGTGCTGTGGTTTACCGGGCTGTCCGGCTCGGGTAAATCAACGGTGGCGGGCGCGCTGGAAGAGGCATTGCATCAGCAGGGCGTAAGCACGTACCTGCTGGATGGCGACAACGTGCGCCATGGCCTGTGCAGCGATTTAGGGTTTAGCGACGACGACCGTAAAGAGAACATCCGCCGGGTGGGCGAAGTCGCCAGCCTGATGGCGGACGCCGGGCTGGTGGTGCTGACCGCGTTTATCTCTCCGCACCGCGCCGAGCGCCAGATGGTGCGTGAACGCGTGGGCCAGGATCGCTTTATCGAGGTGTTTGTTGATACGCCGCTGGAGATTTGCGAAGCGCGCGACCCGAAAGGGCTGTACAAAAAAGCGCGTGCCGGAGAACTGCGAAACTTCACCGGAATTGATGCGGTATACGAAGCGCCTGAATCGCCTGAAATTCACCTGGAGGGTCAACAATTGGTAACAAATTTAGTAAGCCAATTATTAGACCTGCTCAGACGGGACGATATTATCAGATCCTGAGACGGTATCGTTCGGGAGCTGTCTTCCCGAACGATGAGTCACGGTCACAGGACTAGCTATGCGCAACAGTGAACATTACATCACCACCACCGGGTCGGAGCCGCTCGCGACCGACGACGAAACGACCTGGTCATTTCCTGGGGCCATCATCGGCTTCGTCTCATGGTTGCTGGCGCTGGGTATCCCGTTTCTCATCTACGGCGGTAACACGCTGTTCTTCTTTCTCTACACCTGGCCTTTCTTTCTGGCGCTGATGCCCGTGGCGGTTGTCGTCGGCATTGCGCTGCACTCGTTACTCAATGGCAAGCTCCTGTACAGCACCGTGGTCACGATTGTGACGGTGGTTCTGATGTTTGGTCTGTTATTTTTGTGGCTCATGGGCTAACTTCAGCCATAATTCAAACCGTAACCAACTGTGTAACGATATTGTGCAGGACGATTCTGCGGAAAAAATGTGGTACATTTGCCCGCGATGTTGCGGCATCTCTGTTACCCCGGCGTAGTGCTCTGGGGAAGTCTTGGGATGATGATGCCGTTTTTCAGGGGGCAGGATGGGTAAACTAACGCTGCTGTTGCTGGCTTTGCTAATCTGGCTGCAATATTCGCTGTGGTTCGGTAAGAACGGACTGCACGACTATAGCCGGGTAAGCGATGACGTCGCGGCTCAGCAGGCAACAAACGCCAAACTTAAGGCGCGAAACGATCAACTCTTTGCTGAAATTGATGACCTCAATGGCGGGCAAGAGGCGATTGAGGAACGCGCACGCAATGAACTCAGTATGACTAAGCCGGGCGAAACCTTTTATCGTCTGGTTCCGGATGCGTCTAAACGCAATCAGGGCTCAGCACAAAACAATCGATAATCAGGCCCAGGATTACGACATGGCAGTAACTTTTTCGGACGTATGCGCCGTGGTGCCGGCCGCAGGTTTTGGCCGGCGCATGCAGACAGAATGTCCCAAGCAGTACCTCTCTATTGGCGATAAAACGATCCTCGAGCACGCCGTGGCGGCGCTGCTGGCGCACCCACGGGTGACGCGGGTGATCATCGCTATCAGCCCTGGCGATACGCGCTTTGCGCAGCTGCCGCTGGCAAATCATCCACAGATTACCGTCGTTGACGGTGGCGCCGAGCGCGCCGATTCCGTGCTGGCGGGCATTCAGGCCGCCGGAAACGCGCCGTGGGTGCTGGTGCATGACGCGGCGCGTCCGTGTCTGCATCAGGACGACCTTGCGCGTCTGCTGGCCCTGAGCGAAACAAGCAAGGTTGGCGGGATTCTGGCCGCACCGGTGCGCGACACCATGAAGCGCGCCGAGCCGGGCAAACAGGCTATCGCCCACACCGTCGATCGCGTCGATTTATGGCACGCGCTGACGCCACAATTTTTCCCCCGCGAATTACTCCACGACTGCTTAACGCGTGCGCTTAAAGAAGGCGCGACCATCACGGACGAAGCCTCTGCGCTGGAATATTGCGGTTTCCACCCTGAGCTTGTTGAAGGACGCGCTGATAATATTAAAGTGACGCGTCCGGAAGATTTACAGCTTGCGGAATTCTATCTTACCCGTTCGACCCATCAGGAGAAGGCATAATGCGAATTGGACACGGTTTTGATGTACACGCCTTTGGCGGAGAAGGCCCAATTATCATTGGCGGCGTGCGCATTCCTTATGAAAAAGGACTGCTGGCACATTCTGATGGCGACGTGGCACTGCATGCGCTGACCGACGCGCTGCTGGGCGCTGCCGCGCTGGGTGATATAGGCAAGCTGTTCCCGGACACCGACCCGGCATTTAAAGGCGCGGACAGCCGCGAACTGCTGCGCGAAGCGTGGCGTCGCATTCAGGCGAAAGGCTACACCCTCGGCAACGTCGACGTGACGATTATTGCCCAGGCCCCGAAAATGCTGCCGCACATTCCGCAGATGCGAGTGTTTATTGCAGAAGATCTGGGCTGCCACATGGACGACGTGAACGTCAAAGCGACGACGACCGAGAAGCTGGGCTTTACCGGGCGTGGCGAAGGGATTGCCTGTGAAGCCGTGGCGCTGCTGGTGAAGGCGAGCAAATGACAGACTTCGACAACCTGACATACCTGCACGGTAAACCGCAGGGGAACGGGGTGCTGAAAGCCAGCCCTGAAGACTTCCTCGTGGTGGAGGATCTGGGCTTCGAGCCGGATGGGGAAGGCGAACATATCCTGGTGCGTATTCTGAAAAATGGCTGCAATACCCGCTTTGTGGCCGACGCGCTGGCAAAATTCCTTAAAATTCATGCCCGCGAAGTGAGCTTTGCCGGGCAGAAAGATAAACACGCCGTCACTGAACAGTGGCTCTGCGCGCGCGTTCCCGGTAATACGATGCCTGATTTAAGCAAATTTGAGCTTGAAGGCTGTAAGGTACTGGAATTCGCCCGCCACAAGCGCAAACTGCGTCTGGGGGCGTTGAAGGGTAACGACTTTACGCTGGTGCTGCGGGAAGTGACCCACTGCGAAGACGTTGAAAAACGTCTGAACACTATCAGTGAACGCGGCGTGCCGAACTACTTTGGCGCGCAGCGCTTTGGTATTGGCGGCAGCAACCTGCAGGGCGCGCTGCGCTGGGCGCAAAGCGATGCACCGGTGCGGGACAGGAATAAACGCAGTTTTTGGTTGTCGGCGGCCCGCAGTGCGTTGTTTAATCAGATTGTGAGCGAAAGGCTGAAAAAACCGGACGCGAATCAAGTTGTTGTTGGCGATGCGCTACAATTAGCGGGACGCGGAAGCTGGTTTGTGGCAACGGCCGAAGAAATGGCCGATGTGCAGTCGCGCGTGGACGCAAAAGCGCTGATGATTACCGCCGCGCTGCCCGGTACGGGCGACTGGGGAACACAGGGCGACGCGCTGGCCGCCGAGCAAGCAGCCGTAGCGGATGCGCCAGAACTGCAATCCTTGCTGGTGCGGGAAAAAGTCGACGCGGCACGCCGCGCAATGCTGCTCTATCCGCAGCAGTTAAGCTGGAACTGGTGGGATGACGTAACCGTCGAGTTACGCTTCTGGCTGCCGGCAGGTAGCTTTGCCACCAGTGTTGTCAGGGAACTTATCAACACCTCGGGTGATTATGCGAATATTGCTGAGTAACGATGACGGGATCCACGCGCCGGGCATTCAGACCCTGGCGAAACACCTCCGTGAATTTGCGGATGTGCAGGTCGTGGCACCCGATCGTAACCGCAGTGGAGCGTCTAACTCGCTGACGCTGGAGTCGTCGCTTCGCACCTTTACCTTTGAAAATGGCGATATTGCCGTGCAGATGGGCACGCCAACCGACTGCGTTTTTCTGGGCGTGAACGCGCTGATGCGTCCGCGTCCGGATATCGTCGTCTCCGGCATTAACGCCGGGCCTAACCTCGGCGATGACGTGATTTACTCCGGTACCGTGGCGGCCGCAATGGAAGGGCGCCATCTGGGGTTCCCGGCGCTGGCGGTCTCGTTGAACGGCTACACGCACTACGACACCGCCGCTGCGGTGACCTGTTCGATCCTGCGGGCACTCGGCCGCGAGCCGTTGCGTACCGGGCGCATCCTCAACATCAACGTGCCGGATCTTCCTCTCGATGAAATTAAAGGCATTCGCGTCACCCGTTGCGGAAGCCGACATCCTGCCGATCAGGTGATCCCGCAGCAGGATCCGCGCGGCAACACGCTTTACTGGATTGGCCCTCCTGGCGATAAGTGCGATGCGGGTCCGGATACCGACTTTGCCGCCGTAGAAGAAGGCTATGTTTCGGTTACCCCGCTGCACGTAGATTTAACCGCGTATAGCGCGCATGATGTGGTGTCGGGCTGGCTGGATCGCGCAGGAGTGAACGCGCAATGGTAAACAAACGTGTACAAACTCTTCTGGAACAACTCCGCGCGCAGGGGATCCGCGACGAGCACGTGCTTGAAGCGCTTGCTCAGGTTCCGCGTGAGAAATTTGTAGATGAGGCGTTTGAACACAAAGCGTGGGAAAACGTGGCGCTGCCCATCGGGCAGGGCCAGACGATTTCGCAGCCTTATATGGTAGCGCGGATGACGGAGCTGCTGGAGCTGACGCCCGACTCCCGCGTGCTGGAGATTGGCACCGGGTCGGGGTATCAGACTGCGATCCTGGCGCATCTGGTGCACCATGTATGCTCCGTTGAGCGGATTAAAGGTTTACAGTGGCAGGCGCGTCGTCGCCTGAAACAACTTGATTTACATAATGTTTCGACACGACACGGTGATGGATGGCAGGGTTGGAAAGCTCGCGCCCCGTTTGACGCCATCATCGTGACGGCGGCCCCGCCTGAAATTCCAGCTGCCCTGTTATCGCAGCTGGATGAGGGGGGCATTCTGGTTCTGCCTGTCGGGGACGAGCAGCAGCTGTTGAAGCGCGTTCGTCGACGCGGCGGCGAGTATATTATCGACACCGTGGAAGCCGTGCGCTTTGTGCCTCTGGTGAAGGGGGAGTTGGCCTGAGACTCGGAATTATCCAGGGTTATTAAGGCAAATTCAGCGTATGGTGTGGCGCGAAAGATTCGTGCCATCACGGTAAATTTTAAGTCACTGGTAGTTAAAACATTCCTGGGGGATAAATGAGCGCGGGAAGCCCTAAATTCACCATCAGCCGTGTTGCGGCATTATCACTGGTTTCGCTCTGGCTGGCAGGTTGTACAAGTTCTAACAACGCGCCTGCGCCCGTCAGTTCCGTCGGCGGAAGCAGCGGCTCCGGTAACACGTCCAGCGGAATGTTAATCACGCCGCCACCTAAAATGGGGACGGCTGCGCCGCAGAAAACACCACAAATTCAGCCTGTGCAACATCCTGTTACACAGCCAATGCAGGTTCAGCCAGTTGAACAACCTGTTCAGACCCAAAATGGCCGCATAGTCTATAACCGCCAGTATGGGAACATTCCGAAAGGCAGCTACACCGGTGGCAGCACCTATACCGTGAAACGCGGCGATACGCTGTTCTACATTGCGTGGATCACCGGGAACGATTTCCGTGACCTCGCGCAGCGCAATAACGTCCAGGCCCCATACGGTCTGGAAGTCGGGCAAACGCTCCAGGTGGGTAACGCGACGGGCACGCCGCTGACCCCTGGCAACACCGTTTCAGCGGCCGATGTGACGGCGCAGAATAACAGCGTTAAGCCTGCACAAAAATCCACCACGGTGGTTGCTTCACAACCTGTAATTACGTATTCTGAGGATTCAGGTGATCAGACTGCTAACAAAATGTTGCCGAATAATAAAGGGACTGCGACTGCTGTCACAGCACCGGTTACGGCACCTGTGGTTAGCTCTACTGAACCGACTGCCAGCAGTATGACCTCCAGTTCGCCGATTTCTGCATGGCGCTGGCCGACTGACGGCAAGGTTATCGAAAACTTCTCTTCCTCCGAAGGGGGAAATAAAGGGATCGATATCGCAGGGAGTAAAGGACAGGCTATCATCGCGACCGCAGATGGACGCGTTGTGTATGCCGGCAATGCTCTGCGCGGTTACGGTAATCTTATTATCATCAAACATAACGATGATTACCTGAGTGCCTACGCCCATAACGACACAATGCTGGTCCGGGAACAACAAGAAGTTAAGGCGGGGCAAAAAATCGCTACCATGGGTAGCACCGGAACCAGTTCTACACGCTTGCATTTTGAAATTCGTTACAAGGGGAAATCCGTAAACCCGCTGCAGTACTTGCCGCAGCGATAATTTGACGGGGCATGCCAGCCAGGGTGTCTCGTTCAGGGATCACGGGTAGGAGCCACCTTATGAGTCAGAATACGCTGAAAGTTCATGATTTAAATGAAGACGCGGAATTTGATGAGAACGGAGTAGAGGCTTTTGACGAAAAAGCCTTAGTAGAAGAGGAACCCAGTGATAACGATTTGGCTGAAGAAGAGCTGTTATCGCAGGGTGCCACACAGCGTGTACTGGACGCGACTCAGCTTTACCTTGGGGAGATTGGTTACTCCCCACTGCTAACGGCCGAAGAAGAAGTCTATTTCGCACGTCGTGCTTTGCGTGGTGATGTGGCCTCGCGTCGTCGCATGATTGAAAGTAACCTGCGACTGGTCGTGAAAATTGCCCGCCGTTACGGCAATCGTGGTCTGGCTCTGCTGGATCTGATTGAAGAGGGCAACCTGGGTCTCATCCGCGCAGTTGAGAAGTTTGACCCGGAACGCGGGTTCCGTTTCTCAACCTACGCGACCTGGTGGATTCGTCAGACCATCGAACGGGCTATTATGAACCAGACCCGTACGATCCGCCTGCCGATTCACATCGTCAAAGAGTTGAACGTTTATCTGCGCACCGCGCGCGAGTTGTCCCATAAACTGGACCACGAGCCAAGCGCAGAAGAAATTGCCGAACAACTCGATAAACCGGTTGATGACGTAAGCCGTATGCTGCGTCTCAACGAGCGCATTACCTCCGTTGACACCCCGCTGGGTGGCGACTCCGAAAAAGCGCTGCTGGACATCCTGGCCGATGAAAAAGACAACGGCCCGGAAGACACCACGCAGGACGATGACATGAAGCAGAGCATCGTCAAATGGCTGTTCGAACTGAACGCCAAACAGCGTGAAGTGCTGGCACGTCGTTTCGGTTTACTGGGGTATGAAGCTGCGACACTGGAAGACGTCGGCCGCGAAATTGGCCTGACCCGTGAACGTGTTCGTCAGATTCAGGTTGAAGGTCTACGCCGCCTGCGTGAAATCCTGCAGGGGCAAGGTCTGAATATCGAAGCGCTGTTCCGCGAATAAGCAACCTTTCGTCAAAAAAGGCCCGTCGTGAGACGGGCCTTTTTCTTTTGTGTTACGGTTGCGTCGCCGTCTCGTGCAGCAGACGCCACACTATCCGATCGCCTTCCTGATTGAGCACCGCGGTTGACCAGCGCACGTTAACGGGCTGGTCCGGCCGGGTTTGCGTCTCCCGGTAATGGAGTACCGCGCCGTGAGGCCATGCCTGGCGCGTTGTTAATTCATCAATGACGATCTTCAGTCCGGGACGGCTTCCGCGCTGTTTTTCCAGAAAGCTGACAAGGCCGTCATAGTCGATATGAACGCCGCCCGGCGGGATCATCAGAAAATCGGGACGAAAACGGGCGTGCAGGGCGTCGGAATCACCTTCACCTTTGCCTAACCAGTCTTCAAGCGCAATGTGGAGGTCGATAATGTCGTGTTCGAAAGGCGTCATGAATTCTCCTGTCGCAGCTGGGTGAGCACCTGCGAATTGTTAAGACGAAAAACATACAGTACAGGCAGCAAGGTCATGCCTGCTGCAAAAATAAACATCCCGTGCCAGGCGGCGAGCGGTGGCATCCACGCCTGAGCCAGGTTCAGCACTTGGGCAAGCAGCAGGGCACCGGCAAAAAAGCTCAGCTGACGATTGAGATTCCACAGCGCGCTGGCATCGGGCATCTCTTCCCGGCGCGTTGTCAGAAACGCGCTGCTCTGAGCCGTACTGCTGCACAGGCTTCCTCCCGCGCCCATCAGGGTAAACGCAACGGCAGGCAGCAGCGTAGCCGAACTGATGTTAATCAATAGCAGGATACCCGTGGCCTGCAACAGGCAGCCGATGACGATCAGCGGCCGGGGACCGATACGGTTAAAATAACGTCCCGTTGCCGTGATGGCGATAAACGATGCCACGGACCACGGCAGCATGAGCATCCCCGTTGCGGCTGGGCTCATGTTCGCCACGTGCTGAAGATAAAACATGCCCGTGACGTTCACCCCAATAAATACGCCAGGAACGCATAAATAGACAAGCATGGAAAAACGTAAAAGTGGGTCCGCGAGCAACGACAGGTTTAACAGTCTGGCCGCTTTCATCGTGGGTTTTTCGTGTTTAAGCCACAGGCAGGCCAGAGCAAAGGTCACGATAGCGACCGGTAGCGTAGCGAAAAAGATCCATCGCCAGCCCAGCGTCTGCACCAGCACGCCGCCGACAGCCGGGGAGCAGGCCGGGGCAAGCAGCGCGACCAGCATCACCGCCGAGGAGAGTCTGGCACGCTCGTGAGGGTTATATTGTTGCCAGGTCAGCGCCTGTCCGACGGGGATCAGTAAGCCTCCTCCCACGCCCTGAAGCACTCGCCAGGCGATCAGACTTTCAAGCGTTGCAGACAGGCCCGCCGCTGCGGAGGCTGCGCTAAACAGAAAAAGTGAGAGCAGGATGACGCGCTTGGGCCCGATGCGGCGCGTGAGCACGCTGCTAAACGGGATCACCAGCGTCAGGCCGGCAATGTACCCGTTACTAACCCAGGTAAGGGCCGAAGGCGTGGCGTTAAAGGCGTGAGCCATTGCCGGGAACGCGACGCTGGCAATGAACATGTTGATCAAATCAAGAAAAAAGCCCAGCAGATAAACAACGGCGACTTTGCTGCGATACGTCATGGTGGATCCTCCGGTGAGGTGGCGTATCGTATCGGCTCGGTAATCACGGATAAACCTGACAAAACGCGATATACTGTCAAAAATATTTTGACAGTAAAGGGCGTGATGATGATTAACCTGCAGCGGACGCAGATGTTTGTCGCGGTGGCCGACACCGGCAGTTTTACGGCGGCCGCCGAGGCGATGGGGCTGACAAAAGCGGTCGTCAGCTTCAATATTCGCCAGCTTGAAGATGAGCTGGGCGTTACGCTGCTGCTGCGCTCCACCCGTCGACTGACGTTAACCGAGGCGGGCGCGCTTTTTCATCAACGCAGCGTGGCGCTTCTGAAGGATGCCGAACGGCTGCAGGATGATGTCCGTGCGAATCATGCGGGGCTTACTGGCGAACTGCGGATCACCACTACGCCCGAGTATGGCTCACAGGTGGTGGTGCCGCTGCTGGCCAGGTTTAGCCAGCAGCACCCGGATCTTCGCGTACGACATGCTTCGTCGTCCCTGCACGCCGACCTTATCTCGGAGCGCTTTGACGTGGCCATCCGGCTGGGAACGCTTGCCGATTCGCGCAACCACGCCGCGCTGATTTCGCACTTTTCTATTCTCCCTGTGGCGACGCCCGGGTGGCTCGTTAACCATCCGATAGAAACGCTTGCGCAGCTGGCGCAAGCCGACTGGATCATCCACGAGCGCCTGGCCTCGCCGCTGCGCTGGCAGGTGAGAGATGCCAGCGGTGCGCCTGAAATACTGGAGATAAAACAAGCGCCGCGCCTGTTTGCCGACAGCGCTCAGGCCCTTATGGCTTTTGCGCTCGCAGGCGGTGGGGTGGCGTTACTGCCGGAATGGCTGGTACGCGGTGCGCTTGATGCGGGAAAACTGGCCCCGGTATTACCGGAATATACCTTTGCGCGGCAGGGTATCTATGCGGTGTATCCTGATGCCCGGCATGTGTCAGCGAAAGTGCGCACCTTTATCGATTTTATGCGCACCAGCGTGAATTAATCGTGCATCATCTTTTTGATGAGCGCCGAGAACTGCTCCCGTTCGGCCTTGCTTAGACGGCCTAAAAAGGCCTCATCAACTTCATTGCCTACCGGCTTGCAGTCTGCAAGCAGGGCTTCCCCTTCTGGCGTCAGGAAGACAAAGCGACGGCGCTTATCCGCAGGGTCGTGCTCGCGTTTGACCAGACCACGCGCCTCCATGCGGCTGAGCATCTCCGCCAGGGTCGCTTTCGTGCTGACCGCGACTTCAGTCAATGCCACCTGTTCAATGCCTGGATGCTCGGCAATGGAGCGCATCACCGCATACTGTGGCTTGGTCAGTTCCGGCAAGGCATGTTGCCACTGCGCGGTATGCTGTTGAAAAAGCTGACGTAACAGGTGGAACGCCTCTTGTCTTAGTTCCATGAACACTCCGACGGAAAAAATCTCCCCCTATGATAGCCGCTATTGCTCTCAATTTTAACGCGGCATTTTTTAGCCATTCGTGTGATCGTATGCGAACGATCTTGTCAGCAAAACAATCCTGGAGTAGCTTATTTATAATGTTCGTGTACGAACAAATTATTGAGGTGATGAATGAGATTGATAGTAGGAATGACGGGAGCAACGGGCGCGCCGCTGGGTGTGGCTTTATTGCAGGCACTGCGTGACATGCCGGAGGTGGAAACCCATCTGGTGATGTCTAAGTGGGCAAAAACCACCATTGAGCTGGAAACGCCTTACACCGCGCAGGACGTCGCTGCGCTGGCTGACGTTGTCCACAGCCCGGCTGACCAGGCCGCCACTATCTCTTCCGGCTCGTTTCGCACCGACGGCATGATCGTCATTCCCTGCAGCATGAAAACGCTGGCGGGCATCCGCGCTGGCTATGCCGAAGGGCTGGTGGGACGTGCGGCGGATGTGGTGTTGAAAGAGGGGCGCAAGCTAGTGCTGGTTCCCCGTGAAACGCCGCTCAGCACCATTCATCTTGAGAACATGCTTGCGCTCTCCCGCATGGGCGTGGCGATGGTGCCGCCTATGCCTGCGTATTACAACCACCCGCAGACCGCCGATGACATTACCCAGCATATTGTGACCCGCGTGCTCGACCAGTTCGGTCTGGAGCATAAAAAGGCGCGACGCTGGAACGGGCTGCGGGAGGCGAAACATTTTTCACAGGAGAATAAAGATGGCATTTGATGATTTGAGAAGCTTCCTCCAGGCGCTCGATGAGCAAGGGCAACTGCTGAAAATTGAGGAAGAGGTAAACGCCGAGCCCGATCTGGCAGCGGCAGCCAACGCGACCGGCCGCATTGGCGACGGCGCGCCCGCGCTGTGGTTCGACAACATTCGTGGCTTTACCGATGCCCGCGTGGTGATGAACACCATCGGCTCCTGGCAGAACCACGCCATTTCGATGGGGCTGCCGGCGAACACTCCGGTAAAAAAACAGATCGACGAGTTTATCCGCCGCTGGGATAAATTCCCGATAGCGCCAGAGCGCCGCGCCAATCCGGCCTGGGCGCAGAATACGGTGGACGGTGAAGACATTAACCTGTTCGATATTCTGCCGCTGTTCCGTCTGAACGACGGCGACGGGGGTTTCTATCTCGATAAAGCGTGCGTCGTCTCGCGCGATCCGCTTGACCCGGATCACTTCGGCAAGCAGAACGTCGGCATCTATCGCATGGAAGTGAAGGGTAAGCGCAAGCTCGGCCTGCAGCCGGTACCGATGCACGATATCGCTCTGCATCTGCACAAAGCCGAAGAGCGCGGCGAAGACCTGCCGATTGCCATTACCCTCGGCAACGATCCGATCATTACCCTGATGGGCGCGACGCCGCTGAAATACGATCAGTCAGAGTATGAAATGGCCGGCGCGCTGCGTGAAAGCCCATATCCGATTGCCACCGCGCCGCTGACCGGCTTCGACGTGCCGTGGGGTTCTGAAGTGATCCTGGAAGGGGTGATTGAGGGCCGCAAGCGTGAAATCGAAGGGCCTTTCGGCGAGTTTACCGGGCACTACTCCGGTGGCCGTAACATGACGGTTGTCCGTATCGACAAAGTCTCTTACCGCACCAAACCGATTTTCGAATCCCTTTACCTTGGCATGCCGTGGACCGAGATCGACTATCTGATGGGACCGGCTACCTGCGTGCCGCTCTACCAGCAGCTGAAAGCAGAATTCCCGGAAGTGCAGGCGGTTAACGCGATGTACACCCACGGTCTGCTGGCGATTATCTCCACCAAAAAACGCTACGGCGGTTTTGCCCGCGCGGTCGGTTTACGTGCCATGACCACGCCGCACGGTCTGGGCTACGTGAAGATGGTGATCATGGTGGATGAGGATGTCGACCCGTTCAACCTCCCGCAGGTGATGTGGGCGCTGTCATCGAAGGTCAACCCGGCAGGCGATCTGATGCAGCTGCCGAACATGTCGGTGCTGGAACTGGATCCTGGATCCAGCCCGGCGGGCATTACCGACAAACTGATTATCGATGCCACCACGCCTGTCGCGCCGGATACCCGGGGCCACTATAGCCAGCCGGTACAGGATCTCCCCGAAACCAAAGCCTGGGCTGAAAAACTGACCGCGATGCTGGCTGCACGCCAATAAGGAGGAAAAGATGATTTGTCCACGTTGTGCCGATGAGCATATTGAAGTGATGGCGACGTCGCCGGTAAAAGGGGTCTGGACCGTTTATCAGTGCCAGCATTGTTTGTATACCTGGCGCGACACTGAACCGTTGCGTCGTACCAGCCGCGAACATTACCCGGAAGCGTTCCGCATGACGCAGAAGGATATCGATGAGGCGCCGCAGGTGCCGACAATCCCGCCGCTGTTGTAAAAAAAGCCCGGTGGCGCTGCGCTTACCGGGCGATAATATTGTGCGGTCTTTTTCCCGGTGGCGCTGCGCTTACCGGGCCTACGGGTTTGTAGGTCGGGTAAGGCGAAGCCGCCACCCGACAAAACAGACCGCAGAGAACTAAACCAGACTCTTCAACCGATAAATCCACTCCAGCGCCTGACGCGGCGTCAGTGAATCCGGATCGAGGTTTTCCAGCGCTTCCACGGCAGGCGATGTCTCTTCCGCCGGTACCAGCAGCGACATCTGCGTACCATCAATCTGCGTCGCCGCCGCATTCGGTGACAGGCTTTCCAGTTCACGCAGTTTCTGACGCGCGCGCTTGATCACCTCTTTCGGTACACCAGCCAGCGCCGCAACGGCCAGACCATAGCTCTTGCTTGCCGCGCCATCCTGCACCGTGTGCATGAAGGCGATAGTGTCGCCGTGCTCCAGCGCATCAAGGTGGACGTTAGCCACCCCTTCCATTTTCTCCGGCAGCTGCGTCAGCTCGAAGTAGTGGGTGGCGAACAGCGTCATGGCCTTGATTTTGTTCGCGAGGCTTTCCGCACAGGCCCATGCCAGCGACAGACCGTCATAGGTTGAGGTTCCGCGTCCGACTTCGTCCATCAGCACCAGGCTGTGCTCCGTCGCGTTATGCAGAATATTAGCCGTTTCAGTCATCTCGACCATGAAGGTAGAGCGACCACTCGCCAGATCGTCCGCAGCCCCGACGCGGGTAAAGATGCGGTCGATGGGGCCAATCTCCACGTTTTGCGCCGGGACGTAGCTGCCGATATACGCAAGCAGCGCAATCAGCGCCGTCTGCCGCATATAGGTACTCTTACCGCCCATGTTCGGACCGGTAATGATCAGCATTCTTCTCTGTGGTGACAGGCTCAGCGGGTTGGCGATGAACGGTTCATTCAGCACCTGCTCTACCACAGGGTGACGACCTTCAGTGATACGAATGCCAGGCTTGTCGGTAAAGGTCGGGCAGGAGTAGTTCAGCGTTTCCGCGCGTTCTGCCAGGTTCACCAGCACGTCCAGTTCCGCCAGCGCGCTGGCGCTCAGCTGCAGGTCTGCCAGGTGCGGCATCAGCATGTCGAACAGCTCGTCATAAAGCTGTTTTTCCAGCGCCAGCGCTTTACCTTTCGAGGTGAGGACTTTGTCTTCGTACTCTTTCAGTTCAGGAATGATGTAGCGTTCGGCGTTTTTCAACGTCTGGCGACGCACGTAGTGAATCGGCGCCAGATGGCTCTGCCCGCGGCTGATCTGAATATAGTAGCCGTGTACCGCGTTATAACCCACTTTCAGGGTGTCGAGCCCAAGACGTTCGCGCTCGCGGATTTCCAGCTTGTCGAGGTAGTCCGTCGCACCGTCGGCCAGCGCGCGCCATTCGTCCAGCTCCTCGTTGTAGCCAGGGGCAATCACGCCGCCATCACGCACCAGAACCGGAGGCGCATCGATAATGGCGCGCTCCAGCAGTTCGCGTAGCTCGGTAAATTCGCCCATGGTTTCGCGGAGTTTCTGTACCGGCGCGCTGTCAACATCGCTCAGCTGCGCACGGAGTTCCGGCAGCTGCTGGAAAGCATGACGCATCCGCGCGAGGTCGCGCGGTCGTGCCGTGCGCAGTGCCAGACGAGCAAGGATACGCTCCAGATCGCCCACCTGGCGCAGGACCGGCTGCAGCTCGGTATAGCGATCCTGCAGCGCAGCAATCGTCTGCTGACGGCAAACCAGCGTATCGGTATCGCGAATCGGCATATGCAGCCAGCGTTTCAGCATGCGGCTGCCCATTGGCGTTACCGTACTGTCGAGGACCGACGCGAGCGTGTTTTCTACGCCACCCGCCAGGTTCTGCGTGATCTCCAGATTACGGCGCGTGGCGGCATCCATGATGATGCTGTCCTGCTGGCGCTCCATGGTGATAGAGCGGATATGCGGCAGGGAGGTGCGCTGGGTATCTTTCACGTACTGCAGGAGACACCCTGCCGCACACAGCCCGCGCGGGGCATTTTCAACGCCAAAGCCAATCAGGTCGCGGGTGCCAAACTGAAGATTCAGCTGCTGGCGCGCGGTATCAATTTCGAATTCCCACAGCGGACGACGACGCAACCCACGACGACCTTCAATCAGCGCCATTTCGGCGAAATCTTCGGCATAGAGCAATTCTGCCGGGTTGGTGCGCTGCAGTTCGGCTGCCATCGTTTCACGGTCGGCCGGTTCACTCAGACGAAAACGTCCGGAGCTGATATCCAGCGTCGCGTAGCCAAAGCCTTTACCGTCCTGCCACAGCGCTGCCAGCAGGTTATCCTGGCGCTCCTGTAACAGGGCTTCATCACTGATGGTGCCAGGCGTGACGATGCGCACGACTTTGCGTTCCACCGGGCCTTTTGAGGTCGCCGGATCGCCGATCTGTTCGCAGATGGCGACGGACTCACCCTGATTCACCAGTTTCGCCAGGTAGTTTTCTACCGCGTGGTGCGGGATACCTGCCATCGGGATGGGTTCACCTGCCGATGCGCCACGTTTGGTCAACGAGATGTCGAGCAGCTGCGATGCACGCTTAGCATCGTCATAAAACAGCTCGTAAAAATCACCCATACGGTAAAACAGCAGGATTTCCGGATGCTGTGCCTTCAGCTTCAGATACTGCTGCATCATCGGCGTATGTGCGTCGAAATTGTCGATTGTGCTCATGGAGTTATGATGTCCATTTCTTTGAATATAAACCGTTTTGATCGGCTCAGTGGCCGTTTGTTCCTTCTATTGTCGCATGAAAAAAAGGTCCGGCGCAGAAAAATGTCGTGGCTTTACGAGCCGTCTTCCGACATTAATTCAATGACAATTTTTCCATGCTCCACGTCCACTCTGACTCTGGAATGGGTCGTAAACCCCGCCTTTTCAAGCCAGTCACCTTTTAAGCTCAGCGCCGCATGTACGCTGTAACGCTTTGGTATCTTGGTATTGCGGTCTTCATGGCGCTTTCTAAAATATCCCACTTTTAAATGGCGATAGGGTTTGCCGATCGCGAGCTCTTGCATAGGGTCTCCAGACAACACGGACAAAGGTCATTTCTGATGCCTGTATAAAATACCAGTAATTATCGGTCGGTGCAGGGTGAAAACTGGAATCAGGCTTCAGGAAACGAAATGCAACCGCTGAAATACAGTGCTTAAAAGTGTATTATTAATGCACTTTATTATTCGGTAGGCCCTTATGTCCGGTAAACGCATCTCACGAGAAAAAGAGACCATCGCGAAAATGATCGCGTTGTATGAAAAGCAGTGTCCGCAGGCATCTCAGGAGGAAGGGCATTATCAGGCGCTCAACGCGTATGCCGATAAGCGCCTGGATAAGTGCGTTTTCGGTGAGGACAAGCCTGCCTGCAAGCAGTGTCCGGTACACTGCTACCAGCCTGCCAGACGTGAAGAGATGAAGCAGGTTATGCGCTGGGCAGGTCCGCGTATGTTATGGCGTCATCCTATCCTGACCGTTCGTCATCTGATTGATGATCGTCGTCCCGTACCGGAACTGCCGGAGAAGTACCGTCCGAAAAAGTGATCGGTTCAGCGTCTCAGCGGGCGGCAAATCACGTTCAGGGCCAGCGCGCTGCAGAGTGGGAAAAGGGCCAGCAGCAGCCAGGGATACATTGCCTGCGTTGAGGGCACCAGCGCGCGATCCAGCAGGCTGCCAAACAACAGATTTCCTGCCAGTACCGCAATGCCCCCGGCGGTGGCGAGTGCCCCGTAGTGCGCGCCAAGCGTGGACTCCTCCGCAAACCGAGGGATCAGATCTTTCGCCGATGGCACCAGCAGCATCTGTCCCAGCGTCAACAGCGTCACAAAGCAGACGGAAGGCAGTAAGCGCAGCCAGCCTTCCGGCGGCGTCATCGGGGCAAACATCGCCACGCTCGCGAAGGCGGCTGAAAGCAGCAAAAAGCCTACCGGCAGGAGCCTCACCGCGCCCACGCGCCGGGCGAAACGCGCCAGCGGCAGCTGTAATGCAACGATCAGCAACGAGGCCAGCATAAAAAGCGGGCCGAGATCTTTCTCGTTACCGCCAGAGCGTTGGATCTCCACCGGCAGCGCCAGATAGAGCTGGTTATAGCTTAACAGCCACGAGCTGTAGGCAATGATAAAGGCGACAAAGCGCGGCTGGCGGAACGTCGTCCACCAGGGAACGAGCTTCAGCGTCCGGGGGGCGTGGCGTGACGCGGGCAGGCAAAAGTAGAGAACCACCAGCGCAACGATAAAGACCCCTGCGCCCGCCAGCGCCACCTGGCGAAAGCCCAGGCCGGTGAGCAGGGCACCGGCAACCGGGCCCAGTACCGCACCGAGTTCCCCGCAGACCGCAAATAGCGCGAACCACTCCGCCCGACTTCGTTTTCCTTTCGCCTCGCTGTGCGTGCCCGCTTTCGCCAGCAATGCCTCAATAGACGGAGAAAACAGCGCGCCGCCCACGCCTGTCAGACACGCGCCCAGAATAATCGGCCACAGCGAGCCTCCAAACGCCAGCAGCAGATAGCCCGCAACGCGAATCATGCACCCGCTCAGGATAACGACTTTCGCGCCAAACCTGTCCGAGAGCGCACCACCGACGATAAACATCCCCTGCTGAGAGAACGTGCGCAGGCCGAGGATCAGCCCGATCAGCCCGCCGGAGAGCAGCATATCGTCGCGCAGGAATATCGCCAGGAAGGGGACAACGGCGTAAAAGCCAATGTTAAAAACAAACTGGCTACCCAGTAAGACGGGCGGCCAGAGCGTGGTGGCAGGGCGAAGGGGCATCGTTTTTCACTCGCCCCTAAACGATAAAGTGGATGTGCTTTTTGCCATGGAACGGCGAGATCTCGATTTTGGTTTTGACCCGGAAGACGTCCCAGAGCAACGACTCGGATAAGATATCCTGCGGTGTCCCCGTCGCCACAATTTGCCCTTTCTGCATCACAATCAGCGAGTCGCAGAACATCGAGGCATGGTTGAGATCGTGGATAGCGACGATGCTGGTGACCGGTAATTCGCTGATCAACTGCATCAGATGCATCTGATGATGGATGTCCAGGTGGTTGGTCGGTTCATCCAGCAGGATTTCCGTCGGAGTCTGGGCCAGCGCGCGGGCAATGTGGACGCGCTGGCGCTCGCCGCCGGAGAGGCTCAGCCAGCCCTGGTCACTTTTATCCAGCATATCCACGCGCTGCAGAGCGGCGGTGACGGTCTCGTCATCGTGGTTGCTCCAGTTGGAAAAGGCGGAGTGGTGTGGAATACGCCCAAGTTTCACCACGTCGCGCACGCGCATATTGGCGTCCGTCATGCCGTGCTGCTCCACGAAGGCGACCCGGCGGGCAAGCTGTTTTTTGGCGATGCGGGAGATGTCCTGCCCGTCCAGGGTAACGCAGCCAGCATCCGGGCGACGCAACCCCGCGAGGATCCGTAAAAGAGACGATTTCCCGCAGCCGTTAGGGCCAAGCAGTCCTACCGTTTCGCCCCGTGACACCTTCAGCGAGACGTCATTAACGATGACCTTTTTGCCGACCTTCCAGGTAATATTTTCCGCGCAGATGCTCATCACTTATTCCTTGAACGGTAGATAATCACGGCAAAGAAGGGGACGCCCACCAGCGCGGTGACCACCCCGACGGGCAGGCTTTGCGGCGCAATCAGCATGCGCGAGGCAATGTCTGCCAGCACCATCAGGATCGCCCCTGCCAGCGCGCTGGCAATCAGCAGCGTGCGGTGCAGCGGCCCGAACAGGAAGCGCATCACGTGCGGCACCACCAGCCCGACAAAGCCGATTGACCCCGCCATGCTGACGATGGTCGCGGTAATCAGCGCGGTAGTGGTAAAGAGCGTCAGGCGCACCCACGGGACGGCAATACCTAAAGAGGCGGCGGCGTCATCACCGAACGTGAAGGCATCCAGCGCCCGGGAATAGTAGAGGCAAACGGCTAATCCAATCAGTACCACGACCAGCGCCAGCTGGAATTCAGGCCAGCGTACGCCGCTGAAGCTGCCCAGCAGCCAGAACATCACGTCGCGCGCCTGCTGGGCGCTGGCGGAGGTGCTGATGGTGTAGGCGGTAATGGCGTTGAAAAGCTGCGAGGCGGCGACCCCTGCCAGAATGGTCCGTTCATTCCCGCCGCGCGCGCCGTTCGTCAGAAACGCGACAAACGCAAACGCGGCGAACGCCCCGGCAAAGGCACCGGCAGAGAGGGAGACCGCACCGGTGCCGATCCCCAATACGACGACAGAAACCGCCCCGGTCGACGCGCCCGCGGACACGCCGAGCACGTAGGGTTCCGCCAGCGCGTTCTTCAGCAGGCTCTGCAATACGGCACCGCAGATGGCCAGCCCCGCGCCGCAGCAGGCCGCCACCAGCGCGCGGCTCAGGCGAAAGTCCCAGATGACGCTCTCATAGATGCGAGTGAGCGGAACCTCGGTAAGCCCCATTTTATTGCTGATGGCGTAAAACACGTTATCCAGCGGGATGGACAGCTCGCCGACGCTGACGCTCAGGGCGATCACCAGAAATAACAGTACCAGGGCGAGCAAAGCCGAGGTCGTCAGAACCAGGCTCTGCCGGGCCTGAAGAACGGCGGATGTCATCAGTTCAGCCCCAGCTTTCTGAGCTGTTCGCCGACCTGCTCAGCCCCGTAAATCGTGCGGATCGTCGGATTCATCGCCTGGCCGTCCATCACCACGATGTGGCCTTTTTTTACCGCGTCCAGCTGGCTGACCGCCGGATCGCTCTTCAGGAATTTGATTTTCTCTTGTGCGTTATCCAGCGCCCAGCGGTTGCGGTCCAGGCTGGAGACCACAATCACATCCGGATTGGCGGCAATAATGCTCTCCCAACCCACGGTCGGCCATTCGGTCTCGGAGGTGATGGCGTTATGCCCGCCCAGCACGTCAGCGATGAACCCTGAGGCGCTGTTTTTACCGCCGACGTAGGCGTCCGCAGAAGGGGATGAGCTGGAGAACCAGAAGACAAACGACAGGTCTTTTTTGTTCTTGCCGAATTCCTTACGCAGGTCGGCCTCGCGCTTTTTGAAATCGGCAATCACGGCCTGGCCGCGATCTTCAACGTTGAAAATTTTAGCGAAATCCTCAATCTCTTTATAGAGATAGGTCATATCCCACAGCTTCTGGCGGCTGCCGTACATATCGCCGGCGGCCTTTTTGGTCGCGCACATGCCCGGTGATAAATAGCTGTTCACGCCGACAGTGGCCAGATCTTCACGCTTTGCGACCTTACTCTCCGGCCCAAGCAGCAGAGGAAGCTGGGCAGGAACAAAATCAGGGTTTTGCGAAAGGATGGATTCCAGCGTCGGGATTTCTACCGTCAGCGTTTTGATTTTTGCGTTCTGTTCCGCCAACTGCGGCAGCACTTTGGTCGGCCAGAAGGCGCTGGCCTTCACCTTATCTTCCAGCCCCAGCAGGAGCAAAATTTCGACGGTATTCTGGCCCAGGGCCACGACGCGTTCCGGCGCTTTGGTGAATGTTTCTTTATAGCCACAGTTTTCAATGGTCAGAGGATATGTGGTTGCCAGAGCAGAACTGACCGACGCAACCGCCAGGCCTAACGCGCAGATGACCTTCTTCATGAAACGCTACCCTTGATTAATATTATTATTGATGCAAATGAAACTCATTATTAAGGCGGAATTTTATACAGAGGAAACGATTTTGTGTCAATGAGGGACAATTGCGCGGGGTAACGAAAGGCGGTGCCAGAAAACACCGCCAGAGTAGGGGCTTAAGCCAGGCTCTCTTTCTCAATCCCGAGTCGCTTCATGCGCGACAGCAGGGTGGTGCGTTTTAACCCCAGGCGCTGGGCGGCACCTTTCGGCCCGGCGACTACGCCGTTGGTCTCTTTCAGCACGCGCATAATGAGCTGATATTCATCTTCTCCCTCTTTCGCTGTCTCGGCGGCGGGCAGGGTCACGTCAGGCGGCGTCACTTCAGGCAGGGAGAGCTGCAGCACATTCCCCCGCGTCAGCAGCACCGCACGTTCGATGACGTTTTCCAGCTCGCGCACGTTGCCGGGCCACTCCATCGATGAAAGGGTACGCAACGTCTCGGCAGGAATGCTGTCGATATTTCGCCCCATCCTGCGCGCGATCTTGGCGGTAAACGCTTTGACCAGCAGGGGGATATCTTCCGGGCGCTCGCGCAGCGGCGGCAGGAAGATCGGGAACACGTTCAGGCGATAGTAAAGGTCGCTGCGAAACTCGCGGTCGGCGACCATTTTTTTCAGATCGCGGTTGGTGGCGGCAATCAGCCGCACGTCGGTCTGGATAAGCTTGTTGCTTCCCAGGCGCTCAAACTCCTGCTCCTGCAACACGCGCAGCAGTTTCGGCTGTAGCTCCAGCGGCATATCGCCCACTTCGTCGAGAAACAGCGAGCTCTTGTCCGCCAGCTCAAAACGGCCCAGCCGCTGGCTGCTTGCCCCGGTGAATGCACCGCGCTCGTGGCCGAACAGATCGCTTTCCAGCAGCCCTGCGGGCATCGCGGCGCAGTTCATCTTCACCATCCGACGGCTGTTGCGGTTGCTCAGGTTGTGGATGGCGCGGGCAATCAGCTCTTTACCCGTACCGGTTTCGCCCAGGATCAGCACCGTGCTGTCGCTTTGCGCCACCATCTCGACCTGCTTGAGCACACTGTACATGGCGTCGCTGCGCCCGATGATTTCACCAAACTCGCTGTCCACGTTGTTGAGCTGCTCGGTCAGGGCCAGGTTCTCATCCACCAGACGCTCTTTCAGACGATGAATTTCCTGATAGGCGAGGGCGTTATCCAGGGCGATGGAAATACGCTCGGCGATCTGACGCAGCAGCTTCAGGTTGGCGGTGGTGAACACGCCTTCCTCACACTGCGCCAGCTTAAGCACGCCCAGCATGGTGTTGCCGGACATCAGCGGCAGCAGGCACAGGGTCTGAATTTTGTTGCCCCAGGTGTTAAACAGCATCCGCTCGTACGGCGCGACAGGATCCTGCTCGTTCAGGTTGAGCAGGAGGATCTCTTTGCTTTTGAAGACTCGTTCAGAAAGGGTCCCCGCTTCATCTACTTCGCTCTGCTCGTGTGCCGGGTTGGCTTCATCAAGATAATGCGTGGAGTAGATGTTCAGCTTGCCCTTGCGATGGCCGCGAAGCGCAATGCTGATGGCGTCGATTTTGAAATAGTGATGGATCTCTTTCGAGACTTCGCTCACCAGTTCATCCATGTCGAGCCGTGACAGCACGGCGTTAGTGATGGCGACCAGAATGCGGAAGTTGTCGCGTTCGCGGCTCAGCAGGTCGTAATCCACATTATTGGTGACGCGGCTTTGGATCTGCTCAGCGACGACGGCCACAATCTGGGTAAAGGTGTGCAGGCGTTCGTATTCCGCCTCGCTCCAGGGCTGGTCGGTGGTGCGGATAAACTCGCAGCCGCCAAAAATCTGGCCCTCTGCCGCCAGCGGCAACATGCAGTAATGCCCGAAAGGTTGATAGAGGTTACTCTCCGCGAGCCGCGGCCACGCCTGGCGGAACTCCTCAAAGTTGCAGTGCAGCACTTCAGGTCGGGAGAGAATGCGGCGCACCGGGCCATGCGCGAGATACGTTTCGTCTTCGTATTCAAACGTTTTGCCATTGTCACGCGTTGAGTAGTAGCTCGCGCGGTGCGTTCCGCTATGCCACAGTACAATTGCGGCGCTGTCGGCCAGCGCCGACTGCCTGACCAGCCGGGTCAGGGCATCGCTCAGCGCGCCGAGATCGGGCTGCTGTAAAAGTGTGCGCGTGATGTCAAACAGGCCCTGCTGTCCAAGATCGCTCATCGGTGTATACGGCATAGTGCTTTCCAGTAGAAACGAGCAAAAAAATCCATGCTGACCGCTTTTGGCGCGGTTCTAGCAAATACGGGGTAAAGGTTCCGCGTGCGGCAGATCCAGCGTGCGCTTCACGCCATAAAGCCCGGTCAGGCGCACCCCTTTGCGCTCAACCACTTCACCAATCATTGCCGCCTCTTTTCCTGACGGATGAGCCCGCAGCTGTTCAAGAACGGCTTCCGCTGCCGCGCGTTCAACGCCAATCACCAGTTTGCCTTCGTTTGCGAAGTTAAGCGGGTCCAGCCCCAGCAGTTCGCAGAGCCCACGAACGGCGGGCTTAACGGGCAGGCTGCGCTCGGTGAGTTCAATCCCATACCCGCAGCTTGCTGCAAATTCGTGGGCCACGGCATTCACGCCGCCTCGCGTGGCATCCCGCAGGGCTTTCACGCCGGGCACGGCCCGCAGCGTCTGAATCAGCGGGGTGAGCACCGCGCAGTCGCTGCGCAGTTCCCCGTCCAGCCCCAGCCCTTCACGCAGGTTAAGGATGGTCGCCCCGTGGCAGCCCAGCGTTCCGGTCACGATCAGCACGTCGCCCACGCTAAGCTGCTGCGCGCCCCAGTGAATATCGGCGGGGATCGCCCCCACGCCGGCGGTGTTGATAAACAGCTTGTCGGCCGCGCCGCGCTGCACCACTTTGGTATCGCCTGTAACGATAGCTATCCCCGCCTCGCGCGCGGTCTGCGCCATGCTGTTGACCACTGTTGTGAGCGTCTCCATCGGCAAGCCCTCTTCGAGGATAAACCCGCAGGAGAGGTAGCGCGGAACGGCGCCGCTGACGGCGACGTCGTTGGCCGTGCCGCAGACGGCGAGCTTGCCGATATCGCCACCCGGGAAGAACAGCGGATCAATGACGTAGCTGTCGGTGGAGAAGGCCAGCCTGTCGCCCTGGGCGGTGAGGGTGGCGAGGTCAATGCGCGCCTGGTCTTCCTGTTCGGCGAGCCAGGGGTTGTTAAAGGCCTCCATAAACAGCCGGTTAATCAGCTGCTGCATCGCCTGTCCGCCGCTGCCGTGCGCCATTTCAACCGTATTCATGCTTCACTCTCCTGGTTGCGATACTGATACCACGCGGCACACGCCCCTTCGGAGGAGACCATCAGCGCGCCAAACGCCGTTTGCGGGTTGCAGGTATTGCCAAATAACGGGCACTGATGCGGTTTGCATTTGCCGGTGAGCACCTCGCCGCAGCGGGCCCGGGGATCGTCGCAAACCTGCTGCGGCTGCGGGCGGAAATGCGCTTCGGCGTCGAATGTGCGATAGGCTGACGTCAGGCGCACGCCGGATTCGGCAATCAGCCCCAGACCACGCCATTCGCTGTCGCCCTCAACGCTAAACACGTCGGCTATCGCCTGCTGTGCCCGTTCATTTCCCGCATCCGGCACCACGCGCCGGTACTGGTTTTCCACTGCACTCAGGGCCGCTATTTTCTGCTCAACCAGCATGGTGACACCTTGCAGTAGATCAAGTGGTTCGAAACCAGCGACCACTAACGGACGATTGTACTGTTCAGCGATAAAACCGTAGGCGTCTGTGCCAATCACCATGCTGACATGCCCCGGTGCCAGAAAGGCGTCAATGCCGTTTCCCGGCTCTTCCAGCAGGCTGCGCAGGGTGGGGATAAGCGTAATGTGCTGGCAGAAGAAGAAAAAGTTATCGACGCCGCGCGCTTTCGCCTGCTGCAGCGTGATGGCGGTGGCGGGCATGGTGGTTTCAAACCCCAGGCCAAAGAACACCACCTTGCGCGCGGGATTATTCTCTGCCAGCGTCAGGGCATCCATCGGCGAATAGACGATCCGGATGTCGGCTCCGCGCGCTTTTGCCTGCAGCAGCGAGCCGTTTTTCCCCGGCACGCGCATCGCGTCGCCAAAGGTGCAGAAAATGACGTCGGGCTGGCAGGCAATTTCAATGCAGCTGTCGATGCGCCCCATCGGCAGAACGCAGACCGGGCAGCCGGGGCCGTGGATAAACTCGATGTTCTCCGGCAGCAGCTGGTCGAGGCCAAATTTGAAGATGGCGTGCGTGTGTCCGCCGCACACCTCCATGATCCGCAGCGGTCTTTCTTTCGTGTAGTCCAGTCGCGCTGCGCGCGTTTTCAGGTAGCCGATAAGCTGCAGCACCTGCTCCGGCGCGCGGTATTCATCAACGTAACGCATGATTACCGCTCCTCGCCGTACAGCAGCGCACCCACGTCAGGCTCCACGTCGAACATATTTTGCAGGGCGTCGAGCGTGTCGCGGGCTTCCGCTTCGTTAATCACGCTCATGGCGAACCCCACGTGGACCAGCACCCACTGTCCGAGACGCGAAGCGCCGCTTTCATCGGTGCTGCCCACCAGCGTCAGGTCGACGTCGCGCAGGATGCCGCAAACCTCGACTTTGGCCTGATTACCGTCGATGGCGTGAATTTGTCCAGGGACGCCTATGCACATCGCTCGTTCTCCAGCCACTGTAGCCAACTGTCCATGCCGTCACCGCGCGTGGCGGAGACCAGCAGGATCTCAATCTCCGGATTCACTTCACGGGCATAAGCCAGGCACTTATCCACGTCGAAATTCAGGTACGGCAGCAGGTCGACTTTGTTCAGCAGCATGACGGACGCGGCGGCAAACATATGCGGGTACTTCAGCGGTTTGTCTTCGCCTTCGGTCACCGAAAGCACCGCCACCTTGTGCCGTTCGCCCAGGTCGAAGCTCGCCGGGCAGACCAGGTTGCCGACGTTTTCAATAAACAGAATTCCGTCATCCGCCAGCGGCAGACGCGGGGCGGCGTCGGCAATCATCTGCGCATCCAGGTGGCAGCCTTTGCCGGTATTAACCTGAATCGCCGGGGTGCCGGTTTCGCGAATACGCGCCGCGTCGTTAACGGTTTGCTGGTCGCCTTCAATCACCGCGCAGGAGACGCGTCTGTTCAGGCGCTTGAGCGTTTCCGTTAACAGCGTGGTTTTGCCGGAGCCGGGGCTGGAGACCAGATTCAGCACCAGCTGTTTGCGGGTGGCAAAGCGCGCGCGGTTGCGGGCGGCGATCTGGTTATTTTTGTCCAGCACGTTGATTTCCACCTCCAACATCTGGCGCTGGCTGATGCCCGGCGCGTGGGTGCCCGCCTCCCCGTGGCCGTAGTGCAGATCGCCCACTTCGGAGCGCTGCGGAGCGAAGGTGATACCGGTCAGTGCCGCAGAAGGTCGTGGGGCAGGAGAAAAGGGCGCGGAGCGAAACGCGGAATGGGGGCGATGTTCATCCCCTTCTATATACAGGTTGCCTTCGGCGCAACCGCAGGTACTACACATACTTTACTCCTTCTCGATTTCGAGACGTTGGATCTGCATGCCGTCATCCGCCACGATGCGAAGACCGGTGCTCTGACACTGCGGACAGCGCTGAACCTTTGATGACAGCAGGGTGACGTACTGCTGGCACTGTTCGCACCAGCACTCCGCCTGCTGCTCTTCAATATGCAGTTCGCAGCCTTCCGCCAGCGTGCCGCGGCACACCAGTTCAAAACAGAAATTCAGGGCGCTGGTCTCGACGCAGGAAAACGCCCCGACCTTCAGCCAGACGCCGGTAACGCGTTTCGCGTGGTTTTGCACTGCCTGCTGCTCGATAAGTTCCAGAGCCCGCTGGCAGAGGGTGATTTCGTGCATGACGCCTCCTCAGTGAATTGCGCCATTGAATGCAATAACGATGCCAGCTTGATTTTTGTTAAGGCGTGACGATGTCAACGCTGTCGAAATGACACGTCGACACCGCGGCGTTGACAGCGGTTTTGCAATTAAACACATTAAAAATCATAAAGATAAAAACTGGCATGGAATCTGCTTAACAGCCGCTATCTCCATTAAACGGATACCTTCTATGACTATTTGGGAAATCAGCGAAAAAGCGGATTACATCGCGCAGCGTCATCAGCAGCTGCAGGACCAGTGGCACCTTTACTGCAACTCGCTTGTTCAGGGCATTACCCTCTCGAAAGCGCGTCTTCACCACGCGATGAGCTGCGCGGCACAGGGGGATATGAGCTTTGTCCTGTTCGGCCATTTCACGATCAACGTGACCCTGGCAGATAACTTCAACAGCCACACCATCGAGTACCACCTCGAGACAAAAGACGGCGAAAAACAGTGTATTGCGAAGGCGCAGCTGATGGCTGACGGCATGGTGGACGGCCACGTCAGCAACCGCGATCGCCAGCAGGTGCTGGAGCACTATCTGGAAAAAATCGCGCCGGTCTATAACGGCCTGTACGCCGCCGTTGAACGCGATCTCCCGGTCAACCTGAAGCAGCTGATGGACGGAAATACCTCAGCTAACGTGGCCTGACCCTTGCGTGTCGAGAAGTGTCGACAAGACAGTTTTTCGTCAAAAATGACTATCACCAGAGGATGACCCGGTGAACCGTTTTGTAATTGCCGACTCGACGGTCTGTATTGGCTGTCGAACCTGTGAGGCGGCGTGTTCGGAAACGCATCGCCTGCATGGGCTGCAGTCCATGCCGCGCCTGCACGTCATGCGTAATGAAAAAGAGTCTGCCCCGCAGCTCTGCCATCACTGTGAAGACGCCCCCTGCGCGGGTGTCTGCCCTGTGAATGCCATCACCCGCGTTGATGGCGCTGTCCAGCTGAACGAAAGCCTGTGCGTAAGCTGCAAGCTGTGCGGCATCGCCTGCCCGTTCGGCGCGATTGAATTTTCCGGCAGCCGTCCGCTGCACATTCCGGCGAACGCTAACTCGCCAAAAGCCCCGCCTGCGCCACCGGCTCCGGCACGCGTAAGCACGTTGCTGGACTGGGTGCCCGGCATCCGTGCCGTGGCGGTGAAGTGCGACCTGTGCAGCTTCGATGAGCAGGGTCCGGCCTGCGTGCGCACCTGCCCGACTAAAGCATTGATTCTGGTTAACATTCGCGACATCGCCCGTACCAGCAAGCGCAAACGCGAGCTGACCATCAACAGTGATTTTGGCGACCTTTCTCTGCTACAGGCGCTTAACGAGGGGGCGAAATGAACGCGGCAATGATGATTACCAGCGCGGTAGCCTGTTTTACTGCCGCCGCTGTTCTGGCGCTGATCTTCTCATTCCATAAAACCCTGAGCGGCGCGATCGCCGGGATTGGCGGGGCGGTAGCTAGCCTGATGACGCTGGCGGCAGGCGGCGTTGTCCTGCTCGGCGGCCAGTCCGCAGAAACCGTGATGCCGCTGATTCGGCACACCGTTGAGATCACGCCCCTGAACGCCATCTGGCTGGTGACGTTTGGCCTGTGCGGGCTGTTTATCAGCCTGTTCAATATCGACTGGCACCGCCACCCGCATGCTAAAGCCAACGGCCTGCTGGTTAATCTGCTGATGGCGACGGCGGTCTGTACCGTTATCGCCAGCAACCTCGGCGCGCTGGTGGTGATGGCGGAGATCATGGCGCTGTTCGGCGTGTTCCTGACGGGCTGCAGCGCCTCCGGCAAGCTGTGGTTTGCGCTGGGACGCCTGGGGACGCTGCTGCTGGTGCTGGCCTGCTGGCTGGTGTGGCAACGCTTTGGCACGCTGGATTTCTCTGCGCTCAACGGGCATCCGCTGGGGAATGACGTCTGGCTGCTGGGCGTTATCGGCTTTGGCCTGCTCGCTGGCATCATCCCGCTGCACGGCTGGGTGCCGCAGGCGCATGCGAATGCCTCCGCGCCCGCCGCCGCGCTGTTTTCGGTGGTGGTGATGAAAGTGGGTCTGTTCGGAATTTTGGCGATTACGCTGACCGGCGGACAACCGCCGCTATGGTGGGGCGTTGTGCTGCTGATCGCCGGAATGATTACCGCGTTCGTCGGCGGCCTGTACGCGCTGATGGAGCACAATATCCAGCGTCTTCTGGCGTACCACACGCTTGAAAATATCGGCATCATCCTGCTCGGTATTGGCGCGGGCGTAACCGGGCTGGCGCTCAATCATCCGGCGCTAATCGCGGCCGGTTTTATCGGCGGTCTTTATCACCTCGTTAACCACAGCCTGTTTAAAAGCACCCTGTTCCTCGGCGCGGGAAGCCTCTGGTTCCGCACCGGCCATCGGGACATCGAAAAGCTGGGCGGGATTGGCAAAAAGATGCCGGTAATTTCACTGGCGATGCTGGTCGGGCTGATGGCGATGGCCGCGCTGCCGCCGCTGAACGGCTTTGCCGGGGAGTGGGTGATCTATCAGTCCTTCTTCGCGCTCGGTCAGAGCGATCTCTTTATCGCGCGTTTGCTCGGCCCGCTGCTGGCGGTCGGGCTGGCAATTACCGGGGCGCTGGCGGTGATGTGCATGGCGAAAGTCTACGGCGTGACCTTCCTCGGCGCGCCGCGCACCCGCGAAGCTGAAAACGCCTGCTGCGCACCGTTGTTGATGGGCGTGAGCGTGGTCGCGCTGGCGCTGTGCTGCATCGCGGGCGGCGTCGCCGCACCGTGGCTGTTGCCGCTGCTGGGCAACGCCATTCCGCTGCCGCTGACCGTGGCGAATACCACCGTCTCTCAGCCTATGATCGCGCTGCTGCTGATTGGCGCACCGCTGCTGCCGCTCGTCCTGATGCTGTTCTTCAAACGCGACAGGCTCACCTCCCGCGCGCGCGGTGCGGCGTGGGCCTGCGGCTACGAACATGAACAGTCGATGGTTATCACCGCCCACGGTTTCGCCATGCCGGTGAAGGAGAACTTCGCCGCCGTGCTGAAGCTGCGCCACTGGTTGAATCCGGTGGCCTGGGTACCCGGCTGGCAGAGCGCCGCCGCGCCCGCGCTGTTCCGCCGTCTGGCGGTCATCGAGCTGGCGGTGCTGGTGGTCATTGTGATTTCACGAGGAGCCTGACATGAGTCTGTTACTGGCAATTCTTCAGGCGCTGGTGCTGTTCGCCGCTGCGCCGCTGCTGTCGGGCATCACGCGCGTGGCGCGCGCCCGGATGCACAACCGTCGCGGGCCTGGGGTGCTTCAGGAGTACCGCGATCTCTTCAAACTGCTTTCTCGTCAGAGCGTGGCGCCGGATGCCGCAGGCTGGGTCTTCCGCCTGACGCCGTTCGTGATGGTGGGCGTCATGCTGACCATCGCCACCGCGCTGCCGGTGGTGACGGTGGGATCGCCGCTGCCGGCGCTCGGGGATCTGATTACGCTTATCTACCTCTTTGCCATCGCCCGTTTCTTCTTTGCGATTGCGGGCCTCGACACCGGGAGCCCGTTTACCGGCATCGGTGCCAGCCGCGAGGCGATGCTCGGCGTGCTGGTTGAGCCGATCCTGCTGCTGGGGCTGTGGGTCGCCGCGCAGGTGGCGGGTTCCACCCACATCAGCTTTATCACCCACACCGTTTACCACTGGCCGGTGGCGCGCTCAATCCCGCTGGTGCTGGCGCTGTGCGCCTGCGCGTTCGCCACGTTTATTGAGATGGGCAAACTGCCGTTCGATCTGGCGGAAGCCGAGCAGGAGCTGCAGGAAGGGCCGCTTACCGAGTACAGCGGCTACGGCTTCGCGGTGCTGAAGTGGGGCATCAGCCTCAAGCAGCTGGTGGTGCTGCAGATGTTTGTCGGCGTCTTCTTCCCGTGGGGGCAGATGACGCACTTCTCCGCGGGCGGTCTGCTGCTGGCCGTCGTGGTTGCCGTCCTCAAGCTGCTGGTCGGCGTGCTGGTGATTGCCCTGTTTGAAAACAGCATGGCGCGCCTGCGTTTTGTCGAAACGTCACGCATCACCTGGGCCGGTTTTGGTTTTGCATTTTTAGCGTTCGTCTCCTTGCTGGTGGCGTGATTAAAGAGAGTATTTATGTCTGAAGAAAAGAAAGGTCAGCAGTATCTCGCCGCATTGCATCAGGCTTTCCCCGGCGTGGTGCTGGAGGAGTCCTGGCAAACCAAAGACCAGGTAACCGTCACCGTAAAGGTGAATTATCTGCCGGAAGTGGTGGAGTTTCTCTACTACCGGCAGGGCGGCTGGCTGTCGGTACTGTTCGGCAACGACGAGCGCCAGCTGTGCGGCAGCTATGCGGTGTACTACGTGATGTCGATGGAGCAGGGCGAAAAATGCTGGCTCACCGTGCGCGTCGAAGTCGACCCGAATAAGCCGGAATATCCGTCCGTCACGCCGCGCGTGCCTGCCGCCGTCTGGGGCGAGCGCGAAGTGCGCGACATGTACGGCCTGGTGCCGGTCGGCCTGCCGGACGAGCGCCGCCTGGTGCTACCGGACGACTGGCCGGACGAGCTCTATCCGCTGCGCAAAGACAGCATGGACTACCGCCAGCGCCCGGCGCCGACTACCGACAGCGAAACCTACGAATTCATCAACGAGCTGGGCAGCAAGAAGAATAACGTGGTGCCGATCGGCCCGCTGCACGTCACCTCTGACGAGCCGGGCCACTTCCGCCTGTTCGTCGACGGTGAAAACATTATCGACGCCGACTACCGCCTGTTCTACGTCCACCGCGGCATGGAAAAGCTGGCGGAAACCCGCATGGGCTACAACGAAGTCACGTTTCTTTCTGACCGCGTGTGCGGCATCTGCGGCTTCGCCCACAGCACCGCCTACACCACCTCGGTGGAGAACGGCATGGGGATCGTGGTGCCGGAACGCGCGCAGATGATCCGCGCCATTCTGCTGGAGGTGGAGCGCCTGCACTCGCACCTGCTGAACCTCGGCCTGGCCTGCCACTTCGTCGGCTTTGACTCCGGGTTTATGCAGTTCTTCCGCGTGCGTGAAGCGTCGATGAAGATGGCGGAGATCCTCACCGGGGCGCGCAAAACCTACGGTCTGAACCTGATCGGCGGGATCCGCCGCGACCTGCTGAAGGATGACATGATCCAGACCCGCCAGCTGGCGCAGCAGATGCGCCGCGACGTGCAGGAGCTGGTGGACATGCTGCTCAGCACGCCAAACATCGAGCAGCGCACCGTCGGCATCGGCCGCCTTGACCCGGAAATCGCCCGCGACTTCAGCAACGTCGGCCCGATGGTGCGCGCCAGCGGCCACGCCCGCGACACGCGTGCCGATCACCCGTTCGTCGGCTACGGCCTGCTGCCGATGACCGTGCACAGCGAGCAGGGCTGCGACGTCATCTCGCGGCTCAAGGTGCGCATCAACGAGGTGTTTACCGCCCTGAACATGATCGACTTTGGTCTGGACAACCTGCCGGGCGGCCCGCTGATGGTGGAGGGCTTCACCTACATCCCAAACCGCTTTGCCCTTGGCTTTGCCGAAGCGCCGCGCGGGGACGATATCCACTGGAGCATGACCGGCGACAACCAGAAGCTCTACCGCTGGCGTTGCCGCGCGGCCACCTACGCCAACTGGCCAACCCTGCGCTACATGCTGCGCGGTAACACCGTGTCTGACGCGCCGCTGATCATCGGCAGCCTCGACCCGTGCTACTCCTGCACCGACCGCATGACCGTGGTCGATGTGCGCAAGAAGAAAAGCCAGGTGGTGCCGTACAAAGAGCTTGAGCGCTACAGCATCGAGCGTAAGAACTCGCCGCTGAAATAAGGACTCGCCATGTTTACCTTTATCAAAAAAGTGATCAAAACGGGCACGCAGACCAGCAGCTATCCGCTGGAGCCGATGCCGGTGGATAAAAACTTTCGCGGCAAGCCGGAGCACAACCCGCAGCAGTGCATCGGCTGCGCGGCCTGCGTCAACGCCTGCCCGTCGAATGCCTTAACGGTCGAGACGGATCTCAAAACCGGCGAGCTGGCCTGGCAGTTCAACCTTGGGCGCTGCATCTTCTGCGGCCGCTGCGAAGAGGTCTGCCCGACGGTCGCCATTCGCCTGTCGCAGGAGTACGAGCTGGCGGTGTGGAAGAAAGAGGACTTCCTGCAGCAGTCGCGCTTTGACCTGTGCAACTGCCGCGTCTGCAAACGCCCGTTCGCCGTGCAAAAAGAGATCGACTACGCCATCGCGCTGCTGCAGCACAACGGCGACGCCCGTGCGGAGCATCACCGCGAAAGCTTTGAAACCTGCCCGGCGTGCAAGCGTCAGAAGTGCCTGCTGCCGTCCGACCGTATTGATATCACCCGCCATATGAGAGAGGCCAGCTGATGGAAAACCTACTGGGCCCGCGCGACGCTAACGGCATTCCGGTGCCGATGACGGTGGACGAATCCATCGCCAGCATGAAGGCGTCGCTGCTGAAAAAAATCAAACGCTCCGCCTACGTCTACCGCGTGGACTGCGGGGGCTGCAACGGCTGCGAGATTGAGATCTTCGCTACGCTGTCGCCGCTGTTTGACGCGGAGCGCTTCGGCATCAAAGTGGTGCCATCCCCGCGTCATGCGGACATTCTGCTGTTCACCGGGGCCGTCACCCGCGCAATGCGCTCGCCCGCGCTGCGCGCCTGGCAGTCCGCCCCTGATCCGAAAATCTGCATCTCGTACGGCGCCTGCGGCAACAGCGGCGGCATCTTCCATGACCTCTACTGCGTCTGGGGCGGCACCGACAAAATCGTGCCGGTGGACGTCTACATTCCGGGCTGCCCGCCGACGCCTGCCGCCACGCTGTACGGCTTTGCCATGGCGCTTGGCCTGCTGGAGCAAAAAATCCACGCGCGCGAGCCGGGCGAGTTGGACAACCAGCCAGCGGCCATTCTGCACCCGGATATGGTGCAGCCGCTGCGGGTGAAGGTGGATCGCACGGCGCGCAGGCTGGCGGGCTACCGCTACGGCCGTCAGATTGCCGACGACTATCTGCGCCTGCTGAGCCAGGGCGAGCATCAGGTCGCACGCTGGCTGGAGGCGGAAAACGATCCGCGCCTCAATGAGATTGTGGCGAACCTGAACAGTATCGTCGATGAGGCGCGTATCCGATGAGTGAAACGGTGGTGTTCAGCCAGCTGAGCCGTAAGTTTATTGATGAGAACGATGCCACGCCGGATGCGGCGCAGCAGGTGGTCTATTACAGCCTGGCGATTGGGCATCACCTCGGGGTGATCGACTGCCTGGAGGCGGCGCTGAGCTGTCCGTGGTCCGAGTATCTGGCGTGGATCGCCACGCTGGAGGAGGGCAGTACGGCGCGTCGCAAGATGGAAGGCGTGCCGAAGTACGGCGAGATCGTGATCGATGCCAACCACATTGCGATGCTCGCCAACGCCTTTGACGCGGCGCTCGGCAGGCAAACCCCCGGGCAGCAGGCGTGGAGCAAAACGCTGCTCGGCATGCTGCATGATATTCATCAGGAGAGTGCCATCTACCTGATGGTGAGGAGATTACGTGACTGACGTTTTACTGTGTGTCGGCAACAGCATGATGGGCGATGACGGCGCGGGTCCGCTGCTGGCGGAGATGTGCGCCGCGAACCCGCAGGGCAGCTGGGTGGTGATTGACGGCGGCAGCGCGCCGGAAAACGACGTGGTCGCCATTCGCGAACTGCGCCCGGACAGGCTGTTAATCGTCGATGCCACCGATATGGGACTCAACCCCGGCGAGATCCGCCTGATTGACCCGGACGACATCGCCGAGATGTTTATGATGACTACCCACAATATGCCGCTGAACTACCTGGTCGATCAGATTAAAGACGACGTGGGCGAGGTGCTGTTTTTGGGCATTCAGCCGGATATTGTCGGGTTTTATTACCCGATGACGCCGCCGGTGAAAGCGGCGGTGGAAGTGGTGTATTCACGGCTTGCGGAGTGGGGTGGGGACGGGGATTTCTCCCGGCTCTGAGCAGTGCCGGGTGGCGGCTTCGCCTTACCCGGCCTACCAAACCCATCTCCCTCTCCCTCTCCCTGTGGGAGAGGGCTGGGGTGAGGGCAACAGGCTATTCGAGATCCGCCCCGTTACTCGCAATCACCTTCTTATACCACCAGAACGATTTCTTGCGTTTGCGCTCCAGCGTGCCGTTCCCGGCGTCGTCGCGGTCGACATAGACAAACCCGTAGCGCTTGCTCATCTCCCCGGTTGAGGCAGAGACAAGGTCAATACAGCCCCAGGTGGTGTAGCCCATCAGCGGCACGCCGTCCTCAATCGCGTCGCCCATCGCGCGGATATGCTCGCGCAGATAGCTAATGCGGTAGTCGTCGTTAATCTCGCCGTTTTCATCAACGACATCTTTCGCTCCCAGGCCGTTTTCCACCAGGAACAGCGGCTTCTGGTAGCGGTCGTACATCATGTTCATGGTGATGCGCAGGCCGAGCGGGTCGATGCCCCAGCCCCATTCGCTCACCTGAATGTGCGGGTTGCGCAGAGATTTGACGATGTTCGCCGCATTGGTGTTGTTCGCGTTCATATCCGCCGAGGCGCAGCGCGAGGCGTAATAGCTGAACGAGACAAAGTCGACGGTGTTTTTCAGAAGTAGATCATCGCCCGGGTCTTTAACAATCACCACGCCTTTCTCGCGGAACACGCGGGCGGAGTAGGCCGGATAGCTGCCGCGCGCCTGCACGTCGATAAAGAACAGGTTCTCGCGGTCTTTCTCCAGCGCCATCCACACGTCTTCCGGCTTGCAGGAGTAAGGGTAGAAGTTACCACCCGCCAGCATGCAGCCCACCTGGTTTTCCGGGTTCACCTCGTGAGCGATTTTAGTCGCCAGCGCGCTCGCCACCAGCTCGTGGTGCGCGGCCTGGTACTTCACCTGCTCTTCGTTTTCGCCTTCCTCAAACACCAGCCCCGCGCCGGAGAACGGGCTGTGCAGCATGATGTTGATTTCGTTGAAGGTCAGCCAGTATTTCACCAGCCCGTTAAATTCCTCAAAGCAGGTGCGAGCGTAGCGGGCAAAGAAATCCACCATTTTGCGGTTGCGCCAGGAGCCGTACTCCGTCACCAGGTGCATCGGCACGTCGAAGTGGCAGAGGGTCACCAGCGGCTCAATGTTGTACTTTTTGCACTCCTCGAACACCGCGCGGTAAAAGGCAATGCCCTCTTTGTTCGGCAGCGGCTCGTCGCCGTTCGGATAGAGGCGGCTCCAGGCGATCGAGGTGCGGAACACCGTAAAGCCCATCTCCGCCATCAGGGCGATGTCCTCTTTATAGCGATGGTAAAAATCAATCGCCTCGTGGCTCGGGTAGAACTCGTCGTCATGCAGCGAGAAACGCTTTTCCTTACCCAGCTTCACCGCCAGGCGATTCGCGCCGTGGGGAATCATATCGACCGTCGTCAGCCCTTTGCCGCCCTCACGGTAAGCGCCTTCACTCTGGTTGGCGGCAAGCGCGCCGCCCCATAAAAATCCTTGTGGAAACACAGACATTCTTACCTCGCTTTCAATTTATGCTTTTGCTGCGTTGTTCTGTACCGGTGCGGTCTGCAGGGCGCGCGCTTTTTCGGCGTCGTCTTCGACCGGAATATCCTCAAAGCCCAGTATCAGGGTCAGAACAAACGACAGCACCACTGCCAGACCCATTACGCCAAACACCCAGACGATGGTCATCGGGTTCGCCGGGTCGAAGAACTGTACGCTGGTAAACAGCCCCGGTGCCGCCATCGAGTGGCTGGCAAGACCCGCGATACCGGCTACCGCGCCGCAGATAAATCCGCTGATCAGACTCGCGATCAGCGGACGTTTCAGACGCACCGCCACGCCGTACAGGGCCGGTTCAGAGATCCCCGCCATAATAGCGGAGGCCGCCGCCGCCAGTGCCGTCTGGCGCAACTCCGGGTTTTTAGTTTTCCACGCCACCGCCAGTGACGAGCCGCCGAGCGACAGGTTAGCGCCGATTTCCGACGGCATGACCATCCCTTCTTTGCCCGTTTCGGCAATGGTCTGAATGATGGTTGGCGTAAACACGCGGTGCATCCCGGTCATGACCAGCAGCGGCCACAGCGCGCCCATAATGGCCACGGAGAGCCAGCCCAGATAGCCGTGAATGGTGTAAACCAGCGCGGAGATGGCGCTACCGATCCAGATGCCCAGCGGCCCAATCAGCACGATGGCGAGCGGGGCGGCAATCAGCACGATCAGCATCGGCTTGAGGAAGTTTTTGGTTACCGCCGGGGTGATGCGATCCACCCAGCGCTCGATGTATGACAGGCACCAGGTCATCACCAGCGCGGGGATGACGGTGTAGGTGTATTTCACCGCCGTCACCGGGATAAAGGCGAACTCGACGTGCTCGCCCTGCGCGGCTTTCGCCATCAGCTCGATAAAGCTCGGGTGCACCAGCACGCCCGCAATGGCGATGGCCAGCGACATGTTGGTTTTGAACTTCACCGCCGCCGAGGCCGCCACCATCAGCGGCAGGAAGAAGAACGCGCCGTCGCCGATGACGGTCAGAATAGTGAGCGTCGGCGCGCCTTTTGGCAGCACGCCGGTCATCTCAAGGATCATCGCCAGCAGCTTGACCATTGAGCCGCCGATGATCGCCGGGATCAGCGGGGACATGGTGCCGATCAGCGCGTCGAGGATCCCGGCGCCAATGCGGCGCAGCGTCAGCTTTTGCGGGCCTTCCGGTACGGCAGGCTGCAGGCTGGTTGGCAGCAGGCTCACCACTTCGCGGTACGCCTGCGAAACGGTGTTGCCGATGATGACCTGGCACTGGTTGTCGGTGCGCACCACACCGAGCACGCCGCTGATGCTTTTCAGGCGCGCGGTGTCGGTAAGGCTTTCGTCTTTCAGAACGAAACGAAGTCGCGTCATGCAGTGGGTGACGGCGACGATATTCTCTTTGCCACCCAGCGCGCTGACAACGTCGTTCGCCAGCGCAGCGTAATTTTTGGCCATCGGATGTGATCCTGTTATTGTTGTGTGAAATGTAGGAAACCGGTTCCACATAATCATCATGAGTTTCTTTGGATGAAACAAGATCGCTTTTTGACCATTTTTTTATTTCGTGACGCAGATCACCAGCAGGAACCCAAAGCGTGATTTCACCGCTGCGACAATTTTTCTGCAGTGCAGTACACTGCGCTCCATCAGATGCAGACGGAATAACAACATGACCACGATGCTTGAAGTGGCGAAGCGGGCAGGCGTTTCGAAAGCCACGGTGTCCCGGGTGCTGTCGGGCAATGGCTATGTCAGCCAGGAGACCAAAGACAGGGTTTTTCAGGCCATTGAAGAGAGCGGCTATCGCCCAAATTTGCTGGCGCGCAACCTGGCGACCAAACGTACCCAGACGCTGGGCCTGGTGGTGACGAACACCCTTTATCACGGCGTCTACTTTAGCGAGCTGCTGTTTCACGCCGCGCGCATGACGGAAGAGAAAGGGCGGCAGTTAATCCTCGCGGACGGCAAGCACAGCGCGGATGAAGAGCGCGAGGCGATCCAGTATTTGCTCGATATGCGCTGCGACGCGGTGATCATCTATCCGCGTTTTCTGAGCGTGGAGGAGATGGATGAGATCGTCGAGAAGTGCGAGCAGCCCATTATGGTGCTCAACCGCCGCCTGCGGAAAAACAGCAGCCACAGCGTGTGGTCCGATCATAAAGCCTCCAGCCAGGACGCGGTGTCACAGCTGATTGCGAAAGGGCATCGTGAGATCGCCTTTATCACCGGCTCGCTGGATTCTCCCACCGGGGTTGAGCGTCTCTCCGGCTATAAGGACGCGCTGGCGCAGCACGGTATTCCGCTGCGCGAGGGGCTGATTGCGCAGGGGAAGTGGAACCCCGCCAGCGGCGCGGCGGCGGTGTCCGAACTGCTTGCTCGCGGTGAACGCTTTACGGCGCTGGTGGCGAGTAATGACGACATGGCAATTGGCGCCATGAAGCAGCTGCACGACAGCGGCGTAGCCGCACCGGACGCGGTGTCGGTGATCGGTTTTGACGACGTGGCCATCGCGCCTTACATTGTGCCGTCGCTTTCCAGCGTACGCATCCCGGTAACGGAGATGATCAAAGAGACCATCAGCCGCCTGATCTTCATGCTCGACGGCGGCGAGTTTAAATATCAGCAAATTTTCTCCGGCGAGCTTGTCCTGCGCGACTCGGTTATTGACGGCCCGCACCGCTGATGTTGACAGCTGTCATCGTCATAAGTGACGATGACAGCACCGCTTTAATTTTCAAAGTCAATTAAAATCAATAGGTTAATTATTGGCACGGTTTATGAATATCTCCGGGCATAACTGTAATGCTGGAGAAGCAGATGAACCGTTTTATTATGGCCGATGCCAGTAAGTGTATTGGTTGCCGTACCTGTGAAGTGGCGTGCGTGGTTTCCCATCAGGCGGAGCAGGACTGCGCGTCGCTTACCCCTGACACGTTTTTGCCGCGCATCCACGTCATCAAAGGCGTGAATATTTCCACCGCCGCCATCTGTCGCCAGTGCGAAGACGCACCGTGCGCGAACGTCTGCCCGAACGGGGCGATTAAACGCGAGAAAGGCTTTGTGCACGTGATGCAGGAGCGCTGCATTGGCTGCAAAACCTGCGTGGTCGCCTGCCCGTATGGCGCGATGGAGGTGGTGGTCCGTCCGGTAGTGCGCAACAGCGGTATGGGGCTGAGCGTGCGTGCGGACAAAGCCGAAGCCAACAAATGTGACCTGTGCTACCACCGCGACGCCGGCCCGGCCTGTATGGAAGCCTGCCCGACGCACGCGCTGGTCTGCGTGGATCGCGACAAGCTTAAGCAAATGAGCGCCGAAAAGCGCCGCCGCGCGGCGTTCGACACCTCGTCATCGCTGCTGTTCTGAACCGTATGAGCAGCAACGGCGTTCAGCTGCGCGTGCGCGGCAAAGTGCAGGGCGTCGGGTTTCGTCCCTTCGTCTGGCAGCTGGCGCAGGCGCTTCAGTTGACCGGTGACGTCTGCAATGACGGAGAGGGCGTGCTGGTGCGCCTCGCGGGTAATGGGGGGGCCTTTACCGCGAGGCTGCATCAGGACTGCCCGCCGCTGGCACGCATTGACCGCGTGGAAGCGCAGCCGTTTACCTGGGCGCGCGTGCCGGAGGACTTTACCATCCGCCACAGCGTGGCCGGGACGATGGGCACCCAGATTGTGCCCGATGCGGCGACCTGTCCGGCGTGTCTGGCTGAGATGGGCGACCCGCTCGAACGCCGTTATCGCTATCCGTTTATCAACTGCACCCACTGCGGGCCGCGGTTTACCATTATCCGCGCCATGCCCTACGACCGCCCGGCCACGGCAATGGCCGCATTTCCCCTTTGCGTACCCTGTGAGACGGAGTACTGCAATCCTGCCGACCGCCGCTTTCACGCCCAGCCGGTGGCCTGCCCGGACTGCGGGCCCGCGCTTATGTGGCGTGCGGGCGACATGACTGCTGAGCGCGAGGCTGCGCTGCGCACAGCGGTGGCGATGCTGAAAAGCGGCGGTATAGTCGCGGTTAAAGGGCTGGGCGGTTTTCACCTCGTCTGTGACGCGCGTAACCCGCAGGCGGTCGCGACGCTTCGGTCACGCAAGCAGCGGCCCGCGAAGCCGCTGGCGGTGATGATCCCGCATGCGGATGACCTGCCGGAGACGATTCAGGCGCTGCTACGCTCACCCGCCGCACCCATTGTGCTCACGCCAAAAGCCTGGCTGCCCGCGTTCCCGGAAGGTATCGCGCCCGGTCTGGATTCCGTGGGCATCATGCTTCCCGCGAACCCGCTGCAGCATTTGCTGATGATGGACTGCCAGCGACCGCTGGTGATGACTTCCGGCAACCTTAGCGGCAGGCCGCCTGCCATCACCAACCGGCAGGCGCTGGAGGAGCTCAGCGGCATCGCGGACGGCTTCCTGCTACACAATCGCGATATTCTTCAACGAATGGACGATTCGGTGGTGGATCGGGACGGCGCAATGCTGCGCCGGGCGCGCGGTTTTGTGCCGGATGCCATCACGTTGCCTGCGGGATTCGAGAATATCCCCGCCACGTTATGCACCGGTGCGGAGATGAAAAACACCTTCTGCCTGGTGCGTGGCAACCAGGCGGTGCTGAGCCAGCATTTTGGCGATCTCGGTGACGAGGGTGTCGAAGCGCAGTGGCGCGGCGCACTCTCGACGATGCAGGACATCTACGCCTTCGAGCCGGAGCGCGTGGTGTGCGACGCCCATCCGGGGTACCGCGCGCGCCAGTGGGCGCAGGCGCAGGGGCTGCCCGTTGAAACCGTGCTGCACCATCACGCCCACGCGGCGGCGTGCCTGGCGGAAAACGGCTGGCCGCGGGAGGGCGGAGATGTTATCGCCCTGACGCTGGATGGGATCGGCATGGGTGAAAACGGCGCGCTGTGGGGCGGGGAGTGCCTGCGTGTCAACTATCTCGAGTGCGCGCATTTAGGTGGCCTGCCTGCCGTTGCGCTGCCGGGGGGCGATCTGGCGGCGCGGCAGCCGTGGCGCAACCTGCTCGCCCAGTGCCTGGCGTTTGTCCCTGACTGGCAGCGCTATCCGGAAACGCGCGCGGTACAGCGTCAGAACTGGCCGCTGCTGGCGAAGGCTATCCAGCGCGGCGTCAACGCGCCGCGGGCGTCGTCGTGCGGTCGCCTGTTTGATGCCGTCGCCTGCGCGCTGGGTATCGAAACCCAATCCTGGGAAGGTGAAGCGGCCTGCAGGCTGGAAGCGCTGGCGGCACAGTGCAACGGCGTCGAACACCCGGTTACGCTGTCGGTGGAAGACTTCGCGCTTTTCTGGCAGCAGTGGCTGAGCTGGCAGGCGGAACCCTGCGAGCGCGCGTGGGCGTTTCACGACGCGCTGGCAAAAGGGCTGGCGGAGCTCGCTGCGTTCCATGCCCGGCGCTTATCGCTGTCGACAATCTGTCTCAGCGGCGGTGTGTTGCACAACCGTCTGCTGCGCGCGCGCCTGCGTCATTACCTTTCTGACTTTACGCTTCTTTTTCCTTCGCGCCTGCCCGCAGGTGACGGAGCGATCTCCTTCGGGCAGGCGGTGGTCGCCGCAGCCCGGTCATGTTTACAAAGGACTAAAAATGTTACGACTGTTACGCAATGAACCTCGCGCCGCGCTCCTGCTGCTGGCTCTGGTAATGGCAAACCTGCTGGCCTGGGGATGGGCATGGCACACCTTTAGCGGCAGCACGGCGCTGATGGCGGCAAGTCTGCTGGCGTGGTGTTACGGGCTGCGACACGCGGTGGACGCTGACCACATTGCCGCCATTGATACCGTGACGCGTAAGATGATGCAGCAGGGCAAACGCCCGTCCGGCGTGGGGGCGTGGTTCTCGCTGGGCCACTCCACCATCGTGGTGCTGGCCTCCATTGCCATCGCCGCTACCGCCACGGCGTTTCAGAAAAACATGGAATGGTTCCACGAAACTGGCAGCCTGATTGGTACCGCCGTTTCCGCGACCTTCCTGCTGGCGATGGCGCTGGTGAATATGGTGATCCTGCGCGGCGTCTGGCGCAGTTTTCAGGCGCTGAAACACGGCAGGCCCGTGCAGGGCGATATCACGCTCCCTGCCCAGGGCGGCGTCATGAACTGGCTGTTTGGCAAGACCTTCCGCCTCGTCAATAAAAGCTGGCAGATGTACCTGGTCGGTTTCCTGTTTGGCCTCGGCTTTGACACGGCCACCGAGATTGGCGTGCTGGGGATCTCTGCCGCCAGTGCCTCCAGCGGGATGTCGGTGTGGTCAATCATGATCTTCCCGGCGCTCTTCGCCAGCGGCATGGCGCTGGTGGATACCCTCGATAACCTGTTGATGGTCGGTGCCTACGGCTGGGCGTTTAACAAGCCGCAGCGCAAGCTCTATTACAACATGACCATCACCGGCACCTCCGTGGTGGTGGCGCTGTTTATCGGCGGGCTGGAAGCGCTGGGTCTGCTGATGGATAAATTTGCCCTCAGCGGCGGCGTCTGGGATCTGATTGGCGCGGTAAACGACAACCTGGGCAACGCCGGGTTTGTGGTGGTCGGGCTGTTCGTTGCCTGCTGGCTGATCTCCATGGTCAACTACCGCTGGCGCGGCTACGACGCGCTGGTGGTGCGATCCTGAGCAGGGGGTAGCCAGGCGCGGGTAAAATCAAGCCAGCCGCTGGCGGTCAGCACAATGTCCTGCACGTTTTCCAGGGTGTTAAGACGGTAGCGGTAGTGGAAAAGCGGCGTACAGGCGCCGCTTTCCAGCAAGGAATGAAAGAAGGAGGGCAGGTGATTATTCAGGGTCTCCTCACTTTCACAATAACCCATCAGTTTCTGCTTCTCTTCTTGCCAGGTGTCCTCGCCTAAGGCCGTGGCCCACGCAGGCTCATCAAAAAACCACTCCACCAGGGCAAAGCCTGGCAGTTCACCCGCCAGATAGTCACCCAACAAAAGATCGGCCTGATCCAACGCGTTATGACCATGCCACTCTTCGCGATCTTTCCATTTCACCGTCACGTTGCAGCTGTGCTTTTTCAGGCGCGCGCGCAGAATATCGGCCAGTTCGCACAGTTCAGGTGTGTGATAGCAAACCAGCGAAAGCGTGGCGGGAAGCATCGCTTCCGAAGCCTGCGGGTATTGCGGTGGTGTCAGGCCTGGCAGTATTTCCGTTTGGGTTTCTAAATCATCCCGATGGAGAAACTGTTGATGAGTCATGCTCTGAATTTCCTGACGTAGCCAGGCCGCAAGCGGCTCGGGTAACCTGGCGTTTATCATTAGCCAGGCGAATCCGCCGCTGGTGGACGTTACCGCTGCCTGCGCATTTTGTCCTTTCCCGACGGTGATCCACGCCGGTTTTTGCGCCTCCGTACGGGTTCGCCAGAACTCTATCGCATGCAGTAGCGGATGGGCAGCAAAATACCAGGGCTGGCGCTCCAGGCGCAGGTAGTGAGAATGGTGGTGCGCAATGGCAAAGGGCCCGGCACCGATGTCCGGTTGCTGTGGATGTGGCAGGCGGCATACGTGGTGCGCGAGACGATGCGCCAGCATCGCATCGGGGATGGTCAGCTGTATCTCCAGACACCAGGGGGCAATAAGCAACGCCTTGCAGACGTGAGTCAGACCTGCATTGCGTGCCGGATCGGCCAATACCTGTTGCAGCGCAATGAGGATATCTTCATCGCTGATAGCTTGCCCATTGTGCCAGTGCGCACCGCTGCGCAGGTAAAAACGCCAGCGGCGTTTGTCTTCGTTGAATTCCCAGTGATGGGCTAGATCAGGTACTGGATGCGGCTGACCGGGCATATAGCGCGTTAACCCCGCGTGTACGGCGCAGATAATGTGCTGCTCAGCGCGACGACGCTGAAGCGCCGGATGAAGCGACGTCAGTGGACGATACCAGGGAATACGCAGGGTTGGCTGGTGCTTAAGCCACTTTCCGCCTAAAAAGGGTGTGATGATGTGATGCAGGCTGGCTGGATCGCCATCAGCCAGCTGCAGCGCGCTCTGGTAATCCCCCTTCTCCAGGCAGGCGTGCATCAGAGGGGCGCTGAGTTCGCTGGTGGTTGTCAGGCAGTGCAAGATGGCGCGATGTCCCCGTCCCGGCTGAGCATTCCAGCTTAACCATCCGCTCTGCGCCAGCTGGCGCAACAGGGTACGTGCATGACGTTCACTGCACAGCGCCACCTCGGCGACTTCAGCGATAGTCGTCGGCTTTGGCTCTGCGCCATAGTGTTGATAAAGCCGTTGATACTGACGGATTTTCTGAAGCTGGCGCATGTCGACGTACCCAGGATAAAAGGTGGATGGTGAGAGTGTAGGTTTTTTTGCGGAATAATTAAGGTCTGGATTGATAAAGTGTTCCGGTTTTGTTCCCCCTCCAGGGCGGAGAGGGAACCGGATTATGCAGCGTCAGATTTCAAGCTGTGCCCGAATCTTTAGCGCAATGCTTTCTGCCTGCGGGCCCAGAATAACCTGCGCATTCTGCGTACCCATTTTGAGAATACCTTTCGCGCCTAGCGATTTCAGCACGGGCTCATCCAGCACGCTGTTATCAACGAGCGTCAGGCGCAGGCGGGTAATGCAGGCATCGACAATCCTGAGGTTGTCTTTGCCACCCAGTGCCGCGATGTATTGTGCGATGGCTTCGCTTTGATCGTCAGAGTTACCCGCTACAGCCTCGTCGTCTTCGCGGCCCGGCGTTTTCAGCTTAAAGAAGCGGATCGCGAAGGTGAATACGACAAAGTAGATCGCGAAGAACAGCACGATCAGTGGGATCAGGATCCACGGCTTAGTAGCCAGTCCCCAGTTGAGAACGAAGTCGATAAGCCCGGCAGAGAAACCAAAACCGTGCAGTACGCCGAGGCTGTTGGTGATCACCATGCTCACGCCCGCCAGTACCGCATGCAGCGCATACAGAGCAGGGGCAAGGAACAGGAAGGAGAACTCGATGGGCTCGGTAATGCCGGTCAGGAAAGCGGTCAGAGCCACGGAAAGCAGCATCCCCCCTACGGTAGCGCGACGTGCTTTCGGTGCGGCGAAATACATCGCCAGCGCAGCACCCGGCAGGCCTCCCATAAAGATCGGGTAAGCCCAGGCCATGTAAACGCCTGCATGCGGGTCACCGGCAAAGAAGCGGTTAAGGTCGCCACGGGTCAGGTCGGTTGCAATCTGCGTGATGCTGGAACCGTCAATACCCGGTACAGCACCGCCAACCACCAGCCCTTTTACCACGTCAGGGGCCAGACAGATATTGTGTACCGCGCTGGCGGCATCGTAAGTCACTTTCAGGCAGTCGCCGAGGCTAAACCAGAAGACGGAGTGCAGAATGTAATGCAAACCGAAGGGGATTAGCGCGCGGTTCAGGACACCATAAATAAACCATCCCGGTTCGCCGCTGCGGGAGACAAACAGGCTGAAGGTATCAATACCGTGCTGCACGGAAGGCCAGACATACCCGCAAATCCAGGCGATGAACAGGCAAATAAGCCCGGTTACGATCGGCACCAGGCGTTTGCCCGCAAAGAAGGCGAGAAAGTCCGGAAGTTTGGTATTTGAGAAACGGTTATAGCAGTGACCCGCGACGACACCGGCAATGATCCCGGCGAAGAAGGACATGTTAATGGATGAGTTTATGACGGCCGTGGCTTTGGTAAGCACCAGGAAACCCACCGCCCCTGCGAGGGCTGCAGCACCGGCGTTGTCTTTTGCCAGACCAATGGCGATCCCTAAGGCAAACAACAAGGGTAGACTGTCAAAGATACCGCCACCGGCGCTGGCTATAAACGGAATATTAAAAACATCAGGCTGCCCGAGGCGTAATAATATCGCTGCAACGGGCAGGGTGGCGATTGGCAACATCAGGGCTTTACCCAGACGTTGCAGATAACTAAATGCGTTCATGAGAGTGGATTCCAAAAAGGACTTAATTCACGACGAAAAATAACACCTTTTATTTTAATGCGAAAGTCCCTGTAATAAAAATGTGATGCGGAATAAATTAATTTTTATTATATTTTATTAGCGAATTGTTCACGGCATAAACAATGATGAAGTAACTAATTTGTTCCGGTTTTAAACTGGTCGTGCTTCAGTTATCACGTTTACTCACCGGCATCATCAGTTCTCTCAGGCGCTCTATGCGCGCCTCCGGGCTGAGGTAGAGCCAGCGAAACAAAATATGTTCTGATTTTTTAGCCTGTTTAAAATAGGCGGAAAGGTAGTTGAGTTCTTTGCTAAAGGTGGTCATGGGATGTCTCCGGCTAATGGGTCTATTTTTAGGATAAGCCGAAAACAGGGAATAAAACAGGCTGGTGTTTATCAGGTGTTCCGTATTTAAATATTGATGGATGTAATGGTTAAGGGATTAATGGTGTTGATTTATCTTATTTGTATTTATGTCCTGAATAGAATTCGCAAAAAAAAGGCCCCGGGACATCGGGGCTACGGATAATATAATCCAATGGTTAAGTGAGCGTGGCAAGAGATTACGGGTTACGCGGGCAGCGATTTCAGCAGAGCGAAAGCCTCCTTCATCCGATCTTCGCTAACCACAAAGGCGCGTACCTGACCTTCGGCGTCAGAGCCGCGTGCAACCATTCCGTGAGGTTCAATGGCAATCTGCCAGCTCAGATCCATGCGCTGCGTCTCCCCCGCAAGATGCAACGGTAACTCTGGCGTTTTAACCTTCACCAGCATGGCGGGGAGTTTCAGCGGTGCGCTGCCGCCGAGCAGGTTTTTCGCCAGATACATGGCGCTCAGCTGTATCGGCTGCAGGAAAGGCAGCACCTGACCGTTGATTTCAGCGCAGTCGCCTAACGCGTAAATATCGGGCTGCGTGGTTTGAAGGTAGCTATTTACCTTCACGCCACGGCCTGTTTCGGCGCCTGCACGATGCGCCAGCGCAGTTTCCGGGCGCAGGCCCGTCGCCGCGATAACCACATCCACCTCAACGCTGCGGCTGCGGTCGAGCGTGGCACGAATACCGCCTTCGGTTTTGCGCAGGCTTTGCAGCTGCGATTTCAGCAGCAGATGCACCCCCATGTCGGTCAGACGATGCTGTAAGCGACTGCTTACTTCTGCGGGCATCAGCGCCGACAGAATGCTCGCCGCATGGTCGACCAGGGTCACCGATTTGCCCGCCCGGCAGAAATCCATCGCCAGCTCGGTGCCGATCAGCCCCCCGCCGACAATCATTACCCGCTGTGCGTCGCGAAGCGCCGTTTCGCTGGCCTGATACGCCTGTTGGCTGTTGAGGGTGAGCATCAGCTCGCGGCCCTCAATCGGCGGCACGAAAGCAGAGGCACCCGTGGCCAGCACCAGCCTGTCGTACTGCCAGGTTTTCTCCTTCGCTTTCACCACGTGTGCGGCGGCGTCGATATCGGTGACCCAGGTGTACGGAAACAGACGCAGGTTGAACTGTTCCGCGAACTCCCCCGCCGTCTGGCGGGTGAGGTCTTGGGCGCGCTGATTCTGGCTAATAACGTGGCTTAAATCAGGTTTGTTGTACTCGTCCATGCTGTCGGCGGCAATCACCGTCAGCGGCACGCTGGCATCCTGCTTGCGGATGTTTTTCACCAGCTGACGGGCGGCAAAGCCCGAGCCGATGATGACGATACCGTTGCTCATTTTGCCTCCGTACCCAGTTCGTCAAAGACGTCCTTACCGAGGGAACATTCCGGGCAGAGGAAATTGTCCGGCACGTTGCGCCACGGCGTGCCCGGGGCAACATCCTGCAGCGGTTCGCCCAGGTCAGGATCGTAAATCCACTGGCAGACGCTGCACTGCATGCGCGGGCCGAGATCGGCGGCTGCCGCGGCGGCACAGGCGCAGGCTTCCTGCTGTTCGGGTGCTTTTGCCGCCACTTCCGGCAGCGGAGCGAGCGCCCACTGACGGGCAATGTCGCGACCGTGCTGGCGACAGATCTCCAGGGCGTCGATATCCGGGCGCCACTTGGCCTTCAGGCTCATGGACATCTCAAAGCCCGCATCCTGTAAGCGGGTGGAGAGACGGTCTACCGCGCCGCCGCTCCAGCCGTGGGAGCCAAAGGCGCTGGCGCGTTTGTTACGGAAGCGCAGGCCGGTCATCTCTTCTACCAGACCGGCAATTTTCGGCATCATCACGTTGTTCATGGTGGAGGTGCCCACCAGCACGCCCTTAGAGCGGAACACGTTGGTTAACACCTCATTCTTATCGCTGCGCGCCACATTGAAGATTTTCACCGCCACGTTCGGGTCCACTTCGTTGATGCCCTGGGCAATGGCGTCCGCCATCATGCGGGTGTTGTTGGACATGGTGTCGTAGAAAATAGTGATGCGGTCTTCCTGATAGTCCGCCGCCCACTTCAGGTACAGCTCGACGATCTGGGTGGGGTTTTCACGCCACACCACGCCGTGGGAGGTGGCAATCATCTCCACCGGCAGGTTGAAGCCGAGGATTTCGGTGATTTTCGGCGTGACCAGGCGGCTGAACGGCGTCAGGATGTTGGCATAGTACCGCTGGCACTGCTCGAACAGCTCTGTCTGATCCACTTCGTCATTAAACAAACGTTCGTCGCAGTAGTGCTGGCCGAAGGCGTCGTTGCTGAACAGCACCGCGTCACCGGTCATGTAGGTCATCATGCTGTCCGGCCAGTGCAGCATCGGGGTTTCCACGAAGATCAGCTGCTTGCCATTACCGATATCCAGCGCGTCGCCGGTTTTCACGATGTGGAAGTTCCACTCCGGATGGTGGTGGTGGCCGTTGATCGAGTCGATGGCGTTGGTGGTGCAGTAGATAGGTGTGTTCGGGATGTAAGACATCAGCTCGGTCAGCGCACCGGCGTGATCTTCTTCCGCGTGGTTGATGATGATGTAATCGATGGTGTCGAGATCGATTTCGCTGCGCAGGTTCTGCACGAACTCGCGGCTGAACTTGTGATCGACGGTATCGATCAGCACGTTTTTTCCTTCGCGGATGAGATAGCTGTTGTAGCTGCTGCCGCGCAGCGTTTTATATTCCGTCCCGTGGAAATCACGCACTTCCCAGTCACGTTGACCGACCCAATGAATGTTATTTTTAACCAGAATAGACATAGCAACCTCTACGTAATACAGCATTTTCAAATAAGATGGTTTGCTTATATCAAGTTGCGTGCCAACTTTTAATTTATTGATTTTACTTAATTAATTTTTTTATGATCCGTAATTGGTAGTCATTATGACTATTCAAAACAGTGTCACTATGACAATATGCATTGTCAAAATGACAGCGAGGCAGACATGAGCTTTTCCGTAGACGTGCTGGCGAAGATCGCCATTGAGCTGCAAACCGGTATTGGCCATCAGGACCGCTTTCAGCGGTTGATCTCCACGCTGCGCCACGTGCTGGCGTGCGACGCTTCGGCGCTGCTGCGCTACGAAGGACGGCAGTTTATTCCCCTGGCGATCGACGGCCTGGCGAAGGATGTGCTCGGACGGCGCTTTGCCCTTGAAGGCCATCCGCGTCTGGAAACTATCGCCCGCGCGGGTGACGTGGTGCGCTTCCCGGCGGACAGCGACTTGCCCGATCCGTACGACGGGCTTATTCCCGGCCAGGAGAGCCTGAAGGTGCACGCCTGTATCGGCCTGCCGCTGTTTGCCGGGCAAAACCTGATTGGGGCGCTGACCCTCGACGGCATGTCGCCGGACCAGTTCGATACTTTCAGCGATGAAGAGTTGCGCCTCATTGCGGCGCTGGCCGCCGGGGCGCTTAACAACGCGCTGCTGATTGAACAGCTGGAGAGCCAGAATATTCTTCCCGGCAGCCCGGCGGCGTTTGAGCAGATAACGCACACAGAGATGATTGGCCTCTCGCCGGGCATGGCGCAGCTCAAAAAAGAGATTGAGATTGTTGCCGCGTCCGATTTGAACGTGCTGATCTTCGGGGAGACCGGCACCGGCAAGGAGCTGGTGGCGAAATCCATTCACGAAGCCTCGCCGCGCGCGATTAACCCGCTGGTGTACCTCAACTGCGCCGCGCTGCCGGAGAGCGTGGCGGAAAGCGAACTGTTTGGTCACGTTAAGGGAGCGTTTACCGGGGCCATCAGCAACCGCAGCGGCAAGTTTGAAATGGCCGATAACGGCACGCTGTTTCTGGATGAAATTGGCGAGCTGTCCCTTTCGTTACAGGCCAAGCTGCTGCGCGTGTTGCAGTACGGCGACATCCAGCGCGTGGGGGATGATCGCAGTCACAGAGTGGACGTTCGCGTGCTGGCGGCGACCAACCGTGACCTGCGTGAAGCGGTGCTGGCCGGGCAGTTCCGCGCCGACCTGTTCCACCGCCTGAGCGTGTTCCCACTTACCGTGCCGCCGCTGCGCGAGCGCGGGGACGACGTGGTGCTGCTGGCGGGCTATTTCTGCGAGCAGTGCCGTCTCAGGATGGGGCTTTCCCGCGTGGTGCTGAGCCCGGGGGCGAGGGCGCATCTGTTGAGCTACGGCTGGCCGGGCAACGTGCGCGAGCTGGAGCATGCGATCCACCGTGCGGTGGTGCTGGCGCGGGCGACGCGTTCGGGTGACGAAGTGGTGATCCACGCGCGGCATTTTGCGCTGCAGGATGAAACCGCACCGGCTGTCGTGCAGGCGGCGCCAGAGATAGCGAATGAAAATCTGCGTGAAGCCACGGAGGCGTTTCAGCGTCAGAGGATTACCCGCGCGCTGGAGCAGAATAACCGTAACTGGGCGGCGTGCGCCCGGGCGCTGGAGATGGACGTCGCCAACCTGCACCGGCTGGCGAAGCGTCTCGGACTGAAGGGTTAGATAATCCCGGCCTGATAGAAATCCTGCAGGTTGATGGCACCGCACAGTCTGCCGGCGTCATCCACCACCGGCGCGGCGGTGATTTTGCGCTTCATCAGCACCTCTTTGGCTTCAATGGCGCGGCTCTCGGCGTTCAGCGTCAGCCCGCCCTGTGTCATGGCGTCCGACACTTTGGTTTCCAGCTTGCCGCCGCCCACCAGCCAGCGGCGCAGGTCGCCGTCGGTGAACACGCCTTTGACGTACCCGTCGTCATCGCACACCGCTACCAGCCCCAGGCCGGTGCGGCTCAGCTCCAGCATCGCGTCCATGACGCTGGTATCGAGTTTGACCTGCGGAATAGCATCGTCGGTGCGCATCAGGTGGTGAACCTTGTTGAGCAGGCGTGCGCCGAGCGCCCCCGCCGGATGCGAACGGGCGAAATCTTCTTCGTTAAAGCCGCGCGCCTGCATTACCGCCATCGCCAGCGCGTCGCCCATCATCAGCGTGTTGACGGTGCTGGACGTCGGGGCGAGGTGCATCGGACAGGCTTCACGCTCAACGGAAATATCCAGCGTCGCTTTGGCGGCCAGCGCCAGCGGCGAGCGGGATTTCCCGGTCATCGCCAGCAGGGCGACCGATTTTTCCTGCAGACGTGGAATGATGAGGTCCAGCTCTTTGGCCGAACCGGAGTAGGAGATAAACAGCATTACGTCGCGGCTTTCTATCATCCCCAGATCGCCGTGCAGCGCCTCTGCAGGATGCACGAAGAACGCCGGGGTGCCGGTGCTGGCGAGCGTCGCAGCAATCTTTTTGCCGATATGGCCGGATTTACCGATGCCTGCCACGATCACTTTGCCTTCGCAGTGGATAATAGTGTTGGCGGCACGGACAAAATCCTCGCCCAGACGTTCCGGCAGGCGGCTGGCTTCCTGCAGTTCCAGCATCAGCGTCTGGCGGCCCGTTTCTAACAGAAAATCACTCATCTCTTTCTCCGGTTACGATCACGTCGATTCCTTTCTCTTCCAGCGCTTTCCTGAACGCCGGGTCGATACCCGCGTCGGTAATCAGCTTATCAACGCTTTCCAGGCTACAGACGATGTTGGGGCTTTTGCGGCCAAACTTCGACGAGTCTGCCATCAAAATTACTTCCCGCGCGGCGTTGCACATGGCTTTACTGACGCTGAACACCTCGTTGAACGTCGTAACCCCCGCGTTCAGGTCGATGCCGTCGGTGCCCATGAACAGTTTATCAAAGCTGAAGTGGTCGAAGGCGTTCTCCGCCAGCTGGCCGTGAAATGAGGCGGATTTTTTGCGGAAGGTGCCGCCGGGCATCAGGATGGTCTGCTCGCAGTCGTTCTCCGACAGGGCGTTGACGATGTGCAGGCTGTTGGTCATCACCGTGATGTTGTTAAAGCGGCTGAGCAGCGGGATCATCTGCAGGACGGTGCTGCCGGCGTCAAGGATAATGGAGTCACCATCGTGGATAAATTTCACCGCCGCTTCGGCAATCAGCGCTTTCTGGTGGGTGTTGATCAGCGTTTTGTGATCGATAGGCGGGTCCGCTTCATCCTTATTGAGCACCACGCCGCCGTAGGTTCGAATGACGGCGCCAGAGTTTTCGAGCAATACCAGGTCCTTGCGTATTGTCGTGCCGGTGGTGTCAAAGTAGTGGGCCAGATCCTCTACCGAACATTTTCCCTGCTTTTGCAGATGTTCGAGAATGGCCGCCTGCCGCTGACGAGGTTTCATAGGCGCTTCGTTCCTTAGGTTGCGAAATGATAATTTCGCAAGTCTATAGCTTTCACAACGAAATTATCCATGTTTCAGATTAAGCGCTAATGATAGTGCATTCTGACAGAGTGGATCATGGGGAAAGATCACATCAGGCTGCAATTCCTGCAACGAAATGCCGTTAATTGCCTGGATTTTCACCGGACGGGCAAAGACGGTCATGCCGCGCATGAGCAGTGAATCGCAGACGTTATTGTTTTCATCCAGCGCAATAGCCACGACGACCCGCGGTTTGAAGCGTCCGCCGGAACGTCCGACTCCGACGCGACCTTTCTGACACAGGGCATCAAACGCGCGGTTAAACTGGTGGATTTGCCAGCCGCCGAACGCCATCTGGCAGAGCCAGGCGAGGGCGGCAACGGTGATGAGTGCGGTGACCATATCGGCTCCTTATTGTATTCCCTCTCCCTGTGGGAGAGGGTTAGGGTGAGGGCATCAGGCCGCTCGATCAGAACATGACCTGCCCACCGGTGACGTTAATCGACTGCCCGGTGCAGTACGAGGCTTTCGGGCTGGCGTAAAACAGCAGCATGTTCAGCACGTCCTGATAGTCGCACCCGCGCTTCAGCGGCACTTTATCGATGTAGTACTGCTCCACCTCTTCCGCTTTGATGCCAAGCTTGGTGGCGTACTGCGGCAGCAGGGACTGGAACATCGGCGATTTCAGCAGGTTGCCCAGCATCAGCGAATGCACGGTAATGCCGTATTCGGCCAGATCCAGCGCCAGAGACTGCGTCAGCCCCACGCCGCCAAACTTCGCCGCGCTGTAGCCGGAGTTATGCTTGCTGCCCACTTTCCCTGATTTTGAGTTGATCTGAATGATGCGCCCCTGAATGCCGTCGCGGATCATCAGACGGGAAAACTCGCGGGCGCAGAGGAAATAGCCCACCAGATTCACCTGCAGCGAGCGGTCAAAATCCCCCAGTTCGAAATCGCTGATAAAGGCCGCTTTCGCAATCCCCGCGCTGTAGACCAGCAGGTCGGTGCGTCCAAAAATCTCGTCCACGCCGCGGGCCAGCGCCATCACGCTCTGCTCGCTGGTGGCGTCGGCACCAAACCCGTACGCCATCCCTTCGCCAAACTCGGTGTTAATGGTGTCCGCCACGCGGGCGGCTTTTTCACTCTGAATGTCCACTACCGCCACGCGATAGCCCTCAGCGGCAAGCCCACGGCAGAGGAACTCGCCTAAGGTTTGTCCTCCACCAATGACAACGGCAACCTGACTCATGTGTTTCTCCTTAATTACGCAACAAATTTTAACGTGCAGCCTGGGGTGACAGCCTGCGGAACCGGACCATCAACGTGAACCGTGCCGGGATACTCCGCCTGCGGCTGGCCGTCGAAACGCAGGGTGATGTGGCCCAGCTCGCGCAGGTTTTGTTCAGCGACGTCGCCGACGGCGGTGACGGCATAGCGCGCCTCGCCCAGCTCCAGCTGGCTTCCTGCCTTCAGCTCGCCCTTCAGCTCGCCGTGGCAGTGGATAAAGCAAAACTCTTCGATATCCGCAGGCGCCCCTTCGCGGAAGGTGATTAGCATCTGGTCGCTCAGCGCGTCGGCCGCGCTCTGGCCGATGCGGGTAATGGTGGTCTGGTAAATCACGGTCATCGCAGGAACCTCTTATTGATAAATAAAGCCGGAGACAAACCAGGCAATCAGCACAGTCGGCGCGCCCGTCAGGAAGCGGCTGACCAGCACGGACGGCACGCCCACGCGCACGGTGTCCTGGCGCGCTTCCGCCAGCGACAGCCCCACGGGGATGAAATCGCACGCCGCCTGGGCGTTAATGGCAAACAGGGCGGGCAGGGCGAGGTGCGGAGGGATGTTCCCCAGACCAATCTGCACGCCAATCAGCACGCCGATGACCTGGGCAATCACCGCGCCCGGGCCGAGGAACGGCGACAGCAGCGGGAAGGAGCAGATCAGCGCCAGCGTTACCAGCCCGAGCGGGTGGCTGGCGAGCGGGGCGAGGCCGTGGGCAATCCAGTCGCCCAGGCCGGAGGCCATAATGATGCCGATCAGCGCCGAGACGAACGCCATAAACGGCAGAATGGTCTTCAGCACAGTGTCGATGGTGTCGCGCCCGGACTGGAACAGCACCGCCACGGCGGAACCCATGCCCATCCCGACCTTCGCCAGCAGGCCGTCGCTCTGCTCGGTGATTTTCTTGCTGGTGTCGTACTCGCGCGGGGCCGCTTTTTGCGGCGCGGGGTTGCCATTCACCAGCGTGATGTTGTCCTCCTTCACGCCTGAGACATAAATGTCTTCAAGAATGTACTGCGCCAGCGGGCCGGATTTTCCGGTGGAGTGAATATTTACCGTCGGAATGCGGCGCTTCGGATAGATGCCGCAGCGCAGCGTGCCGCCGCAGTCGATCACCGCCACGCCGATTTCCGCTTCCGGCGGTTCCCCTTCCTTGAAGCCGTCGACCGCTTCCCAGCCGGTTAGCTCGCGCAGCCTGTCGACGATCGCCGGGCGCGTCCCCGCGGTGATGTAAACAATCTTTTTGCCTTCGGTGGCGTCGAACTCCAGCGGGCCGCCCCAGCCGCCCGTGCCTTTCTCAATGCGGATCCGGTTCATGCTGTGGCTCCTGAAAGATGAACTTTCTGTTCAAGCTGGATGCCCATTTTTTTCTCAAAAATGGCGGTGGTGAGGTCCGTCACCCAGCCGCGGAAAAAGTTGGTGACCAGGCCGACCAGCAGGTAGCTCACCGCCAGCGGGCCGAGCGGCAGGCCAATCGTGGTGAGACCGCTGGCGATCCCGAGATACACAAACAGCTCGCCGGGGTTGATGTGCGGGAACAGGCCGTTCATCGAATGGCAGCTGTAGGAGGCGGCGGCGTAATAGCTCGGCTTGTACTTTTCCGGCATGAAGCGACCGAGGCTTAAGGTCATCGGGTTGCAGAACACGAAGGTGCCGATAAAGGGCAGTATCAGGTAGCGGGACAGCGGATTCCCGGCACAGCGCTGGGCGAAGCGTTCAATACGCTGCTGGCCAATAAAGTTGATCAGCGCGTTCATGATCACCAGCAGGCTGATCAGCAGGGGCAGGATCCCGGTCACCATGCCGGTGAACACTTCTCCGCCTTTCTGAAACAGCCCGATGAACCACTCGGCGCCGTGGGTGATGGTTTCTATCATTCTTCTCTCCTGTGGGGCGTTTGTTTTTGTCTATCTGCGGCTAATAATAATCACTTTGAAAGGTTTTAAAGTGTTAGTTAGATCTCACAATGAAAGAAAAATGGATTATTTTGAAAGTTAATTGACGTGGTGAATGATTTTCGGTGTAAAAAAGCGCGGATTTGCGTGGGGGAGGTGCGTACCGCTTCCTTGAGGTGTTGCGGATGCTTTACCATACTGGGTTCTTATCGAACCCGTTAAATGGATGTCTCATGTTCAAGCGTCGTTATGCAGCGCTGTTGCCTGCGCTTATTCTGCTGTCTGCCTGTAGTAGCAAACCTAAGACCGAAGCCGTTCAGCAAACGGCGGGTGCGCCTTCCGGAGGATTCCTGCTGGAGCCGCAGCACAATATGATGCAGATGGGCGGCGACTTCGCGAATAACCCGGCGGCCGAGCAGTTCATCGATAAAATGGTGAGCAAACACGGCTTTGACAGACAGCAGCTGCACGAAATTTTGTCTCAGGCCAAGCGTCTGGACTACGTGCTGCGCCTGATGGACAGGCAGGCGCCGACGGCCCAGGTGCCGAGCGGGCCAAACGGAGCGTGGCTGCGCTATCGCAAACAGTTTATTACCCCGGACAACGTGCAAAACGGCGTGGTGTTCTGGAATCAGTATGAAGATGCGCTCAACCGCGCGTGGCAGGTGTACGGCGTACCGCCTGAAATCATTGTCGGGATTATTGGCGTGGAAACCCGCTGGGGCCGCGTGATGGGTAAAACCCGCATCCTGGATGCGCTGGCGACGCTCTCCTTTAACTACCCGCGCCGCGCGGAGTATTTCTCTTCCGAGCTGGAAACCTTCCTGCTGATGGCGCGCAACGAGCAGGACGATCCGCTCGATCTGAAAGGGTCGTTTGCCGGCGCGATGGGCTACGGCCAGTTTATGCCGTCGTCCTATAAACAGTATGCCGTCGACTTTAACGGAGATGGTCACATCAACCTGTGGGATCCGGTGGATGCCATCGGCAGCGTGGCGAACTACTTCAAAGCGCACGGCTGGGTGCCGGGCGGCCAGGTGGCGGTGCAGGCGAACGGTCAGGCGCCGGGGCTGGAAAATGGCTTCAAAACCAACTACAGCATTTCGCAGCTGACCGCGGCAGGCTTAACGCCAACGCAGCCGCTGGGTAATGCGCAACAGGCGAGCCTGCTGCGTCTGGATGTCGGAACGGGCTATCAGTACTGGTACGGCCTGCCGAACTTCTACGCCATTACCCGCTATAACCACAGCACTCACTATGCGATGGCCGTATGGCAGCTGGGGCTGGCTGTATCCCAGGCCCGCGTGCCGGCGGCGTCACCGTTTAGTCAGTAAGCTGCTCCGACGGGTAGGCCGGGTAAGGCAACGCCGCCTCCCGGCATGGCTGCGCGCACGGTGCGGCCTGATGCCCTCACCCTGACCCTCTCCCACGGGAGAGGGAAGTTTTGCAGAAACATTTCGCCACACTCCCTTTTAAACCCTCCATTTACATCTTAACCGTCTTTTATTATTGTTATGTTATAACATTTAATGCGGTGTCGACATGTCAACGTCCCTTTTTTCTCTGTCTGCTCTGGTCCGGCTTTTGCTGGCGCTGGTGCTTGTTGTCTTTATCGGGCTGGCCGTGCGCTGGGCGGTGGCATTGCCATGATCGTGATGAATGAACTGGTCGCGGGTTATGAACGCCTGCCCGTTACGCGACCCCTCTCGGGCACGATTGAGCGCGGAAGCATGACCGCCATTATCGGCGCTAACGGCTGCGGGAAATCCACGCTGCTGAAAACGCTGGCGGGATTTATCCCGCCCGTCAGCGGTGGTTTCCGCTGGCAGGGTAAGCGTCCGGTAATCGGCTGGCTGGCACAGCGTCACGCGCTGGAGGCGCAGTTTCCGCTGACCGTACAGGACGTCGTAAGCATGGGCTGCTGGCCGGGCATTTCGCTTTTCTCCGGGTTTCGTCGCGAAACGCGGCTGCGCATTGCCAGCGCGCTTGAGCGCGTTGGGCTGGCATCCATGGCGTTATCCACCATTGATGAACTCTCCGGCGGTCAGTTTCAGCGCATGCTGTTTGCCCGCGTCCTGGTGCAGCAGGCGCCGCTGGTGATGCTGGATGAACCCTTTACCGGGGTCGATGAGGCCACCTGCAACGTGCTGATGGATGTGATGCTGGAGATGTATATGCAGGGACAAACGCTGCTCGCGGTACTGCACGACAGCGAACGCGTGTCGCGCCATTTCCCGCAGACGTTACGGCTGGATGCAGACGTACCTCAGTGGAAAACCGAGCGGGTGAGGGTGGCATGATCTGGCATCTCTTTTTTCAGCCGTTTATTGAGTACGGCTTTATGCGTCGCGCGCTGGTGGTTTGCCTGGCGCTCTCCGTCAGCACTACCGCGCTTGGCGTGTTTCTTCAGCTGCGCCGGATGAGCCTGATGGGCGATGCCCTTTCTCACGCCATTTTACCGGGTGTTGCCGTGGGCTATTTGCTCAGCGGTATGTCGCTGCTGGCGATGAGTATCGGCGGTTTTATCGCGGGCATTACCGTGGCGCTGCTGGCCGGTCTGGTCAGTCGCCGCACGCCGCTGAAAGAAGATGCCAGCTTTGCCGGGTTTTATCTTGGCTCACTGGCGCTGGGGGTCACGCTGGTGTCGCTTCGCGGGTCGAATGTCGATCTGCTGCATCTGCTGTTTGGCTCCATCCTCGCCGTGGACAACGACGCCGCGCTGTTTGTCACGGGCGTGTGCATGTTCACCCTTATCGTACTGGCGATGTTCTATCGCGGACTGGTTACCGAAGCGTTTGACACCGCCTGGCTACAGGTGAACGCCCGCTGGCTGCCCGGCCTGCTGCACGGACTGTTTCTGGCGCTGCTGGTGCTTAACCTGGTGGCCGGTTTTCAGGTGCTCGGCACGCTGATGGCCGTCGGGCTGATGATGCTGCCGGCCGTGGCGGCACGATGCTGGGTACGCACGCTACCGGCGTTACTCCTGATTGCGGGTATCAGCGGTATTTTCTGCGCATGGCTGGGGCTGAGCCTCTCCTGGGCGATGAGTCTACCGGCCGGGCCATCCATTGTGCTCACCGCCAGCGCGCTGTTCTTTATTTCCATTTTATTGGGTACGCGAAGCAGGCTCGCTGGCAGTCTGCGGGCGTATTTTTAACGCAAGGGGAAACGATGAAACGTACAGGATTAGTAGTGGCGCTTGCGCTGGGGATGATGTCGCACGGCGTGATGGCGAAAACGCTGAATGTGGTCACCAGCTTTTCGATACTGGGGGACATCACCCAGGAGGTGGGCGGTGACCATGTGAAGGTGACGACGCTGGTCGGGCCGGACGGCGATCCGCATACCTTCGAACCGTCGCCGAAAGACAGCGCGGCGCTGAGCAAGGCCAATGTGGTGGTAGTGAACGGCCTGGGGCTGGAGGGCTGGCTTGACCGTCTGGTGAAAGCCTCCGGGTTCAAAGGACAGCTGGTCGTCGCCTCAACCGGGGTGAAAACCCACACGCTTGAGGAAGATGGAAAGACCGTGACCGATCCGCACGCGTGGAACAGCGCGGCGAACGGGGCGCTGTATGCGCAAAATATTCTGAACGGGCTGGTGAAAGCCGATCCGCAGGACAAAGCCGCGCTGGAAGCCTCCGGTAAACCCTATATCACGCAGCTTAACCAGCTGGATAGCTGGGCTAAAACGCGTTTTAGCGCGATCCCGAAGGATAAGCGCAAGGTCCTGACCAGCCATGATGCGTTCGGCTATTTCAGCCGCGCCTACGGCGTGACGTTTATGGCGCCGCAGGGGCTGTCGTCTGAGAGCGAAGCCAGCGCGGCGCAGGTGGCTGAGATTATCAATCAGATCAAAGCCGACGGCGTAAAAACCTGGTTTATGGAAAATCAGCTCGATCCGCGTCTGGTTAAACAGATTGCGTCGGCGACGGGCGCGCAGCCTGGGGGCGAACTTTATCCGGAAGCGTTGTCGGCAAAAGGTGGGGTGGCAGACACCTACGTTAAGGCGTTTCGCCACAATGTGAACACTCTCGCTGACAGCATGAAATAACCTTTCCACCGCCGGTGCGTCCGTACCGGCTTTTTTCTGAAGCCCCCTCGTAAAACCTGAAGTGCATCCCCACATCTGACGAGAAAGTGCTATCTTGTGCAGCACGTTTTTCTGATGCCTGGAGCGAGAATGACTGACCATGAATTGATGCAGCTTAGCGAGATAGTGGGCCTTGCGCTGAAGCAGCGTGGCGCGACAATCACCACTGCGGAGTCCTGCACCGGCGGCTGGGTGGCGAAAGCGATTACCGATATTGCCGGCAGTTCCGCCTGGTTTGAACGCGGTTTTGTGACCTACAGTAACGAAGCTAAAGCACAGATGATTGGCGTGCGTGAATCCACGCTGGAACAGCATGGCGCGGTCAGCGAACCGGTGGTCATCGAGATGGCGATTGGCGCGCTCAAAGAGGCGCGCGCAGATTACGCGATTTCCATTAGCGGCATTGCGGGCCCGGACGGCGGCAGCGACGTGAAGCCTGTTGGCACCGTCTGGTTTGGGTTCGCCACGTCCAAAGGGGAAGGGATCACCCGCCGGGAATGCTTCAGCGGCGATCGCGAAAGCGTGCGTCGTCAGGCAACCGTTTATGCGTTAAAAACGCTCTGGCAACAATTTCTACAAAACACTTGATACTGTATGACCATACAGTATAATTGCACCAACAGAACAGAAATCCACGGTGAAGCACAGTCGCTTCTCCCGGCATGACAGGAGTAATAATGGCTATCGACGAAAACAAACAGAAAGCGTTGGCGGCAGCACTGGGCCAGATCGAAAAGCAATTCGGTAAAGGCTCCATCATGCGCCTGGGTGAAGACCGTTCCATGGATGTGGAAACCATCTCCACCGGTTCGCTTTCTCTGGATATCGCGCTGGGCGCTGGCGGTCTGCCTATGGGCCGTATCGTAGAAATCTACGGGCCAGAGTCCTCCGGTAAAACCACCCTGACGCTGCAGGTGATTGCCGCGGCACAGCGCGAAGGTAAAACCTGTGCGTTTATCGATGCTGAGCACGCGCTGGACCCTGTTTATGCCCGCAAACTGGGTGTAGATATCGACAACCTGCTGTGTTCTCAGCCGGACACCGGTGAGCAGGCGCTGGAAATTTGTGACGCGCTGGCGCGTTCTGGTGCCGTTGACGTTATCGTGGTCGACTCCGTTGCCGCACTGACGCCAAAAGCCGAAATCGAAGGTGAAATCGGCGACTCTCACATGGGCCTCGCGGCACGTATGATGAGCCAGGCGATGCGTAAGCTGGCCGGTAACCTGAAGCAGTCCAACACGCTGCTGATCTTCATCAACCAGATCCGTATGAAAATTGGTGTGATGTTCGGTAACCCGGAAACGACTACCGGTGGTAACGCACTGAAATTCTACGCCTCTGTCCGTCTGGATATCCGCCGTATTGGCGCGGTGAAAGAGGGTGAGAACGTGGTGGGTAGTGAAACCCGCGTCAAGGTTGTGAAGAACAAAATCGCTGCGCCGTTCAAGCAGGCTGAGTTCCAGATCCTCTACGGCGAAGGTATTAACTTCTTCGGTGAGCTGGTTGACCTGGGCGTGAAAGAGAAGCTGATTGAAAAAGCGGGCGCCTGGTACAGCTACAACGGTGACAAGATTGGTCAGGGTAAAGCGAACGCGATCTCCTGGCTGAAAGAGAACCCGGCTGCGGCGAAAGAGATCGAGAAGAAAGTGCGTGAGCTTCTGCTGAACAACCAGGACTCCACGCCAGATTTCGCGGTTGATAGCGCGGATGCTGAAGAAACTAACGAAGATTTTTAATTCTTTCGTTTAACAATGAAGGGCTGCTGATGCGGCCCTTTTTGCATTTCTGAATCAGCAGGTTTTTTATGAGTGAACCGACAACACGTCGACCCGCGTATGCACGCCTACTGGATCGCGCGGTGCGCATCCTGGCCGTGCGTGACCACAGTGAACAGGAGCTGCGGCGAAAACTGTCGGCACCGGTGATGAGTAAAAACGGCCCGGAAGAGATTGATGCCACTGCGGAAGATTATGACCGCGTCATCGCATGGTGCTATGAGCATCGCTATCTTGATGACGAGCGTTTTGCCTCGCGGTTTCTCGTCAGCCGTGGCCGCAAGGGATACGGGCCCGCGCGCATCCGGCAGGAGCTAAACCAGAAAGGGGTGGCCCGGGAGTCCATCGAAAAAGCGATGCGCGAATGCGACATTGACTGGTGCGAGCTGGCAAAAGAGCAGGCCATTCGTAAGTACGGCGAACCGCTGCCGCGTGAATTTTCAGAAAAAGTCAAAATCCAGCGCTTTTTGCTCTACCGCGGCTTTCTGATGGAAGATATTCAGGATATCTGGCGTAATTTTGCCGATTGAACGCATGCGGGATTTTACTTCCCACTAAAGAAAACTTATCTTATTCCCACTTTTTCCAGTAGCTGGTCTGTCCAACGGTTTACCGATACAGGCTGGCTACGACATTTCGTTAGCTTGATTTCAGGATAATTATGAGCAAGAGCACCGCTGAGATCCGTCAGGCGTTTCTCGATTTTTTCCATAGTAAGGGACACCAGGTTGTTGCCAGCAGCTCCCTGGTACCGAACAACGATCCGACTCTGCTGTTTACTAACGCCGGGATGAACCAGTTCAAGGATGTGTTCCTTGGTCTCGACAAGCGTAATTATTCCCGCGCCACAACCTCACAGCGTTGCGTGCGTGCGGGCGGTAAACACAACGACCTGGAAAACGTCGGTTACACCGCGCGTCACCACACCTTCTTCGAAATGCTGGGTAACTTCAGCTTCGGCGACTACTTCAAACACGATGCCATTCAATATGCGTGGGAACTGCTGACCGGTGAAAACTGGTTCAACCTGCCGAAAGAGCGTCTGTGGGTTACCGTCTATGAAACCGATGACGAAGCCTACGAAATCTGGGAAAAAGAAGTCGGGATCCCGCGCGAGCGCATTATTCGCATCGGTGATAACAAAGGCGCACCATACGCGTCTGACAACTTCTGGCAGATGGGTGATACCGGTCCTTGCGGCCCGTGCACCGAGATCTTCTACGATCACGGCGACCATATCTGGGGCGGCCCTCCAGGCAGCCCGGAAGAAGACGGCGATCGCTACATTGAGATCTGGAACATCGTCTTCATGCAGTTCAACCGTCAGGCCGACGGTACGATGGAGCCGCTGCCGAAACCTTCCGTTGATACCGGTATGGGTCTGGAGCGTATTGCCGCAGTACTGCAGCACGTTAACTCCAACTACGAGATTGACCTGTTCAGCACCCTGATCAAAGCCGTTGCGAACGTTACCGGCGCGACCGATCTGAACAACAAATCGCTGCGCGTTATCGCGGACCACATTCGTTCTTGCGCGTTCCTGATTGCCGACGGCGTTATCCCATCGAATGAAAACCGTGGCTACGTGCTGCGTCGTATCATTCGTCGTGCCATCCGTCACGGCAACATGCTGGGCGCGAAGGACACCTTCTTCTATAAACTCGTTGGGCCACTGATTGGCGTAATGGGTGCTGCCGGTGATGAGCTGAAACGCCAGCAGGCGCAGGTAGAGCAGGTTCTGAAAACCGAAGAAGAGCAGTTTGCGCGTACACTGGAGCGCGGTCTGGCGCTGCTGGACGAAGAGCTGGCGAAACTTAAGGGCGACACGCTGGATGGCGAAACCGCTTTCCGCCTGTACGACACCTACGGCTTCCCGGTTGACCTGACGGCGGACGTTTGCCGCGAGCGCAACATCAAAGTTGACGAAGCGGGCTTCGAAGCCGCGATGGAAGAGCAGCGTCGTCGCGCGCGTGAATCCAGCGGTTTCGGTGCAGACTACAACGCGATGATCCGCGTTGATAGCGCGTCTGAATTCAAAGGCTATGAGGCGCTGGAACTGACCGGCAAAGTGACCGCCCTGTTTGTTGACGGTAAAGCTGTGGACAGCATCAGCGCGGGTCAGGATGCGGTGGTCATTCTGGACAAAACGCCATTCTATGCGGAATCCGGCGGTCAGGTTGGCGATAAAGGCGAACTGAAAGGCAATGGCTTTAGCTTCAGCGTCAGCGACACCCAGAAATACGGTCAGGCAATTGGTCACCAGGGCAAACTGGTTTCCGGTTCTCTGAAAGTGGGCGAGGGCGTCCAGGCTAACGTGGATGAAGCTCGCCGCGCGCGCATTCGTCTGAACCACTCAGCAACCCACCTGATGCACGCTGCCCTGCGCGACGTACTCGGTACTCACGTTGCACAGAAAGGTTCTCTGGTTAACGACAAAGTGCTGCGTTTCGACTTCTCGCATTTTGAAGCGATGAAACCGTCTGAAATCCGCGCGGTGGAAGATCTGGTGAACGCGCAGATCCGTCGCAACCTGCCAATCGAGACCCATATCATGGATCTCGAGGACGCGAAGAAAAAAGGTGCGATGGCGCTGTTTGGTGAGAAATACGACGAGCGCGTTCGCGTGCTGAGCATGGGCGATTTCTCTACCGAGCTGTGCGGCGGTACGCACGCCTCGCGCACCGGTGACATCGGCCTGTTCCGCATTGTTTCCGAGTCGGGTACGGCGGCAGGTGTGCGTCGTATTGAAGCGGTGACCGGTGAAGGTGCGATTGCCAGCCTGCATGCGCAGAGCGATCAGCTGCACGACATCGCGCAGCTGCTGAAAGGCGATAGCCAGAACCTGGGCGAGAAAGTGCGCGTTGCGCTGGATCGCACGCGTCAGCTGGAAAAAGAGCTGCAGCAGCTGAAAGAGCAGGCTGCGGCGCAGGAGAGTGCAAACCTCTCCAGCAAGGCTGTAGACATTAAGGGCGTCAAACTGCTGGTCAGCGATCTGGCAGGCGTTGAGCCTAAGATGCTGCGTACTATGGTCGACGATCTCAAGAACCAGCTTGGTTCGACCGTTATCGTGCTGGCGACAGTGGCAGAAGGTAAGGTTTCTCTGATTGCGGGCGTCTCTAAGGATGTGACCGACCGCGTAAAAGCAGGGGAACTGATTGGTATGGTCGCTCAGCAGGTGGGCGGCAAGGGTGGCGGTCGTCCGGACATGGCGCAAGCCGGTGGTACGGATGCGGCGGCACTTCCTGCGGCATTAGCCAGCGTTGAAAGCTGGGTAAGCGCGAAACTGTAATAACTACAAAGCACAAGCAGACGCCATAGCGGTAACGTTATGGCGTCTTGTTCACTGTGCTATCGATAACGATAAAGTCAGGTTGAGTTTGTGTATATCGGCTAAACTTACGTTTAACAGAATGTGATGCCGTGACTGCTTACACTTTACGTGTTTGTCATCGCTTACTTTTTGGCGTTATATGATGGATAATGCCGGGATACAAGAGACCCGACTCTTTTAATCTTTCAAGGAGCAAAGAATGCTGATTCTGACTCGTCGAGTTGGTGAGACCCTCATGATTGGGGATGAGGTCACCGTGACAGTTTTAGGGGTAAAGGGTAACCAGGTACGTATTGGTGTTAACGCTCCTAAAGAAGTATCTGTCCACCGTGAAGAGATCTACCAGCGTATCCAGGCTGAAAAATCCCAGCAGTCCAGTTACTGATATTGTCGCGTCTCGCTGTCGGGCGAGACGCAACCCTCCTGTCATTTTTCCTGCTCAACATTACCGTTTAATTTCAAACGCTCTCTTTTTAACCACTCCGTTACCCTAAACTCGCTCTTACGCCGCCATTTCTGCATAGGTTTTCTGTGAAGATGCCTGCAAAATCCGCTTATAAAACACCCTCTTTGCGGCTTTTACATGCGAATTGCGTGTGATTTGTGCAAACGATAAAAGCTTTTGGAAAATTGTTTGACTTATAAGTCCCAGAAAGTAATATATGCGCCACGCAGCGACGAGAAGCTCTTAACGAGTAACTCGAAGCACTCGAAAGAGGCGTTGTGTGGTGAGGTGGCCGAGAGGCTGAAGGCGCTCCCCTGCTAAGGGAGTATGCGGTCAAAAGCTGCATCCGGGGTTCGAATCCCCGCCTCACCGCCATTTTGCATCCGTAGCTCAGCTGGATAGAGTACTCGGCTACGAACCGAGCGGTCGGAGGTTCGAATCCTCCCGGATGCACCATCTATTACTTCATATTGCTTTAGAAGTGATATGAATATCGAGCAGTACAGTAGTAAATCCCGATGCATCCGTAGCTCAGCTGGATAGAGTACTCGGCTACGAACCGAGCGGTCGGAGGTTCGAATCCTCCCGGATGCACCATTTACTATTTCTGAAAGCAGTACCCTGATGCATCCGTAGCTCAGCTGGATAGAGTACTCGGCTACGAACCGAGCGGTCGGAGGTTCGAATCCTCCCGGATGCACCATATTCTCCGAGATAATAGCCACGCTGTTGTTTCAAGGTCTGCGGGTTAATCGCAAGCACCAGGGAGGATAACGTTGCTTTAGCAACGGCCCGAAGGGCGAGGCGCAGCCGAGTAATCCTCCCGGATGCACCATTTACTGTTTCTAAAAGCATTTCCCGATGCATCCGTAGCTCAGCTGGATAGAGTACTCGGCTACGAACCGAGCGGTCGGAGGTTCGAATCCTCCCGGATGCACCATATTCTCATGGATAACAGCGATGCTGTTGTTTTAAGGTCTGCGAGTTAATCGCAAGCACCAGGGAGGATAACGTTGCTTTAGCAACGGCCCGCAGGGCGAGGCGTAAGCCGAGTAATCCTCCCGGATGCACCATCTTCTCCTTCTTTGTTTATTCCTTCGACGTTCCGTCAGCAATCACACTCTCTGTCAGCGACAAAAACCACCATTTACGATAAAGTAATGCTTTGTTAATCGGTTAGTGAGAGCACGATGTACGCACAGTATGACGGTTTGATCTTCGATATGGATGGTACTCTTCTGGATACCGAACCCACGCATCGTCAAGCCTGGACCGACGTCCTGGGCCGCTACGGCATGCGTTTCGACCTTCAGGCGATGATCGCCCTCAACGGCTCCCCAACCTGGCGTATTGCACAGGCCGTGATTGAACTGAATCAGGCCGATCTCGACCCGCACCTGCTCGCACGCGAAAAAACCGATGCGGTAAAAGCCATGCTTTTAGATACCGTACGTCCTTTGCCGCTGATTGATGTGGTAAAAGAGTGGCACGGGCGTCGCCCGATGTCGGTGGGGACGGGCAGCGAAAGCGCGATTGCAGAGGCATTACTCAACCATCTTGGCCTGCGCCACTATTTTTCTGCCGTGGTCGCCGCCGATCATGTTAAACATCACAAGCCCGCACCGGACACCTTCCTGCTCTGCGCAGAATTAATGGGCGTCCCTGCGGCAAAATGTGTTGTGTTTGAAGATGCCGATTTCGGTATCCAGGCCGCGCATGATGCCGGAATGGATGCGGTGGATGTGCGCTTACTGTGAGTGACGCGCTGTCACTCGCCTCATTATTCGCCAGCAGTTTTTTAAGCGCCACGCTGTTACCGGGCAATTCGGAAGTGGTGCTGGTGGCGATGCTGTTGTCCGGCGTGAGTCAGCCCTGGCTGCTTGTATTAATAGCAACAATGGGTAATAGCCTTGGAGGGCTGACTAACGTTATTCTTGGGCGTTTCTTTCCGCTGCGTGAAAAATCGCGCTGGCAGGAAAAGGCAGTCGGCTGGCTAAAACGCTATGGCGCTGCCACGCTGTTATTAAGCTGGATGCCTGTAATAGGCGATTTACTGTGTCTGCTGGCGGGATGGATGCGCATCTCCTGGGGACCGGTGCTCTTTTTTTTGTGCCTTGGCAAGGCGTTGCGCTATGTTCTCGTGGCGTGGGCAACACTACAGGGTATGACGTGGTGGCACTAATTGGTGGAATGAATACGCGACCTTCAATCGTCAACCATTACAATTATGCTGAGTAACATTACTTTGACAGGCGGGAGGTCAATTTGATCCCGGACGTATCTCAGGCGCTGGCCTGGCTGGAAAACCACCCTCAGGCATTGAAGGGTATTCAGCGTGGTCTTGAGCGTGAAACGCTGCGCGTTAACGCGGACGGTAGTTTAGCGACGACGGGTCACCCGAAGGCGTTAGGCTCGGCGCTGACACATAAATGGATCACAACCGATTTCGCTGAAGCGCTGCTGGAGTTCATCACCCCAGTAGAGGGTGATATTGATCATATGTTGACGATCATGCGCGATATCCATCGCTACACCGCGCGCAACATGGGCGACGAACGTATGTGGCCCCTCAGCATGCCGTGCTATATCGAGCAGGGGCAGGAGATTGAGCTGGCGCAGTACGGCACGTCAAATATCGGCCGGCTGAAAACGCTCTATCGTGAAGGGCTGAAAAACCGCTACGGCGCGTTGATGCAGACCATCTCTGGCGTGCACTACAACTTCTCGTTGCCGATGGCTTTCTGGGAAGCGAAATGTGGTGAAACGGATAAAGACGCGATCTCTGAAGGCTACTTCCGCCTGATCCGCAACTACTACCGTTTCGGCTGGGTGATCCCGTATCTGTTTGGTGCCTCCCCGGCGATCTGTTCTTCGTTCCTGCAGGGGAAACCGACCACGCTGCCGTTCGAGAAGACCGACTGCGGAATGTACTATCTCCCGTACGCCACCTCTCTGCGCCTGAGCGATCTCGGTTATACCAATAAATCGCAAAGCAATCTCGGTATTACGTTTAACGAATTGCACGAATATGTGGCAGGATTGAAGCGGGCGATCAAAACCCCGTCGGAAGAGTACGAGAAAATCGGCCTCGAAAAAGACGGCAAGCGCCTGCAAATCAACAGCAATGTGCTGCAGATTGAAAACGAGCTGTATGCGCCTATTCGTCCTAAGCGCGTAACGCGCAGCGGCGAAACCCCGTCGGATGCGCTGCAGCGCGGCGGAATTGAATACATTGAAGTGCGCTCGCTGGATATCAACCCGTTCTCACCGATTGGCGTTGATGAACAGCAGATTCGCTTCCTGGATCTGTTTATGGTCTGGTGCGTGCTGGCGGATGCGCCGGAAATGAGTTCAGACGAATTGCTCTGTACCCGTACAAACTGGAACCGCGTGATTCTGGAAGGGCGTAAACCGGGTCTGACGCTGGGTATCGGCTGCGAAACGGCACAGTTCCCGCTGACCACAGTCGGCAAAGATCTGTTCCGCGATCTGAAGCGTGTTGCCCGGACAATGGACAGCATCGACGGCGGAGAGGCGTATCAACTGATCTGCGACCAACTGGTGGAATGTTTTGATAATCCGGAACTGACGTTCTCAGCGCGCATTCTGCGTTCTATGATTGATCAGGGCATCGGTGGTACGGGGCGTTCACTCTCGGCGGAGTACCGTGAGATGCTGATCCAGGAGCCGTTAGAAGTGCTGAGCGAAGCGGATTTTGTAGCGGAACGCGATGCGTCCGTTGTGCGTCAGAAAGAGGTTGAAGCGGCGGATACCGAGTCGTTTGAGGCGTTTCTGGCGAAGCAGGCTTAAGCAGAAAAGAAAAAGGCCACATCGCTGTGGCCAAAATATACATCTCTGAATTCAGGGATGATGATAACAAATGCGCGTCTTTCATATACTCAGACGCGCATTCTGTAGAAGAGTTCAGTTTATTTTAAAAAAAATCACTATCGGAGGTGACGTATGCCGTTATTAGATAGCTTTACTGTCGACCATACCCGTATGGAAGCACCTGCAGTCCGCGTGGCGAAGACCATGCACACCCCGCACGGCGACACGATCACCGTCTTCGATCTGCGTTTCTGCGTGCCAAACAAAGAAGTGATGCCGGAGAAAGGCATTCATACGCTGGAACACCTGTTCGCCGGCTTCATGCGTGACCACCTGAACGGCAACGGCGTGGAGATCATCGATATCTCTCCGATGGGCTGCCGTACCGGTTTCTACATGAGCCTGATTGGCGTGCCTGATGAGAAGCGCGTCGCGGATGCCTGGAAAGCGGCGATGCAGGACGTGCTGAAGGTGAAAGAGCAGAACCAGATCCCTGAGCTGAACGTTTACCAGTGCGGTACCTATCAGATGCACTCTCTGGAAGAAGCGCAGGAGATCGCGCGCCACATCATCGAGCGTGATGTTCGCGTGAACAGCAACGAAGAGCTGGCCCTGCCGAAAGAAAAACTGCAGGAACTGCACATCTAGTGCACCTTTTCCCTCTCCCTCAGGGAGAGGGTAGGGTGAGGGTGGTTTAATTCCATGACCACAACCGCAACCTTCTCCTTTACCCACCGTCCCCTCGTTCCGTTCGCCCATGATTACGCTCATGGTGACAGCGAGCCGTGGCATGAGCACGACTGCGCACAGCTGCTGCACACCCTGAGCGGCGTGGTACGGGTGGATACCGCATCGGGCTGTTGGGTTGTGCCTCCCGGTCGCGGCGTCTGGCTGCCTGCGGGCACGCAGCATTCCCTGCGCATTACCGGCAACGTGGCGGCGCGAACGCTATTTATCGATCCGCTGGCGCGGGCCGATCTCCCGGCCACCTGCCAGATCGTGCAGATCGCGCCGCTGCTGCGCGAGCTGATCCTCGTCTCCCTTGCTTTACCTGAGTCGTACTCACCCGGAAGCCGGGATGAGCGCGTCTATGAGCTCATTCTCGATGAAATCCGCACTATGCCGGTGCTGCCGTTTCACCTGCCGGAGCCGGAAAGTGAGGCGTTACGTCGCCTGTGCCTGCAAATCCGGCAAAGCCCGGGTGAAAGCTGGAGCAGCGCGCAGGCTGCGAGCGTGATGAACATGAGCGAGCGCACCCTGAACCGCCATTTTCAGCAGCAGACGGGATTAAGCTATGGAGAGTGGCTGAGAAGGGCGCGCCTTCTGGAAGCCTTAGTGCGGCTGGCGCAGGGCCAGCCGGTATTGCGCGTGGCGCTGGATCTGGGCTACGGCAGCCACAGCGCCTTTACGGCCATGTTCCGTCGGGTGATGGGCGTCTCCCCCAGCGATTACTTTAAGAACGACTGACGGCGTTAAAGAGCGCCTGAAGCGACGCGCGCGCCACGTCGCTATCAATGCCCACGCCCCAGCGGCTGCTGCCGTCCTGGAACAGGCAGCGGATGTAGGCTACGGAGCGGCTGTCGCTGCGTTCGCCTAACGTATGCTCGTGATAATCCTTAATCACGAACGGGGCGTTGACCCAGCGGCTCAGGCCGTGAGCGGCGGCGGAGAGCAGACCGTTGCCCTGACCTTCCAGCTGGCGCGTTCCCCCCTGCGTGACGACGCTGGCCGTCAAACGCAGCTGGCCGTCCTGCTGGCTATCGCTGCGGTAGGATTGCAGCGCATAGTGCGGCGTTGCCACCAGGCCGTAGCGGGTGCGGAACAGCTGCCACAGTGCATTTTGCGTCATCTCTTTTCCGTGACGATCGGTTTCCTGCTGCACGTGCTGGCTGAAATCCTGCTGCAGGGCGCGGGGCAGTTTCAGCCCATGGTTTTGCTCAATCAGCCACGCGCTGCCGCTTTTTCCTGACTGGCTGTTCACGCGGATCACCGCTTCGTAGGTGCAGCCAATATCCTGAGGATCGATGGGCAGGTAGGGCATCTCCCAGCGATCGCCAGGCCTGCGGGCATCAAAGCCTTTTTTGATCGCGTCCTGGTGTGAGCCGGAGAAGGCGGTATAGGCCAGCCGTCCTGCCCAAGGGTGGCGCGGGTGGACCGGCAGCTGATTGCAGGTTTCCACCACTTCCACCACCCGGTTCATATCGCTAAAGTCCAGATTCGGGCTCACCCCCTGGCTGTAGAGGTTCATTGCCAGCGTAACCAGGCAGACGTTGCCCGTGCGCTCCCCGTTACCAAACAGACAGCCCTCCACGCGGTCAGCCCCCGCCATTACGGCTAGCTCCGCGCAGGCGACGCCGGTACCGCGGTCATTATGCGGATGCACGCTGATGCAGACATCGCGGCGGCGGCTAAAGTGGCGGCAGAAATACTCGATCTGGTCGGCATAGACGTTCGGCGTGCTCACTTCGACGGTGGCGGGTAAGTTGATCACCATTGGCCGTTCGTCGCACGGCTGCCAGATCTCCGCGACGGCTTCACAAATCTCCAGCGCAAACTCTGGCTCGGTAAAGCAGAAGGTTTCCGGGGAGTATTCATACTGCCATCGGGTGTCCGGGTTCTCTTCACACAGCTGACGAATAAGCCGCGTGGCGCGCGTCGCCAGCTCGACGACTTGCGCTTTCTCCATGCCGAACACCAGGCGGCGGAACAGCGGGGCTGTGGCGTTGTAGAGATGGACGGTGGCCTGCTTCGCGCCGCGCAGGGATTCAAAAGTGCGATGGATGAGATCTTCCCGTGCCTGAGTGAGCACCTGAATCGTCACGTCATCCGGGATGCGGCTCTCTTCAATCAGCTGGCGAACAAAGTTGAAATCCGTCTGCGAGGCGGAAGGAAAAGCGACCTCGATCTCTTTGAATCCGCAGCCCAGCAGCAGGTCCCAGAACTGCAGCTTGCGCGTGCTGTCCATCGGCTCGGCAAGGGCCTGGTTGCCATCTCGCAGGTCGGTTGAGAGCCAGCGCGGTGCGCGGGTGATGCGTTGCTCCGGCCAGCGGCGGTCGGGCAGGGAAAGGGTCGGATAGGGTTGGTACTTGTCGGCGGGTGTGTTCAGCATGATGCGCTCCTGTTGTCTTTTCACTATCGTGAATCGATTTCAGGCGCGCTGCTTTATCGGAACTGACAATGGCTGTCGCGTTCTGGACACGGTGGCGATTGTTGCCCGGTGGCGCTACGCTTACCGGGCCTACGAATGGTGGCCCGGTAAGCGTAGGCCGGGTAAGGCGTAGCAGCCACCCGGCAACTCGTGCACAGAACTAGTGCGCGCCACCGCCGCCGCTACCGGCGCCAAACGGTGGTTTAGCAAACCACACCAGCCCCAGCAGGACGATAAAGATCCCCGCCGATATCCAGAAAATCTCGTTGGCCGAGATAATCAGCCCCTGGTTGGTGATCTGCTGGGCAATCCACCCTGACGCCTGCTGCTCCGTCATACCCATTCCCTGAAGCTGGTTGTACATTTCGCGGGAGTTCGGGTTGAACGGGTTCACCGCTTCGGTCAGCTGCGCATGGTGCATCGATTCACGGTTAGTCCACAGGGTGGTGGTGATCGAGGTACCGATGGAGCCCGCCAGCGTTCGCGTAAAGTTCGACAGGCTCGACGCCGCCGCCATGCGCTCAGGCGGTAAACCGGAAAGCGTGATGGTGGTCAGTGGCATAAAGAAACACGCCACGGCAAAGCCCTGAATAAACTGCGGCCACGCGGACGCGCCAAAGTCCATTCCCGGTTCGAACGTATACGCGCGCCAGTAGAAGCATACGGCGTACATGATAAAGCTGAACGTCACCAGCCTGCGCATGTCGAGCTTGTGGGCGAAGCGGCCAATAATCGGCGACAGCAGAACCGGAATCAATCCAACCGGTGCCGAGGCTAAACCTGCCCAGGTTGCGGTGTAGCCGTATACCTCCTGCAACAGCTGAGGCAGCAGTACAATCGCGCCGAAGTAGAGCATGTAGGCGAGGCTGATACACAGACAGCCTATGGTGAAGTTTCGCGACTTAAACAGCGACAGGTCGACTATCGGGTTATCGTCCGTCAGCTCCCAGACAATCAGGAAGCTCAGCGACACCACCGCGACAATCGTCAGGATGATGATCTCCCGGGAGTTGAACCAGTCCAGCTCTTTGCCCTGGTCGAGCATGACCTGCAGGCTACCGATGCCGATAACCAGCAATGCCAGACCAATGGCGTCGATACGCCGCTGTTCCGTCCTGGTTTCTCTGCCGCGCAGCGTCTGGAGCGTCAGCATTACCACGATGGCGCCAATCGGTACGTTGATGAAGAAGATCCAGCCCCAGTGATAGTTGTCGCTGATATAGCCGCCTAAAATAGGCCCGCAAATCGGGGCGACAATCACGGTCATTGACCATAGCGCAAGCGCAATTGAGCGTTTGGCGGGCGGGTAGTTGTTCAGCAGTAAACTCTGCGACAGCGGAATCAACGGCCCGGCGACAATCCCCTGAATAACGCGGAAGAATATCAGCATCGTCAGGCTGCTGGACATGCCGCACGCCCAGGAGGCAAGAACGAACAATACCGTCGACCAGAGGAACAGCTTCACTTCACCGACGCGCTTTGCCAGCCAGCCGGTAATCGGAATGGAGATGGCGTTTGCCACCCCAAACGAGGTAATGACCCAGGTCCCCTGGCTCAGCGACGAGCCAAGGTTACCGGCGATGGTCGGGATCGCCACGTTCGCGATGGTGGAGTCCAGCACCTGCATGAATGTCGCAAGAGAGAGCGCAATGGTCATGATGACCAGCTGCGCCCCTTCCAGCGGTTTTTGCGGCTTTTGCTGTTGCATAACGCTCACCTTCGGATTAACCGGCGTTTGCCTTCACGATGTCATCGATCAGCTTGTTGACCGGATCGAGGCTAATTTCACGGGCGTTACTTTCATAAGCCGGGCTGCTGCGAACCTGGCTTGCCAGGATCTGACCGTCGCGGTTGGCGGTGTCGACCGTCACCAGCGTAGAGAGGCCGATACGCAGCGGGTGATCCGCCAGCTGTTTGGCATCCAGCTCAATACGCACAGGCAGACGCTGAACCACTTTGATCCAGTTACCGGTGGCGTTTTGCGCAGGCAGCAGGGAGAAGGCGCTGCCGGTCCCCATATCCAGGCCGACCACTTTACCGGTGTACTTCACGTCATCGCCGTAGATGTCGCTGACAACCGTCGCGGTCTGGCCGATGCGCATATGGGCAAGCTGTGTCTCTTTAAAGTTGGCATCTACCCACAGATTGTCTGCCGGCACGACCGCCATCAGCGGCGTGGTTGGGCTAATCTGCGCCCCTGGCTGGACGGAACGACGGGAGACATAGCCGGTCATCGGGCTGACGATTTTAGTACGCTGCAGGGCAAGCCACGCGTTGCGCACTTCAGTCGCCGCCTGCTGAACGGCGGGCTGGTTTTCCAGGCTGGTGCCTAGCACCATCGCCTGGTTGGCGTTGTACTGTTGAATGGCCACATCCAGCTGTGCCTGAGCGCTGGCCACGGCATCGCGGGCGTGCTGCAGCTCTTCACGGCCAATCAGGTTAGCCGTGCCGAGCGGCACGCGGCGGTTCAGGTCGCTCTGCGCCTGCGCCAGTGCCGTTTTCTGCACGTCGATGTTGGCCTGCAGCTGTTTGCTGTTGATCATCAGCTGGCGGGTCTGACGGACGCTGGAGGCCAGCGCGGTCTGTGCTTTTTCAAACGCCTGCTGGGCGTCGGTTGGATCGAGGGTCACCAACACATCGCCTTTTTGCACAAAGTCGGTATTGTCAGCCCAGACTTTCGTCACGCTGCCCGACACCTGCGCCATAATTTGTACCTGGTTCCCTGCTACGTACGCGTCGTCAGTCTCTTCAGCATGACGCAGTACTAAAAACCAATAGATCCCATATGCCACGGCAATAATGATAAAGAGCAAGGTCAACAGAAGAAGGGCGCTCTTACGTTTGCCTTTCTTGTTGGCCGGTTGCTGCGGGGTAGTGCTCTCCGCATTTGCGCTCATTGTAGTTCTCCACGATCTTCTTATTTTCACATCGGCTGAGCCGACCTGTTGTCAGAAAGGCCAGCAGTGTGACGTGCTGGCCTGTCGGTTTTCTTATGAATCTGGAATGGTGAGCGTGTCGTCGCGTTAGCGCAGCGCCTCAAGAACGGCGCCGTCTTCATCCATCTGGTCAAGACGGGTGAGCAGCTTGCGAGTGATGTGCTCAAGCTGGTCGCGCTCGGCGGTGCTGAGGACAGACCAGAGTTTGTGCAGGCAATTGTGCTGAGGTGGCAGCACCTCGCGCAGGAACTGGTGACCTTTATCGGTCAGTTGCAGATGCAGGCAGCGGCGATCGTTGTCGCTTTCACGGCGCTCAATCCAGCCACGCTTTTCGAGTTCATCGGCAATACGGGTCGCATTGGTACGGGAAGAGCCCAGCGCGCAGCTCAGTTCGGAAGGCTGAATGCTGTGATTTTCCTGAGACTCCAGCGTAATCAACGCCATAAACAACGTCTCGTTAATCCCTTGAGCTTTCAGCATTTTATTACGGTTTTCCAGTAGCTTACCCTGCATGTGCATGCACAGGCGAGTCAGCAGGATTTCCTGGTACGGGAAGTCCTCATGGCGACTGGCGCGGAATTTAAGCATTTGTTCAATGGGCGTAAACGAACTATCCATTTGGGCATAACCTCATTAATTACAGCCGATATAGTAACGATAGTGACAAATAATGTAAATGAATTATTTGTGCGGTTATATCCGCCAAATCAATGTCACCATCAGAAAGCGCCGGGTAAGTCCGTGACCCGGTGAGCACAGAAAGCGTAGGGTGTGAACCCGCTGAAGAGAGGATGTGAGGACGGGGGTCTGAACTATTCATGCCGATTGTAAATATGTCACCCACATTAAAATTTCTGGGATAAATGATTACGTTTACATTAACAGAGTGAAAGGCCTCTTAACACCCTAAGAGGCCAACGCAATGTAAAACTTAGTGAATTGCATCCTGGCGATGGTAACCACGCCACCATACTAGCAGGTTAAGGGTGGCGACGATGGCCCCGATCGCACATACCCCCGACCAGCCTGCATGCTGCCACGCCGACGCTGAAATGAGCGAACCCGCCGCGCCGCCAATGAAGTAGCTGGTCATGTAACCGGCCGTCAGGCGGTTACGCGCCTCTGGCTTCACGCGATAGATGACGGTCTGATTGGTGATGTGAACGCCCTGAACGGTGAGATCGAGCACCAGGATGCCGACGATCAGCGCCAGCACCGAGACGTGCCCATACCAGATTGCCGCCCAGGAGAGCAGAAGTAAAATCAGCCCTGCGGAGGTGGTCAGGTGGGATTTACCCTTGTCGGCCAGCCCGCCTGCGGGACGCGCGCCCAGTGCGCCTGCGGCACCGGCCAGACCGAACAGGCCAATCACCCCTTCGGAATAATTGAACGGCGGCGCTGCAAGCAGAAACGCCATCGACGTCCACAGAATGCTGAAGTTAGCGAAGGTGAAACAGCCCAGCAGGGCGCGGGTGCGCAGAAGCTTATCCTGGGTGAACAGACTGAAAACGGAGGCCAGCAGTTGAGGATAGTTCAGGTGGTTGTCCTGCTTCACTTTTGGCAGCCCGCGCCACAGCGCCAGCGCCATGATGACCATCAGCACGCTCGCTACCCAGTATACGGTGCGCCAGCCGCCGAGGCTTGCCAGCAGCCCGGCAACGGTACGCGCCAGCAAAATCCCCAGCAGCAGGCCACTCATGATGGTGCCCACCACCTTGCCGCGTTTTTCCGGGGAGGCGAGGGTCGCGGCGAGCGGGACCAGAATTTGCGCCACCACGGAGAACAGCCCCGTCAGCGCGGTACCGACGATCATCATCGTCAGCGACTGGCTGCTGGCGGTGATCAGCATCCCACCGGCGGCCAGCAGGGTCATGGAGACGATCAGCATTCGGCGTTCAAACATATCGCCGAGCGGCACCAGGAACAGCAGTCCGGCGGCATAGCCGAGCTGTGCAGCGGTGACAATAAAGCCTGCGGAGCTGGCGGAGAGATTGAACGCGCGGGCGATGGTGTCGAGAAGAGGCTGCGCGTAATAGTTGCTGGCGACCGCCAGACCCGTTGCCACGGACATTAAAAGGATGAGTGCGGGGCTAAGCCCTTGAGTGGTTTTTGTCATTAGTTTCAGGAATCGTTAGTTGAGTGATTATTTTTCCGGAAACCATAATAGCTAATGATTGTGAATGTTGGGGGATTGTTATGTGTGTGTTTGTGCGGTTAATCCCCTCACCCCAGCCCCCCCCAAAGGGGAGAGGGTTAGGGTGAGGGGTTAGGTTGTGTTGTATTTTTTACTTCTGCGCCGCAAGCGCCTCTTTCACCCAGCCGTCAAACTGCTGCTGGTGGGCTTTGATCCAGCCGTCCACGTGGCCTTTCACATCCGCTTCGGAGGATTTACCCGCATGCATCATCGCGTTCTGGGCGTTGATGTCCGCCAGCGGCAGCTTCATCACCGAGAACAGCTTCGCCGCTGCCGGGTTTTTCTCGGCCCAGGCTTTGTTCGCCACGATATGCATGGTGTTCACCGGGAAGCCGTAGTTCATGCCGTTCGGCAGCCTGGTGTCGATGTCTTTCTGCTCGCCCGGCAGGGAGGAGAACGGCACCTGCAGCCACACCACGTCTTTACCCGGCTTCAGCACGTCGCTCACCCAGTACGGCGTCCAGGTGTAGTAGATCACCGGTTTACCCTCTTTGAAGCGGGCAATGGTGTCGGCCATCATCGCAGAATAGTTGCCGTGGCTCACGTCGACCGTTTTCGCCAGATCGAAGGCTTTGTTCTGGTGGTTAATCACCGCTTCACAGCCCCAGCCCGGCGAGCAGCCCATCATGTCGGCCTTGCCGTCACCGTTGGTGTCGAACAGTTTGGCGATCTTCGGATCTTTCAGCTGTTCAATGTTGGTGATGTGGTACTTATCGGCGGTTTTCTTGTCGATCAGATAACCCTGCGCCGCGCCGGTCACGAAGGTGCCTTCGCGGTAGAATTTCTTGTCGCCACCGGCGGCGGCATACATATCGTCGTGCAGCGGCTGCCAGTTCACCGCGGTGAAGGTGGCGTCACCGGAAGCAATCGAGGTATAGCCCACGTTGTAATCCACTTCGCTCGGCGTGTTGACCGTGTAGCCGAGTTTTTCCAGCGCGCGGCTGACGATCAGGGTCTGGAAGCTCTCTTCCGAAATGGTGCTCTGCACCGGCTGCACGGTAATGCCTTTGCCCGGCAGGTCAGCCGCGAACGTGCTGGTGGAGACAAGGGTGGCAAACGCGGTAGCAAAAAGTACGTTATGTCGCATCGTTGTTCCTTATTTTGATTTCGTGAAAGGGCGGGCGAGTAACCCGACAGGGCCGGTGCTATACCAGCGACGGTTGCCGCGACTGCGTGAATCACGACCGACGGCCTGAGTCAGGCGGTCAAGAATAATGGCGAGGATCACGATCCCGACGCCGCCGACGGTGGCCAGCCCCATGTCGAGACGGCCAATGCCGCGCAGCACCATCTGGCCCAGTCCGCCAACGGCGATCATCGAGGCAATCACCACCATTGAGAGTGCCAGCATCAGCGTCTGGTTAACGCCCGCCATGATGGTCGGCATGGCCAGCGGAAGCTGAACCTTAAACAGCATCTGGCGCGGGCTGGCACCGAACGAGCGTGACGCCTCTATCAGGTCCGCAGGCACCTGGTTAATCCCCAGAATGGTCAGACGAATAATCGGCGGCAGGGCGAAGATAATGGTCACCACCACGCCCGGCACGTTACCGATGCCGAACAGCATCACGATTGGCACCAGATAGACGAACGCCGGGGTGGTCTGCATTGCATCCAGCAGCGGACGAATTATCTTCGCGGCCCGCGGGCTGCGCGCCAGCCAGATCCCCATCGGCAGGCCGATGACGATGCAAAAGAGCAGGGCGGTCAGCACCAGTGCCAGGGTGATCATCGCCTGCGACCAGGCCCCAATCGCGCCGATGGCAATCAGCGAAATCAGCGTGGCGACCCCCATCCCGGCGCTGCCAAACTGCCAGGCGATCAGGGAGAACAGGATAATCGCCACCGGTGCCGGCATGCCCAGCATCAGCTGCTGGAAGCCGTTCAGGATGTAATCCACCGGGATGCGGATCCCCTGGAAAACCGGACGGAAGTGCGTGACCACCCAGTCGATCCCCTCCGTCACCCAGCTGTCCAGCGGGATCAGCGTTTTATGGAACGGATCCATGATGTTGAAGTGTTCTGGCGCAGGCGCGGGTGCGCTGTTCAGCCAGTCTGCCGCGCCGCCGCCATCGGCGGGGGCTGGCGTGGAACCCCACGCGTCGGCGGATTGCGCAGCGCTGTCCGCTGCTTCAGTGATGCCCCACGGGTTTGATTGATCAGCCATTGTTTGCCCCCTCGCGATCTAAAGCCTGCAGCAGCATCCGTTTTGAGATGATGCCGACGTACTGTTGTTCCTCGCCCACGACCGGCACGGCGCACGGCGCCTGACCCACGTGAGAGAGCAACTCGCTGAGCGGCGTTTCGGCGTCCACGGCAAGCGGAGCGTCAATTAACGCCGCATCGATTCCCCGGTTTTCGCCAAGCGCGGTTTTCAGAGAGTCGATGGAGACAACGCCGACAAATTTATTGCCGCGTTCAACCAGATAACCGTATTCACGGTCTTCGTCCTGCAGCAGCTTAAGCGCCGAGCGCGGGCCGAAGCCTGGCGTTTTACGAATAATGCCGTTTGGCGTTCGACGGGCAATATCTTTGGCGCTAAAGACCTGGCTAATATCCACGCCGCGGAAGAAGGTGCGGACATAATCGTTCGCCGGATTATTGAGAATTTCATCCGGCGTGCCGACCTGCACCACTTCACCGTTTTGCATAATGGCAATACGGTCGCCAATACGCATGGCTTCATCCAGATCGTGGGAAATAAAGACAATGGTTCGCTGATGTTTAGCCTGTAATTTTACCAGCTCATCCTGCATCTCGGTGCGAATTAACGGATCGAGGGCGGAGAAGGCTTCATCCATTAATAAAATATCTGGATTAATGGCTAATGCGCGGGCTAATCCAACGCGCTGACGCATACCGCCGGAAAGTTCATCCGGGTACGCATGCGCATAATTTTCCAGCCCGACCTGACGCAGTGCATCAAGGGCTTTTTCCTGACGTTCCTGAGCCGGCGTGCCGGCTAATTCCATGCCGAAGGCGGTATTATCCAGTACCGTCATGTGTGGCATTAGCGCGAATGACTGGAACACCATTGCGATCTTCTTTCTGCGCACCTCGCGAAGCTCAGCGTCTGATATTCTGGCGATATCCACGCCGTCAATCAGCACCTGCCCGCGGGTGGGTTCAATCAGGCGATTGAGAAGGCGAACCATAGTGGATTTACCCGAACCGGATAATCCCATGATGACAAAAATCTCGCCTTCTTCAATGGCCAGACTGGCGTCTTTAACGCCAAGCGATAGCCCGGTTTTTTCCAGAATTTGCTCTTTCGTAAGGCCTTTTTCAATATATTTGAATGCGCGCTGCGGATGCTCGCCAAATACTTTATAAAGATTTTTCACTTCTAATTTAATTGCCATGCAATAGAGAGTGTCCTGTTATTTGTTTATGTCGATATGATTACCATGGTAAATTGTTAACGGGCATAACCCTAACATACTGAGAATCTGAGACAACCCTGGGTTTGCTTATGGCGTGAATTTTCAGGGAAGCGAAACGGCTGAATTTCCCATGAATAAAGGGCTGAGAGCGTTTTGAATTTTTCTCAATTTTTTGCTGCTGCGTAGGGGAATTTCGCCTGGATCGGAATGATTCAGGCGAATATGACTCAGAAATGACAGTGTAGTTGCTTTGTAAATATTAGAGAGGAAATTGTTGGGTTTATATTAAATTAACGAACGTTAACGTTCATTAAAAATCCCAGTCTTCATCCTCGGTTTCCACCGCTTTGCCCATCACATACGACGAACCCGACCCGGAGAAGAAATCGTGGTTTTCGTCGGCGTTGGGCGACAGCGCGGCCAGAATCGCCGGGTTCACCTCCGCCATCTCCGGTGGGAAAAGCGCCTCATAACCCAGGTTCATCAGCGCCTTGTTGGCGTTGTAGCAGAGGAAGGCCTTCACGTCGTCCTCCCAGCCGGTGCCGGCGTACAGTTCCTCGGTATAGCTCAGCTCGTTGTCGTACAGATCCATCAGCAAATCCAGCGCAAAGCCTTTAAGCTCCTCGCGCTTTGCCTCGCTGACTTTCTCCAGCCCTTTCTGATACTTATAGCCGATGTAATACCCGTGCACCGCTTCATCACGAATGATGAGCCGAATCAAATCGGCGGTGTTGGTGAGCTTGCCCCGGCTCGACCAGTACATGGGCAGCCAGAACCCGGAATAGAAGAGGAACGATTCCAGAAACACGCTGGCGATCTTCTTCTTCAGCGGCTCGTCGGCCCGATAATACGTCAGCACCAGCTCCGCTTTTCTCTGCAATGACTCGCTCGCTTCACTCCAGGCATAGGCCGCGTCCACGTCTTTGGTCTGGCACAAGGTGGAGAAAATCGAGCTGTAGGAGCGGGCGTGCACCGCCTCCATAAAGCTGATGTTCGACATCACCGCCTCTTCGTGCGGCGTCAGCGCGTCACTCATCAGAGCCGGTGCGCCGACGGTATTTTGAATGGTATCCAGCAGCGTCAGGCCGGTAAAAACGCGGATCGTCAGCTGCTGCTCGGCGTGGCTCAGCGTTTGCCAGGCCGGAATATCGTTGGAGAGCGGGACCTTTTCCGGCAGCCAGAAGTTGCTGGTCAGGCGGTTCCACACCTCCAGGTCTTTGTCGTCCTGGATTTTGTTCCAGTTAACGGCACTCACGCGTGACAGTTTCATCCTTTCTCCTTACAGCGCGCAGGACACGCAGCCTTCAATTTCGGTGCCTTCCAGCGCAAGCTGGCGCAGGCGAATGTAGTAGAGCGTTTTGATGCCTTTCTTCCAGGCGTAGATCTGCGCTCTGTTGATATTCCGCGTGGTGGCGGTATCCGGGAAGAACAGCGTCAGCGACAGCCCCTGATCCACGTGTTTTGTCGCCTCGGCGTAGGTATCAATGATTTTTTCCGGCCCGATCTCATACGCGTCCTGATAGAGCGCCAGGTTCTCATTGGTCATAAACGGGGCAGGGTAGTAAACGCGCCCGGTTTTGCCTTCTTTGCGAATTTCAATTTTCGATACGATCGGGTGAATGCTCGAGGTGGCGTGATTGATGTAGGAGATCGAACCGGTTGGCGGCACCGCCTGCAGGTTCTGGTTGTAGATGCCGTAGCGCATCACGTCGTCACGCAGCTGCTGCCACATTTCACGCGTCGGGAGGGTAATCCCCGCGCGAGCAAACAGTTCGCGCACTTTTTCGGTTTTCGGCTGCCAGTCGCCTTCCAGATACTGGCTGAAATATTCCCCGCTGGCGTAGCGGGACTGCTCAAAGCCCGCGAAGCGCTGGTCGCGCTCGCGCGCCAGCATCATTGAGGTGTGCAGCGCGTGCCAGGTGACGGTGTAAAAATAGAGGTTGGTGAAGTCCAGTCCTTCCGGACTGCCGTAGGCGATGCCTTCCCTCGCCAGATAGCCGTGGAGGTTCATCTGCCCCAGCCCGATGGCGTGCGACGCGGCGTTGCCCGCTTCAATAGACGGCACGCTGCGGATGTGGCTCATGTCCGACACCGCCGTCAGCCCGCGAATGGCGGTTTCTATCGTGCGGCCAAAGTCGGGTGAATCCATGGTGTGGGCGATATTCAGCGACCCGAGGTTGCAGGAGATGTCTTTGCCGATCTCCGCGTAGTCCAGGTTTTCGTCGTAGGCTGACGCGCTATTGACCTGCAAAATCTCCGAGCACAGGTTGCTCATGTTGATACGCCCGGCAATCGGGTTCGCGCGGTTCACCGTATCCTCAAACATGATGTACGGATAGCCGGACTCAAACTGAATTTCGGCAAGCGTCTGGAAGAAATCGCGGGCGTTGATGGTTTTTTTGCGAATGCGATCGTCGGCCACCAGTTCGTCGTAGAGCTCGCTGATGGCCACGTCGCCAAAGGCCTTGCCGTAAATTCTCTCGATGTCATACGGCGAGAAGAGCGCCATCTCGGCATTCTCTTTGGCGAGCTTAAAGGTGACATCCGGGATCACCACCCCCAGCGACAGGGTTTTGATACGGATTTTTTCGTCGGCGTTTTCGCGTTTGGTATCGAGAAAACGCAGAATGTCCGGATGGTGCGCGTGCAGGTAAACCGCGCCCGCGCCCTGGCGCGCGCCAAGCTGGTTGGCATAGGAGAACGCATCTTCCAGCATCTTCATCACCGGGATCACGCCGGAGGACTGGTTTTCGATGCGCTTGATCGGCGCGCCCGCTTCACGCAGGTTAGAGAGCAGAAACGCCACGCCGCCGCCGCGTTTGGAAAGCTGCAGCGCCGAGTTCACCGCGCGGCCAATCGACTCCATATTGTCTTCGATGCGCAGCAGGAAGCAGGAGACCAGCTCACCGCGCTGGGCCTTGCCGCAGTTGAGGAAGGTTGGCGTGGCGGGCTGGAAGCGTCCGGAGAGGATCTCGTCGGTGAGCTGTTCCGCCAGCGCTTCATCGCCCTGCGCCAGGGTCAGCGCGACCATCACCACGCGGTCTTCATAGCTTTCTAAGTAGCGTTTACCGTCGAAGGTCTTCAGGGTGTAGCTGGTGTAGTACTTCCATGCGCCAAGGAACGTCTGGAAACGAAAACCGCTGGCGTGGGCGCGTTCAAACAGCTTCACGACGAAGGCGCGTTCGTAGCGGGTGAGGACGCGCGCGTCGTAGTAGCCCTCGTTAACCAGATAGTCGAGACGTTCATTCTGGCTTGCAAAAGTCACGCTGTTGGGCCGCACGTGGGTGGCAAAAAAGGCGTCCACCGCCTCACGGTCTTTATTAAACTGAATGCGTCCCTCCCGGTCATAGAGGTTAAGCATGGCGTTTAATGCGTGGTAATCCGGCGTCGCCTGCATTACCCGTTCTGCGGTTGTCGTTGCCAAAATTCGTTCACTCCTTTACGCACGTTTTCGACGTCCTGCTGCGTCCCCATCAGCTCAAAGCGATAGAGATACGGCACGCCGCACTTTTGAGAGATGACATCTCCGGCGCGACCAAAGGCATCGCCGAAATTGCGATTCCCCGCCGCAATGACGCCGCGGATCAGCTCCCGGTTATGGGGATCGTTCAGAAAGCGGATCACCTGGCGAGGCACAGCGCCCGCCGTACCGCCTCCGCCATAGCTGGGCACCACCAGAATGTAAGGTTCCTCTACCCGGATCCGCTCCCGCTCGTTAAGGGGAATGCGCACCGCAGGCAGCCCGACGCGCTCAATAAAGCGGAGCGTGTTTTCCGAGCTGCTGGAGAAGAACACCAGTCTGCTCATGCCCGTGCTGCCTGCGCGGCGATGCGGTTGATCATGTCCGGGCGGAAGCCAGACCAGCTGGTCTCCCCGGCCACCACCACCGGAAGCTGACGGAAACCCTGCGCGCGAAGGGTATCGGCGGCCTCGGGCTGCTGGTCAATATTCACCATCTCAAACGCCACGCCGCGGCTTTCCATTGCCCGTTTGGTCGCGTGGCACTGAACACAATCGTTACGAGTGTAAATAATAATGCTCATGATTCGTATTTCCATTTAAAATGAGATAACGGCGCGAGTCATCGCGTCAGGTTGTGTGTGTCTTGCTAAAAGGAATACTAGATGTAGTTGTCTTAAGTTTCAACCATACAAGATATGGGAAATTTAGATTGATGTTGTCCCGATGATGAGCACAGCGGGGCAGGGCAGGCTATACGGGTTTTACAGGCGAGAAGGCAAAGAAAAGCCCCGGCAGCCACTGACCACCGGGGCAGATAACGGTGCGTGAGCGGGTTATTTACGCAGGCTAAGCAGAGCGCCCACAAAGATACCGACTGCCGCTACCGTGCCGAGCGTACAGAGCGGTTTCTCGCGCACGAAGGTCGTTGCGCAGCTGACAGCATCGCAGGCAGCCTGTGTCGTACGCGTGCGGCCGTTTAAGCGTGCGCGGGTTTCACGGAGCAGAGACTGAGCCTTACGCTTTGCGGCATCCGCTTCGTCCTTCGCGTCACTTCCCCAGGACTTCAGCACCTCTTCGAGCGTGTCCGCTAATTGGCTGACATCATTACGAATATCCTGAGCGTCGTCATTAATATCGTTTCGGTTCGGTCTGTTAAACATACGATCCTCCGTAATTTTGTGTTCCCGTTCAGTTTAGTTCAGAAATTTAATATCTGAAGCGCATCACGCGTTATCCGGCAGTTTATGGATTATTCTGAAAGCCCTGCTAATGCTGAATACTGTAAGGTTGCCGGGCAGGAAAAGATAACGAGGAAAAGATATGTATTTACGACCTGATGAGGTGGCGCGCGTTCTTGAAAAAGAGGGATTCACCATGGATGAGGTGACACCAAAAGCGTATGGATATCGCCGTGGCGATAATTATGTTTACGTTAATCGTGAAGCAAGAATGGGACGTACCGCTCTCATTATTCACCCGACGCTGAAAGACAGAAGTCTGTCATTTGCTGAGCCTGCCTCGGATATTAAAACCTGCGATCACTATCAGCAATTTCCGCTCTATTTGGGCGGTGAACGGCATGAGCATTATGGTATTCCGCATGGCTTCAGCTCACGCATGGCGCTGGAGCGGTTTTTGAAGGGACTGTTTGGCGACGTACAGTAAATTCGCGACTGGCGTGCGCCAGTCGCTTCACATCACGCTTTTGCCTGACTGTACTGGCTGACCTTAAACAGGCGGCGGCAGTAGTCGAGGAAATAGCCGTATACCGCACCCATCAGCATTGAAATCACAATATTCGAACTGACCGCCGCAGCGATCTGGTGCCAGTCTGCACCCACTGTCAGCAGAATGGCCACGTAAACCGGCGACTGGAACGTCACATAGGCCAGGACGTCCGCCAGGTTTTTCACCCAGCCTGCGGGGCTGATACGACGCGCAAAACGCATGACGGCATCGCGGTATAAGCCGTAAGGCCATGCAATAATTATATTGACCGGGATCGCCACCAGACGAGAAGAAAGTGACTGCTCGAAGGACATTCCGGAGAGGAATATTTCGATCAGCATGTTCACAACGGAACAGTAAACAACCATCGCGAAAGTATCCGCCACGGCATGGCGAAGGCGTGATTGCGGTGAGAACATGTCTGAACTCCTTGAGAAGAACACAAAAGAAACGATTTTCCTGAAGCGATTAGTGCTTTAGGTTGGTTTGTTTGACGTGTATAGAGTATATCTCTGTGTTTGAACTAACAACTAGTGATTAATTTTTATTTAATCGCCTTTTGTCCACAAAATTCTCTAAAAGTGATTGTTTTTTATGCGGTTCGTTATAATCTGTCTCGGTTGGCTGTTTTTTCAGGTAAATCATATGGTTGGTGTTTATAGCGCCAGCGTGAGAATCGTTCCTCTTGTGCGAGGCGTAGAATGCTGAAATTTTGATTAAAGTTGACCATTTAAATTGATGCGATGATTGAATCCATGCGTATCCCGCAGGCGTTATAAGATAATATTCGCAGTGATATTTAAACATATTTACGCTACTGGCAGGGCGGGCCCACGGGTAGATATTTCAGCGGAAATGAATTATTCTGTCGACGATTTATCTATTTACCCTAAAGAGAAGGTTTTCAAATAATATGTCTTTGACGTTACAGAATCTTAATAATATCCGAACTCTGCGCGCCATGGCGCGTGAATTATCCCTGGACGTTCTTGAGGAAACGCTGGAAAAGGTCAGGGTCGTTACTGAAGAGAAACGGAGTGAGCTGGCGGAATTAGAGCAGCAGCGTGCTGAACAGCAGGAAAAAATTAATGCCCTGCTGGAACTGATGAAAGCCGATGGTATTTCACCGACTGACCTTCTGGGCTCTGAAAGGGCGCTGACGGGTAATCCAGCGAAAAAGCGCAAGCCGCGTGAAGCAAAATATCGTTTTATTGACCAGAACGGTGAAGAGAAAACGTGGACCGGCCAGGGCCGCACGCCGAAGCCTATTGCCAACGCGCTGGCAAACGGTAAATCGCTGGATGATTTTCTGATCTGACAGCTGAGCCGGGCGGTACACGCCGCCCGGCTGGCTGTTCAGCAGACGCCGAAATCGCCTTCTTCGGTATACGGCGCCACATCGGCAGCTTTCAGAGTATATTTCTCGCCTTGCTCATTGCTGGCCTGAACCGCCACAATGCTGTCACCGTTCACTTCGAGCACTTTCAGTTTCGGGCCGCCTTTACGCGGTTGCACATAATCACCGACAGAAAACATATTACCTCCTCATCGTTTTAGCGATCTTCACCTTAGCCCACGCCTGACGCCGGGTACAGCGTATTTCACCGATTACTGCTTATGAGGTACGCCGGTTCCAGGGCATTACCCTGAGCAGTCGCGCCATACCGCAATAGCCCGTCACACCGGCGAACAGCAGCCCGGCTCCGACAAAACCGCTGAGCAGGAAAAAAGCGCCGGAGACGCTATAGCCCAGCACCACGCCGCAGAGAATGAGCAGCCCGGCAGCAATTTGCACCTGACGCATCAGCGGCAGCGGCTGGGATTTGTCTTCGACGGTCGGCAGCCCGGCCTGCTTCCAGCCCTGAATGCCCCCTTCGACCACAAATGCCTGAGCGGGCGCGGCGGCCCGCGCAAGGCGGTCGGCATTGCCTGAGGTGCGGGCACCAGACTGGCAGTGAAAAATCAACGTATCCCCCGCCTGCACGTTAAGACCGCCGGGGAAGGTATCCAGCGGCACGGACCGCGCGGCGGGAATATGCTCGCGGGCGTACTCGTCGGCATCACGAATATCAATCAGTTTTGCGCCTTCAGCGATGCGGGCGCTGGCCTCGCGCGGTGAAATAAGGGGAAGTGACATGGCGGCTCCTTACGGGCAATAAAGGGTTTTCAGGGTGCTGATGAGCTGATGCACCGCATCGTTTTTAATGAAATAGAGAATGCGCTGCGCGTCGCGGGTGCTGTCGATAAGACCTTCATCACGCATGCGCGCCAGATGCTGCGACGTGGCGGAAGGACTTAGCCCCGTCGCGCGGGCCAGTTCCCCCGCGCTGGTGCCGGGGGCGCCGCACAGGGTGCAGAGGATCAGCAGCCGACGCGGGTTGCTCATCGCTTTTAAAAGGTTTGCGGCCTGCTCTGCGCTGGCCTGAAGCTGTTCGAGTTCGGTCATGATAGTTTAGTATTTGCTTAATTAAGATAATGCTAAAGTAATTATGCGCATTACGCCAGCGTCAAAAGCGTAAAAGAGGGTAAACGCAGGGGAGAGAACTGGCGCAGACAGGTAAACTGGCTATGCTTAGAGATAGTTCTCTTTATTATTTTCAATGGATTAGCTTGCACGGAGTTTTGATATGGGTTTTTGGCGTATTGTTTTTACCATCCTGTTGCCGCCGCTGGGCGTGCTGTTGGGCAAAGGTTTCGGCTGGGCGTTTATTATCAACATTATTCTGACGCTGCTGGGCTACATCCCGGGTCTTATCCATGCCTTTTGGGTTCAGAGTAAGAACTAAGCGCGCCAGAGTAAGTCGCTGTAGATCCCGGTCAGCACGCCCTGGGGGCCAAACTGCTGTTTGATCCAGCGCGTGACCTGGCCGGTCGCGGCATGCTGCGTGGCGAGCAGCATGCGCGAGTCCTGACGCGGGTTATTGATACGCCGCGTCACCAGCAGCCCGTCTTCCACCGCTTCCCGCGCCATATACTCCGGTAAAAAACCTATCCCTTCGCCCAGGATCTGACACTGGCATTTGGTATTAAAGTCCGGCACCAGAATGGCTTCCTGTCCGTGCAGCAGCCAGCCGACCTTCTTGTTAATGGTATGCGCAGTATCTTCCACCATGATGTTGGGATAGAGGCGCAGCTGGCTTTCCGCTATCGGTTCCGGGACGAAGGCCAGCGGGTGTTCCGGCGCGATGGCAAAGACCCAGCGGATGGCGCCGATCTCGGTGTAGTCAATCCCGCCGCCGTCGAGCAGCGTGTCCGGTGCGCCGATGGCGATATTGGCCTGGTTGTTGATGATGGAGTCCCACACCCCGTTATAGACCTCGGTGGTGACGGTGATCTGGCAGGTGGGAAACTGCTTTTTCAGCACCTGCAGAAGCCGCGCGGTATGGCGCGGCGTATACAACAGCTGGTTAATACAGATGCGCACCCGCGCCTCGATGCCCTGTGAGATGGTATCAATCCCGCGCTTGATGGCGTGAAAGTCATTAAGCAGGTCGGTGGCCTTACGGTAAAAGTAAAAGCCGGACTCGGTCAGCTCAATGCTGCGCGTGTTACGCACAAACAGCACCACGTCCAGCCCGGTCTCCATGCGCTTAATGGTGTAGCTGATGGCGGACGTGGTGACGCCCATCTCGGCGGCGGCTTTGCTGAAGCTGCCGAAGCGTGCGGCGGTAGTAAAGGCCAGCAGGTTCTCTTCGGTAAAGATGGAATTCATATCTCACTCCCTTCAGCCATCAGTTTTGAACATATTTTAACAGCGTTGTTACAACGCATTTGAAGCCGATCACAGTTCTGACTCTTTGCTTAAAGCCCTGGTGCGTAAGGCTTCATCAGGCATAAGCATAATGCAGTCTCGAGCGCTAAAAAGCGGATAAACATAAGAAAAAGGTTGCACAGACGCACGTTTTGACCGGTTTGTTGACTTTAACTCAACAATGAATTGACTGTCGATGAATCATTTTTAAGCGGATTCTTTTATGACCAGGCTGTTGCTATTCTCAGGTCAACAGAAATAAAAACATCAGGAGTCTGAATATGTCTGCAACTGAACTCGTTACTGAATTTCTGCTGGCGGCAGAGGAGGGCAATAGCGATGCGCTAAAAGCCTGCCTGGAGAAAGGCGTGGATATTAACGCCACCAACCGCCAGAAAAGAACCGCCGTTATTATTGCCAGCCTGAAAAAACATTATGCCTGCGTAGAGTTATTAATTGCCGCCGGAGCGGATATTGATAAACAGGACCAGACCTGCTTTAACCCTTTCCTCATTAGCTGCCTGACGAATGATTTAACTCTCCTGCGGCTGGTATTGCCCGCGAACCCGGATCTCGACCGCCTGACGCGCTTTGGCGGCGTGGGCATTACGCCAGCCAGTGAAAAAGGGCACGTGGAGATCGTACGCGAGCTGCTGGAAAAAACCGATATCAACGTCAACCACACCAACTTTGTTGGCTGGACGCCGCTGCTGGAAGCCATCGTACTAAACGACGGCGGCGCAAAGCAGCAGGCGATCGTGAAGCTGCTGCTGGATCACGGCGCGAACCCGCACATGACCGACAAATATGGCAAAACCCCGCTCGAGCTGGCGCGGGAGAAAGGCTTCACTGAGATTGCCGACCTGCTGCTGGCGGCGGGCGCATAGCGCATTCGGCCAGCCATTTCCGGCTGGCCGTTAATTCAAAAATATTTTTACCGACGTGCATTTTGCACGACGGCGGCCCCCTTTTATCCGTATTCAGGAGAAAACAATGCCAACCAAAATCGTTATAAAAAAGAATACGTATTTTGATTCGGTGTCATTAATGTCCGTTTCCACCAAAGCCAATAAATTGCCGGGCGTCGACCAGGCGTTTGTGGCCATGGCGACGGAGATGAATAAAGGCGTATTAAAAAACCTCGGGCTATTAACGCCGGAATTAGCGGAAGCCAAAAACGGCGACCTGATGATCGTGATTAAAGGTGACGCGGCGAATGATGAAACGCTGGCCGCTATTGAAGCGCTGTTCACGCGTAAAGAGAGCGCAGGTTCCCATGAAGCGCGCTACGCGACGATTGCCAGCGCCAAAACCCATCGCCCGGACAGCAACCTTGCGGTGATTTCCGTCAACGGCACCTTCGCCGCCCGCGAGGCGCGTCAGGCGCTGGAAAACGATCTCAACGTAATGCTCTTCTCCGATAACGTGTCGCTCAACGACGAGCTGGCGCTGAAGCAGCTGGCGCACCAGAAAGGGCTGCTGATGATGGGGCCGGACTGTGGCACCGCCATCATCAACGGCGCGGGGCTGTGCTTTGCTAACGCGGTGCGCCGCGGCTCGATTGGCATCGTCGGCGCATCCGGCACCGGCAGCCAGGAGTTGAGCGTGCGCATTCACGAATTCGGCGGCGGCGTATCGCAGCTGATTGGCACCGGCGGGCGCGATCTCAGCGAGAAAATTGGCGGTCTGATGATGCTCGACGCCATCGACATGCTGGAAGCCGACGAGGGCACAGAGGTGATTGCGCTGATCTCCAAACCAGCGGCGCCTGCCGTGGCAGAAAAGGTGCTGGCCCGCGCCCGCGCCTGCCGCAAGCCGGTGGTTGTTTGCTTCCTCGGGCGCAGCGAACCGCCCGCCGATGAGGACGGCCTGCAGTTTGCGCGCGGCACCAAAGAGGCAGCCCTGAAGGCGGTCCTGCTCACCGGCATCAAAAAAGAGTCCCTTGATCTGCATCCGCTCAACTGGCCTTTGATTGAAGAGGTGCGCGCCCGCCTGACTCCGCAGCAGAAGTACATTCGCGGCCTGTTCTGCGGCGGCACCCTGTGCGACGAGGCGATGTTCGCGGCGCTAGCGAAATTCGACGACGTCTACAGCAATATCCAGCCGGATCCCGCTAAACGCCTGCAGGACGTCAGCGTCAGTAAAGCCCATACCTTCCTCGACTTTGGCGACGACGACTTCACCAACGGCAAGCCGCACCCGATGATCGACCCGACCAACCGCATCGGCCGCCTACTGCAGGAGGCCCGCGACCCGGAAGTCGGCGTCATCGTGATGGACTTCGTGCTGGGCTTTGGCGCGCACGAGGATCCGGTCGGCGTGATGCTCGACGCCATTAAAGAGGCGCAGACCATCGCGAAAGCCGATAACCGTCCGCTGGAAATCCTCGGCTACGTGCTCGGCACCGACCAGGATCCGCAGTCGCTGGCGCAGCAGTGCCAGCTGCTGACCGACGCAGGCGTCATCTGGGCCAGCAGCAGCACCAACACCGGATTACTGGCACGCGAATTTGTCTGCAAAGGGGAGAAAGCATAATGACCACCTTATTCAACCAGCCGCTGAACGTCATTAACGTCGGCATTGCGATGTTCAGCGACGATCTTAAAAAACAGCACGTACCCGTCACCCAGCTCGACTGGACGCCGCCGGGGCAGGGCAATATGCAGGTCGTTGAGGCGCTCGACCAGCTGGCGAAAAAACCGCTGGCGGAGAAAATCGCCGCCGCCAATAAGCTTGCGCTTGAGCGCATTATTCAGTCCCATCCGGTGCTGGTGGGCTATGACCAGGCGATTAACGTTGTGCCGGGGATGACCCGCACCACCATTCTGCACGCCGGTCCGCCTGTCTCCTGGGAAAACATGTGCGGCGCGATGAAGGGCGCGGTCACCGGGGCGCTGGTGTTTGAAGGGCTGGCGAAAGATCTGGACGACGCGACACGGCTTGCCGCCTCCGGGGATATTACGTTCTCGCCGTGCCACGAGCACGACTGCGTGGGCTCGATGGCGGGCGTCACCTCCGCGTCGATGTTTATGCACATCGTTGAGAACAAAACCTACGGCAACCGCGCCTTCACCAACCTCAGCGAGCAGATGGCGAAGATCCTGCGCATGGGGGCCAACGACCAGAGCGTGATCGACCGCCTGAACTGGATGCGCGACGTGCTCGGTCCGATGCTGCGCGATGCGATGAAGATTATCGGCGAAATCGACCTGCGGCTGATGCTGGCCCAGGCGCTGCACATGGGCGACGAGTGCCACAACCGCAACAACGCGGGCACCACGCTGCTGATCCAGGCGCTGACGCCGGGGCTGATTCAGGCGGGCTATCCGGTGGCGCAGCAGCGCGAGGTATTTGAGTTTGTCGCCAGCAGCGACTACTTCTCCGGCCCGACGTGGATGGCGATGTGTAAGGCCGCCCTGGAAGCCGCTCACGGGATTGAGTACAGCACCGTGGTCACTACCATGGCGCGCAACGGCTACGAGTTTGGCCTGCGCATTTCCGGCCTGCCGGGGCAGTGGTTCACCGGCCCGGCGCAGCAGGTGATCGGCCCGATGTTCGCGGGCTATAAGCCGGAAGACTCCGGGCTGGATATCGGCGACAGCGCCATCACCGAAACCTACGGCATCGGCGGTTTTGCGATGGCGACGGCCCCGGCAATCGTTGCGCTGGTGGGCGGCACGGTGGAGGAAGCTATCGACTTCTCCCGCCAGATGCGCGAAATCACCCTCGGCGAAAACCCGAACGTCACCATTCCGCTGCTCTCGTTTATGGGGATCCCGACCGCCATCGACATCACCAGAGTCGCGGGCAGTGGCATTCTGCCGGTGATTAACACCGCCATTGCCCACAAAGACGCCGGCATCGGCATGATTGGGGCGGGCATCGTTCACCCGCCGTTTAGCTGTTTTGAAAAGGCGCTGTTGACCTTCCGCGATCGCTACTTTTTATAAGGCAAGCATCCATGAAAAACATGAAGCTGGAGTGGAAAAGAGGTGACTGGGCGGCGTATTTCGGGTTGATGACCAACAACCTGACCAATTTGCTGACCATGATGGGGCTGCTCATTTTTGTCGTCGGCATCCCGAAGGAGATTGTTTATGGACGCATCGCGCCGGCCTTCGGGCTGGCGGTGCTGACCGCGAGTATTTGCTATGCCTGGTTCGGCATGCAGATGGCACGCGCCACCGGACGAACGGACGTCACCGCGCTGCCGTCCGGCCCCAGCGCGCCGTCAATTTTTACCGTGACCTTCCTGGTGCTGATGCCGGTCTATCAGCAGACCGGTGATGCGGAGTTCGCCATCCAGATTGGCCTGGTGTGGTGCTTTGTTGAGGCGATGATCCTCGCGGGCGGCTCGTTTTTAGGGGAAACCATCCGCAAGATGATCCCGCGCACCGTGCTGCTGTCGTGCCTGTCCGGTTTGGGTCTGCTGCTGCTGGCGATGAACCCGATGCTGCAGGCGTTCGAGGCGCCGACAGTGTCGTTTATCGTGCTGCTGCTGATTTTCATTAACTGGTTTGGTAAAAAGCCGATTTTCGCCCGCATCCCGACCGGTCTTCTGCTGCTGATTGCCGGCACGGCCCTGGCGTGGATCTCCGGCCTGCAGAGCCCGGAAGCGATTAAAGCGTCCATGTCATCCTTCGGCTTTAACCCGCCGCAGGTGCACGTGGAGGGCTTCCTGCAGGGCCTGCCGCACGCGCTGCCGTATCTTGCCTCTGCCGTGCCGCTGGGGCTGGCGAACTACATCTTTGACCTGGAAAACATCGAAAGCGCCCACGCGGCGGGGGATGAATACCCGACGCGCAAGGTGATGCTGGCGAACGGTCTGGCCTCCATGCTCGGTTGCCTGATGGGGAACCCGTTCCCGGTGACGGTCTACGTCGGCCATCCCGGCTGGAAAGCGATGGGCGCGAGCATCGGCTACACGCTGGCCTCCGGCGTAACCATGTTCATCGTGCCGCTGTTCGGGCTGGGGGCGTTTATGCTCGCCATCATTCCGATGACCGCCATTGTGCCGATTCTGGTGTTTATCGGCGTGGTCACCGCCAACCAGGTGGTGAGGGAAACGCCCAAAGTGGAGGTACCCGTGATCTTCATCTGTCTGTTCCCGTGGATCGCCAACTGGGCGCTGACCATGATGAACAGCGTGATGGGGGCGGCGGGCACCAGCGCGGCGAAGATCGGTACCGACGTGCTGCACAGCAAAGGGATCTACTACGAGGGATTAGTCCATCTGGGGAACGGGGCACCGCTCGCCAGCATGCTGTGGGGCTGTATCGCCATTTTCGCCATCATCAACAAACCGCTGCGCGGCGCCGTTGCGGCTGCAGGTGGGGCGCTGCTGGCGCTGTTTGGGGTGATCCACGCCCCGGTCGTGGGCTTTGCCGAAGGCAGTTCGCTGATGTTCGTCACCGCGTATCTGATGATGGGCGGCATGTTTGTGGTGAAGCATGTGCTGGATAGCCGCGAAGCGGCGAGCGCTGCGCCGGGTACCGTTGCGAAGGAGCACGTATGAAAGAGCTTATGGTTGTCGCCATTGGCGGCAACAGCATTATCAAAGACAACGCCAGCCAGTCGGTTGAACATCAGGCGCAGGCGGTGAAAGCGGTGGCAGAGTCGGTGCTGGAAATGCTGGCCTCCGACTATGACATCGTGCTTACCCACGGCAACGGCCCTCAGGTGGGGCTGGATCTGCGCCGGGCTGAAATTGCCCACGAGCGGGAGGGGCTTCCCCTCACGCCGCTGGCAAACTGCGTGGCAGACACCCAGGGCGGCATTGGCTACCTGATCCAGCAGGCGCTGAACAACCGCCTGGCCGCGCGCGGGGAGCAAAAAGCGGTCACGGTCGTCACGCAGGTGGAGGTGGATAAAAACGATCCCGGCTTTACGCACCCGACGAAACCTATCGGTGCGTTCTTCAGCGAGGCGCAGCGCGACGAGCTGCAGCGCGCGCACCCGGACTGGCGTTTTGTTGAGGACTCCGGCCGTGGCTATCGCCGCGTGGTGGCTTCACCGCAGCCGCTGCGGATTGTCGAGGCGGATGCCATTAAGACGCTCACTCAAAAAGGATACGTGGTGATCGGCGCGGGCGGCGGCGGTATTCCCGTGGTGCGCAGCGAACAGGGCGATTACCAGAGCGTCGACGCGGTGATTGATAAAGATCTCTCCACCGCGCTGCTGGCGCGGGAGATTGGCGCCGACGTGCTGGTGATTACCACCGGCGTGGAAAAGGTGTGCGTCAACTTCGGTAAGCCAAACCAGCAGGCGCTGGACACCGTTAACGTGGCGCAGATGAGGCGTTATATGGAGGAAGGCCACTTCCCGGCAGGCAGCATGCTCCCCAAAATCGTCGCTTCGCTGGAATTCTTACACCACGGCGGCAAACGCGTGATTATCACCTCGCCGGACTGCCTGCCCGCGGCGCTGCGTGGAGAAACCGGCACCCATATTGTGAATGAAGGAAGATAAGATGAGTGAAAACAAAAGCCGCCGCGAGTTTATCAGCCAGAGCGGCAAAATGGTCACCGCCTGCGCGCTGTTTGGCGCGACCGGATCCGTCGCGTATGCTGCTGACTCCGCAAAGCCAACCTGCGAGACCGGCAAACCGATGAGCATCACCGCAAAACACTACTACCTCGACAACGTGCTGCTGGAGGCCGGGTTTAATGTCGACGGCGGCGTGGCGACAGGCACACGCACCGAGCTGAAAACGCTGGAGATTAAGGACGGGAAGATCGTCGCCCTGCGCGACAACAAGCGCCACGCCGACGACTCGCTGCCGCACTACGATGCGGGCAACAAGCTGATGCTCCCGGCAATGCGCGACATGCACATCCACCTGGATAAAACCTTCTACGGCGGCCCGTGGCGATCGCTCAACCGCCCGGCGGGCACCACGATTCAGGATATGATCCGCCTGGAACAGAAGCTGTTGCCCGAGCTGCAGCCCTACACCCAGGAGCGTGCGGAAAAGCTGATCGACCTGATCCAGTCGAAAGGCTCCACCATCGCCCGCAGCCATTGCAACATTGAGCCGGTTTCCGGCCTGAAAAACCTGGAAAATTTGCAGGCGGTCCTGGCGCGCCGCAAACCTGGTTTTGACTGCGAAATCGTCGCCTTCCCGCAGCACGGGCTGCTGCTGTCGAATTCTGAAAAGCTGATGCGCGAGGCGATGCAGGCCGGGGCGCACTACGTGGGCGGGCTGGACCCGACCAACGTCGACGGCGCGATGGAGAAATCTCTCGATCTGATGTTCCAGATTGCGCTGGACTACGACAAAGGGGTGGACATTCACCTGCACGAAACCAGCCCGGCGGGCGTGGCGGCGGTGAACTACATGGTCGAAACCGTGGAGAAAACGCCGGCGCTGAAGGGGAAACTCACCATCAGCCACGCCTTCGCGCTGTCGACGCTCAACGAGCAGCAGGTGGATGAGATCGCCACCCGCATGGCGGCGCAGCAGGTGACCATCGCCTCCACAGTGCCGATTGGCACCCTGCATATGCCGCTGAAGCAGCTGCGCGAGAAGGGCGTGTTCGTGATGACGGGGACCGACAGCGTAATCGACCACTGGTCGCCGTACGGACTGGGGGACATGCTGGAGAAAGCGAATCTCTATGCGCAGCTCTATATTCGCCCCAATGAGCAGACGCTCTCCCGGGCGCTCGGTATCGCCACCGGCGACGTGCTGCCGCTGAACGACAAGGGCGAACGCGTGTGGCCAAAAGCGCAGGACGACGCCAGCTTTGTGCTGGTGGACGCCTCCTGCTCAGCCGAAGCCGTGGCGCGCATTTCCCCGCGTACCGCAACGTTCCATAAGGGTAATCTGGTTTGGGGCGTAGTGGGTTGATGTGCATTTCTCCCTCTCCCTGTGGGAGAGGGTTGGGGTGAGGGCATCAGGCCGCAGGCAATGCTTTATACTGGGAGTCACATTCTTAAAGAGGGATCTGCCATGGCACAAAACATCTACGACAACCCGGCGTTTTTTGAAGGCTACGCCCAGCTTCCGCGTTCGGTACAGGGTCTGGACGGCGCGCCAGAGTGGCCTGCACTAAAAAGCATGCTGCCGGATTTAACCGGCAAATCGGTTGTCGATCTCGGCTGCGGCTACGGCTGGTTCTGCCGCGCCGCGCGCGAGCTGGGCGCTGCTGACGTCACGGGGGTCGATATCTCAGAAAAGATGCTCGCCCGCGCGGCTGAACTGACTGACGACGCACGGATTCACTATCAGCGTAGCGATCTGGAATCACTTAAGCTCAACGAGAACAGCCTCGATCTGGTCTACAGCTCGCTGGCGCTGCACTACCTGCCGGAGCTGGATACCCTGTTTGCGAAGGTTCAGCGCGCGCTTAAGCCCGGCGGCTGCCTGGTCTTTTCGATGGAGCACCCAATATATACCTGCGCCTCCCGTCAGGGCTGGCTGACCGACGATAGCGGCGAGCGGTTCTGGGGCGTGAACCATTATCAGGACGAAGGCCAGCGCGTCAGCAACTGGCTGGCGGACGGGGTGATCAAATACCACCGCACTCTGGGCACCACGCTTAACGCGCTCATCAGGGCTGGATTAACGATAAGCGAGGTCAACGAGTGGGGGCCAACGCAGGCGCAGATTGACGCCTGGCCCGCGCTGGCCGAAGAGGCGGAGCGCCCGATGCTGGTGCTGATCGCCGCCCGTAAGGATCAGTAGCCGACCTTGTATACGCGCCCGGTCTGCACGCCTTCCACGCTGCGACGATAGGCCTGCGCCACGGTCGCGGCGGGAACGCTTTCAAAACCCGGGAAGAAGCCATCGTACGTGTCGACCGATTCGGTGAGCACCGTCGGGCTGATCAGGTTGATGCGGATCCCGCGCGGCAGCTCGCAGGCTGCCGCGCGAACAAACCCTTCCAGCGCGGCATTCACCGTGGTGGCGTTCACGCCCTGCGCAATCGGCTCGTGCGCCACGATCCCACTTATCAACGTAATCGAGCCGCCTTCATTCAGGTAGTGCTGGCCGGTCAGCGCCAGGCGCACCTGCCCCAGCAACTTATCCTGCAGCCCCTGGTTAAAGTCGCTGTCTTTCATGGTCGCGAGCGGGCCGAAGTAGAGGCCACCGCTGGCGGACACAATCGCATCTACCGGGCCGATTTTCTCGAACAGCGCCTGGACGCTCGCCTGCGAGGTGATATCCACCTGCTCGTCGCCCTGCGTGCGACCGACGCGGATGACCTCGTGGCGACGACTCAGCTCTTCCGTTACCGCACGACCGACCGTACCGCTGGCACCAATAATGACGATTTTCATAGCTGACTCCTTCTGTTGTGAGCCTTTATTCTTTAATAAATAAAAATGCAGATAAACTGGGCTAAAGTTAGAAGATTGCTAACCAGGAGTTTGGAATATGGATAAGCTCCGCAGCATGGAGACGTTTATTGCCGTGGTGGAAAGCGGCAGTTTTACCGGTGCGGCGGCACGGCTGGAGATGTCGGCGGTGATGGTGGGCAAGTACGTTGCGCTGCTGGAATCACAGCTTGGTACCCGCCTGCTGGAGCGTAACACGCGCCGTCAGAGCCTGACGGATGCCGGACGCGTCTATTTCGACGAGGCGAAGCGGGTGCTGGAGCAGGTCTCCATTGCTGAGAATGCAGTCGAGCGGCTCCGTGCTGCACCTGCCGGAACGTTGCGCGTCACGGCACCCACGTCGTTTGGCGGCTGCGTGATTGCCCCGCTGACGGCCACCTTTTTGCAGCGCTACCCGGAGGTACGCATCGAGCTGGATCTCACCAACCGGATGGTCGATCTGGTGGAGGAGGGCGTCGATCTGGCCATTCGCATTGGTGACGTTCGTAATGACGATCTGGTGGCGAAATACCTGTGCCCCTACAACATGGTGATCTGCGCCGCACCGGACTATTTAGCGCGACACGGCACGCCGCAAACGCCAGACGATCTGGTGGATCATCTCTGTCTTTCGCACACGGTGTGGACTGCACGTAACGAGTGGCGGCTGCCGGGCGTGGAAGGAGAGGTGCGCTGGAAGCGGGATGCGATCTTAAGATGTAACGACGGCTACGGCTTACGCATGGCGGCGCGGGCCGGGGCGGGGCTGTTGCTGCAACCGGAAGTGCTGGTGGCGGAAGAGCTGGCAAGCGGCAGGCTGGTGCGCGTGCTTGAGCCGTTCACGCCCGCGCCAAGGCCGGTGCATTTATTGTGGCGTCAGGATTTACGTCAACTGCCTAAGCTAACGGAATTTATCGCCCATATTCTGCTAAGATTGGGCACAATATAAAAAAAGAAGGTAATCAAAGAATGTCTGCAAACAAACTCGCCAGCAGCGCGCAGGGCCTGCAATCATCTGCCATCCGTGAATTATTAAAACATAGCAAAATGGCAGGGGTGATATCGCTGGGCGGGGGGATTCCTAATCCCGATCTGTTCGATCACGAAGGGCTTAAAATTGCTGCCGATGCCGTCTTATCTCAGCATTTTGGCGAGGCGTTCCAGTACGGCCTGACGGAAGGCGTACCGGGACTGCGCGAGGAAATTAAACGCATCTGCGAGGGGCGCGGTATCGCCTGTAAGGCCGATGATGTCGTTATTACTTCCGGCTCGCAGCAATCTCTTGACGTGCTGGCGCGTGCGTTAATCAACCCGGGTGACACCGTTGTGGTTGAGCGTCCAACCTATCTTGCCGCGCTGCAGGTCTTCGGCCTGGCGCAGGCCAACTTTGAATCCGTTGGCACCGACGGCGACGGTATGAAGGTGGACGAACTTGAGGCCCTGGTGGCAAAGAAAGCCATCAAAGCGGTCTATATTGTTCCGACGTTTGGCAACCCTGGCGGGGTAACTCTTTCTGAAGCGCGCCGTAAACAGCTGGTGGAATTATCGAAGCGCTATGACTTCGTGATTATTGAAGACGATCCGTACAGCGAAATTAATTATACCGATGAAGTCTTCCGCCCGTTAATTGCCCATGCCAAAGATATCGGCAATGAAGAGAACGTGGTGTATACCTCGACCTTCTCTAAAATCCTCGCGCCGGGCACTCGCGTAGGCTGGGTGCTGGTGCCGGAATGGCTGAAGCGCGCGGTAGTGAACCTTAAGCAAACCACCGATCTGCACACCAGCACGCTGTCGCAGCTGATGACGTATGAATACCTGAAAACCGGTCGTCTGGCCGATCAGATTAAAATGATCCGCGAAGCCTATCGCCAGAAATACCAGACGTTCGCAACCGAGCTGGAGGCCGAGCTCGGCGACGTGATGTCGTTCCACAAGCCGAAGGGCGGGATGTTCCTGTGGGCGAAGATGAATAATGGTAGTAACACCACCCGCTGGCTTGAAAAAACGTTAAGCAACGGCGTAGTATTTGTGCCTGGCGAGTTTTTCTACTGCAATGAGCCAGACCCAACGACGCTGCGCATGTCATTTGTGACGCCAACGGATGAAGATCTGAAAGAGGCGGTTCAACGCCTGAAAAAATCGCTCTAAAAGAGCTGCGCATAATGGCTTTCCTGCCGTTATGCGCAATACGCGTTCAGGGCGGCACGGGCCGCTATCGTTCATGGTGAGTTCCATGTTTGAATTTCTGATCGGTGTCGTTACCCACACGCCCGTCTGGGTGTGGGTGCTGTTTATCTTCCTCATCTCTCGCGGCATTAAAGCCCGCAGGCCCGCTACCGTTACGCTGGAGAGGCTTGCCATCATTCCCGCTATCTTTCTTCTCTGGGATATCTACGATCTGGTGGTCTACCGCACGTTAACCCCCGGGACTGTCGCATTGTGGACGGCGGGGATCCTCGCCGGGGCCGCGCTGGGGTATTTCCTGATTAAGCAGGCGGTTATCACCCGCGCAGAGGCGCCGCGCACCCTTTTCCGCCAGGCAGACTACACCGCGCTGCCGTTTATGATGCTGGCGTTCGGGGTCAAGTATGTGCTGGGCGTGATGAGCGCTGTCTCTCCCCAGACGATGCAGCAGCCCGTCATGAGCGCGCTGGCGATCGTCTCCGGCGGCGTGTTTGCCGGTGTGTTTATTGGGAAATTTGCGCGCTATATTGGCGTGTATAACAGCGCCGCACCGCGCCCGGCGGAGTGACGTTATTCTGTCGCGTGTGCCAGCGTGCGGTCTGCAGCATCGCCGCTGAGTGCTCGCGTGACTTCATGGATCCGCCAGATTTTCCCTTCACGCAGCGCGGCAAACAGGTAAACCTCGATCTCTGCCTGACGACCATCAGGATACGTGACCGTCACGATATGCCGGTCAGCCAGAAGTTCGTCATGACAGGCTATCTCCGCCACGCTAAAGGCGATCGCGCGGATCTGCGAGCGGACGTGGTTCAGGTGCTGAATAAAACCCCGGTAGTCAAGGGCGTGACCGTCCGTAAACTGCTGGTAATCGGGCGTGAATACCTCTTCAGGACCGATATCGCCGTTGAATAAGCGGGTTAACAGGCACGCCATCTTTTCGCGCTGCGCGGCGTTGTCAGGCTGGGCTATCAGGGACGTGATAATGCTCATGCGGGCTCCTTATGTGATTGAGTCCCCATTTTCCTTGACAGCCGAAGACGTAGTTTCTGTAATGCGTCGATGAATAACGATTTTCGGTCAAAATGAGATGGTCAGTTTTGAAACGCTCCGTCATCCCGGCGGGTATCGAACACCGTGGCATAGTCATCGCACCGGCCAGCTGTGGCGCATTGCAACAGGGCTGTTGGTCATTGAGACGCTGCAGGCGCGCTCGGTCGTACCGGCAAAACACATCGGCTGGATCCCGCCAGGTCAGCAGCACGCCGCTTTTTCTGAAAGTGAGATAGAAGGCTGCGCTATCTATCTTGAACCCGCCAGCTGTGCAGGGCTTCCCGATACGCCCGCGCTGTTCGAGCCCGACGATCTGACCCATGCACTGTTTAGCCGTTTATGTGGTGCAGAGAGTGAGTACGATCCGCGAAAGCTGACTTTGCTGCTGGATGAGCTTGCCCTGACGCCCCAGATTCACTTTTCTCTGCCCGTGCCGACGGATCCGCGTCTGAAGAACGTGGTCAGCCATTTGCTGCAGTTTGTCGATGATAACCAGACGGTCGAGAGTCATGCTATTCATGCTGGGATGAGCGTACGTACGTTCAACCGTCGGTTTAGTGCCCAGACCGGAATGAACTTTGTTAACTGGCGGCAGCTGGCGCGCGTCATGCAGGCAATGGAGTGGCTGGCGGCAGGGAAGCCGGTAGGGTGGATTGCGCTGTCCTGCGGCTACAGCAGCGTCAGCGCATTTATTGAGGTTTTCAGAGCATGGACCGGTAAAACACCGGGGCAGTGGGCGATGTTGCGGTCTGATGCCCTCCCCACGTCCCGCTGAGCTTTACAATGTAGGCCGGGTAAGGCGAAGCCGCCACCCGGCGATTGACTACCGCTCCCTCAGCGCTTCTTTCGCCCGGTTAAACGGCTTAATCAGATAATCCAGCACCGTTTTCTCGCCGGTCTTAATGTCCACCGTGGCAATCATCCCCGGCACAATCGAGAAATGCCTGCCCGCCTTATTGACCAGGTAATCCTGGCTGGTGCGAATGAACACCCGGTAGTAAAACACCTCCGGCTTGGCCTCATCCTGAATGGTATCCGGAGAAATCGTCTCCACCACCCCGTGCAGCCCGCCGTAAATGGCGTAATCGTAGGCGGTGATCTTCACCAGCGCCTCCTGGTTCGGGTGGATAAAGGCGATGTCGCGCGGCGACAGGCGGGTTTCAATCAGCAGGTGATCGTCTACCGGCACAATTTCCATCAGCTCGCCGTTGGGCGGGATCACGCCGCCGATGGTGGTGACCTTGATGTTTTTGACGATCCCGCGCACCGGGGATTTTACCGTCAGACGGGTGACGGAATCCTGACGGCCCTTGAGGATCGCCGAAACCATATCCACCTCCGCGTTGGCCTTGGAGAGCGCCTCGCGCGCCTGGACGTAATACTGCGAGCGCACGTCGGTGAGCTTCAGCTCCAGATCGCTTTTCTGCCGCTGCAGGCGCAGCACCTCCACGTGGCTGGCGGCGCCGGTTTTGACCAGCCGCTGGGTGATGGCCAGCTCTTTATTGGCGAGATCTAACGCGGCGCGCAGCTCCCGCTGGGTATCCTCCAGCTGCGCGCGGCGGGAGTTGTAGAGCCGCGTTTCGTCGGCAATCAGATCCGGCCATTTTGCCAGCGAAGGGGGGAACTTCAGCGGGAGATCGTTCACCTCGGCGTACAGGCGGGCGCTGGAGGCCAGTGAAGCCCGGTAGCGCGCCGCGCTTTCGCCGACGTTCGATTCGGAACGGGTAGGATCAAGCCGCGCCAGCACCTGCCCGGCCTGCACCTGATCCCCCTCGTGGACGTTCAGCTCGGTGAGGATCCCGCCGTCCAGCGACTGTAAAACCTGCTCGCGCGAGCTGGGGATCACTTTACCCGAGCCGGTTGATACCTCATCCAGCATGCCAAACCACGCCCAGACGCCCAGCACCACAAACATCAGCAGCGAGAAGATCACGATCCGACGCGCGCCGGTGTAGCCGCTTTCGGAGTCGAGGGCATTATCCAGATCGTCCATTGCCGCCACGTCACGCTGACTGATTTTCATTTTTCCACTCCCGTCCGGTTGCTGCCTGCTGCTGTTGCTGCATACGGCTGTTGTTCAGCGCCTGGGCTTTTGGCGCGTCCATCACCAGCATCCCCTCTTTCAACACCACTACACGCTCCACCAGTTCCAGAACCGGTACGCGATGCGTAGCGACAATCAGGGTGCGGTGCCCGAGCCAGTCGCCCAGGCGCTGGATAAATTCCCGCTCGGTGTGCTCGTCGAGTGACGCGGTGGGTTCATCCATCAGCACAATATTCGGATCGCGCAGGAGCATTCGCGCCAGCAGAATCGACTGGCGCTGCCCGCCGGATAACCCCACGCCGTTTTCCATGATCGGGTAGTCCAGCCCTTTGGGCAGCTTCTGCACGAAGCCCGCCGCACCGGTCAGCTCCAGCGCCTCAAAGATCTCTTCGTCGGTAGCGCGCGGCATGCCGAGGGTAATGTTTTCGCGCAGGGTGCCGTAAAACAGACGCGCATTCTGGGTCATAAAGCCGACGTTGCGCCGGACGTCGGCAACGTCGAGATGCGGCAGGCTGAAGTTATCAAGTCGCAGCTCGCCGGCTGCCAGATCCATCCCGCCCGCCATGGCCTGCAGCAGGGTCGATTTGCCCGCGCCGTTGCGCCCGAGGATCGCCACTTTCTCACCCGGGCGGATCTCCAGCCGGTTAATGCGCAGCGCCATGCGCGGATCGTCCGGCTGATAGCGGAACTGCGCCTGCTCGAACAGGTAGTGACCGCGCAGCACGTCCTGGCGGATCGGCGTCTCCTCGCGCTGGTTTTCGGTGGGAAGCTGCATGATGCTGTCCAGCCCCTCTTTTGCCGCTTTGACCTGCTGCCAGCGCGCCAGCACGCCGCACAGCGTCGCCATCGGGGCGATCATGCGGGAGGCCAGCATCGACGCGGCGACCACCGAGCCGGTAGTCAGGGTGCCGTCGATCACCATCGGCGCGCCGACCACAATCACTCCGGCGTAAACCAGGCTCTGGATGGTCATCCCCCAGCTAATCAGGTTCTGCGTCAGCTCGCGGGTGCGCAGGCCGGATTCGGCGGTGATCTGGATATAGCTGTTCCACTGCTGCAAAAAGCGGTTTTCCGCCTGCATCAGCTTGATGTCCTCCAGCCCCTGCACGCTCTCCACCAGCACCGCGTTGCGCAGGGTCGATTCATGAGCCGACTGTTTCGCCAGCTCCGCCAGCTTCTTCTGCAGCAGCAGGCCGGGCAGGACCATGATCACCGCCGCGACCGGGGCGATCCACGCCAGCTGCGGGGCGATGATCGCCAGCACCACCACGAACAGTAAAAAGAAGGGCAGGTCGACAATCGTCGAGATGGTGGACGAGGTGACCATCTCGCGGATCTGCTCCAGCTCGCGCAGCTGTGAGATAAAGCTCCCGGTGGATCGGGGGATCGCACTGTTGCGCAGCCGCAGCGCGTGGCCGAATACGCGATCCGAGACGCGCATATCCGAGCGCTTGCCCAGCAGATCCATAATGTGACCGCGCGCCACGCGCAGCACAAAGCCAAACAGGGTGGCAATCAGCACCCCGATGGTCAGGACGTACAGCGTCGGGTAGGACTGGGCGGGGATCACCCGGTCATAGACCTGCATGGAAAAGACGATCCCGGAAAGCGACAGCACGTTGATAAACAGCGCGGCCAGCATTACCCAGCTGTAGGGGCGGAGATCGCGCATCACCAGCCGGTAGAGCCAGTCCGGCCGGTATTTTGAAATATAGGCGTCCACGCGGCTGTCCTTCAGCGCGGCGAGCGGACGCAGGGCAATAACGTGGCGGATAGCGGGCAGCATCGCCGTCATCGACAGCCGGTTGGTGTAGGTCTCATCGCCGAAAAAACTGACTTCCAGCGTGTCATCGCCGTCGAAGTGCTCGATCGCACCGACCCGGCCGTCATTCAGCGCCACCACCACCGGCAGACGCCAGCTGTTGATCGACTGCTGGTCAGCGGTGAGCAGTTGAAACGACAGTCCCGCCTCACGCGCCAGCTGGGTGAGGGCGGGTACCATCGGTTTGCCTTTCAGCCACGGTGCGCCTGCGATCAGCGCGCCGGGCGAGCAGGCGACGCGGTAGCGGGTGGCGATAAAGCCAAAGGCCTGCGCCCACTGCGCCAGCGCCTCATCCGTCATGTTTTCACCTTGCGGGATATCACGCTGCTTCATGGCTGGATCTCCACGGTCTGGATGGTGCGGTTATCAAGATCGAACGCATGACGCAGCTGCCCGGTGTTATACAGGCAGTTGAGCTGCAGCTGGTGCAGCTGACCGAGGGTCTGCTGCTGGGTGAAGCGCGCCTGATAGACCTCCTGTTCGGCGTTGAGCACGTCGAGCAGCGGGCGCGAGCCGAGGTCAAGATATTGCTGCTGGTACAGCTCACGGGTGCGGGCGCTGAGGGCTTCCTGGCGGCCCTGGATTTGCAGCGTGCTTTGCAGGCTCATCACCTGGCTACGGGCTTCCAGCAGTTTCTGGCGGACATCAAGGCGCGTGCGCTGAATGGTGGACTGCGCCGCCTCCACCGCGTGTCCGGCAGCGTTACGCCGGGCGGTGAGGCCGCCGCCCTGATAGAGCGGCATCTGCACTTTCACCCATGCGGAATACTGGGTGCGATCCCGCGTTTCGCTGCCTGCATAGCGGTCGTTCATGTAGTGACGCACCTCCGGCTCCAGTGAGACGGTTGGCGTCATCTGCGCATCGGCGTAGTCGAGGTTAGCCTGGGCGACGTTAGCCTGCGCCCAGGCAGCGAGAACGGCGGGAACCAGACGGTCGTCCGGCTCGGCGACATCGCAGCTGCGGGCCAGCTTTTGCGGAAAGTCGTTGCTGATCGCGTTCAGGCTGTTCCAGCCGAGAAAGCTCATCAGCGTGGCGCGGGCGCTGTCCAGGCTGGCCTGGTACTGCATCAGCTGGGCGCGAGCGCCTTCGATACGCGCATCGGTCTGCACCACGTCAGAGAGCGACGTGGCGCCCTCGTCGTTACGCTGGCGGGTCAGCGTGCCGATGGAAGAGAGGGCTTCAAGCTGCTCTTTGGCGGTGTCGACCATCTGCTGCCAGGTTTGCACCTGTACCATGGCAACGGCGGTATCGTGGGCGATGGTGTCGATACTCACCAGCACGTTGGCCTGCTGCTGGGCAACGCCAGCGCTTTCGGCGCGCACCTGGCTGGCCACTTTGCCAAAGTCGTAGAGCATTTGTGAGAGAGAAAGCACCAGCGACGGCGTAAAGCCGTTCTGATCGCCGTCGTGGGAATAACCGTTGTCCACGCCGGCATTAATCTGCGGATAGTATTTTGATTTCGCGACGTCCACCTCTTCGCTCTGCTGGTAGAGTTTGCCCACGGCTTCGCTGATGGCCGGGTGCCAGGTAACGGCGCGGTTGACGGCCTCGCCAAGCTGCAATGAACCTGGAGCGGCGTTGCCTGCTACCGGGGCCACGCGCCCGTTGAGTGAGGGGAGTTCCTGCGTTTCGCGAAGCTGTCGGGTATTGATGGTTGCTGCCGGATTTGCACAGAAAGCGGGCACAGATATCAGGCAGCACAAGAGCCACCAGTAAGGCATCTTCATTCCCATGTCATGTCCCTAATAAAATAAGTAAAGCTTTATTGTTATGCCCGGGCGCTGTGCGCCCGGGTCATCTCTTGCAGGTGCTATCAGGTAATGATGTGTTGCTGGTTAACAAGCTCGTCGTAGGTGGTCTGAACGTTATCAAGCGTAACGAGCGTGGTATTAGTGTAGGTGGACCCCGCACCATCACGGTCGATGGAGATCACAGTGTTGCTACCGCTTTGTGTGACATGGATATAATTCCCCAACGAGGCGGTATTACCGTCCCAGCCCACCAGCAGATCGCCAATGTCGATCTTGTCTCCCTGCGCCAGCGAGAACCCGGTCCAGTGATCGCCTCCGGCGCTGCTGGTGTTACCCGCCGTGGCATTCCCCACCGTACTGTTCAGCACCTGGTAAATCAGCGTATCGCCGTAGGCCGTACCGGTGATGGCGTCGTTATGCTCCGAGCTGATGAACTGCGGCGCCATATTGATGGTTAGCGTGGCGCTGTCCGTGTTGCCGTTGGCATCGGTCAGGGTGTAGTTGAAGGTCTCCTTCGAGGTCATGGTTGAGAGCGATACCCCGCTGTTGAGGGTATAGGTGTAATGACCGTCAGCGCCGATCGCCAGGATGCCGTAATGGCCGGTGATGTTCACCGTTGCGCTGCCGGTATACGGATCCAGCGTGGTGGCCACGCCGTTGTAACCGGTCACGCTCAGACGGGTATCCACCGAGTGGAGCTGATCCAGCACGCCGCCAGAGTCGGTACCGTCAAAGATGTTGCCGTTGACGGTGTGGCTGCCTGTGACGTCAAAATCACTCAGCGAGTAAGTGGTGCCGTTCACGCTTGGCGTGATGGTGATGGTCCCCACGCTGAGCCCCGGGACGCTGCCGGTAAAGTTCAGCGTATAGGTCCCGGCGTTGAGATCCAGCCCGGTCAACGGAACGTCGATACTGCCGCCCAGCAGCGAGCCGCCGCTGAAGGAGCCGCTGCGGATGACGCCCGAGCCGTCGCTGATGGACCAGTTCACCGTCAGTCCGCCCAGCGCCAGCCCCGAGGCCACGCTAAAGTGCAGCGACGCGTTGTGCAGCGCGGTGTTTGGGTCGACCACGAAGGTTCCGCTGCCGCTGCCCTGGGTTGATGAGAACAGGGCCGTCGTCCAGCTGGCGACGCCCACGGTGGTATCCGAGTAGACCGACGTGTGATGCACCGAGGTGAGGTCCATCGTGGCGCTGACATCGTTCACCGCATTCATCGCCTGCGCGGTTGGGGTGATGTTGAGCGATGCCGTATCCTTCGAGCCGTCAGGCGCGGTAACGGTGTAAACGAAGGTATCCGGCGTGCTGATATGGTCCGCCCCCACGCCGCTTCTCAGGGTATAGGTGTACTGACCGGACGAATTGATGGTCAGCGTGCCGTATTCCCCCTGAATGGTGGTGGTGCCGCTGCTGTTGACCGCCACGCCGTTCACTTCCGTAACCAGCGTGCCCGCTGGCACCGGGTCATTCGCCAGCACGTCGCCCGTGGTTGTCTCGCTGATACTCGCCACGCTGTAGACATGATCCTGCAGGACGCTCAGCGTGTAGCCCGTCAGGACGGCGATCCCGGACGCGGTATTCAGCAGGAACAGATACTCCCCGGCGGGCAGGTTCAGCGTCAGCTGCGGTGACGTTCCCCCCAGCAGCGGGGCGCGCAGCCAGCCCGATTCGACGCGAACCTGCTCGAAGGTCTGGGTCGCGTTGTTGAACTTATAGACGTACAGATCGAACACCGACGCCAGCGCCACGCCGCCCACCGAGGCCTGGATGGTCATGGTGCGGGTCGTGCCTTCCTCCACGTTGTAGATAATCGGGTTGGTCATGTCGTCCAGCAGGTTAAGCCCCAGCGTGTTGCCGAGATTAATGCCCACCAGGGTAAAACCGTTCTGAGACGAGGCGCCGTTATTAATTTCGTGCACGCTGGTGTCGAAGGTCAGGGCGTTGGTGTCGTCAACGGCGACAATACCGTTGACTACCGTACCGGCACCCAGGGACAGCACCAGCTGTGCCGACGCGCTGACGCCGTTATGGGTGATGGTGTAGGTGAAGCTCTCCGTGCGGCCAATGACCGCGGCGCTGGTGTCGGTCAGGCTGTAGGTGTAGCTGCCGTCGCGGTTAATGGTCAGCGTACCGTACTGGCCCTGAATCACCGTGCCGTCGGCGTTCACGCTGGTGGTGGCGCCCTGGGCGTTAGTGACCGCGGAGATAGTGGTCCCTGCTGGCGCGTTGTCGCTGCCGGCGGTTGGATCCGTATCGAGGATCACGTTGCCGTTGAGGCTGGTTTCACCGGTGACCGTACCCGGACCGGTCTCTTTCACCGCCACGTCGAGGCTGGTGTAGGAGCCGGTCGCCAGCAGGTTGGTGTTGTAGCTGAGCACGCGATAGTTGCCGTCAGCCAGCCCGGTCAGGTTCAGTGAGACGCCGGTTGCGCCGAGGGTCAGCAGATCGGCAAACTGCGGTTGGCCGGTATCCACCACGGTGGTCCAGGCGCCGTTGACGTAATGCTGAACCACCAGCTCCAGGGTATTGAGCAGAGAGAGCACCGCCCCCGTGGCGTTGGCGTTGACCACGATATCCGCGCTGCCGCCGCTGCCCACCGTGAAGTTCACCTGGGCGGTATCGTTGCCCAGCAGCGTCAGGACGTTGCCGACGGCGCCGACCAGCAGGAAGCCGTAATCGCTGTACTGGCTGTTGGTCACGGTTGCCGTGGTGCTGAGGTTCAGCTCTTCGACGTTATTGCTGGCGGAGAGCGGCACCACCGGCGCAAGGGCAGAGCCCGGCAGCGAGGCGTTGCCAGCGGCGTCGGTGGCGGTGATCTGCAGCGTCTGGCCTTCGGTCTGTTTGTTAATGAAGGTGTAGCTGTAGGTGCCGTTGCTGCCCGCAGTGGCGGTCACCGTCGAGCCGTCCGCAAGGCGGATAGCGACGGTGCTGCCTGCTTCCGCAGTCCCGGTCAGGACGCTACCGTCAGCGTTGAAGGTCCCGGTCGGTGCCGTTGGCGCGATCGTATCGACGATAATCGTCGTCACGGCGGACGCCACGCTGGTGTTGCCCGCCGCATCGGTGGCCGTGGCGGTGAGGTTATGCGTGCCTTCCGCCAGCGCGGTGGTAGTTTGCGGCAGGGTCCAGTTGCCGCTGCCATCGGCGGTCACCGTACCCACCAGCGTGATGCCATCGTAGATCCGCACCGTGGCATTCGCTTCGGCTGTCCCGCTCAGCGTTGGGCGCATGTCGTTGGTCGGATTCGTACCGGTCACCGGCCCGGTGACGCTGCCGACATCATCAATGACCGAACTGATGACCGGCGCGGCTGGCGGGAGGGTATCGACGTTAATCACATACCCGGTGGTGGGCGCGCTGGCGTTGCCTACCGCATCGGTAGCGGTAAAGGTCAACGTGTGCGCGCCGTTGCTTAGCGCCGGAGATGGCGTAAAGCTCCACGCCCCACCGGTCGCCGTCACGCTGCCGATTTGCACGCCGTTATCAAAGATTTTCACCGTGGAACCCGCTTCCGCCGTGCCGCTGAGCGTTGGCTGCGCGTCGTTGGTGATCCCGCCGTTGGCAATCGGCGTCGCCGCATTGCCCACGTCATCCACGATACTGGTCAGCACCGGCAGCGCAGGCGGCGTGGTGTCGACAGTGAGGCTGAAGCTGGTGGAGGACACGCTGGTGTTGCCTGCCGCATCCGTGGCCTGCGCGGTAAAGCTGTGCGGACCACTCGCCAGCGTGGTGGTGAGCAAGATACTCCAATTCCCGCCGCTATCCGCGGTGCCCGTTCCGACAAGCGTGGTTCCCTCATAGATCTTCACGGTGGCAAACGGTTCACTGGTCCCGACAAGGCGCGGTACGGTGTCGTCGGTTGTCTGCCCGGACGTGAGCGGGCCGGTGATGCTGCCCACGTCGTCTATCGCCTGGCTGATAACCGGCGCGTTCGGTGCCGCGGTATCAATAATCAGGGTAAAGTCCGGCGAGGTCGGGCTGACGTTACCCGCTGCATCGGTGACCGTGGCGGTCCAGGTATGGCTGCCGCTGGCCAGCGGCGCTGACGGCGTAAAGCTCCATGCCCCGGTACCGTCCGCCTGAACGGTGCCGACCGGCTGCCCGTTCTCATAAACGGTGACCGTGGCGTTGGCGGTCGCGGTGCCGTTCAGCGTCGGCGTGGTATCGTCGGTGCTCTGCCCGGAAGAGAGCGGGGTTTGAATGCTGCCCACGTTGTCACCCGCGGTCGAAATGACCGGCGCCGACGGTACGCCCGTATCCACCGTCAGGTTAAACGGCGTCGTCGTGCTGCCGGTATTGCCTGCCACGTCGGTGGCGTTGAAGGTTATTGCGTGCGGCCCGTCGCCCAGATCGGTGCCCGGGGTGAAGGTCCAGTTGCCCTGGGCATTCACCACCGCCGTGCCAATTTCGCTGCCATCAACGATCACGTGCACTGTGGCACCCACGTCGCCCGTGCCGTTGAAGGTCGGACGCGCGTCGTTGGTCGTGTTGCCCGACGTGAGCGTCCCGGTGACGGGCGCGACATCGTCAATTACGCTGGTCACCACCGGTACGCCAGGGGCTGTGGTATCAACGGTAAAGGCGAACACTGATGAGTTAGCCGAGGCGTTGCCTGCCGCATCCGTTGCATAGACGCGAAGGGCGTAGCTGCCGTCGCCCAGCGGCGTGGTCGGCGTAAAGGACCAGTTCCCGCCTCCGTCAACGGTTGCAGTACCAATCTGCGTGCCGTTATTCATGATGTGAATAGTGCTGCCCGCCTGCCCGGTACCGCTGATGGTTGGGGTGCTGTCGTTGGTCACCTGGCCGCTGGTGAGGTTGCCCGTGACGCCGCCAGGGACGTTGTCGTTTACCGTATCCAGCGTCGGAACCGTCGGTGCCGTCAGGTCAACCACCACGCTCCAGGGGGCTGAGACCGCGCTGACGTTACCCTGCGGATCGGTCGCCCGAACCGTGAAGCTGTGCGAGCCTTCGCCGAGCGCGGTGTCAGGGGTAAACGTCCATGCGCCGTTGCTATCAGCCGTCACCACGGCGATCTGCGTGCCGCCGTCGAAAATGGTGACCACGCTGTTTGCGTCCGCTGTCCCTGTAAGGGTTGGCGTGGCGTCATTCGTTTCGCTGCCGCTGACCACCGTGGTGGCAGCGTTACCGACATTGTCCGTAACGTTGGTGATGACCGGCGTGGCGGAAACGGAGTCCACCACGACGGTGAAGCCCGCAGAAGGACCGCTCTGATTCCCCGCCGGGTCTGTCTCGCGGATGGTCAGGACGTTATTCCCCTCTGCCAGAGGCGGCGTGGTGTAGCTCCAGGTGCCGGTATTGCCGATCACCACGCTGTCCAGCAGCACGCCGTTGTTGTAGATGGAGATGGTATCGCCTGCTGCGCCGGTGCCGGTGAGGGTCGGCTGGTTGTCGTTGGTGGTCTGCCCGCTGGTCAGCGGACCGGTGCCTGGGCCGACGTCGTCAATTACGGCGCCGATGGTCGGCGTGCCCGGTGCGGTGAGGTCAACGGTAACGCTGGCCGCCGGAGAGCGGCCGCTGGTCAGGCCGTTGAGGGTCGCGGTCACCTCAAAGGTGTGTAGCCCCTCGCCAAGCGCGGCTGGCGTATAGCTCCAGTTGCCGCTGCCGTCGGCAGTGACTGTCGTCAATGGCGTCGCGCTACCGTCCAGGTAGATGGTGATCAGGCTCCCCGCCTGAGCCGTGCCGGTAAGGGTAGGGGTGGTGTCGTTGGTGGTTTTGTCTTTCACATCGCCCGTGATTGGGGCGACGTCATCGTTGATCGCCGTGATGACGGGCACCTGCGGCAGGTCGAGCGGTGAATCGGTAACGATAAAGGACGCGCCAGGGCTGGCATTTCCTGCGGCATCGGTAGCGCTTACGGTCAGCGTGGTCGGATCCAGCTGCGCCGGGCTCAGCGCAATGGAGAAGCTGCCGTCGCTGGCAGCAACGCCGGTACCAATGACGGTCCCACCGCTGTCTTTCACGGTAACGGTGGTTCCCGCTTCGGCATTACCGGTCAACGGGGTCCCCTCCTGTGCCAGGGACATGTTGGTCGGGTCGGCAGGTGCGGCGGTGTCCACCGTCACGCTCAGCGGCGTCGAGTTTCCGGAGGCGTTACCCGCAGGGTCGGTAGCAGAGACGGTGAAGGTGTGCGGGCCATCCGACAGCGTTGTGCCTGCCGTCCAGCTCCAGCTGCCGTCCGGCTGTATCGTGACCGGCACGCCCGACGGGGTACCGTCGATGGAGACGATAACGGTGGTGCCGGGTTCGCTGGTCCCGGTGAGGGTCGGCGTGCCGTCGCGGGTGTAGAGCACGTTGTTGGTGAGCTGGCTGTCTGAAACGGCATTAATTTGCGGAATCTCAGGCGCAGCGGTATCGAGCGTGACGGTAAAGACCGCACTCGGCGCGCTGACGTTGCCCGCCGTATCCACGCCCGCAACGGTAATGTTCAGCGGGCCGTCCGTTTGCACTGGAAGCGTCAGGCTCCATTCTCCGTTAGCGACCACGACACGGCCCAGCTCGACGCCGTTATTGTAGACGATCACTGTCTCACCGTTAACGCCGGTTCCGCCCACTGTCGGCGTGGTATCCGTGATGTAGCCCCCGTTCGGCTCGCCGCCCACGGCGCCAATCACTGGCGTATCCGGCGCCACGGTATCTACGGTGATCGTAATCGCTGGCGACGGGTCAGAGACGTTGCCCGCCTCATCGGTGGCGGTGGCGGTATAGACGTGGCTGCCCTCCGCAATGTCGCTGCCAGGGCGCCAGCTCCAGTTGCCGTTGCTGTCTACCGTGACGGTACCAACGATAGTTGGCGTGCCGCCGTTGACCGTGTCAGTGATGTTGATAACGTCGTTCGGCGTACCGGTGCCGCTCAGGACCGGGCGCGGATCGTTGGTGGTGCCGCCATCGGGAACGGGACCGGTGATCTGGGTGACGCTGTCAGTAATGACCGGTGCTGCAGGCGTAGCCGGCGGGTCGGTGTCAATGGTGATGGTGACCGGCTGCGACGGGGCGCTTTCGTTGCCCGTGCCGTCCACGTTGGTGACGGTCAGGGTGATGTCATAGGTGCCGCCGGGCAGCGGGGATGGCGGCGTCCAGGACCAGTTGCCGGCACTGTCCACGACAGCGTCGCCGATTTTGACGCCGTTGCCGTAGATCGTCACGGTATCGCCCGCCGTGCCGGTACCGCTCAGGGTCGGCGTGGTGTCGCGGGTGATTTCTCCCGGGTTCAGCGGCGTTTGCGTTGTGCCGCCGTCAGGATTGACGGTAATTGCCGGGATATCCGGCGTGGCAGGTGCGACGGTATCCACCGTCAATACAAACGGGCTGGAGATAGTGGTATTGCCGGCGGCATCCGTGGCGTGAACCGTCAGGGAATGCGGGCCGTCGGTGAGCGGGGTGACCGGCGTAAAGCTCCAGCCGCCGCTGCCGTCGAGGGAAGCGGTGCCGAGCAAGGTTGTGCCGTCATAGACGGTGATCACCGCATCCGCCGGAGCGGAGCCCTGCAGCAGCGGCTGGGTGTCGTCGGTGGTATCGCCGCTGGTGAGCGGGCCCTGAACGCCGCCGACGTCATCGGTCACGGTGGCAATGGTGGCAGCCGTTGGCGGTGTGGTATCGACGGTCAGGGTGAAGCCGCTTGACGGCTGGCTGGTGTTGCCCGCCGCATCGGTGGCGACAACGGTAAAGGTATGAGGCCCCTCCCCAAGCGGCACGGTGGGGGTATAGGTCCACACGCCGTTGTTGTCGACCGGGGCCGTGCCAAGAACGGTGCCATCCAGGCGGATGGTGACCGTCGAGCCTGGTTCAGCCGTGCCGTTGAGCGTCGGCGTGGTGTCGTTGGTGCTGTCGTTGGGGTTGAGCGCGCCGAGGCGCTCCGGCACATCATCCAGCACCTGGGTAATAACCGGGGCAGCAGGCGCGACGCTGTCAATTGTCAGCGTCCAGGTGTTGGAGACGCCGCTGGTGTTACCTGCCGCGTCGGTCGAGACGGCGGTCAGGGCGTGCGGACCCTCACCGATTGGCGAGGACGGCGTAAAGGTCCATGCGCCGAGACCATCGGCAACGGTTGTGCCAATTTCAACACCGTCCACGCGCAGGCTGATCGTCGCGTTTGCTTCGGCGGTACCGCTGAGCGTCGGGGTGGCGTCGTTGGTCGTGGCATTTGGGCCGAGTAAGCCAACAATTCCACCGGGCACATCGTCCACGACTTGTGAAATCACCGGGGCGTCAGGTGCCGTCCCGTCGACATTAATTGTCCACGCGGTTGATATTCCGCTCGGGTTACCGGCGGGATCCGTCGCCGTTGCCGTCAGCACGTACGTGCCATCGGTCAGCGGTGTGGGCGGCGTAAAGCTCCACTGGCCAGAGGAGGGAACAACCGTCGTACCGAGGACATCGCTGCCGTTATAAATCGTGATGGTCGAACCCGCCTCGCCCGTTCCGTTCACGGTCGGCGCCCGGTCGTTGGTAATCCCGTTCGGGCCCACGGGGCCTGTGGTGGCCTGCACGTCATCAATCACAGACACGATAATTGGTGCCTGCGGTGGGGTAGTATCCGGTGACGCGGCGGCGGTTGCGGGTCCCGTGTTGCCTGCGGCGTCGGTGGCGTCAGCGGTCAGGATTTCGCCGTTGAGCTTCGGTGGGGTCAGCGGCAGGCTGAAGTTACCCTGGCTATCGGCAACAACGGTACCGAGGGTGACATCGCCTTCACGGATGGTCACCGTGCTGCCTGCTTCCGCGATGCCGCTGATGGTGCCGCCATCATTCGAAACGACGAGGTTTCCAGGGGCTGACGGCGGGGTAGTATCCACAGTAAAGGTGACAGGTGCTGATGCCGTACTCTGGTTTCCGGCCGCATCGGTTTCAGTGACGGTTATGGAGTGTGTCCCGTCCGGCAGCGGAGCGTTTGGCGTAACGCTCCAGGTACCGTTGGGCTGCACCGTCGTTGTGCCAATCGCCACGCCGTTATCATAAATGGTGATGGTTCCACCTGGCTCGCCCGTTCCCGCCAGGAGCGGCAGTGAAGCATCCGTAGGCGCGCCCGACGTAATGGTCCCCCTGATAAGACCTGTATCGTCGGTCAGCACAATCGCGGTCGGGGCGTCCGGCGGAGTAAGATCCACCGTAAGAGTAAACACCGGTGAGGCTGGCCCGGTGTTGCCGGCGGCGTCGGTTGCCTTCACGGTAATCTGGTGAGTGCTTTCACTCAGGTCAACTGACGGGGTAAAGGTCCAGGTGCCGTTGCTGGCGACGATTGCCGTACCAATAGCGACTCCGCCGTCATAAATCGTCACGGTCGAGCCCGCCTCGCCGGTGCCGGTAAGCTGTGGGCGCTGATCGTTGGTGCTGCCGCCGTTGGACACCGTCCCCGTCTGCGGGGCAATATCGTCGATTACACTGCCAATCGTTGGCGCATCGGGCGCGGTTATGTCCGGCGCGTTGAGCGTTGTGCCCGGGCTGGTATTCCCGGCGTTATCCGTCGCGGTGGCAGTCACCTGCTCGCCGTTGGTCAGCGGTGTTCCGAGGGAGACGGTAAAATTGCCGTCGCTGCCCGTTTTTCCGGTGCCAACGACATTGCCGTTCGCGTCTTTCAGCGTGATAGTGCTGCCCGGTTCGGCGGTACCGGTAACGGTCTTGCCATCTGAAGAGAACTTAATACCGGAAGGTGCATTCGGCGGCGTTGTGTCCGGATCGGCAGGATCGACGGGGATGTTGGGGTTGGTACTATTGTTATTACCGCCATCTCCACCACCGCCGCCGGTACTTGCCGCAGCCGCGATACCGCCTGCAGCGACAATGCCGCCGAGGGCCCATGGCCAGAAGGCGGCACCACCGGCATCACTTCCTGACGCCGCAAGCAGTACGTTCGTAGACGCGATAGATTCGTACGTCGCGGCCCCGGCTGGATCTTCAATCCACCATAATGCGCCGTTGCTGTCCTGCAGTACCAGCTGGCTCACGCCCTGCGCGTCCGTGACGTAGAAATTTTTTACAGTGATCACCTCGCCGGAGTGCAGCGTAACCAGCAGATCGTTACCACTTCGCGCGAAGTGGGAGACACTCGCTCGCTCGACATGAAGCTCAACGATGGAGGAATGGCTCAGCGTGACCTGTGTGCCTTCCATTTTCGTTTCTACGCCAGTAAGTTTCGAGATAACAGAGATTTGGCTCATTTAGTTATTACTCCAGCAGATGTGTCATAAACGGCGAGCAAGACGAGCCATCTCTGCAGAAGGTAAAGGGCGCCCCCGGCGCAGTCGCTGTTATAACGCAGCACTGACCGTTTTTTTAGCGCGCACGATGCCCGCCAGGATTCAGAGTGGCAACATCAGAGCGAATCTAATTTTTTATGAAAGAGAACCGTTTTATTCGTGTTTTATGTTTTGTAAAACCCTGTAATTAATAGAGGAATTATTTTTGAGGATATAAAATTGATATAGACAGAAAACATGGGTTGTGCAAATTAAGCTTTCGCAAATAAGTGCGAAAACAAGGTGGAAGGCATTGGTATATTGATGTTGTCAATAATTATGTTGGTGCAATCCTTTGTTTTATATGACTTTAATTTTAGTGTGTAATGTTTTTTCTTAGCGTGGTTTACGCACTGCGATAATTGGTAGGGAATGTTTTGAATATAATGTAAAACGATATTCTTTAGGTTTGCTTAATGTTCATTTAAGTTAAGGTAACGTTTTTGATATAAAATATATTATGTCACTTGCACTATAAAATATATTCTTATGTGAGGTGAAAACTCTGCTATCACGCGAAATAATAACGTTAAGGTGAGGATGAATAACCTGATTTATTTTCATTGGGCTACAACGTCAGCATGATTTCGCGACAGCAAAAAATTTACGGGGAGAATGAATAAAACTCATCAGTCGGACGTTTACTGACGTCACTCCCCACTCACCCTGGAGCTTTATATGAACACGACCTCGTTTCGTTTGATCCCGGTGCTGATTTTTTCCCTGCTGTCCCCACTGGCGCTGGCGATGGGCAATAATAGTACCGAGAGCAAAACGCCCGACTGTCCTGCCGGACAGGTGTATGACAGCGCTACTCAGAAATGCGTGCCGGACAAGAGCAGCAGCCTCAGCGACCAGGACAAAACCAACTATGCGTACCATCTCGCGAAGAAAGGAGAGTACCAGGCGGCGCTGAATCTGCTTGATTCGCTGAAAAATGGCAATACGGCTGAAGCGTGGAACTATCGCGGGTTCGCCACGCGCAAACTTGGCCGTACGGACGAAGGCATTGGTTACTATCAGCGTGCGCTGGCTATCGCCCCGGATTATGCCAAAGCCCGGGAATATCTCGGTGAAGCGTGGATGGTAAAAGGACGTCCTGACCTCGCGAAAGAACAGCTGAAGGTCATTGCCGGTATTTGTGGCCAGTCCTGTGAGGAGTACCGTGACCTGCAGGCCGCCATTAACGGACATCCGGAATCCTGATTTTCTCGTGGAGGGAAAGCCCATCGCTACCAGTGAGGTTCGTCAACAGTTAGCCGCACATCTGTCGCGTCTCTGGCGCTATGGGCTGGTGCTGTCGCGAAACAGGGATATCGCCGAAGAGCTGGTTCAGTCCACCTGCGTGCGTGCGCTTGAAAGGAGTAGCCAGTATATGCCGGGCACACGCATCGACAGGTGGCTGTTCGCGATACTGCACTCCATCTGGATCTCTGAGCTTCGGGCTCGACACGTGCGTCAGGGGCAGGGATTTGTGGCCAGCGACGAGCTCCTGGCGCCGGACACCCGCGAACAGGATGAGACGCGTCTGCATTACCTTAAGGTGATGCAGCGCGTCAACACGCTGCCTGAAGCCCAGCGCAACGCGGTATTTTTGGTTTATGTCGAAGGCTTTACCTACCAGGAGGCGGCGGACACGCTGGCGGTGCCGATCGGTACCGTGATGAGCCGGCTGGCAACGGCACGGGCTCGGCTTGCCAGATCCGCTGACGCACTGCCTCCGGTAAAGGAGAAACGCTATTGAACGCGCATCGTTTTGCACCGCCCTATAACGACGACGCTATCGTGGCATGGATAGATGGCGAGATGTGCCGCGCCGACGCGCAGCATTTTGAAGAACAGTTGAAACGTGATGAACGCCTCGCCGGGCGAACCAACGAGCTGATGAAAAGCAGCCAGGATTACGCCGGGGCGTTTGCCTCCCTGCTGGATGACGCGCCTCTGGAGACAATGCAGGCGCGTCTGGCTGCTATTCCCGAACCACAGTCCTCCACGCCGCCTGGCGTCAGCAGGCGGTCGCTAATTGCCGCATCGGTCAGCTTTTTGATGGTCGGCTCCGGGCTGGGCTACCTGCTGCGGCCCACTTCCGCGCCAGCGGATGAGAATGCCCATATTCGCGACCTCGAAGCGCAATATATGTCCCTGTACAGCGTCGAGACGCTGCTGGATATGGACAGCGCAACGCCGGTCCTGCAGCGCGGGCTGGAACGGGCAGCGCAGGATATCGGCATAAAGCTGCACATGTCGCAGCTAGTCCTGCAGGGGGCAGAGTTGAAGATGGTGCGAATGCTGCGCTATGAAACCACCTCTATCGCGCAGATTGCCTGGATCAACGCCGACTACGGCCCGATGGCGCTCTGTATTTCTCCTGTTGACGAGAAGACCAGGGCCTCTCTGCGCCAGGAGCAGCGGCACAGCATGAACCTGGCGTGGTGGCAGGAGGCGGGCTACCAGTTTGTCCTGATTGGTCGTAATCCGCCGTCTCACCTGCGGGGAAATGCGGAGCAGCTACAGCGGCTCATTTCAGGATGACGGCACGTCGTTTGTCTTAATCGCAATGGCGATGGCAATACGATCGTCCACGACCAGCGCAAACTTATCCATCCCGTAGGACGCGCGCGAGATCGCCGTGGTGGCATCCAGGGTGAGGACTTGCGCATGCGGGTCTTTCACCACGGCCTCCAGGAGCACCGGGCGGGCAATGTTACGCACGGTCAGCGTGCCGAACACCCTGAACCGTCCGTCACCCAAGGCGACCACGCGAGAGCTGATGAACTCGATAGTCGGGTAGTGCTCAGAATCAAAAAACATATCGCTTTTCAGCTGCCAGGTAAGCAGCTTGTTTGATGCCACCAGAGTTGCTACGGGAATGGTGACGTGAATATGATCGTCGACGTCGTTTTCCGGGTTGAGCGTCACGGCGCCCGTCACGCCGCTGAACGTCGCCCAGGAGAGGATGCCGCCGAAGGCATGCCACGATAGCCGAATGGCGGTGTTATCGGTGTCGATAATGTAGCTTTTTGGGGCAGCTAACGCCCACGGACAAAACAAAATCAGCACTATCACCAGGCGTCGCAGCATCTCAGGATCTCTTTTAAGGGGGCAGGGAGTAAACGCGTCACCCCCGGGATCTATTCGACTTTTGTGCGTCAGGGTGTTTTAACGATATCCACCGAGATTTCGACGGCGGCGATCGGGCCCCGATTTTCCAGCCAGTGGACCGTATTATGGTCTTCCGGCCACCCGACGCCGGGACCGTAATCGGTGGCGATACCGTTACGATGATCGGTGATGGTCCCCTCAAGGATAAAAACGGTACCGGGGCGATCGATATGATCGTGCACTGGACCAAAGACCGCGCCGGGGGCGAGCGTCACCCTGCGCATGCGAAGCTGTCGACCGTCCATGCCTGCGATCTCCGGGCCCAGATCGACGATGGAAAGCAGTTCAACGGTAACGCCCTGGGTTTCTGGTGCGGTTTCTTTGTGGCTCATGACGGTGCCCTCCTGAAACAAGTTTAGCCTTCAGGAAGCAGGGTGGGAGGGAATAAAAAAGGCCGCGTATGCGGCCTTTCGAAGGGATTACTCAGTGACTTTCTTTTCCAGTTCGCTGGCACCTTCTTTGGTTTTGTTCCAGCCTTTCTCTGCGCCTTCTTTGGTGGCATCCCACCCTTTCTCGGTGCCTTGTTTGGTTTTATGCCAGGCTTTCTGGGAATCTTCGCTGACCTTGCTGCCAAAGCTTTCGCTTTTACCTTCCGCAGCATGCTTCTGTTTCAGCTTCAGCTCTTCACCTTTATTCTGCTCTTCGTGCAGTTTTTGCTTTGCCTCGTTGGCGTTTGCGTTCGCCGCCGCGACGGTATCGTCAGTTGCATGTGTGGTCGCAGCAAATACTGGGGAAGCCAGCAGAACGGCAGATAATGCGATAATTGTTTTTTTCATAATATCCTCATTTAACGTTATCGGTTATGAGCGTGATTCAGCATGGCACAGGCGAAGCGGGATGGCTTTAGGAAAAAACTGTAATGAGATCAATGTGCCCTGATGAGGGGGATTTCGCCTGAGGATTATCCAAAGGACAAAAAGCCTATTTCAACAAGGGCGGCGAGGGCCAGGAGAACGAAGATTATGACGGTTATGGGTTTGTACATGTTGGGGTTCCTTCCGGGTTGGGGCGGCTAATCCGTAGCGCTGGGTGATGTGGGTAATTTTGCACAGGCGGGGGGAGAGGGTGTTGATGTTTGTCAAAGCCAGGGGAGTACAACATAAACAACCAGCCGGTAGGTCGTTATGTTTTAAAGATCAAGATATAGTAGCTTTGATTAGAAGGAGGGGAATAGCATGGCGATAACGGAAGAAGCGTTGCTTAGATCTGGTTTCACAAAAGAAGAGCTGCAAAAGCTTAAACGCTACGTGGATACTCAGCGTTCGACGCTGGATATTTTGCTTCCTGCGCTTTCAAATCGGTTTAAAGGGACTGTTATATTTTCAGTCGTACTTACGGTTCTGTTCATACTGGCGGTTTGCTTCGCTTCGCGAGAAAATATCATTTCATCAGGCATTGCTGTAGTGTTTATCTTTGGTATCTTCTGTTGGATGACCCCCCTCAAATTAACGTATAAAGCCTGGCGTTTTAAGCAGGATTATTATCAATAGACAGCAAGTCAAAAACAATTTTTGCGTTTATGCCATATCCAATGATTTTCATGGTGAGTTTTGGCCGACTCATAGAGTCCATATAATCTCATAAGGACTGCTTTGTTGCCTTTACTGGTACGACTATGTTAGTCAGATATCCGAGTAATCGACGATGGTCAGAAATTTCTCCGAATTTACAGGGCAATATAACGCATCGGGAGAACCCTCTTAGGACATTATTGTTCCTGCAAAAAATATCTGGCCTGCCTGTTCACTGCGCGATACCCTGTAATGCTTTGTCTTTTTTGTGAACAGGAAAAAGTATGCTTAGTACGTTACCCGATTTACACAGAAGTTTTGCAGAGCAACTTAAGCTTAAATTTCAGGCTGATTCGCGGATTCACTCCCTTCTCGCCGGCGGCTCGCTTGTTCATGGCGGGTTTGATAAATATTCCGATCTTGATTTTGTCGTTGTGGTAGACCCTCTCTACTATGACGAAATCATGGCTCAGTGTATTGTGTTCGCCGGAACACTGGGTCACCTGCTCCATGCTTTCACCGGGGAACATGTGGGAGAGCCTCGTCTGCTTATCTGCCTGTATGGTCCCGAACTCCTTCATGTCGATCTGAAATTTGTCACCCTGGAAATGCTCACTCAGCGCGTTGAGGAGCCCGTGGTGTTATTTACCCGTGATAACACCGCTCTGGAGCGCCAACTGGCAAAATTTAGCGCTCACTGGCCTGATATGACGCCGGAGTGGTTTGAGTCCCGAGCCTGGATCTGGCTTCATTACGCGGTGGTGAAACTGGGAAGGGGAGAACTCTTTGAAGCGATAGGCATGCTGGCATTCTTCCGGGAGCAAGTGCTGGGACCTATGCTGTACCGTCGAGCAAATCTACCGCAACGTGGGGTGCGCCGCATCGAATTCCTCAGCATTGATCCTGATGACCTGTTGGCTTCCACGCTGGCTACGCACGATCGTGATTCCGTCAGCATGGCCCTCAGAAAGGCTGTTGATGCTTATATCACGCTGCGTGCTGATGCGCTGCCGGAAAATATCGCAGACGATGCGGCACGTTGGGCGGTTCTTGCCATGCTCGAAGCCAGAACCTGACCTTAAAAGGTTTGGTCTGTTCCGCTCCCCATGTTCAGACGACTTTTGCTAAAAAATGGTCGTCTGAATTTCGGTTGTGAGGTTCTTACTGAGTGCTTAGATTCATTTTCAATCTATCGAGAGGATATGAACTTTGCAGAACGCCACTATCAGCATGAGCCTCTTCTTATCGGCAACGTCTGGGATGCCGCCAGTGCTGTCGCAGCGCAAAAAGCAGGCTACCAGGTTCTGGGAACGTCCAGTGCAGCTATAGCGTCCACACCGGGATATGACGACGGCCAGGGAATGCCGTTTGATGAGTTATTTTATATGGTCACCCGGATCCGGGCTGTCAGCAACCTGCCATTGAGCGTTGACATGGAAGCAGGGTATGGTGATTCAGCCGAAGAGATAGCAGCCAATCTGAGGCGCCTTGCTCAGACAGGCGTCGCAGGCGTGAACCTCGAAGACAGCCAAGTCATAAACGGGGTTCGTCAGCTTGACGATGCCTCTGATTTTTCCCGTAACACTGAGAGCAGTGTGCAATATGCTGAGAAGGGAAGATTATCGTCTGTTTCTGAATATCCGGACTGACACTTACCTGCTCGGGCATGAAGACGCGTTGCAGGAGACGATATTACGGGGTCAACGCTATAAAGCTGCAGGTGCCGACGGCCTTTTTGTTCCCTGCCTGACGTCAGAGAAAGACATCAGCCTCATAGCAGAGGCAACGGGATTGCCCCTGAATGTCATGTGTATGCCCGATCTACCGTCATTCGACAGGCTGAAACGGGCCGGGGCAAGCCGCATTTCAATGGGCAATTTTGTTCATTCAGCGATGCAGTTAACGCTGACTGATGTCATGCATGCGATCCGAGCTCGTCAGACGTTTGAAGGACTTTTTAGTGATGAAAATAACCGATAAGAATTTATGCGATATCTGGTATCAGGCATTACTTGAACGTTCTTCAGAATATACTGGCGTGTTTTTTGTTGGCGTCAAAACCACTGGCGTATTCTGCATTTCGGTATGCCGGGCGCGAAAGCCCAAACGCGAAAATGTCGAATTTTATAAAGATGCCAAATCTGCCCTGGCGGACGGCTTTCGTCCCTGTAAGGTCTGCAGGCCCGCTGAAAATGCGCACAGCGCGCCATTATTCGTTGAGCAGGCGCTTGCGCTTGTCAGGCGCGATATTAAATCCCGTGTAGCAGACGCGGAGCTTCGTCAGCATGGAATCAGCCCGGAGCGGGTAAGACGCTGGTTCCTGCAACATCACGGCATCACTTTTCAGGCTTTTCAGCGAATGCAGCGGGTGAACGTTGCCTTGCAGGAGCTGAAAAGCGGACGAGCGGCGACTGACGTTGCGCTGGACAATGGCTATGAATCCCTGAGCGGGTTTGGTTACACCTACAAGCGGCTTACTGGCGCAGCGCCGACTCAGGCAACCCAGGTGATAGTCATTCACCGGTTCACCACGACGCTTGGACCGATGTTTGTCTGCGCGACAGAGCGGGGAGTCTGTCTGCTGGAGTTTACCGATCGCCGGATGTTAGAAACAGAATTCCGCGATATACAGCGTTTATTTAACGCCAGAATCGTCACCGGCGAAAACAGCCATACCCGGCAGACAGTAAAAGAGATCGGCGAGTATTTTGCCGGAACGCGCCGACAGTTTGATCTCGCTTTAGATGCCCCGGGTAGTGATTTTCAACAATCCGTCTGGCATGCGTTGCGTGCTGTTCCCTATGGACAGACCTCACACTATCAGGCCATTTCACTACGGCTTAATAAGCCAAATGCTGTGCGCGCCGTCGCTGCCGCTAACGGTGCCAACCGGATTGCGATTGTGACTCCCTGTCACAGGATAATTGGAAAAGATGGCGCGATGACAGGTTATGGAGGGGGGATTTCACGCAAAGAATGGCTCATTGAGCATGAGAGAAATAATGTTTAATGGTGTGATCTTGCTGTGTCGCCGGGAAATTTTATGAACTTCGCGGGACATATTGAGGGTACAAAAAAGCCCGCAGGGCTTGCGCCGTGCGGGCTTTCAGGACTTCATCGGATGCGAAGTCTGCATACTTCTCAGGAGCATTTATCCAGCTCAGCGGAAAGCCTTTTCATTCTGATAAATAGTGACTTCAGCTTACGTTTTCCGACGCCGGTGCGGCAGATATCGTTATGTACTTTTTCAGACCAGACTCCCGTTTAACCCCTTTGGGATCGGAAACGAAAGGAAGCCGTAAGCGAGGTGAATCGGATACTTTCAGTGTCCAGATATAATCCCCAATAAACCTGAAATCCATGCTATCGTCAGTGACCTGGAGATCCGCAAAAGTTCCTGTCGAGTACTCATTGCCCAAGCGAACAATTTCTTTAAGCCCGTCATGAACGTCAATAAGGACAATTGTCAGGGATTCTTCAAAAATAATGTCATCCGTCAGAAACAGGATGTAACGCTGCTCATTAACCTGGACCGCTGCTTCAAGCACTTGCCCCGGTACAATAATGCCGGTGCTTTTACCATTGAGCACAACGTCAGATTGAGCCTGGGATACATCGGTAGCTACACTAACCTTAACCAATGTTATTGAATTAACCTGTTGCATAATCAATTCCACAAACGTCCCATTTCCCATGCGGCAAGCGCGCCGCCGACGAAGCCACCGATGAGCACGCAAACAGGTGCGCCAGGCCCACACATTAATCCCGCCATTGCACCACCTGCGGCAGCACCGGCAATACCTGCACCATTAATCGCTATCTGTCTGCCTGATTCAGAAACCTTATCATCAGCGGCATAAATTTCGTAAACAGAAATCGCAATCGAAAGAACAATTAACCCCCTTCCAACGCGCGAGAGCTGCATCATTTTCATGTTTACTTGTGGGTTAGACTTGCCTGCGGATTCAACGATACCTGCATATATCTGATTTTTTTGTACTTCCGAAAGGCTGTTAAAATTTGCCTGCGGGCCGAATAAAGCTTTCGCTTTTTTTGCTACCAACTCATTAAGCGTCTTACCCTCGCTTTTTATACGTTCGGCCATTGCCCGTCCGAGTGGAGTGCTGCGAGATCGCACCATCTCCATGATCAAATTTCTCGTTTCCTGAGCCTCTCGTGCCGCTTTGTCCCAGGAGATCACACCAGCATTGGCCTTTGCGCGTAAGTCTGCGGACATTTCTTTGATTCTTTTTGAGTACTCAAGGCGTAAGCGGGGGTCGACCGACAACCTCGTGGCCGCAGCGGAAACATCGCCTTGTAAGGCATTCATCGCGCTTTCGAATTTGTCGCGTCCATCGGTATCTAATGCGCTCAGCAACGTCGTATCCATATTCTCATTGTTCCTATCATTGGCTCTGAGATGCGTTGAACAAATTTCTAGCACATTATCGGCAAAACGTCTTTTTAATATTTATTAGGCAAGCTTTAAGTTTTATATTTTTCCTTTTTCTTTCAATGTTATATGAGGTGCGTTAGGGGGCTTCGTTATGAACGATTTGTCTTTTAAAAAGAATAGAGATTGTTGTTAATGGGGATTACTTTGATGGTTCAACGCTCTTTGGTTGTGGGCCGATTTTATGTTCTTTTCGAAAAGCAGGCTAAAGATGGCTTATTGAAATGTGGCATAAGCATGTTTTACTGCACGTTCCGCGCACTTTAATCCACTTAAGGGATTACTCGTTCACCGGCGATTGAGCCGGTTATCCACATGCCTGCACCGGGAGCCACCGCTACCGCGCAGATGCGTTAACACGATCAGGCATAACTGAAAACTTACGGGACCACACTGAGACTACGGAAATCCTTTGAGGCCTGTCAGACAAATAATTCCGCCTGGCTACAACGTAGGAATTAGCTGACGCAGGCCGAACAGATATACTGCGAACAGCTTGCCGGCAGCGGGCACAGCGACCGGAGCCTGCAAACGCTGCGTGAAATTATTGACGTGAAAAAGTGGGAAATTAATCAGGCTGCCGGGCGTTATATCCGCTCGCATGAGGAGGTGCAGCGCATCAGCATCTGCGACCGATTAAATGATTTTATGCAGGCGCACGGCGCGGAGGTGGCCGCCGCCCTTGCCCTTGAACTGATGAATTATTCCGGGCAACACCCCGCCGTTCAGCACTGCGCCATGCAGCACTCACTCGACTATCTGAGGGAGGCGCTACAGCTCTGGCTGGTCGCCGGTGAAAAAATTAATTATTCGGAGCAGGATAATGACATTTTAACGGCCATCGGATTCAGGCCTGACGCGGCTTCCCGCGATGATAGTCGTGAAAAATTCACGCCTGCACAGAACCTGAATTATACCCGCCGTCGTGCAGAACTGGCCGTGCAGTAGTCCGCTTAGAAATCCCCGAAAATCCCTCCATTATTACGTATAAAAGCTATGCATGCATAGGTGCATGGTTTTGCATGCGTTTTAACGACACTGAATTCCCCGCCAGCGCCAGCACTGGCGCGCTCTGAGGCCGGTCATGCGCCTGCATTAAAAGCGCCCCCTTAAGCGGGCAGGCGTGGCGGGGAGAGTATTGCGCGCCAAAAGGCTTGAAAGGAATTCTTCACGGAGGCAATATTAAGATAATATAAACTTAAGTCAGGACGATTGTATGTATGATCAGTCTTTCAATCCGCGCACACTCTCACGATGTTTCAAGCCTGAGGATTTCCATAAAAATAGAGCATTAAGTCTAGACAGTGTTCGAGAAAAGACTATTAACTCGGCTATCGAAAGATATAAGGATGGGTTCTTGGGTTATAATTTACGCTCATCCGTTTTAAGAGGGAAAACAGTATATTGGGCCGATGAGTTAGCTGATGTATTGGTCTTGAGGAAAATTAAAAAAAATTTATCTAAGCTATATCAATTAAGATTATCTTCTCGAACAAAGATTGTTGATACATTAAAGGTTTTTTTATCAGAGTGTTCACAGTATAAAATATACAGATTGGATATATTTTCATTTTATGAATCTTTCGATAAAAACTATATATTTAATAAAATAGATGGATTGGAGCGGTTAGAGCTTAAAACAAAGCAGATTCTAAAGGAATTTCTTTATTCATTCTATCTGAATGGTGGGCAAGGAATACCAAGAGGATTGTCAATCAGTGCATACTTGGCAGAGTTACTAATGTATGATTTCGATAATCAAGTGAAAGATAACCACTCTGTTTTTTATTATGCTAGGTATGTAGATGATATAGTTATTGTCACTAGTGGTTACGAAGATAGTGATGCTTTTATTGAGAATGTAAAATCAATTCTTCCAAATGGATTGCGATTTAATGAAGGGAAGAAATATTATATTAGCGATTTAATTCCAAAATCTTCCAAAAAAACAAACACTGCACCCTCCAAGAAATTGTTATCCTTTGAATATTTAGGGTACGATTTTAGCGTGGGAGATAAAATTGAAGAGTGCAATATAAGAGGATTCTATAGGGTAATTGAAATTGATCTTGCACATGCAAAGGCTAATAAAGTAAAAAGTAGAGTGATTTATTCGATTATTGATTTTAATAAAACCAATGATTTTGAGTTGCTATGTGAAAGACTAAAATTCCTGTCCACAAACTTTAGTGTTTTAGATTCAGATAGAGTATTAAAACGGTTGTCGGGCATTCATTTTAATTATCCTCTTATTGATGCTAAATCTTCTAAGCGCCTTGCTGAACTTGATGTGTTTTTAAGAAAGGCTGTATTATCATCTGGTGGTAAGGTTTTCTTTGATTTTCATGCGAACTTAAACCAATGCAAAAAATATCGATTACTTAAGATTAGTTTTGTTAGAGGCCATGAAAAACGTCATTTTTTTCATTATTCAGCTTCAAAGATGATGAAAATTCAAAGGTGTTGGAAATATGTCTAAAAAAAAGGAAGTAAGAGTTAACAAAAAAGATTTTAATAGGGTTTTAGTTACTGAAACTATACCCTATGAAACACCTATAATAGTGTCCAATGATGGTTTTTATAACAATGTAGTTAAATATACAACGGCCAATGATACTGCTAAAGTATTGATTCAAAGAATAATTCTTGGGGAAAAGAAGAAAGGTAGGTATACGATTCCCTATGTTTTTAAAATTAATAAAAATGAGACGGAGTTTCGACGTTTAGCCTTTCCACACCCCATATCTCAGATTGAAATGCGAGATTTTTATCTCCATTTTAATCAAATGATGATCAATTTTTGTTCCCGTAGTGATTTTTCTATTCGGCGACCGGTGAAGGTTGCAAGTACATATTATTATAAGAACTTATTGGAAGACAAGAATTTATATAAGAGAGGGCCTGTTGATACCGACAAAAATGAACTATTAACTCGGCATGCTTCTTCATATTTTGGCTATCACGGATATGATCGCCTGTATAAGTTCTTTATGTCTAATGAGTTTATTGACCTTGAGCGTAAATATAATACGCTATATACATTAGATGTTTCAAAATGTTTTGACAGTATCTATACTCATTCAATTTCTTGGGCTGCAAAAACCAAGACTTTTACTAAAGGGATGTTAGCTAATAAATCATTAAACTTTGGTGATGCTTTTGATAAATTAATGCAACGTTGCAACTTTAACGAGACCCATGGTGTAATTATCGGTCCAGAGATCAGTCGAATATTTGCTGAGGTTATATTTCAAAAAATAGATTTAAATGTTCAGTTTAAATTAAATAATATCGAGCCATCGATACGCAAGGGTATCGATTATGATATTCGCCGTTATGTTGATGATGTTTTTATTTTTGCTAAAAATGAAGCTAATGCCGAAATTATATATAAGATTTACACTGATAAACTGAATGAATATAACATGCATATAAATTTGGGTAAAGTAACAAAAAATACTCGACCTTTTATCACAGCAAAAACACAAATTATACATCACGTCAATCAAAGAATGAATTTATTTATTGAATCTTTTCTTGGGTATGATGATGAAAGGAAATTAATCACAAAGCCAATACATAATAATAGGAAGTTAGCTAACAAATTTATAGATGAGGTGAAAATAATATGTGCTGAAAATAATACGGGATATGGTGAGGTTGCTTCTTATATTATTTCGGCGATTTTTGAAAGAGTTAAAAGATTAACTTCTTCAGTTAATCAAGTCGAAGATAAAGATATATACAATGCAATGTATGTTTTGCTCCATATTTCATTGTTCTTTTTCAGAGTTGCTCCTTCTGTTAGTTCATCATATAAATTGGCTTCAATACTTATCGTGGCTCTCAGATATTTTAAGGCTAAAGTACCATCATACAGTGAGCTTATAGCATCATATGTTTATTTTGAAATTGAAGACTTTCTTAAATCTGCTAATACTAGCAAAGTAGCCATAGATAATCTAATTAGCCTTGAGGCATATAATATTATGTATGTTATAGGTGAGCTAGATCAAGAACGATATTTATCAAAACAGTTAATTGAGAGCATTTTTAGTGAAGTTGATTCTTATTTTGATATAGTGTCCTGTCTATATGTCGTAAAGGATAAGAAAGTTTATAATACACTTAAAAGTAAAATTATTAGCATTATTAACTCCAAGTTAATGTCAAGTGATAGTATTTTGGATTATAGTGAAAAGGCAATGCTCTTTTTGGATGTTATGTCTTGCCCGTATATTGATTTAAAATGGAAAAAAATATGGTTGAAATCAACTTTAAAAGAATTGCAAGAAGCTACTCCTAACAATGAAAAAATAGATAGTTTTATCAGTTATTCTGTAGCGAATCCTTGGTTTGTGGACTGGAGTAATGTAGATCTTTTGAATTTCTTAGAAAAAAAACAATTGAAAAAAGCCTATTGAATTGCTAATTTGTTGTTGAAGCAACCAATATGCCCTACACGATTTTTCGATATACTAGGGCTGATTACGGTAGGTAAGTTACATGTAACCTGGCCTACCTTATGACGCTCAAGAGCAGAAATGCACACACTAAGGGATGAGGTTGCTTCAACCTCTTTTATTTTCTACAAAACTCCCCCACCACAGCATCAGCTCTACTCTTTGTTGCAAATAGACAGAGCGGTTGTATGCTCTTCGTACCTCATTCTTATCAGAATGAGCTAGTGCTGCTTCAATGACGTCTGGATTAAATCCTTCTTCATTAAGCGTCGTGCTAGCTATCGAGCGTAAGCCATGAGCAACTAGATTCCCATTCCAGCCAACTCTTTTTAGTGCAGCATTAGCCGTCTGGCTATTCATAGCTTTCTTAGGGTCATTTCTACTTGGAAAAACATGAACACGGTGCTTACTGATTGGTGCCATGATCTCAAGAATATAAAGCGCCTGAGGAGATAGAGGAATTAAATGTTCACGCTTCGCTTTCATCCTTTCGGCGGGGATTGTCCAGAGTTTTGAGTCGAGATCGATCTCTTCCCACCTGGTACCGGAGGCTTCAGAAGGGCGTACAAGGGTTAGGAGTTGCCACTCAATTAGACAGCGAGTAGGAACAGACAGATTTTGACATAACCAAAGAACGCATCAGACTTGGTAATTCTTCTGGTCTAAGCGTAGGCATATTTTGCTTTTTAGGCCTCTCAAAAGCCATTCCAACTCCTGAAGTTGGGTTTGCGTCAATCAAGCCGGTATTTGCCGCGTAAATCATAATCTCATTAATACGCTGTACCAGACGACGAACAGTCTCCAGAGCACCACGCGCTTTGATTGGCTCTAATGCTTCAACAATTGTTCTGGCCTTAATCTCCTGAACAGGTATCGTGCCTATTGCAGGGAACTCGTCCTTGTCTAAAGATCGCCAAATATCTTTTGCATAGCCTTCAGTGACGCTTTTGCTCTTCATTTTGAACCAGTTGGTGGCCACAGTTGAGAAAATGCTATCAAGCTCTATCTGACGCTTTTCTGATGCATGCTCTTATTGCTGTTGTGGATCCATATCTAGCGCGAGCATGGTTAAGTGCTGGTCGCGTATCTGACGAGCTGCTGCGAGTGTAAGGGCAGGGTATGAGCCGAGACTCAAATTTGTGCGGCTGCTGCTTCCCGGTCGTTGATAACGGAAGCGCCAGAGTTTTTTGCCGGAGGTTTTTACGAGTAAGAACAGGCCATCACCATCATGCAGGGTGAAGTCTTTTTCGCGGGGTTTTGCTTTGAGGATTTCGTTGTTAGTGAGGGGGCGTGTAATGCGCGCCATGTCTGGATCCCTTCCATAATTGGTACACGTTTAATGGACCACAGTATAGCGTGTACCTAAACGTGTACCAATTTTCTCTGGATTTAACCGGATGTTCTCGGACTACGACAGACACAAAAAAGCCCGCAGGGCTTGCGCCGTGCGGGCTTTCAGGACTTCATCAGTCGACTCTGGTAATCACCGATGGAGAATTTTGGTGGAGCTGGCGGGAGTTGAACCCGCGTCCGAAATTTCTACATCCTCGGTACTACATGCTTAGTTTGTCTTTACATTCGCACGCCAGCTGCGGACAGACACGCCACTAACGAACTAGCCTGATTAGTTTTAACGCTTCAACCCCAGGCAGGGCTTCCACGCGATCTCTTTTGGGTTTGACCTCTCTTTGATCCCCGTCTTAAGAGCGGAAGCTAGGGAGAGAGGGCTCAGAGCAGGTTATTAAGCTGCTAAAGCGTAGTTTTCGTCGTTTGCGACTATTTTTTTGCGGCTTTTAACGAGGCAAACCGCCCCTCGGCATGCACCTTGGGTTTCGCAAATCCCGTCGAATCCAGAATCAGCCCCAATAGTGTTGAACTAAGTATACCAGATTTCACTTCCTGGATACCAGCCCGGAACGCTAACTTATTGAATAGTACAATAAGTGTGCAGAATCAACGTCCTGCGTTTTTCATGATGCGCGCTTTGTCGAGCTGCCATTCGCGCTCTTTCAGGTCAGTACGTTTGTCGTGCTGTTTTTTACCCTTCGCGACGCCAATTTTCACTTTGCACCAGGCGTTTTTCCAGTACAGCGACAGGGCGACCACGGTGAAACCTTCACGGTTAATGCGTCCGTAGAGGGATTCCAGCTCACGCTTGTTCAGCAGCAGCTTGCGGGTGCGCGTAGGGTCACACACGTAGTGTGAAGAGGCGACGGTCAGCGGCGTAAAGTTCGCGCCGAACAGGAAGGCTTCGCCATCTTTCAGGATCACGTAGCTATCGCCGATGTTGGCTTTCCCGGCGCGCAGCGATTTTACTTCCCAGCCCTGCAACGCAAGGCCAGCTTCGAATTCTTCTTCAATGAAATACTCGTAGCGAGCACGCTTGTTGAGCGCAATGGTCGCCGAGCCTAGTTTATGTGCTTTTTTCTTCGTCATAAGTGTCGTAAAGCCGTCGGTAATCTGATTTCAAAAAGTCACCTCATTGCGTCCTGTGAGGTCTAACGCGCTATCTTAGCACGAGATGAGGCTTAGCGTTTTTTTAACAGGTGATAAATGTTATTATTTGTCCGTTGTGTGACCATGGGAAATGCTATGCCTCAGATTAGCCGTACTGCGCTTGTGCCTTACAGCGCGGAACAAATGTATCAGTTAGTGAACGATGTTCAGTCTTATCCAGAATTTATTCCGGGATGCACCGGGAGCCGCGTTCTGGAGTCCGGCCCGACGCAGATGACCGCGGCGATGGATGTCTCCAAAGCGGGGATCAGCAAGACGTTCACCACCCGCAATACGCTGACCAGCAATCAGAGTATTTTGATGCATCTGGTAGATGGTCCGTTTAAAACCCTGATGGGAGGCTGGAAGTTTACGCCGCTGAGCGCTGACGCCTGCCGCATTGAGTTCCAGCTGGATTTTGAATTTACCAATAAGCTGATTGAGCTGGCGTTTGGCCGCATCTTTAAAGAGCTGGCTTCCAATATGGTTCAGGCGTTCACCACCCGCGCCAAAGAGGTTTACAGTGTCGCATAAGATTGCTGTAGAAGTGGTGTACGCGCTGCCGGAGAAGCAGTACCTGCAGCGCGTGACGCTGGAAGAGGGGGCAACCGTTGAGGCGGCTATCCGCGCGTCCGGCATCCTTGAGCTTCGCAGCGATATCGACCTGGCGAAAAATAAGGTCGGGATTTACAGCCGTCCGGTGAAGCTGGGTGATGTGCTGAAAGAGGGCGACCGGGTAGAGATTTATCGTCCGCTGATTGCCGACCCGAAAGAGCTGCGTCGTCAGCGTGCGGAGAAGGCGGGTAAGTAGCGTGTTTTCCCCTCACCCTGATCCTCTCCCCAAAGGGGCGAGGGGATAAAAGAAATACAAAAAAGGTGCTCAATGAGCACCTTTTTGCATTTCTGACTTCTGATTATTTGGTCAGGGCAGGCTTGTTGTCGATGTTGGTCAACACACCGGCGCTGCTGAAGGTCAGCGTCAGGGTCTGCTGGGTCGCATCTTCGTGGCCCGGCTTCTGACGGAATACATAGAACCAGGTGTTAGTGCCGAACGGATCGGACATCATCGGGGTTCCCAGTGTATAAGCGACCTGCTGTTGTGTCATCCCCACGCGGATTTTGGACACATCGTTAGGGGTAAGGTAGTTCCCCTGGTTGATGTCAGGACGGTAAACCACTTTCTCCAGAGTGGAACAGCCTGCGGTCAACATCAGAAGAACCGCTGCAGCAGCGGTCAGCATTTTACAACGCATAGTGATTTGATTCCTTTTCGGGCCCGAGCAGAACGCGGCTCATATGTAATATGCCGATGATAATAGACCTTGCCCCACTTTGAAACCGGTCTGGCGGCGTTTTTGTTGTTCTGTATGACCCTGAGATCCCGAAAAAGTTTATGCCGCCAGCAGTTCTTTCGCGTTCGCGAGCGTGTTACGCGTGACTTCGCTGCCGCCGAGCAGGCGTGCCAGCTCCTGCAGGCGTGCACGTTTATCCAGCGGCTTCATGTGTGTTTCAGTCATTTCACCGTCGGTTTCTTTACTGACGATAAAGTGATGATGACCACAGCCCGCGACCTGCGGCAGGTGGGTGACACACATCACCTGCGTTGATTCGCCGAGCTGGCGCAGCAGTTTACCCACCACCGCCGCCGTTGGGCCGCTGATGCCGACATCCACTTCATCGAAAATCAGCGCCGGGGTGTCCATTTTACGCGCGGTAATCACCTGAATTGCCAGCGCAATACGCGACAGTTCACCGCCGGAGGCCACTTTGGAGATAGCCTGCAGCGGCTGCCCCGGGTTGGTAGTGACGCGGAACTCGATGCGGTCCGCACCTTCCGCCGTCAGGTGATTCTCTTCAAAGCGGACATCAATGGTGAATACACCGTGCGGCATCGCCAGCGTGTGCATGCTGTCGGTGATGTGCTGGCTTAGCTCTTGGGCGTAACGCTGACGGATTTCATGCAGCTTTTGCGCTGTCGCCAGGGCCTGTTCATGGTGCAGGTTCACCGCCAGAGAGAGGGTTTCCTGCGAATCAGCCTGATCGTCAAGCTGCTGCTGCTCTTCCAGCAGAGACTGATAGTAGCCCGGCAGCTCTTCCGGCGTGACGTGGTGCTTGCGCGCCAGTGAAATCTGACGGGAGATACGTTGCTCCAGCTCAAACAGACGGTTCGGGTCGAGATCCAGACGTTCACAGTAGTGGCGCAGTTCGTCACTGGCTTCGGAGATCTGAATAGCCGCTTCTTCCAGCATATCCAGGACGCCTGAAAGTTTGCTGTCCATGCCGACCAGTTCGGTAATCAGCTGGCGGATGTTATACAGCTGTCCTTGCAGGTTCACGTCTTCGCCATCCGCCAGCAGGTTAAGCGCATTCTGGCTGGTTGAGAGCAGGTGACCGCTGTTCGCCAGGCGTTTGTACTCTTCGTCGATTTGCTCAAACTCACCCGGCTGTGGGTTGAATTCGTTCAGCTCTTTAAGCTGGTACGCCAGCAGCTCCGCACGTGCGGCGCGCTCCTGGCTTTGCTGCTGGTGCTGGGCGAGCTCGCGGCAGCTTTGATGCCACTGGCGATAGTGTTCCGCCATAAGCTGAGTAAGCGCGTACTCACCCGCATAGCCATCCAGCAGCGCTTTCTGCTGTTCGGGTTTGACGAGTTGCTGATGCGCATGTTGACCGTGGATCTGGATAAGCAACTGGCCGAGTTCACGGAGCTGGGAAAGGGGGACCGCCGTGCCGTTGATAAAACCGCGGGAACGACCGTCGCTGCTGATGACGCGGCGGAGTAAACACTCACGTCCATCTTCAAGCTGGTTCTGTTCCAGCCAGCGCTGGGCGGCAGGGGTGTCTTTCAGGGAGAAACGGGCGCACAGGTCGGCACGGTTGGCGCCCATGCGCACCATATCGCCCTCTGCGCGGCCGCCAAGGCACAAGCCGAGGGCATCAATGGCAATGGATTTACCTGCACCGGTTTCCCCGGTGATCGCCGTCATGCCGCTGTGGAAATCGATCTCAAGCTCACGAACAATGGCAAAGTTGCTGATGGTCAGTTGTGCCAGCATAATTGTTTTCCTGTATGAAAAACCATAACTGTGTTTCCATACAGTATAAACTGGTTTTATATACAGTAAAGTACTGGATGCAGAATCAGAACAATTTTTTTGACCAGCCAAGCTTCGAGCTTAATGTATTGAAATAGCTGTAATCTTTCGGATGAATCAGATTCAGGTGGTAATCACACCGGCGAATAAGCACATCTTCACCTTCCTGGATCGGCAGCGCTATCTGGCTGTCGCAGCTGATCTCCAGGTCGTTACGGCGGTGTGAGAAGCGCAGACGGATCGTGCTGTCGCCGTTGATGACCAGCGGGCGGGCGGAGAGCGTGTGCGGGAACATCGGCACCAGGGTAATGGCGTCCAGAGAGGGGGTCAGGATCGGGCCGCCGGCAGAAAGCGAGTAGGCGGTTGAGCCGGTCGGGGTGGAGATAATCAGCCCGTCAGAACGCTGGGAGAAGGCAAAGATTTCGTCGATATAGACTTCGAACTCGATCATGTGCGCCACTTTACCGGGGTGAAGGACTACCTCGTTAATCGCGGTGCTGATGCGCTTCTGGCAGTCCTGCTGGCACACCTGCGCTTCCAGTAAAAAGCGTTTTTCACTGATATAGTGGCCTTCCAGCACGTCGGCCAGCTGCTGCTGCGCATTGTCCGGGTCGAGGTCGGTTAAAAAACCGAGATTGCCACGGTTGATGCCGATGACCTTAATGTCATAGCGCGCCAGCGTGCGGGCCGCGCCGAGCATGTTGCCGTCGCCGCCCACCACCACGGCGAGATCGGCCTGTTGGCCTATTTCCGCCAGCGTGCCGGTTTTGACGCTCTTCAGCTGCAGCTCCTGAGCAATCTGCTGCTCGACCATCACTTCATAGCCTTTGCTACACAACCAGCGATACAACATTTCATGTGTCGTTAGTGCGGTAGGGTGACGCGGATGCCCGACGATCCCAATACACCTGAAATGATTATTCATTTTCTGGAGGTCCTTGTGCCTGATGAATGATGACAATCTGTCTTGTTCCCTTGAATCCCGGAAACTGATCCCCATAATAAGCGAAGTTAGCGAGATGAATGCAGAAAAACGCGGAGAAATTCATGAGTAGTAAAGAACAGAAAACGCCTGAGGGGCAAGCCCCTGAAGAAATTATCACGGAACAGCACGATGAAGTTGAGGCTGTAGAGCCAGACGCATCTGCTGAGCAGGTGGACCCGCGCGATGAAAAAATTGCGAATCTGGAAGCCCAATTGGTAGAAGCACAGAATCGCGAACGCGATGGTATTCTGCGCATCAAGGCGGAAATGGAAAACCTGCGTCGCCGTACCGAGCAGGACGTTGAGAAGGCGCATAAATTTGCGCTGGAGAAATTCGTCAACGAACTGCTGCCGGTGATCGATAGCCTCGATCGTGCGCTGGAAGTGGCTGACAAAGCGAATCCGGACAACGCCGCAATGATCGAAGGTATCGAACTGACGCTGAAATCCATGCTCGACGTGGTGCGTAAGTTTGGCGTGGAAGTGATTGCCGATACCGACGTTCCGCTGGATCCAAACGTTCACCAGGCGATTGCGATGGTGGAGTCCGAAGAGGTGGAAGCCGGTAAAGTGCTGGGCGTAATGCAGAAAGGTTACACCCTGAACGGCCGTACCATTCGCGCGGCGATGGTGACCGTGGCGAAAGCGAAAGCGTAATTTAGCCATCCGTAGTGCCGGGTGGCGACGTTCGCCTCACCCGGCCTACAGCCTTACTCCGCGATACTTTCGCGCAGGGGTTTAACAGGCAGAACTTTCACCTGCTTAATCATATTGTCCTGTACGTCCAGGATATCAATATCGTACTGCTCAATGCGCACCCGCGTGCCCGCCGCCGGGATCTCTTCCAGCGCTTCCAGAATCATCCCGTTAATGGTGCGAGCCTCATCTTCCGGCAAATGCCAGTTAAAGGCTTTGTTGAGTTCGCGAATGTTCGCGCTGCCGTCAATCAGCACCGATCCGTCGTTTTGCGGGGTAACCTCTTCCGCGAGGGAAGGCGACATTGAGGTGGTAAAGTCCCCGACAATCTCTTCCAGAATATCTTCGACCGTCACCAGCCCCTGAATATCGCCGTACTCATTGACCACCAGGCCAACCTTCTTCTTGTTACGCTGGAATTTCACCAGCTGCGTGCTGAGGGGGGTTCCTTCCGGTACGTAGTAAATTTCGTCGGCGGCGCGCAGCATCACCTCTTTGGTGAACTCTTTTTTCTCGGTCATCAGACGGTAGGCTTCGCGCACGCGCAGCATGCTGATGGCGTCATCCAGCGAGTCGCGATAGAGCACAATGCGCCCGTGCGGGGAGTGCGTCAGCTGGCGAACGATGGCTTTCCAGTCGTCATTGATGTCGATACCGACGATTTCGTTACGCGGCACCATGATGTCGTTTACGCTCACCTTTTCCAGATCCAGCACCGACAGGAGCATGTCCTGATTGCGTCGGGAGATCTGCGAGCGGGATTCATGCACGATGGTGCGAAGCTCTTCTTTGCTGAGCGCGCTGCTGATGGTGACGTCGGCTTTGATCCCCACCATCCGCATCAGTACGCGCGTCACCATGTTCAGCAGCCAGACCAGCGGCATCATCAGGATCAGCAGCGGTGCCAGCAGGAAGCTGCTCGGGTAGGCGACTTTCTCAGGGTAAAGCGCGGCGATGGTTTTCGGCAGCACTTCGGCAAACACCAGCACCACGAACGTCAGCACGCCGGTGGCAATCGCCACCCCGGCGTTACCGTACAGGCGCATCCCGACGATGGTGCCGAGGGCAGAGGCCAGAATGTTGACGAGGTTGTTGCCGATGAGCACCAGGCTTATCAGGCGATCCGGCTTGCGGAGCAGTTTTTCAACGCGACGTGCGGCACGGTTACCCTGTTTAGCACGATGCCGTAACCGGTAGCGGTTTAAGGTCATCATGCCGGTTTCCGAGCCGGAGAAATAGGCGGAGATGACCACCATGACGATCAGCGTAACGATCAGCGTGGTGGTAGAGATGTGTTCCAGGGGGAACTCCTTTGTTTCTTAGCCAGCAAATTGCTGTATGAAGCGGCTGCCAAAATAGGCAAGGGTGAGAATGCCCGCACCCGCGACGTTGAACCAGACCACGCGACGACCGCGCCAGCCTTCATGATAATGGCCCCATAACAGGACAATATAGACAAACCACGCGATGATGGAGAGCACCGCTTTATCGATATTCTCCACGCTGAACAGGTTCTTCATGTAAAACAGGCCCGTGCAGAGCGTCAGCGTCAGCAGCACCACCCCCACCTGGGTGATGTGGAACATCTTGCGCTCAATGACCATCAGCGGCGGCATTTCATGGTTAAAGGCCAGCTTTTTGTTTTTCAGCTGGTAGTCAATCCAGGCGAGCTGCATGGCGTAAAGCGCGGCGATGATCAGCGTCGCGTAGGCAAAGAGCGACAGGCCGATATGCACCAGCATCCCCGGGGTAGCCTCCAGATGCGTAATAAACTCATTAGGCATAAAGGTGGCGAGGGCCAGATTGATCAGCGCGAAGGTGTAGACAATCGGCAGCAGCAGCCAGCCGCGATTTTTAGACGCGACGATGGTCATCACCGTACAGATCATCAGGCTGACCAGCGAGCCGACGTTGAGGACGCTCAGGTTTTGCACGCTGCCGTCGCCGGGAATGATGCGTGATTCCAGCGCAAAGGCGTGGCTAATCAGTGCGATCACCGCCGAGAGAATAGCCATGCGCCGCCAGCCGCTGTTTTTTTGCAGCAGTCCGGGAATAATCAGCGCGAGGCTGACAGAGTAGGCAACAAGGGCGATCAGTGCGAAAACAGGCATATAGGCATCGACAGTTGTCTTAATAAGAAAGAGAAGCAGTATAACGTTACGTGACGCCTGCTCCAACCGTTGCATAACAACAAAGGCGCCTTCATGTTATACTCCGGCAAAATTCTGTGTATGTGTCGCCCATGGCGGCCCAACGTTTCTACTCAGGCGAGAGACAATGTTTGATAATTTAACCGATCGTTTGTCGCGCACGCTGCGCAACATCAGCGGCCGCGGACGCCTTACTGAAGAGAACATCAAGGAAACGCTGCGCGAAGTGCGCATGGCGCTGCTGGAAGCAGACGTCGCGTTGCCGGTTGTTCGTGATTTTATCAACCGCGTAAAAGAGAAGGCGGTTGGTCATGAAGTTAACAAGAGTCTGACCCCGGGTCAGGAGTTCGTCAAAATCGTTCGTAATGAACTGGTTTCGGCGATGGGCGAAGAGAACCAGGTGCTTAACCTGGCGGCTCAGCCACCGGCCGTGGTGCTGATGGCGGGCCTGCAGGGTGCGGGTAAAACCACCAGCGTCGGTAAGCTGGGTAAGTTCCTGCGTGAAAAGCACAAGAAGAAAGTGCTGGTGGTCTCTGCGGACGTCTATCGCCCGGCGGCGATCAAACAGCTGGAAACCCTGGCAGAGCAGGTTGGCGTGGATTTCTTCCCGTCCGACGTGGCGCAGAAGCCTGTCGACATCGTTAACGCCGCGCTGAAAGAGGCGAAGCTGAAATTCTATGACGTGCTGCTGGTGGATACCGCCGGTCGTCTGCACGTCGACGAAGCGATGATGGACGAGATCAAGCAGGTGCATGCCTCTATCAACCCGGTAGAGACCCTGTTCGTTGTCGACGCCATGACCGGTCAGGATGCGGCGAATACCGCGAAAGCGTTTAACGAAGCGCTGCCGTTAACCGGCGTGGTGCTGACCAAAGTGGACGGTGACGCCCGCGGCGGTGCGGCGCTCTCTATTCGTCACATCACCGGTAAGCCGATTAAATTCCTCGGCGTGGGCGAGAAAACCGAAGCGCTGGAGCCGTTCCACCCGGACCGTATTGCCTCCCGTATTCTCGGCATGGGCGACGTGCTGTCGCTGATCGAAGATATCGAGAGCAAGGTTGACCGCGCGCAGGCCGAGAAGCTGGCCAGCAAGCTGAAAAAAGGTGACGGTTTCGATCTCACCGACTTCCTTGAGCAGCTGCGTCAGATGAAAAACATGGGCGGCATGGCCAGCCTGATGGGCAAACTGCCGGGCATGGGCCAGATCCCTGACAACGTGAAAGCGCAGATGGATGACAAGGTGCTGGTGCGTATGGAGGCGATCATCAACTCGATGACCCTCAAAGAACGCGCAAACCCGGATATCATCAAAGGTTCCCGTAAACGCCGTATCGCAGCCGGTTGCGGCATGCAGGTGCAGGACGTTAACCGCCTTCTGAAACAGTTCGACGACATGCAGCGCATGATGAAGAAAATGAAGAAAGGCGGCATGGCGAAGATGATGCGCGGCATGAAAGGGATGATGCCTCCCGGTTTTCCAGGGCGTTAATCGCTTTTGAGATTGCTTTTTGCCCGAAAATGAGTAAAATTTTCGGGCTTTTAATATGACACCCGGGCTCCGTTCCTCGATGGGGCCCGGTTGTTTTATTCACACAAGAGGATGTTATGGTAACTATTCGTTTAGCACGTCACGGCGCTAAAAAGCGTCCGTTCTACCAGGTTGTTGTGACTGACAGCCGTAATGCACGCAACGGTCGCTTCATCGAGCGCGTTGGTTTCTTCAACCCACTGGCCGCTGGCGCAGAAGAAGAAACTCGTCTGGATCTGGATCGTATCGCTCACTGGGTTGGCCAGGGCGCTACTGTTTCCGATCGCGTTGCTACGCTGATCAAAGCAGCAAACAAAGCAGCTTAATCTGTCACGGTGGTCATGATGAGCAATAAAGTACCTGTTGAACCGATCGTATTGGGAAAAATGGGTTCTTGCTACGGTATCCGTGGTTGGCTCAGAGTGTTTTCCTCCACTGAAGACGCTGATAGCATTTTTGATTACCAGCCCTGGTTTATCCAGAAAGGCGGTAAGTGGGAAGAGGTCGAGCTGGAAAGCTGGCGTCACCACAATCAGGACATCATCATCAAGCTGAAAGGCGTTGACGATCGTGATGCCGCGAATGCGCTGACTAATTGTGAAATTGTCGTGGATTCGTCGCAGTTGCCACAGCTGGAAGAGGGCGACTACTACTGGAAAGACCTTATGGGTTGCCAGGTAGTCACTACCGAAGGCTACAGCCTGGGGAAAGTCATCGATATGATGGAAACCGGGTCGAATGACGTTCTCGTCATTAAGGCAAACCTGAAAGATGCATTTGGCATCAAGGAGCGGTTGGTCCCGTTCCTCGATGGACAGGTTATCAAGAAAGTCGATCTCACTACTCAAACCATTGAAGTAGATTGGGATCCTGGTTTTTAAATTCTCCGGATAAACGGTAAAAGACGGCGCTATGTGGATTGGCATAATTAGCCTGTTTCCTGAAATGTTCCGCGCGATTACCGATTACGGGGTAACTGGCCGGGCAGTAAAGAATGGCCTGCTGAGCATCCAGAGCTGGAGTCCTCGTGACTTTACTCATGACCGGCACCGTACCGTGGACGATCGTCCTTACGGCGGCGGACCGGGGATGCTAATGATGGTGCAACCCTTACGGGACGCCATTCACACAGCAAAAGCCGCGGCAGGTGAAGGCGCAAAGGTGATTTATCTGTCACCTCAGGGACGCAAGCTTGATCAAGCGGGCGTGAGCGAACTGGCGACGAATCAAAAGCTGATTCTGGTCTGTGGGCGCTACGAAGGGATAGATGAGCGCGTAATCCAAACCGAGATTGACGAAGAATGGTCTATCGGCGATTACGTTCTCAGCGGTGGTGAGTTACCGGCAATGACGCTGATTGACTCCGTCGCCCGGTTCATTCCGGGGGTTCTGGGCCATGAAGCTTCGGCAACGGAAGATTCCTTTGCTGACGGGTTGCTGGACTGTCCACACTATACTCGTCCTGAAGTGTTAGAAGGGATGGAAGTACCGGCGGTGTTACTGTCTGGAAACCATGCCGAGATACGTCGCTGGCGTTTGAAGCAGTCGCTGGGCCGAACCTGGCTTAGAAGACCTGAACTTCTGGAAAACCTGGCTCTGACTGAAGAGCAAGCAAAGTTGCTGGCCGAGTTCAAAACTGAACACGCGCACCAGCAGCATGAACATGATGGGAATGCGTAATACGCTCCCGAATATCAGTTTACCCAGGATAAGAGATTAAATTATGAGCAACATTATTAAGCAACTTGAACAAGAGCAGATGAAGCAGGACGTACCTTCCTTCCGTCCAGGTGACACCGTGGAAGTGAAAGTATGGGTTGTTGAAGGTTCCAAAAAACGTCTGCAGGCATTCGAGGGCGTGGTTATCGCTATTCGTAACCGCGGTCTGCACTCTGCATTCACTGTTCGTAAAATTTCCAACGGCGAAGGCGTTGAGCGTGTCTTCCAGACTCACTCTCCGGTAGTTGACAGCATTGCTGTTAAACGTCGTGGTGCTGTACGTAAAGCTAAACTGTACTACCTGCGTGAGCGTACTGGTAAGTCTGCTCGTATTAAAGAGCGTCTGAACTAAGATTCGCTTAAGCGACATCCTGTTAGAAAGGGCTGGCCGAAAGGCTGGCCCTTTTTTTATCCCATCGCACCTCTCGCGTTAACCCTTTTGTCATAAATCATTTACAATGCTTGCCTCTTGAATGGAGGGGAAGTGGATAACGTACTGCATCAGCCTGACCGGAAACGCGCAGCGGCATTGACCGCGCTGTTCGCGATCCTGCTGATCGTGGTAGCACCGCTTATCTCCGTCTCGTTGCAGAAAGATCCCATGAGCGCCATGCCGGGCATGCATCATGACATGAGCATGATGTCGATGGACGAGCATCACGGCGATATGCCGCACACGATGCCTGTCGACCATGCTGAAGCGTGCGGCTACTGCGTGCTGTTAGCGCATGTCCCTGGCGTGATGCTGGCGCTCATCATCCTGCTCAGCGTGGTGCTGCAGAGGCTTCGCGTTAAGCCGCCGCGTCAGGCGGTCAACCACTGGCACTTCTTCCCCTGGCTTTACCCTGATACCCGCGCGCCGCCGCGACAGTCTGCTTTTTCCCTTTAAAAACAAAATCGATAACTTTTTGCCTTAAAAAGGAAAAGTATGACTACCTGCACTCCGCGCGCGGCATGGGGAAACCTGCTGCGTCGCCTCCATTTCTACGTCGGGCTGTTTGTCGGCCCGTTTATCTTCTTCGCCGCGCTGACCGGGACGCTATATGTGGCGACCCCGCAGCTGGAAAACGCACTCTACCGGCACGCGCTCCACGCGGATTCCGTGGGCGAGCCGCAGCCTCTGGCAGAACAAATCGCCGCGGCGGAAAAAACCGTTGGATCAGATTTACGTTTGCACGCCGTGCGTCCGGGGCTGGTTGAGGGCGAAACCACCCGCGTGATGTTCGCTGACCCGAAACTTGGGCCATCGGAGAACCGGGCTATCTTTATCGATCCGGTGAGCCTGGCGGTGCTGGGAGATCTGACGGTATACGGCACCAGCGGGATTTTACCCCTGCGTCAGACCATTGATTACCTGCATACCTCTCTGCTGCTGGGCGACATTGGGCGCCTTTACAGCGAGCTTGCGGCCTCGTGGATGTGGGTTGCCGCGCTGGGCGGTGTTGCCCTGTGGTTTTATACCCGACCCAAACGGCGGATCAACAATCGCTTCCAGAACCGGCGTCGGGTGCACGTGACGCTGGGCTGGGTTCTGCTGGGTGGAATGCTGCTGTTCTCCGCAACCGGCCTGACCTGGTCCCAGTGGGCTGGCGGGAACGTGGATAAGCTGCGGGCAGAGATGAACTGGCTCACCCCGCAGGTGAACACGACGCTATCCGGCCAACATGAGGTTATGGATGAACATGCCGAACATCGCGGTCATCACGGTGGGATGATGATGCCGGAAATGGCGATGGATTTTACGCAGTTTGACAAAGTGCTAAGCGCGGCGCGTAAAGCGGGGATTGATGCCAACAGGCTGGAGATCCGCCCGGCGAAAACGATGGATCGTGCCTGGACCGTGACGGAAATCGATCGCAGCTGGCCGACCCAGGTCGATGCCGTTGCGGTTGATCCTTCTACGATGCAGGTTCTGGACAGAACCCGATTCGAGGATTTCCCGCTAATGGCAAAACTGACCCGCTGGGGCGTGGATTTCCATATGGGGATCTTATTTGGGCTGGTGAATCAGCTGCTGCTCGTGGTGTTTGCTCTTGCCCTGTGCGTGCTCATTATCTGGGGATACCGGATGTGGTGGATCCGTCGTCCTGCGCAATCGGCAGTGAGTCCGGTACAAACGCTTTGTCAGAGCTGGCTGGCGCTGTCAGGATGGGGAAGAGGCGTTACGGTGGTAACCAGCGTACTGTTGGGGCTGGCCCTGCCGGTCATGGGCGCGAGTCTGGCGCTGTTTGTTCTGGTGGACTGGCTGCGCTGGCGAGCGGCAACCAGGGTGACGCTCGCCGAATCATCCGCTAAATAACCCTATGGCGTGCTGATAACCACTGCGACGCGGCGGTTTTCAGCGCGCCCTTGTGGGGTACTGTTGCTCGCAACCGGGTATTTTTGACCTAATCCCCGCGTGGTGAGATTGCTGCGCGGGATATTTGCACCCTTAGCCCAGGCATCGGCCACCGCATTGGCGCGTTTTAACGACAGCGCTTCGTTGTAGCTTTCTTCCCCGTAGTTATCCGTGTGACCATCCATTCGCGCGTGGTTCAGCCCGGTTTCCGCCAGGCGAGAGGCCATGGACTGGATCTGCGTTTCACTTTCCGGGCGCAGTCGGGCGTCATTTTTATCAAACAGGATTGTGTCCGACATGCCAAGTGACCAGTCACCGTTCAGTTCGTTAAAACCGTAAGACTTCATCGCCGCAATTTGCTCAGGAGTGAATTTGCCTTCCGGCGGCGACTGACAGCCTGCCAGAATCAGTGAGGCCAGTACTATCGGCGCGAAGTAACGTTTTAACATAGAATTTCCTTTCTAACTTATTGTTTTCGTACGCTGGTTTTTAACCTGGTACATGTTGCGGTCAGCCCTCTCCAGTAATGCTTCCACGGAAGCATTTTCCCACGCCAGAGCAAAGCCAATGCTGAGTGACATCGATGCTTTTTGTCCGTTATGAAGATCAAACGGACGGATAAACTGCTGCGAAAGCGCAGCACAAATGTGTTGAACTTCAAGCTCAGAGTGCACGCCGTACAGCACCATGGCGAATTCGTCACCGCCAAGCCGGTATGCCTGGTGACGTTTGTCGCCAAACTCCATCATCCTGCTGGCGACTTCAATCAGCACGCAGTCTCCTGCCGCGTGTCCCCAGGTGTCGTTAATAAACTTAAAATTATCACCGTCGAGGAAGAGCAGGGCCGAGTTTGTTTTAGCTGAAGGGTCGTTCATTAAGGCTGCAATGCTGTTACGAAATGCCGCACGGTTGGCAAGACCGGTAAGCGGGTCGTGCATGGCGGTACGCAACAACTGGGCGTTTTTCGCCTGCAGCTTGAGCTGCCACTCTTCCATTTCATCCAGAAGACTGTTGAAGTCCTCGCCAAACTGGTGAAATTCTTCGATACGGCCATCTTTCACCCGGCGGGAGAAGTTGCGGTTCGTGCGTACGTCATGCACGACGTCGGTAATGTTCTGCAGGGCCGTAACCATCCCACGATGCAAAGACTGGGTAATGATGAACGCGACGACGGCGGCAAAGAGAATGCAGCCGGTCAGAACGGCAAACGACATCCAGATGAAATGGCTGATCAGACTGTCACGCGCGGTAAGGCGGATTTCGCCGATCGTTAAGCCGTTATGCATGATGGGCTGCGCAACCGGTACGGGGAAAAGCCAGCGGCTGACCAGTGCACCCAGCGTGTCGTTGTTATCTTCCGGGTTCCAGGACCAGTAGGCGAACCGCTTTTTATGCGCGTTAATCACCTCGGCCACGGCAAACTGCCCCTGTTTGCCCAGGGCGGCAAGCGTTTCGCTGGCCGCGAGCGAGTCGTTGAAAACCAGCGAGGCTTCCAGGCTGTGGCTCATTGTGGCGCCGGTTAATTCGAGATTCTTTTGCGCGTATTGTTTTAAGGTTACGACGGAGGCAAAACAGAGCAACAGCCATATTAACGTCATGGTGATAATGACGCTTATCATGCTGTTTCGCCTCAATGTTCTTTTAAACGTCGGACGTGATGTTGAAGTGAAATCTTTATCCATGCTGCTTATTCCGTGCCAGCATTAATACATCCGGATTGACTCTTACGCCACTGCGCGTCAATGCATCCAGGTTGACGGAAAACCGTACCTGGCCGCGATCGATCATCAGGCAAAAGGCACTGCCAATTACACATTCCGGATTTTGCTCTGAGATTAATAGCAACGCTCTGCCCTGATATTGACTTATTAATTCAAGTTGTTTTGCCGGTGATTCAGATCCGAAATAAATCGCATCGCACGTCGCGGCCAGGGCTTCCCGATCGTTATGTACAATAACGGGGGTATAAGGTAACTCGTTGTGCCCTTCGTCGCCGCTGAGGGCATGCGTATAGCGAGAAGTGGCGTAGACGCAGAGTTTAGGTTGCCCGGTAAGTGACGGCCATCGCGTATAGCTCACAATGCCTGAGACAATTGAGCGTACCGATTTATCCGTTTCCGTAAGTGCGCCTGCCGTCGTTGGGCCCACCATAAGGAACAGCATTAACACCAGAGTGAGTCGGAATAAAGAGATCAAGAATGAATTTCTCACCAGAATCCGCCACATCGCTCCGGAAATAGACGTCCTTAAGAGTTGCGGGCAGAATACCATTGTTTATCAGATCCGTCATTATGTCAGAAATAGCATGAGGCCAACCTAAGCTAAATCCTACTGTTGTGTATTTTCCGGTGGATAAAAACAGACTTAATTGAGTCTGCTGGAGCGCATACTTTCATCCATCCCTTTCTGCCATGATGCACGCAGTGTTGCCGCGTTTTCGGCAGTATCGCAGCTGGCAGGGAAAGATTTTCCTGCTAATCCCCAGGCATGAATAAATCCTTCTTCGCAGACTTTCTTCTGACCATCGGCATAGCCGCGAAGATATTCACTACGATCGACGTGCGTGTCGTTAAAACTATCGGCCAGGGCCTGGTTATCTTTAACCGGCAGGCCATTCATGGCGTCTTCTTTACCGGCATCAAACCAGGATGGGCTGGTCCAGTCGGGCTGGAAGGTGTAAGGATTGATCTGACAGCCCGTTAAAAACAGCGACAACAGCGCGAGAGCAATTGAACGCATAGCCATTCTCCTTTTTTCTTCAGCATAGCCTGGCTAAAGAAAATCTGTATGTAATTTAAAGTTTACGTTTTTATCGGCTGATTTTTGCAATAAATTGGCTTGTGTAAACTAATGTGTACGTATTTTGGATTGAAATGTTTACTTTTTATGGTATCGTGGTTTCACCTCTTTGAGGAAAACAACTATCGCAAACGAGCTTTACAGGATCGCCATCATGCAAAAAGACGCGCTGAACAACGTACATATCACTGACGAACAGGTTTTAATTACTCCGGATCAACTGAAAGCAGAATTTCCGCTGAGCGTCGCGCAGGAGGCTCAGATTGAGCACTCGCGTCAGACCATTTCTGACATTATCGCCGGCCGCGATCCGCGCCTGCTGGTGGTATGCGGTCCTTGCTCCATTCACGATCCTGAAACCGCCATTGAGTACGCTCGTCGATTTAAAACATTAGCGGAGGAGGTCAGCGATAGCCTCTATCTGGTGATGCGCGTCTATTTTGAGAAGCCACGTACTACCGTCGGCTGGAAAGGGTTGATTAACGATCCGCACATGGATGGCTCGTTTGATGTGGAAGCAGGCCTGAAGATTGCGCGTCGCCTGCTGGTGGAGCTGGTCAGCATGGGGCTGCCGCTGGCAACCGAAGCGCTGGATCCGAACAGCCCGCAATACCTTGGCGATCTGTTCAGCTGGTCCGCGATTGGCGCGCGTACCACGGAATCGCAAACCCACCGCGAGATGGCGTCGGGCCTGTCGATGCCGGTTGGTTTTAAAAACGGTACCGATGGCAGCCTGGCGACGGCGATCAACGCCATGCGTGCTGCCGCTATGCCACACCGTTTTGTCGGTATCAACCAGGCGGGCCAGGTATGCCTCCTGCAAACGCAGGGCAACCCGGACGGTCATGTGATCCTGCGCGGCGGGAAAGCCCCTAACTACAGCCCGGCGGACGTGGCGCAGTGTGAAAAAGAGATGGAGCAGGCGGGACTGCGCCCGGCACTGATGGTAGATTGCAGTCATGGTAATTCGAATAAAGATTACCGTCGCCAGCCAGCGGTTGCGGAATCCGTGGTCGCACAGATCAAAGATGGCAATCGTTCGATTATCGGTCTGATGATTGAGAGCAATATTCATGAAGGCAATCAGTCATCTGAACAACCGCGCAGTGCCATGAAGCACGGCGTCTCCGTGACGGATGCCTGCATCAGCTGGGAGACTACCGATGCGCTGCTGCGTGAGATCCACAAAGATTTGAACGGCCAGCTGGCGACGCGTCTGGCTTAAGAGGTTTAGTTATGGTTGCTGAATTGACCGCACTGCGCGATCAAATTGATGAAGTGGATAAGGCGCTGCTGGATCTGCTGGCGCGCCGTATGGCGCTGGTTGCCGAAGTGGGTGAGGTGAAAAGCAAATACGGCCTGCCGATTTACGTCCCGGAGCGCGAGGCCTCCATGCTGGCCTCCCGTCGTAAAGAGGCGCAGGCGCTGGGCGTTTCTCCGGACCTGATAGAAGATGTTCTGCGTCGCGTGATGCGGGAGTCCTATTCCAGCGAAAACGACAAGGGCTTTAAAACTCTCTGCCCGTCCCTGCGTCCGGTGGTGATTGTCGGCGGTGCAGGGCAGATGGGGCGTCTGTTTGAAAAAATGCTGACGCTGTCTGGCTATCAGGTGCGCATTCTGGAAAAAGAGGACTGGGCGCAGGCACCGGAACTCATGAAAGATGCCGGGATGGTTATCGTCAGCGTGCCGATCCACGTGACGGAGCAGATCATCGAAAAGCTGCCTCCTTTGCCGAAAGATTGCATCCTGGTGGATCTGGCCTCTGTCAAAAATGGTCCGCTGCAGGCCATGCTGGCTGCACATACCGGCCCGGTACTGGGCCTGCACCCAATGTTTGGCCCGGACAGCGGCAGCCTGGCTAAGCAGGTGGTGGTTTACTGCGATGGTCGTCAGCCGGAAGCCTATCAGTGGTTCCTGGAGCAGATTCAGGTATGGGGTGCGCGACTGCACCGCATCAGCGCGGTCGAGCACGATCAGAACATGGCGTTCATTCAGGCGCTGCGCCACTTTGCGACGTTTGCCTACGGCCTGCATCTGGCGGAAGAGAACGTGCAGCTTGAACAGCTGCTGGCACTCTCTTCACCGATCTATCGTCTGGAGCTGGCGATGGTCGGCCGCCTGTTCGCGCAGGATCCGCAGCTGTACGCGGACATTATTATGTCCTCCGAGAACAACCTGGCGCTGATCAAGCGCTACTATCAGCGCTTTGGGGAAGCCATTACGCTGCTGGAGCACGGAGACAAGCAGGCGTTTATCGACAGCTTCCGCAAGGTCGAGCACTGGTTTGGCGATTACGCGCAGCGCTTCCAGAGTGAGAGCCGGACGCTGTTGCGCCAGGCAAATGACAGTCGCCAGTAATGCGATGATGTATATACTGAAAGCCAGCATTGCTGGCTTTTTTCATTTTGGGGAACTGTCATGGCCGAACCGCAGCTGCTGTTGAATTACACCGGGCATTTGCCTGAATGCCCGACGTGGAGCGTAGAAGAGCGCGCGCTCTACTGGGCCGATATTCTTGAAGGGGAGATCCACCGCTACCATCTGCCGACGGCGGAACACACCGTGCTTTCTTTCCACGAGGAGGTGGGCTGTTTCGCGCTGCGCGAGCGCGGCGGGTTTATCGTCGCCATGCGCAATGGCATCTGGCTTGCCGATAAGCATGGCCTTCTGCAGCGCAAGGTGTGCGACAACCCCTCTAACCCGCAGCTGGCGCGTTTTAACGATGGGGGTACCGACCATCAGGGCCGGTTCTATGCGGGCACGTTCTGGGGGCCGGGAGATTACAACGGCGCCCTGCTGATGCGCATCGACAACGACCTGACGCCGAAGGTGATCCAGTGCGATATCCACGGGCATAACGGCTTAGCGTTTAGCCCGGACAAGCAGTGGATGTTTACCTCAGACACGCCAAACGGTGTGATTTACCGTACCCCGCTTGATGAGCAGGGCGAACCCGGCAGGCGTGAGGTGTTTCGTCAGTTTAAAGAGGGCGAAGGGATTCCGGACGGCGCGGCGATGGACGTGGAAGGCTGCTACTGGAGCGCGCTATTTGACGGCTGGCGTATTGCGCGTTTTTCACCGCAAGGGGAGCAACTGGAAGAATACCGCATGCCGGTACGTTGCCCGACGATGGTCTGCTTTGGCGGCGATGACATGAAAACGCTGTTTATTACCACCACGCGGGAAAATATGGATGCAGAAGAGGTGGCGAAGTATCCGCTCTCCGGCGCCATCTTCACCCTGCCGGTTAACGTGGCAGGGATGAAGAAAAGCCGCTTTATCGAACGTTAGCTCGGATCGACCGGGACGACGTTTTCGCTCGGGTAGCAGCCCAGCACCTTCATGGAACGTGTGATCTCGCCCAGCTCGCGCAGGGCTTTCTGCATGGACGCAGATTCCAGGTTGGCCTGGATATCGAGGTAGAACATCTCTTCCCACGGGTTACCGTGGATCGGACGTGATTCCAGCTTCGTCATGATCAGGTTGTGATTACGCAGTACCAGCAGGGCTTCAACCAGCGCACCGGCCTGCTGGCCGGTGGCCATCAGCAGCGTGGTTTTAGCCGGTACCTGGTCAGACACATTGATTGCCTTGCGGGCCAGCACCACGAAGCGGGTAATGTTTTGTGTCTGGTTTGCCAGGTTGCGTTCCAGCACCTGTAAACCATACAGCGCGCCGCCCGCTTCGCTGCCGAGCGCCGCGACGGTGGGGGAGTTCGCCTGCGCCACTTTTTCCATCGCCGCCGAGGTGCTCTCGGTGTACTCAATTTTCCAGTTCGGATAGCGGTTCAGGAACTGGCTGCACTGCTGGAACGGCTGCGGGTGGCTGTAGACCGTTTTGATCGTGTTCAGGTCCGTTGAGCCGGAGACCAGCACGCAGTGATCGATAGGAATCGTCAGCTCGCCGACCAGCGACAGGCTGGTGTGCTGCAGCAAGTCGTAGACGTCGTTGATGGCGCCGGAGCTGGTGTTTTCAATCGGCACCACGGCGTAATCCGCCTGGCCGGTTTCGACCTGGTTAAAAATGTCGGCAAACTTCGCACAGCCGCTCTCAATAAACTCTTCGAAATGGCGTGCGGCATACTGACGTGCGGCCAGGTGAGAATAGGAGCCCTTGGGCCCGAGGAAGGCGATACGCGCAGAGTGTGGATTGGTTTTATTGAGATGCTGCTGGAGTAGCGCTTGCTGGGTGAGAACGGAATCTTCGATGATGAGCTGGAACAACCGGGTAATGTAGTGGGCATCGAGGTGATGCGCTTTACCGAGCTGGATCAGACGCTCCAGCAGATCCCGCTCGCGGTCGATATCACGAACCGGGCGATGGGAGTCCAGTTTGGCTTTGCCCACTTCAACGGCAAGAGTACGGCGTTCGGCCAGCAGCGCCAGCAGTTTCTCATCCAGCGCACTGATTTTTACGCGCAGATCCAGTAACGGGTTTTCCGGTGTCATAGTGTTGCCTGTCTCATTTTATCGTTATCAATAAAAAAGGCCCCCCGGTGTGGGAGGCCTTGTTGTTCGTCTTCGCATTCTTTATCACACGACGAAACGCCTCCCGTTCAGGGGAAGGTAAAAAAGAATGCGAAGAAGAACGGCGTAAGTTTCATAAAGTCATCCTGTGAGTGATACCGTTAAAGTACCCGTACTGTTTTCACCCTGTCAATAAAAAACAAAAAACGCGCCCGAAGGCGCGTTGGCGGTACACTCAATTTAAAGGATTACTCTTCTTCAACTTCTTCCGCGAAGCTGGCGTCTTTCACCGATGTTGCGGCGCGACGAGCTTCACCTTTGTGTTGCACTTTATTGAGCTGCCGTTCCAGCTTGTTGATCAAATCGTTAATAGCGGTGTACATATCCTCGTGTTTTGCGCTGGCGACCAGATGGCCGTTTGGAGTATTGATAGTTGCGTCAGCGATGAAACCCTGCGGCTCCTTGGACAGGATGATATGTGGATTAATCAAATGTGTTTGCCATTTATCCAGTTTGGCGAGACGGTCTGCGACGTGCTGGCGAATTGCCGGAGTAATTTCCATTTGTTTACTGGTAATGTTCATTGTCATAAATTTTACCTCTTGTCTTTCCGTCTTGGTGATTCCAGCATACCCGACCTAATGTCAAAATGTGTGATTTAGATCACGTTATTTTGTCGGTTTTTGTCAGGGAATCTTTTTTGTGAGGCAGGGCAGGAAGAGGTGAGATTTACCTTGTAGAAGGCATAAATTGGGGCCATAGTTGACAGGATGTGTTGAGGCTAACGCGCTTCAGCGACGCTCAGAAACGAATAAAAAAACGGCAGCCTTCGGGCTGCCGTTTTGCATTGAGGCAAAATCAGGTGTTGCTGCTGTTCGCGGCGATGATTTTCGCCACTTTTTCAGCCTGAGCGGTCATCTGCATCTGACGGTAAGCATTTTCCATCAGCTTCAGGCCGTCGCGCGTTGCCTGAGTATCCGGATAATCTCGCAGCATACCTTCTACGCGGTTAACCACGGCAACCCATGCGCCACGGCGGGTATAGTATTCCGCCACGGAGTATTCATATTTCGCCAGACGATCTTTCAGGAACACCAGACGCTTGGTGGCGTCGGTCACGTACTGACTGTTCGGATAGCCGCGCACCAGTTTGGAGAAGTCATTGAAGGCATCACGCGCATGCTGCGGGTCACGGTCGGAACGATCCACGCCGAAGAAGCCCTGCAGCGCACTGTCGTCCAGCGCCATGTTGGTAAGACCGCGCATGTACATCACGTAGTCGATGTTAGGATGAGTCGGGTTCAGACGCATGAAACGATCGATGGTTGCCTGAGCCAACGGCAGATCGGCATTTTTATAGTATGCGTAGATGAGATCTAACTGTACCTGCTGCGAATACGGACCAAATGGATAGCGATTATCCAACGCTTCCAGTTGCGTTATCGCCTGTTTCCAGTTACCGTCCTGCAACTTTTGTTGTGCAGTCGCATAGATTTCATTCGGCGGATTGTCAGGGACCTGTTCATTTGAACCGGAGCAGCCCACCAAAGCCAGGCTCAACGTGGCCGCTGCCACCAGATATTTCATGCGCGTCATGACGTTTTGACTTTCCTCAAATGTTTGTCCGGGAGAAACTCTGTTCCTGCTCCCGATTAAGACCAGCTACAATAGCACACTATATTAAACGGCAAAGCCGTAAAACCCAACGTTAAACGAAGAAGCAGTTTATGGCACAACGAGTAGAACTCACCGCAACAGTCTCCGAAAATCAGCTCGGTCAACGCTTAGATCAGGCTTTGGCCGAATTGTTCCCTGATTATTCGCGTTCACGCATAAAAGAATGGATCCTTGACCAGCGCGTGCTGGTAAACGGCAAGATCTGGGACAAACCAAAAGAGAAAGTGTTAGGTGGGGAAGCTGTCGCCATCAATGCTGAAATCGAAGAGGAAATCCGCTTCGAGCCGCAGGATATCCCACTGGACATCGTCTATGAAGATGATGACATTCTGGTGATCAACAAGCCGCGCGACCTGGTTGTTCATCCGGGCGCGGGGAACCCTGACGGTACGGTACTTAACGCACTTCTCCATTACTATCCACCGATCGCGGATGTCCCGCGCGCGGGCATCGTGCACCGTCTGGATAAAGACACCACGGGTTTGATGGTGGTGGCGAAGACCGTTCCTGCTCAGACACGTCTGGTGGAGTCGCTGCAGCTGCGCGAAATCACCCGTGAGTATGAAGCGGTAGCCATTGGGCATATGACCTCTGGCGGAACGGTGGAGGAGCCTATCAGCCGTCACCCAACCAAGCGTACCCATATGTCGGTGCATCCGATGGGTAAACCGGCGGTGACGCACTATCGCATTATGGAACACTTCCGTATTCATACGCGCCTGCGTCTGCGTCTGGAAACCGGGCGTACTCACCAGATCCGTGTGCATATGGCCCACATTACCCATCCGCTGGTGGGCGATCAGGTCTACGGTGGCCGTCCGCGTCCGCCTAAAGGCGCATCGGATGAGTTCATCAGCGTATTGCGTAAATTCGATCGTCAGGCGCTGCACGCGACGATGCTGCGTCTTTACCATCCTATCACCGGCATTCAGATGGAGTGGCATGCGCCTATCCCTCAGGATATGGTGGATCTTATTGACGCCATGCGTGCTGATTTCGAAGAACATAAGGATCAAGTGGACTGGTTATGACCAAACTGATTGTCCCGGAGTGGCCATTGCCTGCTGGCGTGGCTGCCTGCAGTTCAACCCGCACTGGCGGTGTTAGCCAGGGCGCGTGGGAGTCATTGAACCTCGGTGCGCACTGTGGTGACAACCTGGAACACGTGGAAGAGAACCGCAGGCGTCTGTTTGCTGCGGGGAACTTGCCGTCGAAGCCAGTCTGGCTGGAACAGGTTCACGGCAAGGCGGTGCTGAAGTTGACGGGAGAACCCTATGCTTCTAAACGCGCTGATGCCTCTTACAGCAATACTCCGGGAACCGTTTGTGCCGTAATGACCGCCGATTGTCTGCCAGTGCTGTTCTGCAACCGTGCAGGTACCGAGGTGGCTGCAGCACACGCGGGCTGGCGTGGACTGTGTGAAGGCGTGCTGGAAGAAACCGTCGCCTGTTTTAAGGATGAGCCCGCCAATATTATGGCCTGGCTTGGCCCGGCCATTGGTCCTCGCGCTTTTGAAGTGGGCCCAGAGGTCCGCGACGCCTTTATGGATAAAGATCCGCAAGCGGTGGACGCCTTCCTGCCTTCTGGAGATAAATATCTGGCCGATATTTACCAGCTTGCGCGTCAGCGTTTGAATAACGTGGGCGTAACGCAGATCTCCGGCGGCGATCGCTGCACATTCACCGAAAAGGGTGATTTTTTCTCTTATCGCCGCGACAAGACCACTGGTCGTATGGCAAGTTTTATTTGGCTGATATAACCTAAAGAATCAAGACGATCCGGTACGTGCCGTTTTCTTTTCACATAATTCAGGTCATTAACCTTGAATAATTGAGGGATGACCTCATTTAATCTCCAGTAGCAAATTTGACCTGTTATGGGAGGAGTTATGCGTCTGGATCGTCTTACTAATAAATTCCAGCTTGCTCTCGCCGATGCCCAGTCCCTCGCACTGGGGCACGACAACCAATTTATCGAACCTCTTCATTTAATGAGCGCCTTGCTGAATCAGGAAGGGGGATCGGTACGTCCTTTATTAACGTCCGCTGGCATTAATGCTGGCCAGTTACGCACCGCTATCGATCAGGCGCTGAGCCGTTTGCCGCAGGTCGAAGGGACCGGCGGCGACGTTCAGCCGTCGCAGGATCTGGTGCGCGTGCTGAACCTTTGCGACAAGCTGGCGCAAAAACGTGGGGACAACTTTATTTCGTCAGAGCTATTTGTTCTGGCGGCGCTTGAATCACGCGGTACCTTGACCGACCTGCTGAAATCTGCCGGTGCGACCACCGCCAATGTGACTCAGGCGATTGAGAAAATGCGCGGAGGTGAAAGCGTGAACGATCAGGGAGCCGAAGACCAACGTCAGGCTTTGAAGAAATTTACGGTCGATCTGACCGAGCGTGCTGAACAGGGCAAACTTGACCCGGTTATCGGCCGTGATGAAGAAATCCGCCGTACCATTCAGGTACTGCAGCGTCGTACCAAGAACAACCCGGTGCTGATTGGTGAACCGGGTGTCGGTAAAACCGCCATTGTTGAAGGGCTGGCGCAGCGTATCGTCAACGGTGAAGTGCCGGAAGGCCTGAAGGGCCGCCGCGTGCTGGCGTTGGACATGGGCGCGCTGGTGGCCGGTGCGAAATACCGCGGCGAGTTCGAAGAGCGCCTGAAAGGCGTGCTTAACGACCTGGCGAAGCAGGAAGGCAACGTCATTCTGTTTATCGATGAACTGCACACCATGGTCGGCGCGGGTAAAGCAGACGGCGCGATGGATGCCGGGAATATGCTGAAACCTGCGCTGGCGCGCGGTGAGCTTCACTGCGTCGGTGCCACTACGCTGGATGAGTATCGTCAGTACATTGAGAAAGATGCTGCTCTTGAGCGTCGTTTCCAGAAAGTGTTTGTTGCTGAACCAAGCGTTGAAGATACCATCGCGATCCTGCGTGGTCTGAAAGAGCGCTATGAACTGCACCACCACGTGCAGATCACTGACCCGGCCATCGTTGCGGCGGCGACGCTTTCGCATCGTTATATTGCTGACCGTCAGCTGCCGGATAAAGCGATCGACCTGATTGATGAAGCGGCGTCGAGCATTCGTATGCAAATTGACTCGAAGCCGGAAGAGCTGGACCGGCTTGACCGACGCATCATTCAGCTCAAGCTGGAACAGCAGGCGCTGAAGAAAGAGTCTGATGAAGCCAGTAAGAAACGCCTCGATATGCTCAATGAAGAACTGGACGATAAAGAGCGCCAGTATTCTGAGCTGGAAGAAGAGTGGAAAGCCGAGAAAGCATCCCTTTCTGGCACGCAGACCATCAAAGCTGAACTCGAACAGGCAAAAATTGCCATTGAGCAGGCTCGCCGTGTCGGCGATTTGGCGCGGATGTCTGAACTGCAGTACGGCAAAATTCCTGAGCTGGAAAAACAGCTTGAGATAGCGACGCAGTCAGAAGGGAAAACGATGCGTCTGTTACGTAATAAGGTGACGGATGCAGAAATCGCGGAAGTGCTTGCTCGCTGGACCGGTATTCCGGTGGCGCGCATGCTGGAAGGCGAGCGTGAAAAACTGCTGCGCATGGAGAACGATCTCCACAATCGTGTGATTGGTCAAAACGAAGCGGTTGAGGCGGTATCGAACGCTATTCGCCGTAGCCGTGCGGGGCTTTCCGATCCTAATCGTCCTATCGGTTCGTTCCTGTTCCTGGGGCCGACCGGTGTCGGTAAAACCGAGCTGTGTAAAGCGCTGGCTAACTTTATGTTCGACAGCGACGACGCGATGGTGCGTATCGACATGTCCGAGTTTATGGAGAAACACTCCGTCTCACGTCTGGTCGGTGCGCCTCCGGGATATGTCGGTTATGAAGAAGGCGGTTACCTGACGGAAGCGGTTCGCCGTCGTCCTTATTCCGTCATCCTGCTGGATGAAGTGGAAAAAGCACACCCGGATGTGTTCAACATCCTGTTGCAGGTGCTGGATGATGGGCGTCTGACCGACGGGCAGGGGAGAACGGTCGACTTCCGTAATACGGTTGTCATCATGACCTCGAACCTGGGTTCTGATTTGATTCAGGAGCGTTTCGGTGAACTGGACTACAGCCATATGAAGGATTTGGTGCTCGGTGTGGTGAGCCATAACTTCCGTCCTGAGTTCATCAACCGTATTGATGAAGTGGTGGTATTCCATCCTCTGGGTGAGAAACACATTGCGTCGATTGCGCAGATCCAGCTGCAGCGTCTGTACAAACGTCTGGAAGAGCGTGGGTATGAAATTCACATCTCCGACGAGGCGCTGAAGCTGCTGAGCGAGAATGGTTACGATCCGGTTTACGGTGCGCGTCCATTGAAACGTGCTATCCAGCAGCAGATCGAAAACCCACTGGCGCAGCAGATCCTCTCCGGAGAGTTGATTCCAGGCAAAGTTATTCGTCTGGAAGCCAACGACGATCGCATTGTGGCAGTGCAGTAAGTCACAAAACGCAAAAACGAGCCGCTTGCGGCTCGTTTTTGTTTAAAAACCAGGCGAAAATTGAGGTCTGGAGTCGGTTTTGCCTGGAAAGTGAGCAGTCAGTAAATAAATTTCACTTTATCCTTGCAGGTTCGGAATTACTCCCTATAATGCGCCTCCACTGACACGGAACAACGGCACACACGCCGCCGGGTCAGCAGAGAATAGCGAAAATAAACGCTTGACTCTGAAGCGGGAAGGCGTAATATGCACACCCCGCGCCGCAGCGAAAACGAAGCGGCACTGCTCTTTAACAATTTATCAGACAATCTGTGTGGGCACTCAAAGTGACATGGATTCTTAATGTCTTCGGACAATAAATGAATACCAAGTCTCTGAGT